>CAJFUN010000011.1 GCA_904420205.1 Candidatus Parachristensenella avicola | reverse complement strand
TGGAAATCTTCTACCGCTTTATCGGCAAAATCGAATGACACATCTTGAGATACCCAACAATATCTTTAACTAAGGGAAACGGGCCGCTCCAATCCCAGCATCCGCTATCTTGCGGCCATGAGCCATATTTTAAACGTCTCTACCGACTATATTCTCTGCGGCAAGCATCCGGCCGAACCAGGCGGCGCGCCGCGAAGCGAAGCCCTGCCGCCGCGAATCCGGTTCTACGGCTTGTTAGCGCTAGGTGTATCGCTGCTGACTCTTGGTTTTGCGGGCGCGCTGGCGCTGGCTTTGGCATCTACCGGCCAACGCTGGAGCATGCAGATGGGGGAGCGGATTTATACCGGCCTTGCCGGATACCGATTGTGCAATCCCCCGCTTCAGCAGATCTTCATTCTCTGCGTGATCATGTGTGTTGTCGGGCTTCTTCTATCCGCGGCTGATCTTATGCTTTACGGCCTACTGCGCCTCCGGTTCCGTGCTGCAGAAAAGGGGGCATCCCGGCTTTAATTGCTCCATACAAAAGCCCTCGGGCGGCTTCGGCAGCTGCCCGAGGGCTTTTCTTTCATCCCAGCCTGCTATGATTTTTTCAGGAACGAAAACATTCTCCCTTCCTCATAGGGTTCTCGGGTAGCGGAGCGAAAGATATATCCGGTACCATTGATGCAGTCCCGAAGCTTTTGATCGTCAATATCCTGCTTAGCCAAGATCACGGTCCGCTTTTTGCTATGGGACGAAACGACTTTTTTGACCGGGAAGGCATTGCGCACCGCATCATTGATATGGGCCTCGCACATTCCGCATTGCATGCCGTCAACGTTCACTGTGATTTTGATCATATCCGATGCTCCTTTCATATCATTCCCTTAGGAAAAATATATTGTCGCGTGTGGAACGCGAACCAGCCGTCCCGCTATCCTGGCAGCGATCGTGAATTTTCCGCATCCGCTTTCCTCTAGCTGGCCGCCATGCCCCTCATAGCGATGTGAAAAAAGCTGCCCGGCTGTCGCACAGGAAGAAGAAAGTTAGCCTTTTGAAACTTCATGCCGTAAAAAATAGCAACTGCAAAGCGCTCGTTAGTATAAACTAACTCTTCTAAAAATACTATAGCATGGCCGATCGGCTTTGTCAAACCGGTATCCTCTTGGCCTTTGGATGAAAATGGTGTACAATAGAAGGAATGCTGGCGCGAGCATGTGCGCAGCCGGCGTTTATCCCAGCAATCCGGAGGTATCGCATGGATCAATACGAGCTGATACCCGCCAGCCAGTGGCCCTATGCGCAGGCCCTGGCTGAGCGGTATCTTGCACTTCCTTCCGGGCTGTCCGGCCAATTCTGGCGCGATAACGAGGATCTGGTCTGCGGCCTGTACGTCGGCGAGCAGCTAGCCGGGATCTGCCTGGGCCTGCCCGGGACCAATCCGGACGCCGTCGAGGTGCTGGGGCCATATCTCATGGAAGATTACCGCAAGCAGGGCCGCGGGAGCCGCCTTCTCACCTTTTTTGAGGAGCAAGCCGGGCGGGCTGGATTCTGCCAGGCAAGCGTCCGCAGCGCCCATGGACACGCAGCCTTTTTCCGGCGCAATGGATATAAGGCTCTTCCCTCCGGCGAACTGGAAAAAAGCATCCAGGGTGTGCTCCGGTTCGACTTTGGCCGGGGTCAGTGGCGGACAGAGGATTTCTTTTATGCCGCCTCCGCCAAGTATCATTATCGTTTCCCCTTTGAACAAGAGGAGCATGCAATCTACAACTTAGCCTTAGATCAAGAGTATGCCTATACGAGCATGCTGACCCGCCAGTGCTTTAGCGGTTCGCTGCGGATCGCCGCCCGATGCAGTTTTGAAGAATATGGCACGCCGTTGATCGTGTTGACCGACGACCTGAAACGCCTGGAAGATGACAGTCTGCAAATGGGACGCCACTGGGAAATCGTCGCCTTTGAGGGCGGGATCAACGTGTGGGAGCTTACCCTTGCCTCCGGCCAGGTAATCCCCTGCAAATTGGGGTATGACCGCTTCGATGTGCCGGCCGGCCAGCCGCTTACTTTGGAGGCAGAGCTGGAAGCCGACCGGTTGACCGCCACCATTAACGGCCGTGGTTTTACCATAGAGGGCCTAGAGCTTCCCCGCTTTTATCATGTGGGAATTACTGCTTGTGAAGGCGTAAACCGGTTCTGGAGCCTGGATATCGATCGTATTTAGCCCGTTTTCCGTATACTGACCGATTCAATCATAAAAGGCGCTTACCCGACTAGTGAACCGGCCCAAATGGTGCGGACAGCACAAAAAGGCGTCTATGTAGGGAATTTGAAGTTTTAAGCGGAGAGGAGTCGCGCAAGCGGCGCCTCTTCAGTCTTTAACTGAATGCGTTCATGGTTGTAAATCACTGCGCATTTTGCCTTTGGCCTCACTTCCTATGGAGCGCAGAAAATCCCGCATTAACTCGTTTTCTATCTTTAGCCGTTTGTTCTCACCCTTGTACGCTGCCAGTGTTTTTGCAGATTTGTTCCCTCGCGTCTTAGGCTGAACAGGTCCCTTCAGCCAGCACTGAATAGCCCACCGACTGATTCCATATTCCGGTTCAAAGCACATTGGCTTTCTCCTGCGCGGATTTGTGCCACCACTTTTTCCCGGACCCCCACCGGATACTTTCATCCGCTTTTTCCCGGACATACTAAGACCCCCTAATGTAGTTCTATTTTTCTACATTAGGGGGTCTTTTGTTTACTGCCCGCTTTTACTGGGCTGATTCACTAGGTAAGCGCCTTTTTCCCGTTTATCGAAAAGGGTCTGCTTCAAAACGCCCAGGGCTGCTCCTTTATGCCGGCGGCCATGCGCCGTAGCGATTCGTCCCGCAGCGCCATCTCCACCTGCTCATAGCGCTCCAAGCGCCAATCTGCAGTCTCCGGGAACCCCGCTTCCTCCTTCACTCCCGCCAAGGCATCCTGCATTTGATTCAGCAACCGAAAGCGCAGATTCGACAGCAGGGAGCGCTCGATCCAATAGGAAAAACGCGTATGGGGACTTAGCGCTTCTACTTTCTTCATGCTGCAGTAGAGGGGCACGCCATCGGCTACATCATGCCATAGATCCACAAAGGCGTAATCTGTATCCGCCAGCCCTCGCCCCGCAAAATCCAGAGCGTCAGCCTGCACCAACTGCACCTTACGGGGATCCGGGAATTGCGGCAGGATATAATCCTGAAACAGCGCGATGACGTCCGGATCTCGCTCGACAACGGTCACCCTAGAAACTTCCGGCTTTTGCGCGGCCAACAAGGCAAAGTATCCCAGGCCAAGGCCAAAGGCGCATACCCGTCCCTTAGCGTCAGCCAGCGGCCCGCGCATGGTTTCGATCTCATTGGGCGTCACTGTCATCCATTCCCGCCCTGCCTCTAACACAGCCGGATAGGCATATGTCTCCGAAAAAAATCCCAGAAGAGGGATTTCCGTAAAATCCGGCTTGACAATAAGATCATCCCGAACAAAGGCCTCATAGGGTTCGTAACGCTGAAGGCGCAGCCCCCAGCGCCCGCGCGTTCGGTTTGGAAATTGAATCTCATTTAAATACGGGTCGTTGCGGTACCGATCGGCTGTCAGCCGCCGTATTGAGGGGCGCAGGTACCGTTCCGCCAGATGCCGGTGATCCGGATTTCCCGCTATATCCAGGCCGCATAGGGCCGCAAACAGGGTCAGGTAGGCCGTCTGGTCATCCACGCCGCATTCCACCGTCAATTGCCGCACCTCGTTCGCCTTCACTGCACGGGGGCAACAGTTCAAATACCGGCTGTAAAAATCGAGTATGGCTGCGTTTTGCCGCTGTGTCGCCACAAGGCGCTGAAATCGTGCTCTGTCTGCCTCATTCAGCGATATCCGCATCCTCATTTTCCTCCGTCAGCGGCAGAATCCAATCGTACAGCGCCGTATGGCGCCGGTCAATCCGCCGGTCCACATGATAATGCCCGAAATACCAATGACGAAAGCGCAAGCGTTCATCCACATAGCGCAGGAAATTGGTCAGCCGGTCCGAGGCAAAGCTAGGATCAATCACATGCTGGACAAGATCCGGAGCGCAATGGGTCATGACATAATCCACTTGCCAACCGGCGCGCTCCAGGTTGCCCAGCGCCCGGGCCATTTCTTCGTCGCTGGGCAGTTCCTCGGGCCACCAGCTTTTCCCCTCCACCCTGTAGGCCCGGTCGTGGGAAGAGGCGCCGCCCATCGTGAAAAAACGCAGGCCCTGAAGGCTAAAAACATGCCCCCGCATCAGATGCAACACGGAAGGCCGCAGCATATGGACGCGGCCGCCTTGCCAGCTTTTCTGAGGATAAGCCTCCAACAGCGGGAAATTCTCGTGATTGCCATCCACAAACAGCGTAGTAAAAGATTTAGCTTCCAACCAGTTCAGCCAATACTGATCCGTTTGGTCGCCCGCCCATACGCAGCCAAAGTCACCGCAGATCACAACGTAATCGTCTTTATCCATATCCCGCTGCGCAGGGAACTGCCGGCTGCTTAGCCGGTGGATGTCCACCTCGCCATGAATGTCGCCGGTCACATAGATCATGAGCGCTCCTTTCTTTTCACCGCTTCGGCCGCAGCCTCAGCGGCAGTATGCCTCCAGCCCATCGGCAATGGCTTCCGCCAGCTTTTTCTGATAGTTGCGGTCCCGTAGCTTGGCCTCCTCGTCAGGGTTGGTGATAAAGCCGCATTCCACCAGCACGGCCGGCGCATTGCCGGAACGCAGTACCATCAGGTCGTTGGCTGAAGCCTGACGGCTGCCGCCAAGCTCGTTCAGGCAGCCCTGAATGGCCTTCGCCAGCTTTTCTCCCTCTTGGGAGCCCTCCTGATAGAAAACCTGGGGGCCGGAAACCGTGCTGTCCTGGGGAAAAGAATTCATATGGATACTAACCATAACTGTAGCTGGGCTTTGATAGATCATCTGCGCCCGGTTCTTCATGTCCTCATCCTTGCTCTGCCCTAGGGCGCTCTCATCGGTGCGCGTCATAAAGCACTCAATTCCCCGATCCTGCAGCACCTGCTGGAGCTGCTGAGCGACCTGTAGATTCAGCAACTGCTCTGACACGCCGGATACGCCGGTAGCGCCCGCATCAAAACCCCCGTGGCCCGCATCGATCAGCACGGAGAACGCTTTACCATCGCCTGTCCCCTGATCAGAGCCCGGGCCTGCAGCGGGTTGCGGGCGCCAAAGGGTCCCGATCACCAGGATCAGCGCCGCCATGCCCAAGATGTAAGGCAGCCACTTTTTTATCATCGATGGTTTCTTTGCCATATGCCGCTCCTCGTACTTTGTGATATGATAGCAGTATTATACCATATCTGCCCAGGACAAGCTTTGCAGCATTTTGTAAAGATATGGCAAGATATCGGCAAATCTGTTTAAAGGATGATCATATCATGGATCGGACAATTGTGATAACCGGCGCTTCCCGGGGGATCGGCCTTGCAACTGCCGAAGCCTTTCTTGCAGCGGGCGACCGGGTGCTTGCGCTGTATTGCCGCCATCCCGAAGCGGTGGAGGAGCTTGAAGCGCGCTATCCCGGCCAGGCCTTCGGCTATGGCTGCGACCTATCCCAACGTGAAAGCATTGCCCCGCTGGCCGCTCACTGCCGTCGGCTTTTCCCGCATGTAGACGTCCTGGTGAACAACGCTGGGATCGCCCGCCAGCAGCTTTTTGTCGACATGACGGCCAGAGACTGGGACGAGCTCTGGCAGCTGCATGTCACTGCGCCCATTATGCTGACCCAAGCGCTGCTCCCTGATATGCTTCGCCGTGGTCAAGGGCACATTATTAACGTATCCTCTATCTGGGGCCGCGTGGGCGCTTCCTGTGAAGTAGCTTATTCTGCTGCCAAGGCGGCTGTCATCGGCTTTACTCAAGCCCTGGCCAAGGAGGTCGGGCTGATGGGCGTCCGCGTAAACGCCATAGCGCCCGGGGTTATCCATACCGATATGTGTGCCCACCTAACCGACGACGACCGCCAAGCGCTGGCCGAACAAACGGCGCTGGGCCGGCTGGGGACGGCGCAAGATGTAGCCGGCGCTATTTTTTTACTGGCTTCTCCCCAGGCTGCATACATCACGGGAACCGTGCTGCCAGTGGACGGCTGCTTTATGGGCTGACCCTCTCCCTATCACAAAATGCCGACAGGGGATCCCCTGCCGGCATTTTTCATTCTTTTCAGCTAATCATAATAGCGATCCAGCACCTTGGATACCGTCTGCGACCATACGACGAGGTTCCGCGGCTTAAAACTTACGGTGCTGATATCCTTGAGCACGAACTCCACCGGGCAACCGTGCCGGATGCAGGCCTTTACAGTCTCTTCCGTCTCGCGGGCAATGACCGTTGGATCCGCTTCTACCGCCACCAAGGCCGGGTTGGGCTTGCGGGCCACCACATAGTCGCCGCCGATCTGCTCGGCACAGGATTCCACATTGGCCCACGGGCTGACACCAATCTTGCGCAGATTGGATATGCGCTTTAGCATCGGTATCTTGTTGTCCAGCGCTTCACAGCAGCCATAATAGGTATAGGCAAAGCGCTCCATCAGCGGCAGTGAATAGGCCAAGTCAAACTCCCAAAGCATCTTAGGTGATACGGAGGTGAACATCTGGGCCATGGAGCGGAACCAGAGATCCTTCATCCGGTGAGGCGGCGGCTGATCCGGATCCTGGGGGCACCCGGTCACATAGGAGGGCGTACAGTGCAGCGATGGGACGGTAGCATCCAGCAAGCCCAGCTCCTCATACTGCCGATAAACCGACTCTCCCTCCTGCGTAAACTTGGCAATGACCTTATGGATAAATTCCGGGCGTTCGATCATATCCGTAAAACAACGCTCCACGCCGTGCAGACGAGGAATCACATCCCAAGGCGCATAGTATACACCGATGCCCTGCAGGCGGGCCGGCAGCGCATCGCCTAGGATATGCTGCACGCGTTCCAGATTCCGTGCATCCGCCTCGGGATCCGCCGTGATAACCGGCATATGCATCCGTTCCAGCGCCTCTTCATCAGGGATCACATCGTGATATTCATGTGATACGATATGATTTTCTTCATGGGTAGCGATCTGCCGTTCATCGGTCTCCAGCCCGTTTCCCGTGGAGGAAAAGGACTTCCCCACCGGATAGTAAGGCTCCATCAGCGCGTCGCAGGCAAAATGCCGGCGGCGGAACAAGGCCCGGCGAAAGAACGTCTCCATACGCTGGGCTTCCGGATCCTGCGTATGCAGCGTAAGTTCGCCATCCTCATTCATTTCATGCCAAGGGATTTCGTCGATCAGCACCGGCGGGCGCACCAGCTTTAGGTCGTTGGTATCCCGCATCCGCTGGATCGCATTCTGTTGCCGTTCATCGTTGGCAATTTCGCCATACTGCTTGGCCAGCTCCCGCAAGAGCCGTATCTCCTCTGTCGTTATCATGGGCGGCACCTCTTCTATCGGGCTTTTGTTGCGCTGGCTATGGTATCCAGCCTTTACCAGTCTTTTCTATTCTATCATACCCCCGCAGAAACATCCATAGGCAAGGGGTGCGCGCCGCGGCGCCTGTACCATAGAAGGGCCGCCGCCATAACCGCCGCTTCCGCCGCCGGGAACGCCAACCAAAGCCCCGTCATACCCCAAATTCCGGAAAAAAGCAGCGCGCTGGGCGCCAGGACAGCAAACCCACGCAAAATTGCGATGACCTGAGCTGGTCTCGCCCTGTCCGTGCAGGTAAAATAGACGCACAAAAGAATATTCACGCCAGCAAAGGGGCCTCCCAGGAAATACAGGCGCATCCCAGCCTCCGCCATCGCTTGTAAAGCGGGGTTTCCCTCGCCGTTAAAGGCAGCTGCGATCGATCCGGCTCCCGTAGCAATCAATATGTAGAGCGCCGCCGAGATCCCCAGTGTCATCGTCATGCCGTAGCGCATCAGCCTGCACACCTCATCCGGCCTTCCCTGTCCAAAGCTGCGGCTCACCAGCGGCTGCATCCCCTGGGCGATGCCTGTGTAGATGGCGATGACCACCAGCGATAGGTTAGCTACCACACCATAAGCCGCTACGCCTATATTGCCCTGCAGGCGCAAGATAATGGCGTTAAAGAGAATCATCACCACGCCGGAGGATACCTCCGTAACCCACGAAGGCAGGCCGCAGCCTACAATGGCCGCCGCCATGGCGGCAGAGGCCCTGCACCGCACCGGCCGGAAGCTGTGCTTATGCTGAAAGAAGAAGGGGGAAAGCACGGCAAGGCTGATGATCGGCGCAAGTCCCGTAGCCAGCACAGCGCCAAAAATCCCCATTTGCATTGGGAAGATAAAAATATAGTCCAGCGCCACATTGGAAAGACTGCCTACAATCATGGCCACCATCGACAACTGCGGCGCACCATCGTTGCGTACAAAGCAAAGCAGCACGTCGTTAAGCAGGAAGGCTGGTGAAAATAGCAGCAGCACCTGAAGATAGGTCCGGCTCATATCCAGTACCGTCTCATCTGCACCCAGCCAGCGTGCAATGGGATCGGCCGCCCCAATGCCCAGCGCCAAAAAGGCTAGCATAAGGGCAAATGCAAGCACCAGCGTGTGGGTAAATACCGCGTCGCCTTCCCGCTCTCTCCCCTGATGCCGCAGGATCGTATAGCGCGTGGCTCCGCCCATGCCCAGCATGAGCCCGCATCCATGAATCAAGCTATAAACCGGGATGGCAAGATTCAGGGCGGCTAACCCCTGGCTGCCCAGCCCCCTGGCCACGAAAAAAGTATCCGCTAAAATGTAGCATGATAACCCCAGCATCCCCATCACGTTGAGCGAAACATACCGTAGAAAGTCGCGTAGCGATTGTTGCATTGAGATCTGCCTCTCCTTTCCAAAAAGAAAGCGCCAGCGCTCCCTGTCTTCCATGGCCTAACGACAGGTAGCCTGGCGCCTGCATTCTTTACCCGGCGGCAAAGAACCGCGTTTCGATTCAGGTAGAGAGGATATCACAGTCCCCTGCCCTTGTCAAGAGCAAAAAAGCCGGGAACCGCGCTTATGCGGCTCCCGGCTTTCCGCCTCGCTCTGCCCGCTGTCAGCGCAGCGAAGCGACGATCTCCTTTAGGTTGGCACAGGCCCATTCCACAGCGGTCATGGGATCTTCTACGCCCTCAAACTCTACGACGACCGTGCCGTCAAAACCGGCATTCTTGAGCACCTGCAGGCACTGACGCACCGGCACCTGGCCATGGCCTACGATGGTACCGCGGATGCCGTTGCCGCCGCGGGTGGTCAAAAATCCCTGGCCGGTCGGGAAGAACTCGCCGCCTTTTTTGACGATGAAATCCTTGGCATGGGCATGAACCGCCACGGTAGACAGGTTGGATACCCCGTGCACCGGATCCTCGTCGGCACAAAGGAAATTGCCCATATCGGTCAGCGCGCCGAAGTTCTTGTGGTTCACCGTGCTGATCAGGTGCAGCACGCGGTTGGAATCCTGGAAGAAAAATCCATGGTTCTCCGTGCAGGTTTTGACACCCTTGCCCTGGGCATACTCCGCCACTTTGCGGATGCTGGGCGCAATATATTCAGCCACACGCTCAAAGGTCACCAGGTTCTTTTCCTTATCCACGCCCCAGCATGCGTCAAAGCGCATGATGGGCGCGCCCACAGCCGCCGCCACGTCCGCGTTGCGGATGAGGTACTCAGCTTCCGCTTCCGGGCCGCCTTCTCCCAGGAAGTTGGAGCTGCAAAGGTAGGCAGCCACGGCAATGCCGGCAGCCTCGCAAGCCGCCTTGAATTCAGCGGCCTTGGCAAAGGTTTCCTCCGTTACCTCGCGGCTATCGGGCAGATAATTGTTCAGAAGCTCAATGGCTTCGTAGCCCATTCGGGCAGCGATGGCCGGCAGCTCCATCAAGCTGACCTTGCCTTCGGTCATCAGGCGGTTAAAAGAATAGGAACTTACGCCGATTTTCATGATATCCTCCTCTTATACATGGTGGTTCCGGCGGGACGCCCCGCCCATCCGATTAGATTTCAGGGATTTCAACCTCGACCTCGTGTCCGCAGGCAGCCGACTTCGCAATCGAATCGATGATAGCCTGGTTATACAGAATTTGGCTGGTGGGCACGGGCGCCGCGCCCCCTGTCTTCACCGCATCCAGGAACGAACGAATCTTCTTATCAAAGAGCCCGGGGCCGTGATTCTCGATAACGGGGATCACCGTCTCTACCATCTGGCCGGCCACGTCATGATAGATGGTCATGGGGCCGCCTACAGAGCCGTTCCAGCACTCGGTAGAGGGGATGCGCAGCGATCCCTTCTTGCCCATAATGATGGTATCTCCGGGCGTGTCCAGATGCATGGCCCAGGCAATGCGGAAATCGAGGATAATACCGCCTTCCAAGCGAATAAAGGCCGCGGCAAAGTCGTCCACATCAAAGCGGGCTGCATCTTCCGGCTTTTGGTAATCGGTGCTGGTACCAAAGAAGTTGGAGGTATATCCCGTTACGGTCAGCGGCTTGGGATACCCAATAGCGTTGAGCACCATATCCAGCGAATAGCAGCCGATGTCGCCCAGCGCGCCGATGCCCGCCGTGCGCTTCTCAATAAAGGTGCTGTTGGGAATGCCGCGGCGGCGGCCGCCGCCGGTCTGGATGTAGTAGATTTCACCCAGCGCGCCGGAGTCGACAATCTTCTTGACCATCTTCATGTTTTCATCCAGGCGGGGCTGGAAGCCAATGGACAGGATCTTACCGCTGGCCCGCTCGGCCCGCATGATCTCTACCGCTTCCTCAGTGGTTACGCACATGGGCTTCTCCAGCAGCACATGCACGCCATGATTCAATGCCTCAATCGCGCACTGGGCATGGGTCATGTTATAGGTGCAGATGCTGACGGCATCCAACGTTTCATTGTCCAGCATGCTTTTATGATCCGGATAAAAATGTACGCCCTCCACGCCGTAGCGCTCCATGAAGGTCTCGGCCTTGCCCTCGATCAGGTCGGCCGCCGCCACAATCTGCACGTCGGGCATGCGCAGGTAGCTCTCAATATGGCTCTCGGCAATCCAGCCGGTACCAATGATGCCGATTTTCAGGATCCGTTCCGGATCTACCACCGTCATGGTGTCGTCCGAAGCTTTCTGGAACTGGTTCAGAACCTCGTCTCCAACCTTTGCCATTTTTGTTCTCCTTATTTTCATTTTAGCCCATGACAATTCGCGCTGCCATTAGGGCAAATTTCATCCCCTTCAAAGGGGGAATTCGTCTGATGCAATGAATCAAGCACCCTATATATAGGACAATTATACCATATTTATCTTAACGCGAACCTGCTATAATAGTCGTGTCAAAGCAGTGCGAATCAATGACAAAACGCGCTAAAGGGGGGCATGCTATGCTGCAGATGTACGAGCACCAGCGGGACGATATGCTAACCACAACCTGCTGGCGCAAGCAGAACGACTTCTGCGCGCCCCACTTTCACAGCTCAATCGAGCTGGTCTATACCCTGAGCGGCTGCTTAAGCGCTACGGTAGACGGTCAGATGATCGAGCTGACCGAAGGGCAGCTGCTGCTCAACTCCAGCTATACCATTCACAGCTATTCCACCGAACGGGACGCGGAAACCATTATCGTCATCATTCCGTTGCCCTTTGTGCCCACCTTGCAGCGCAAGTTAGCCCAGCATGCTTTTGCCCGCCATGTATATAAAGACATAGACGGCGAGATGCGCCGGCTGCTGACGATGATGCATGAAAACTGGGAAGACAGCTGCGAAGCCACGCGCAAAGGATTTTCCTATCTGCTGCTGGGCCTTTTGATCGACCGCGTAGGTCTCATCGAGGCTCGCGGCAGTGAAAACACCGGGCTCATCAAGGATATCCTCATCTATCTGCAGCAGCACTATACCGGCGATATCTCCATGCAGCAGTTAGCCCGTCATTTCGGCTATAGCAAGAGCCGGTTTTCCCATCTGTTTAATGAACAGCTCGGTTGCACACTGGCCGATTACGTCAATTCCCTTCGGTGCCAGCACGCTTCACAGCTGCTTTTGGAAACCAAGCAGCCGGTTATGGACATTGCCCTTCAGGTTGGGTTCGAGTGCGTGCGCACCTTCTACCGGGCCTTTAAGCGCTACTATGGCGTAACGCCCAGCCAATATACCCGTGCCCGTGGATGACATACCGTGCCCCTTCGGGGGCTTTTTTTCTTGCTTTGGAAAGGGGCTCATAGTGTTACGCCGTCTTTAAATATGGCAATTTCCCGATATTGGCGTTGTTCACCTTGGGTGGGCGTTCCGTTCGCCGTGCAGCGGATCAGGTCCAGCAGCGCGTCCCGCGTCTGTACCCCATCCGCCCCTTCCAACAGGACACCGGCATCAAAATCGATCCATGCAGGTTTGGACCGGGCCAGTTCGCTGTGCGTCGCGATCTTTAGCGTAGGCGTGGGTCCACACAGCGGCGTCCCCCGGCCCGTAGTAAAAAGCACAAGCTGCGCGCCGGCACAGGCCAAAGTGGTAACGGCGCACAGATCGTTGCCCGGCCCATCGACCAATGCCAACCCAGGTCCTTGAGCCGTCTCCCCCATATGAATCACCTGGGACACCGGCGCCCGGCCGCCTTTTTGGGTACAACCCAGGGACTTTTCCTCCAGCGTCGTAATGCCGCCCTCCCGATTTCCCGGCGATGGGTTCTCATATACCGGTTGTCCATGGCGGACAAAGTAATCCTTATAGCCCTGTATCATGGCTGCGGCCCGGTCAAAAATCGCCCGGTTGACACAACGGTTCAATAGCTCCTGCTCCGCACCGAACATCTCCGGTACTTCGGTCAGCAAGGCCGTCCCGCCGGCCGATATCACTGCCTCCGCTACCATGCCCACCAGCGGATTGGCCGTGATCCCGGAAAATCCGTCCGATCCTCCGCACTTCAGGCCGATCACCAACCGGTCCGCTCCTAGCGCGACCCGGCGGTCTCCCGCTGCCTCTCGGGTCAAGCCGTCCAAGAGGGCTAAGGCCGCCTGTTCCTCATCCGCCTCCCCCTGGCACTCCATCATGGCAACCCTCCGCCCGCTGAGATCGCCCAGGTAGGGACGAAGGGCGCCGATGGAGTTATTCTCGCAGCCAAGGCCCAGGATAAGCGCCGCCGCTACATTGGGGTGCCGGGCCAGCGCCGCCAGCGTAGCCTGGGTGTGGGCCAGGTCATCCCCCAGCTGCGAGCAGCCATAAGGGTGCGGATAGGCCCATATGCCGTCCACCCGCCCGCCAAAGCAGGCTCGCGCCCGCTCAGCGATGCGCTGAGCTGTGTGGTTGACGCATCCCACGGTGGGCAGGATCCACACCTCGTTACGAATGCCGGCGCAGCCATCCGGGCGCAGATAGCCCTGGAAGTCCATCGGTCTGCTTGATTCACGCAGCGTAGCCGCCTGAGGCGCATAGCGGTATGCCGCTTGCGCCGTCAGCCCGGTTCGGCAATTATGGGTATGCACCCATTCCCCGGGGGTAATGGCTCGGGTGGCAATACCGATGGGGCAGCCATATTTCAAGATGGGCTCCCCGGCCGGCCGCGCTACCAGCGCCGCTTTATGGCCGGCAGGCACCGTCTCCTTCAGGGTAACGCCGCACACCCGCGTTCCTGCAGGAAGCGCCCGAAGCGCGACGGCTACATGATCGTCGGGATGAATCCGAATCCACGCTTCATGCATCGCGCGCCTCCTCCATGGCCGCTTCCAAGGCACGCGCCATCCCCCTTTGCTCCACTGCCTCCAGGTCGCGCCCTACAGCTTCCGCCAAGCCCGGTATCTTGTCCAACGGTTCTCCCCAAATGCTGCCGTCGGCCAAGAGGCGGCGCGTGCGGCATGCATAGCCTTCCCCTGCCCGCGGGGCAAAGGCGTTCAGTATGGCGGCATCCTCGGATATCGCGGCTCGCCGCTGTCCGTATAGCGCGCACAGGGCAGCCATCGAAAGGACGATCAGCCGCGGCAGGCGGCCCGTCCCGGCATAAAAGCGCTTAAGCGGCGTCAAAAGCCGCGCGCGGAATTTGCTGGCCGAGTTCATGGCGATGCTGGCGAGCATGTGCCGGTTGTAAGGATTACGGTAGCGCTGCAACACCTTATACGCAAATTCGCGCTCCTGCTCCAAGCCCATCGCCGGCATAATTTCCCGGAAAAGAAGTGCTTCGACCATGGCCTTAAGGGCTGGATCCCCCATGCAATCGCCCACCGTATCCTGGCCCGCCATCAGTCCCACCGCCGCCATGGCCGTGTGCGGACCGTTAAGCATCGACACCTTGCGCAGGCGGTAGGGCTCCACGTCGCGTGTAAATACCACGGGGCAGCCCGCTTGAGCCAGGGGCAGCTGAGCAGGCAGCGTGTCCGGCCCCTCAATGACCCACAGGCTGTCCGGCTCCGCCGCATCCAGCAGCGCATCCCGATAGCCCAAGCGCGTAAAGGCCGCATCCGCATCCGCTTCAGGGTAGCCGGTCACGATCTGATCCACCAGCGTATTGGCAAAAATATGCTCCTCCTCCAGCCAGCGAAGAAAGGGCTCGCCCAGCGCCCAGGCCGCCGCATGGCGGCGCACGCAGTCCAACAGCGCGTCTCCATTATGCTCGATGAGCTCGCAGGGGAGGAAAATCAGCCCGCCGCCCACGCCATGGAAGGCTTGATATCGCTCCCACAGCAGCCGGGTAACCTTCCCCGGAAAGGACAATGGCGGAGCGTCCTCCAGCCGGTCTTCCGGCCGGTATACGATGCCGGCCTCTGTCGTGTTGCTGACGACAACTTTAAGATCGCGGCTGCGGGCGCAGGCCATCAGCCCCTCGAAATCCCTATAGGGATCCAGGCCGCGGGTCACCGAGCGGATAAGGCGGAGGCGTTCCACCGGCCCGTGCTCACCCATTCCCCGCAGCCATACGGTGTAAAGGCCATCTTGCCGGTTCAACGCTTCCACGCCGCAGCCTGGCCGGGGCTGAACCACGCAAACACCCCAGTCCATCTCCAGCGCTTCGTTCATCTCATCCACCATCCGCGTAGCAAAGGCCCGAAGGAAACGCCCCTCCCCGAACTGCAGCACCCGCTCGGGGCCCGGACGGCGGCTGCGCGCCCAAGATTCATTGCAGATATTGTCCATGCCGACCTCCTTTCTTTAGTATACTGTGGACGCCGGCTCCCGGCCATGGCGGATTTTGATCTGCTGAGCCCTCGGACGGAAAAACCTGGTCAATTCGGCCCATACTGCTCCCCTTGGCGAAAAAAGGCTGCGATTTACAAAAAAGGGCTTGCAATATCCCATTTTTTACGATAAAACCTTATTGGAATATGATGATTGCTAGGAGAGATGCATCCGTGAACAAGAGCTACACCATGAAGATCGCGGGCCTTACGCGGGATCTGCCGCTTTGCCGCGTTAACGATCAGCTGTATATAGGCGCTTTCATTATCTTTGGCGATGTGGAGCTGACCTGCGCCTGCGCCGCCGCCTTGCTTGAAAAAGCGCCGCCCCATGACATCATGATCACCGCCGAGGCCAAGGGTATTCCGCTGATCTATGAGATGGCCCGGCAATCCGGCGAGAATCATTATATTATCGCCCGTAAAGCGCCTAAGCTTTATATGCAGGATGTAGTTTCGACCGATGTGAATTCCATCACTACCGATCATCTGCAGTCGCTGTATCTGGGCCATGACGAAGTCGAGCTGATTCGCGGCCGCCGGGTGCTCATTGTGGACGATGTTATTTCCACCGGCGAATCGCTGGAGGCAATTGAACGGCTGGTCACCCAGGTCGGCGGTAACATTGTAGGCCGTATGGCCATTCTGGCCGAAGGCGACGCACAGGGCCGGGATGACATCATTTACCTGGAAAAGCTGCCGGTCTTTAATCCAGACGGCACGATCAAAGGATAGCGGTCGCCTATCTGGAAAAATATACAAAGGCTGGCGCAGTTTTCCTGCGCCAGCCTTTGCGCTTTTCAAGTTTTCTCAGCCTATGCCCACCCGCCTTTGGGTTACGGCGTATCGGGGCTGATCTTGGGCAGCAGCTTCAGCACTGCCAGCGGCACCAGCAAATCTCCCAATGCCTCCACCCACATGAGCATCTGCACGTTGGTAAATTCCAGCCCGAATAGGTTCAGCACAAGGTCGGGGCATGCGGCAACAAAACTCGTACCCGCCATCATGCCCAGGAAGCTTGCAATATTGACCACCAAGATATGGAAAGAAATATAATTCGTTTGATCGCTCTCCGGCAGATTGATATAGACCATGTTGGCATAGGCTACGTTCAGCCCAACGCCGAATAGGTGCTGCGCCAGCCGCAGCGTCGGCAGCGCCCACAGGTAAGTCTGGCTCGTCACGCAGGAATATAAAAGATTCGTGGGGATATGCAGAAGGGCTGCATAGGCGAACGTTTTGAACCATCCCAGACGCCCCAAGATCTTTTTCCACGGCGGCAGGAAGATCAAAAGGAAAATGGGATAGAACATATTAATCGTATAGATAAAAGTATAATCCACACCCACGTTATTGATAAGATAATAGTTAACCGAAGAAAGCGGCACGTTAATGCAGAAGGTCCAAGCAAAGACGATGCCCATCGTCATGACAAATTTTTTGTGCTGAAAGGGCTTAATAAAAATATCCCGGAAACGCGGCTTAGCCTGTGTTTGGCTGTACGGGTATTCCTTGGGAAGCGACAGGATGAGCACGTCCAGCAGGGCCAGCGCATAGGCCGCATAACGAAAGAGGACGATGATGGTATCCTGATAGGGCGAGCCGGCCAATGCATCGGCCACGACGCTGGAAACCAGGGCCGCCCCACAGCCGATGAAGGCGGTGATCAGGGTGTTGGCGGAAAAGTACTCGGCCCGGACTTCATTGGGAATAAAGTTCACCTGCCAGACCTGATATCCGCTTGTGAACAAGGCGTTGATAATGTTGGCCGAGAACACGATCGCCACAAACAGGGTCATCTTTAGCGAAGGATCCTGGACAAAATAAGGCATTACCGTGATACCTAGGATGTTGAGCGTATAATAGGCCGCCCGGCTGGCAGCCAGCACAGCCTTTCGCCTCTTAAAGCGCTCCAGGATGCTGGGCGAAAAAATGCTGAAGCAGTTGGCTATAAAGGGCACAAAGGTGATAATGCCGATATTGACGATATCAATACCGTTGGCCATCAAAAAGCTGGTGTAGAAAAGCCCCGTGGTAAGCCAGGAGATCACCGATGCTACCACCGAGGACAGCAGCATACAGCTGCGCCCCTTGGCCTTTTCGTCGCGGAAATTGAACAGCGCGAAAAAGCGCGCGTCCTTCAGGTGAAATCGCATAATGATCCTTCTTTCTCATTTTCTTCCCACAAAACAGGGGACAGTTTATCACGAATCATCATGGTATACCATGCATCAGGATGATTAAATTTCGTCATTTTTGCCCATATCCGTCTCGTACCGTCCCCCAGAGTATGGTATACTCGTCTTACATTGAAATGAGCGCAAAGGAGATTAACATGATCCGCTTCGCCACCATCGGCTCTAACTTTATCGTCGACCAGATGCTTGACGCAGCCCGGCATTGTCCCGGATTCGTCTATGAGGCCGTTTATTCCCGCACCCAGCAGCGTGCCGAAGAATTCGCCGCGCACTATGACGTATCTAAAACTTATACCAGCCTTGAGGCGCTGGCGGCCGACAGCGCCGTTGACGCCGTCTACATCGCCAGCCCGAACTTATGCCACAAGGAGCAAGCCATTGCTCTGATGCGGGCTGGCAAGCATATCCTCTGCGAAAAGCCCATGGCCATATGTGAGGCCGACTTTTCCGAAATGATGGCGGCCGCGCAGGAAAACGGCGTCGTACTGATGGAGGCCATGCGCCCTGCCCATTCGCCGGGCCTGGCCCTAGTGCGGGAGCTGATGGGACGTATCGGCAGGGTGCGGCGGGCAACGCTGCAATTTTGCCAGTACTCCTCCCGCTATGACAAATTCCGCCGTGGGATTGTCGAGAATGCCTTCAACCCCACGCTGGCCAACGGCGCGCTCATGGATATTGGGATTTACTGCGTACATGCCATGGAGCTTCTCTTTGGCATGCCCAACAGCTTGACCGGCGCTTCCGTCTTCCTGTACACCGGTGTGGACGGCGAGGGTTCTCTACTCGCCGCCTATGACGACATGCTCTGCGATATTCTCTATTCCAAAATCACCCAGGCCCAAACGCCCAGTCAGATTCAGGGGGAAGATGGGGTTTTGCTGCTGGATGGTATCTCGGTTGTCAAGTCGGTCACCCTGATCCCCCGCGGCGGACAGGCCCAGGTTTTCCCTGTGGAGATGGGACCCGGGGGCGATATGGCCTATGAGCTTTCCGACTTTATTACCCAGGCCGAATCCGGCGTTATGAACCCCGACTATGCCCAACATTCCCATAACGCTATACGTTTGATGGATCAGGCGCGCACGATAATGGGCGTCGACTTTAAGGGGCGGGGCGAATGGGCGAAATAGCCCGTCTCTCCTTTTTATTCCCGGACGGTCTTTCCTGATCGTTTCATCCGTCGGATTAGCACGATATCCTGCCGGGCCGATCTTCGCAGGCAGAGGATTGTTTCGTCCAAGGGTCGGGGTTTTGCTTATCGCCGATTGCATGGATTCATTGGGCCGGACGGCCGCTTGCTCTTCTTTTTCGGGCGTCGCCTCCTTCTCCGCATGAAATCCTTGTTATCCCGCTCCGGCCTGCCGCCCATGGGCGGGCAGCGGCTGCCTCATTGCCGCTGGCGGGATACGTTTACGCCGACTATGCTATGGCTGAATAAAGGGCTTCTTTCTCTCTATCGTCTCGATAACTTCCGGTATGTATGCTATACTGAACACAAATAACAGAAGGAGGGTATCCCATGGCTCAGATTTGGAAGCTTCGCCTCACAGACGACTCCACCGCCACCGCCTTTGCCGCGGAAGAATTCAAGCGCCTGATGGCTCGGTTGGATCCGTTTGCATCCGTTGAGGATGCGAACGATGACCCGGACGCGCTCGCGATCGGTTTGAACACCCCGCTGGCCGCGCCCCAGGTGGCCGATCCCCGCTATGACGACGGTATCGCTATCCGCGTAAAGGAGGGCAAAGGCGCCATCACCGGCACCAACCCCCGCAGCGTGCTGATGGCCGTTTACCGCTTTTTCACCGAGGCAGGATGCGAATTTCTGCGGCCCGGACGCGATGGTGAATACGTACCGGCCCGGGACAGCGCATCCCTTGACGTCGACCTGTCTGAAACCCCGGCCTACCGCCACCGCGGTATCTGCATCGAGGGGGCTAACAGCTTTGAAAACGTGGCCAACATGGTGGATTACCTGCCTAAGGTGGGAATGAACACCTATTTCACCCAATTCTTCCGGCCTTATGAGTTTTTCGACCGCTGGTATAATCACACCGATAATCCCGTCTTTACTCCCACGCCCGTATCCGAGGCTACGGTAGATCGCTTTGTTGAGGACTACAGCGCCATGCTCGCCCGCCGGGGCTTGATCCATCAGGGCGTCGGGCACGGCTGGACCGCCAAGTGCCTGGGTTTGGACGCCAACGGCTGGTATATGACCAATAACGACGATGTGGATCCCGAGCGCCGCAAGCTCATCGCCGAAATCGACGGCAAGCATAACCTTTTCGCCGGCTTCACGCCCAACGAAAAGCAGGGCGTCGCCATCAATACCAATCTATGCTATTCTAACCCTGAAGCCCGCCGTCTTTTTATCGACACCATCGTGGAATACTGCACGACCCATCACGAGATGGATTATGTGCATATCTGGCTGGCCGACGCGCCCAACAACCAATGCGAGTGCCCCGCCTGCCAGGCGACCACGCCTTCGGATCTATACGTGGACATGCTTAACGAAGTGGATGAGATCCTAACCCAGAAGGGCTGCCCCACCAAGCTCGTTTTTCTGCTCTATCTGGAGCTGCTCTGGCCGCCCAAGACGGCTCGCTTCAAAAATACCAGCCGCTTCACGCTCATGTTCGCGCCCATCACCCGCACCTATAGCGCCAGCTATGAAACCACCGCCACCGGGCAGATGGCGCCTTTTGTGCGCAACAAGATCGACCTTCCCCGTTCAGTGGGCGATTCCCTGACCTACTTGAAGGCGTGGCAGGCTATTTTCAGCGGCGATAGCTTTGTCTACGACTATCATTATATGTGGGATCACAACTTCGACTTGGGCGATTGCGCCCTCTCCCGCATCCTGGTGGAGGACATCGCCAACCTGAAGGCCCTGGGGCTTGACGGCCTTATCAGCTGCCAGATCACCCGCTGCCATCTGCCCGTCAGCCTGGGGCAGAATCTGATGGGCAAGGCGCTGTGGCAGGGCAAGCTGGACTACGAGGCAGCCAAGACGGCTTTCTTCAAAGCCGCTTTCGGCGCCGACGCCCCGCTGGCCCAGGATTATCTGGAAACGCTCTCCCGCCTATGCATGCCGGAGTATTGCCGTCAGGAGCGCCCGGTCCTGGATCCCGAGGCTGCGGCAGGCTTTGCTCAAATTCCCGGCGTAGTGGAAGCCTTTAAGCCCATCATTGAGCGCAACCTAAACCTGCCCGATCTGACCCAGGCCCGCAGCTGGGATTATCTGGCCCAGCAGGCGCCCCTCGCTTCGCTGGTGGGGCGGATGCTCTATGCCCGCGCCACCGGGGACGACGCGTCCATGAAAGCCCGCTGGGCGGAAATCCAGGCCCTGGCCAACCGGCTGGAGGTCACTGCGCAGGCTGTATTTGAGGCGCCGGAGTTCATCCGCACCTTCAGCCGCATTTTCCGAAAGCGCGTTTTCCTGTAGTATGAAGCGGCCGGCAATCGCCGGCCGCTTTTATTTCCGACAAGGCGGAAGCAATTCATGCATGGCTTATCTGTGAGCGGCCGGGCAGATAACCCAAGGAGGCAATCCCTATTGGGTCTGTGAACGGTAAACCGGTATCATTGTGCTTGGCGGTCATCAACAAATTAAAGGCGATATCCTGCTGCTGTGCAAGGGGCGCGTACCGGAGCTTTATCAGCCCCCTCGGGCCTTTGGGCTGAAAATCTGGAAGAGATGGCCTTAACCGCCGAAGCCCTATACCGGGAACAGATGAGCTACGAGCTTCCGGGGAATGGTGATACCCATGTGCATGAGCATCTTTTTTCCGTGTCCGCGACGATACGCCTCGGAAAGTCCCGGTATGGCGGCGGACGCCCGAAGAGATGTGGGATGACCGCTACCGGCGACGCCGAAGGAGCTGGCCGGTACACGTAGGCGCTACGGCGGGAAAGTCAAACGCTGCAGTGCCCGATCTAGAAGGGGAGAATTGCCATGCTGAAAATGGAAGGAAAAGATATCGTCCTCACCGTGCTGGAACGGGAGGACTGCCGCCGCATCTGGCAGGATAATGAATATGATTTCGAGCATCCCGGCGAGGACTTCAATATCGGCCATTCCGTTGAGAAGGCCGATGAATGGTTTGAAGAAATTCAGCGTCTTCAAGGAGAGAGGAATGTTCGGTTGGGTATTTTCCTACAGGATGGCACGGTAATCGGCGATGTGGCGCTGCAGGACATCGACCGGATGAACCGTACCTGTTCGGTGGGGATGGGAATCGCCCGCTTGGAACATCGCGCCAAAGGCTACGGCAGCCAAGCGCTGGCGCTTATCCTTCGTCTGGCTTTCGAGCACATGGGCCTGGAGCGGGTCACCGCCGATACGCTGGCCACCAATCCCGGGGCCCGTCGATCGCTGGAGAAGGCCGGCTTTGTCCTGGAAGGCGTGCAGCGCCAGGCCGTCTATCTGGGCGGGCGCCGGATCGACCGGCTCAATTTTGCTATACTGCGCGATGAATACGACAGGCTTTTCAACCATTCCGAACGTTAAAAGGATCGCCCCGCCTATTCAACGGCAGGGCGATCCCTTTTTATAAAGCCCGCTATAGGGTCCGAAGGATATCCCCGACCAGGCGGTTCAACGTCTCTTCTCGCTGAAACGAGGTTTCATAATAAGGGAATCCCAGCCGCCGGCATTCCCGGCGGATCATTCGGCTCTGTTCCACCATATCTGCGCAATTTTCCCGCTTTTCAGCCAGGGGCATTTCATACGTGTATTCCTGAGGCGTGTCGTAGGCCAGCAGCAGATCCAGCCGCTGCTGCGCCGTCACATCCGCCGTACCCAGATAATAAACATCGCACATGTCCGGATTCATCAAAGCCGCATAATCCTTGGGCAGCAGCTGATAAACGTCCAAAATCATGCCTTGATGAAACTTATCGTATTCATCGCTTTCCATCATCGCGTTCATAAAGGGCGCAATGAGGCCACTGATCTTTACAAAGGTTCCCATGGAGGAAAGCCCCTGATCAGTATGCACGCCCAAGTTGGGGAATACCGCCTCAAACCCCGCGATTACGGCGTCCATGCTGATATGGGGATATCCGGTTGCCTTCGCCAGCATATGGGCCGCCGTACTTTTGCCAGCCCTGGGGACGCCGGCTATGATAATGTTCTTTTTCATAAAGCCCATCCTATGCTTACCCGGGCCAAAGTGCCGGGTAAAAGATTAGGAACGCTCGGCACGGGCCTCCCGGACTACCGTCTCCAGGATCCCCTGTTCATAGAGCGAAACCATCAGCTCGCCAAAGAGGGAATTGGCCCAGGCGAACCAAGCACGGGTATACTGGGTAGGATTGGCGGGATCAAAGCTCTCATGCATAAAGCCCGTACCGCCGTGGGTAGAAAGTAGCATGCGCACCAAATCCGTAATTTCTTTCTGATCGGTGCTGGTCAGCGCCTGCATGCATAGAGCGATCGGCCAAATATAGCCTGCCGGAGTATGGGGGCTGCCTACACCGCTGGCATAAGGGCCCTCGTAATAATACCGGTTATCCATGCTCAACACAAAGCTCCGTGTGCGGCGATATAGGGCGTCATCCTTATCGCAGACGCCTAAATAAGGCAGCGACAGCAGGCTGGGCACGTTGGCGTCGTCCATCAGCGTATAACGCCCCATGCCGTCTGTCTCATAGGCATAGATCAATCCGTGGTTGACATGCTCCACCAACCCGTAGGCCTGGATGCCCCGCTCAATTTGCTCGTGCAGCTGCTCCGCTTGTCCGGCCAGCGCTTCATCGTCCATCACCCGCGCGAATGCAGCAATGCGGCGCAGGGTAACGCAGGCGAAGAGGTTAGCCGGAATCAGGTACCCGTAGCGGCAGGCATCGTCGCTGGGGCGAAAGCCTGACCAGGTCATACCGGTGTAAGCAACCGGCGTTCCCTTGCCGCCGTTGGGCAGCGTGTCGCTGGGCGGGCAATCGTCCCGCTCAAACCAATAGGGGCTCGCCTCATGGCGCTGCTCGGCCGCAAAAATCTCCACGATCCGATGCAGCCCCTGCCGGAAGGCCGAAGTAAAAATAGCCGGCGTCGGATGGCAGGTATAATAGGCGTGGGCCAGCTGCACGGGATGGCAAAGCGAATCAATCTCGTATTTACGTTCCCACACCCAAGGGGATTGCGCTGGCCGGTCCTCCGACCATTTGGCTCCCGAGGCTTCTAGGTTAAAGGCATTGGCATAGGGATCCAGCAGGATGTAGCGCATCTGCCGCTCGATTAGTCCCTCAATTAGCGCTGCAACCGCGGGCTTATCCGCAAAGCGGACATAGTGCATCACCTGGGCGGTCGAGTCCCGCAGCCACATGGCGGGAATGTCCCCGGTGATAACAAAGCTCGTTCCGTCTTGCTGCTGTGTAAGCGTGGTATCCAGCGTGTTCATAAAACACTGGCGGAACATAGCCGGATCTTCTCCAGCCCGCCGAAGCGCCTCCTCAACCGGCGCGATCCCAGCCAGTATGCATTCCTTTGCGTTCATGGTATTCCTCCTATCCGTTCGGATCTATCATACCGGCTTTTTCCGCCTCTGTCCATAGCTTTCCCCTATAGAAAAAGGCCCGGCGGCTTTACGCTGGGCCTTTGCGCTATTTGTGGTTGGGATCGCGTCCCACTGATGTGTTGTCCTGGGTGCGGCATTGTAGCTCAGGGATCGGGTTGGGGCTGTCCTCGTAACGGTAATCCTGACCATTTTGGCAGATCGAAGCTTCGATCACCCGATGGCTGTTGACCATATTGACGTCCGGATTCACCACGCCCTGATAGAAGAAGAACTTGGCGTTGGCGGGCATTTCTCCAACGGGCCGGTAGTCCTCCAGGTCAGCCGTCAGCCAAACCGTATTCTTCAGCACGCTGCGGACATAATCTTTATTGCCGCGGAAGCGCAGCAGCTCGGGGAACTCGCCATTGGGGATCACCTGCTGCCAGTGCTTCCCTTCATACTGGGAAAGCAGCTGCGCCGCCCGGTGCAGATGGGCCACCTCCTGCTGGAAGCAGCGCTCCCACACCGCCTTGATGCAGGGATCCGTTTCATCCTCATAACAGGAGTAATACAGATAACATTCGGTATATTCATGCAGCAGCAGGCTTTCCAGCCAGGTCGCATTGGGATCCAGCAAGCTGCCATAATGGCTTACATGCTGCTCCTCGATCATGGCGATCTCCTGGTAGAGCTGCCGCCCAAGGTCGGTCGGATGGAAGCAGGCATTGTTCATATAGTAGTTCATGGTCTGCTGCTCCGCAGCCGTGATAATGGCGACGTCCAGCTTGGTGATAGGCTCGGCCGACATAAAGTCCACATGCCGCTTGACCGAATCAAAGGGGTACCGGTGATGGGCAATGGTGGGCCGGGCCGGCATAATTTCCGTATAGCAGCCTACCAGGCGCTCGGCCAATTCGCCTTGCTCCATTTCCAGCAGGTCGCCATACCGGTATAGATGGTCAAAGTCTTCCAGCAGGGCGAAGTCCAGCGCCATTTTCACATAGGCGTCGGGCTCTCGCTGCGCCAGGATCGCCGTCAGCTCTACCGCCAGCTGCTCATACCCAATGGTATGTTCCAGTACGTTTTCGTCCTTGGGCTTCAAGCAAGAGATTTTCTTTTGCTGCTGCTGCTCGATGCGGCGCAAGAGCGCTAGTTCCCGCCGCAGGTCGTTGTTGTCGGTATGCCGGTGAAACTGATGGGAGAACCACACCGCTTCAAACTCCGTGCCATTCATCAGAATGACGCGCAGCCGGGTAAAGGGATCGACCTCGTATTTGTGATAGCTGTAGGGATACAGTTCCTTCCAGTTTTCAATGGTCGAGTCGACGGATTCCGGATGTAAAGTAAAAGGGTTCATAACCGAACCTCCTTATGCTAGGATAAAATCAGCATGCCCGATGCTGACATAAATAATGTATGAAAAAAGGGAACAAACCGTTCAAATTCGGCTTGTTCCCCGCGAAAAGGCCGCGCGTCAAATAATTTTTTTCTCCGTCCATTTTGGGCCCCGGAAGCGAAAATAGAAAATAACGGCCCGAACGACCCAGTCCATAAACATGGCGATCCACACGCCCATTACCCCCATGTCCAAGCCCTGTGCCAATACGTAGCTCATAATAACCCGGCAAGTCCACATGGAGATCACCGAGCAAATCATGGTGAAGCGCGCGTCCCCTGCCGCCCGCAGCGCATTGGGCAGGGTAAAGGACATCGGCCAGATGAAAATACAGCATATGCTGTGCGCGATCAGAATCTCAAAGGCAATGGACGACGCCTCTGGGGACAGATGAAAGCAGCTGATGATCCACCGGCATGCCAGCATTTCCGCAAGGTTTAGAAACAACATCGAACCATATGTCATCTTCATAAGCAGCTTGGTATAATATCTCGCCTGATCGTAATCCTGCGCGCCGACGCAGCGGCCCACAATGGTAATCATCGCAAGGCCAATGGCGGACCCCGGTATGATGGCGATTCCCGCTACGGAATTGCCCACCGCGTTGGCTGCGATGGCGGAAGTGCCAAAGGTAGCGATCAGCCCCTGCACCAGGATCTTTCCGAACTGGAACATACCGTTTTCCAGGCCGTTGGGCACGCCTACCTGCAAAATGCGCTTTATCATATCAAACCGCAAAGTCAAGCGCCGATAGCTGACGATATGGATGGGGTTAGCGCGGTTGCGCAGAAGCACCAGCATCACCACAGCGCCGACAATCCGTGAAATCAGCGTTGCCAGCGCCGCGCCGAATACGCCCATCTGAAATCCGTAAATGGTAATCGCATTACCGATAACGTTAATGAGGTTCATCACCACCGAGGTTTCCAGCGAGATCTTAGAATTGCCCATCGACCGAAAAAGAGCCGCTCCGGCATTATAGATGGCGAGGAACGGATAGGACAGCGCCGAAAGCAAAAAGTAAATCTGCGCGTTGCGCATCACATCGGCCTCAATGCCGCCAAAGATTAAGCGCAATAGCCAGTCTTTTGCCGCCAATGAAACGCCCATTATCGCCAGGGCCAGAATGGCGATCGTGGCTACCAGTTGCTGCGCACTGGCGCAGGCATTCTCCTCTTCCCGGCGCCCCAGGTATTGGGACGCCACCACCGCGCCGCCCGTAGCCAGCGCGGAAAAAATATTAATTAGGAGCACATTAATGGTGTCCACCAGGGAAACGCCGGACACCGCCGCTTCGCCGGCCGACGATACCATCACCGTATCGGCCATGCCGATGGTCACCGCCAAAAGCTGCTCCAGCACCAGCGGAATAATCAACCGCTTTAAGTCCTGCTTGGAGAATAACCTATCCGTCTCCATATCCATCCCCGCTCCCCTAAATCCATAACAAAGCCGCTTGCTGACAAGCGGCTTTGCCTGGCATAATGATGCCCAAATGTACAAGATAACGATCAATGTTAGTATATCAGGTTTTCCCCAACTCACAAGCCTTTCAGCCGTTTCGGCGCGGATTTTGGAATTTATCCGCCCTTTTTCCTGTTCCCCTTGTCCATAATGCCCCTATGGCTCCTGCCGGCCCAGCTTGAGACACAGCTCGATCAGATATTGAGCCGATGGCGAAAGAAATTTATGCTCATGGTGCACCACCGAAAGGTGACGAGGAAACCGTACGCCCTTTACCGATAAGCGGCGCACCCCGCCCTGGCGCATTTCCTCCCGGGCCAGCCGCTCCGGTAGGATTGTCAGCCCTAGCCCCGCACGCACCGCACTGAGGATGGCGCCGGTGGAAATGCTTTCCCATACCGGGTGAAGGGTGCATCCTTCCACACGCATCACCGAATCGATCAGCTCTCGGGTGCCGCTGCCCTCCTCCCGCAGCAGCAGCTTGGCCTGAGCCAACTGTTCAAGCGTGATCACGCCGGCCTCTGCCGCCGGATCGTCCGCCGGGCAGAGCACCACCAGCTCGTCGTTTAAAAAAGGGATTACCTTCAACTTTTCCCAGGGGCTTACGCCTTCTACCAGCGCTAGATCCAGCCGGTTTTCCAGCACCCGCTGCTGCAGGCTGTTAGAGTTATCCACTGTCACCTGCAGCTCTACCTGGGGAAACTGCCGGGCAAAATCCTTGGCCAGTTTGGGCATCAAGCAGGTACCGCAGGTAATGCTGGCCCCAACGCGCAAGAATCCCGCGCCGTCCCAGTTGCGCACGCTTTGTTCCATCTCTTCATACATCGATAGGATGTGCCGGGCATAGGTCAAAAAGCGTTCTCCCGCCTGCGTAAGGTGCAGCCTGCGGGCGATCCTGTCAAAGAAGGGAACGCCATAGTAGCCTTCAAGTTCCTGAAGCGCCAGGCTTACCGACGGCTGCGCCATATACAGCGCCCGGGCCGCCGCTGTGACTCCGCCCTCGTCGCACACCGCTACAAATATTTTCAAATGCCGGAGCGTCATTTTCGTCCTCACTCATAGTGTTTTTATTATGAAATATATACTATTATACTATTTTCATTATTGATCAGCAAGGCGTACAATAGGATAAGAAGCATTGGAAGGGAGACATCTATGGGATACAAAACGTATTTAAAGCTATTTACCAGTACCTTCTACATCAGCGCCTTTACCTTTGGCGGCGGTTTTGTCATCATACCGCTTCTGCGCAAGAAGTTCGTGGATGAGCTTGGCTGGCTGCAGGAGGAGGAGATGATGGATCTGGCCGCCATCGCCCAATCCTCGCCGGGGCCGATCGCGGTCAATGCGTCCATTCTCATCGGCCACAAGGTAGCCGGACTGCCCGGCGCCCTGTGCACCATCCTGGGCACGGTACTGCCGCCGCTGATCATTATCTCTATCGTATCGGTCTTCTACCAGCAGATTCGTGACAACGCAGCGGCAGGCGCGCTTCTCAAAGCCATGCGCGCCGCCGTTGCGGCGGTGATTGCCGACGTCGTGATCACCATGGGCCGCAATGTTTGGCGCAACCAGCGCTGGTTTGGCCTGGCGCTAATGGTCCTGGCCTTTATCGCCAGCCGTTTCTTAGCGGTCAACGCAGCATTTGTGGTCCTGGCAGCCGCGTTAATCGGTGGGGTAAGCGCATGCCTCCGCCTGCACCGGAAGGAGGGCGGCATATGATCCTGCTTGAGCTTTTCTGGAGTTTTTTCCAAATCGGGCTGTTTAGCTTCGGCGGCGGCAATGCAGCGATGCCCTTCATTCAGGCCCAGGTGGTGGACCTGCACGGGTGGCTAACGCTGACAGAGTTCGCGGACCTGGTCACCCTCGCTGAAATGACGCCCGGGCCGATCGGCGTAAACGCCGCCACATTCGTAGGTATCCGTCTTGGCGGTATCCCCGGCGCTCTGATCGCCACAGCAGGCTGCGTGCTGCCTTCCTGCGTCATCGCCATCACCCTATCGATCTGCTACAAGCGCTTGCGGGACAACGGTATCTTTAAAGGCGTGTTGCAGGGCCTTCGCCCCGCGGTCGTGGCTTTGATCGCTTCGGCTGGGCTTACCATCGCTCTGCTGGCTTTATTCGGCGACGACGGCCGCCATTTTGATTGGATCGGCGCCGCGCTTTTCGCTGTCAGTCTTATTGTGTTGCGCAGATTTAAGCTTAACCCGATTTGGGTTATGTTGGGCGCAGGCGTGCTGGGCATGGGCTGCTATCTCATCCTTTGACCGGCCTGGCGATTCATGGTATGCTAGGAAAAAAAGCTGGAGTATCGCCATGAATCAAGAAAAGATTGACCGTATCAACTTTCTGGCCCGGAAGAGCAAGACGGCTCAAGGGCTTACTGCAGAGGAAGCGTCCGAGCAAGCCGCTCTGCGTCGGGCGTATATCGACGCCTATAAGCTGAGCCTCCGCCAACACCTGGAGAGCATCGTGGTTCAGGATGAAAAGGGCGAAAGACGCAAGCTGCGTCCCAAATCATAACCCATTGATTACATAACAGTCCAAGGGCTACCGGAGCTTCGCTCCGGTAGCCTTTGCTATGATTTCTCCAAATCCATCGCACGGAATGGCTCCCCGATGCACAATGCATAATGCAAAAATTGGTCTGTGGAAACGTTCAATTGCGTGCAGGTAGGCGTGGCCATACGGCATCCGCCATCGTAGCAACCGGCAGGGGCAACAGAATTACCCTATAGGATCTAATCAATCTTCAGTCTATCACAATTTCTAGCAGACATAAGAATAGAGAGCAGATAAGCCGGTTACGCGCAGATGCACTCCCCAACAGAAAACTGCTCTCTATCTATATAAATATATTGCTACAGCAAACCTCTGTCAACCAACTTTCCGAGAACGTCAATCGCGCTTTGGATGATTCCAACATAGATGCCGTTGTTTCCCCATCCGCTGCGCCGCAGGTCAAGCTGGAAAACCGGGCCGTGCACAAACGCTTGCAAAGCAGGCATCAGGCCATGGACAAAGCCGCTAAGGTTTTGGGCATGGGCAGCAAAGCAAAAACATTATTCCCGGCCCCACAAAAAGGAATACTATCTTCTTGATCGCTTTTTGTTGCAAGTTATCGGTGGTTACGTCCGTTTGTTCGCCTTTCATCCGCTAACCTTAGACGATTATCCCGCTACAGCAGCGCGGACGCCGCCTCGTCCAGCAGCACGATTACATTGGGATGCAGTTGCAAGGCGCTGGCCGGTACGGCCGGAGTGACCGGTCCTGTCAGCGCAGCGCGGATGGCTTGGGCCTTATCCGCTCCTCTGGCCATCAGCAGCTGCGTACGACCTTGCAGGATCAGCCGCATGCCCATGGTAATGCCCTTCTTGGGCATCTTATCGGCCCCGCCCCATAGATGGGCCTTGGCCGCTACCAGGGAGGGCGAAATGTCAGTTATCCGCATATCAGCCTCCCAGGGCGCGCCGGGGTCGTTCATTCCGATATGGGCATTCGTCCCGATACCCAGTACTTGTAGATCCACATAGCCCAGCGACCGAATCAGCGCCGGGAAGTTACGGCACGTTTCTTCCGCCCGCATAGGATCGCTGTCCGGCACATGGACATTCGCCGCAGGGATGTTGGTATGCCCCAGCAGCTGGTCGTACATCCGCCAATACACGCCCAACGGATGATCATGGCCGGCGCCAAGAAATTCATCCAGATTGACTGTATGCACCTGCGACCAATCCAGCCCAAGCGCCCGGGTCATTTCCGCCAATTGCCGATGCATGCCCAGCGTTGTATTGCCCGTAGCAAATCCCAGCACGGCATTGGGTTTTTCCAATAGCTGCCGGGCCACCAGCGTGGCCGCCTGGCTATCGAACTGCTGCTGTGTTTTCGTCACGATAATCTTCATCCATATACCTCCATTGCCAACGCTCCCGCTCCCAGCATACCCACCTGCGCCGGATCCAGCGCAGATCTGGCAAAGCATCGCAGGCCGCCAAGCGTCTCCGGCAGGCAAAGGGTGCGCATGCGCCGCTCCACCTGCTTCAAGAACCAGGGATCCTTGACTACGCTTCCGCCTAAGCGGATCGTATCCGGATTGTATGCACTGGCAAGATTCGCCAATGCTGTACCAAGTGCATCCACTGCGCGGCGGGCAAGGAACCCGCCCAACGCATCGCCCGATCGGGCCGCCTCAAAGACCGCCGCCGCATGCAATTCGCCCCGGTTCAGCGGCGATTCCGGAAACTGGGGCAACATCGCCTGCGCCGAAGCGATCAGCCCACCGCCCGAGGCCATGGGCTCCAGGCGCTGAGGCTCCCCTTCCCAGTTCATGACCATATAGCCTACCTCGCCGGCATAGTGATCAGCACCTAGCAGCAACTTTCCCTGGCATATCAGAGCCGAGCCGATACCGGTGCCGACGTTCAAATACAACATGACCCGGCTCTGCCCGCCGCCAAAGGCCCATTCGCCACGGGCTGCGCATCGCACGTCATTATCCACTGCCGCCGGCAATCCATAGCGTTCCGTCAGCAGCCGCGCAATCTCTACCGGGCGGTGAATGGGAATATTATAGCTCTGCAGCCATAACCCGCGCTCTGGATCGATATGGCCCACCGTGCCCAAGCCCAGCGCCGCGGGCCGCGGCTGCCCCGGCAGGCTCGAGACAAAATCGTCGCAAGCCGAAAAAATCGCTGCCAGCGCTTCCTCCTGGCTGCCCCTGCGCATGGGATAGCGCCGCCAAGCGAGCACCTGACCTTTCTCATCCACCAGTCCGGCCAGAATTTTGGTTCCGCCTACGTCTACGGCTAGATAATACTTCATCCTCTTCCCTCCGTCCGTGCCCATTATATCCGCAAGCGCCTGCTTCTTCAAGCGCACGTCAACCGTCGATTCTGCGATATATGCAGAATAGGCGTCCTAAAAGCAGAACCATATCCTCTTCTGCATCTTGATTTGGCGGCAAAAAGTAGATACACTGGATGAGAAAAACAGTCCGAGGCCACGCGAGGAGGTGCTATGACAAAAGACGAAGTCCGCTTGCTTATAAGCCAGATGCAGATTGTCTTCCCCGTCGTCCGGCTTGTAGAGGCTTCTCTTAGCTGCCAGTTCACGCTCTTACCGGATGGAACCCTGCAGGAGGAGCCCTATCGCTGCTATACGGCATGGAAAAAGCAACGGCGCTGCGATAACTGCATATCCGCCAAAGCCTTAACGCAGAAGGGCCGTATGGCGAAGTTTGAATTTGTGGATCACAACATTTATTATGTGATCGCTATATATCTTGAAATTGACGGCGCTCCATACGTTTTGGAGATGGTCTCCCAGGTTACCGACGATACGCTGCTGGGCGCCTATGGCAAGGAGCAGTTCGTTCACGATGTGGCGGCTTATAACCGAAGGCTTTATGTCGACCCATTGACCGGCGCCTATAACCGCCATTATTTTGAAGAGCAGCTGCAGGGGCTGTCAAATCTAAGCGCTTTGTCCTTTCTGGATCTTGACGGATTCAAAACCGTCAACGACACTTGGGGCCATCAAACGGGGGACGCAGCCCTAAAGGCGGCCGCCGGGGCGATCTTTGGCTGCATCCGCAACACAGACGCGCTGATCCGATATGGCGGGGATGAATTCTTGCTGATATTCTGGAATATGCCGCGCGATGCCTTTGCCCCTAAACTGGAACAGATCCGAAGCGCCGTAGAGCGCGTGCAGCTGGAGGCCCATCCGCAGATCCGTTTAACGGTGAGCATCGGCGCACTTTACCGCAGTGGTACGCCGCTCGATCTGATTGCCGATGCCGACCGGCTGCTTTATCAGGCCAAGCGCTCCAAGAATCACGTATGTGTAAAACTGGAGCCATAATTCCCCTCCCCGGCGATTTCCTTATAACGGACAACCGGCGCAGCCTGCCCTGCGGGCGCTGCGCCGGTTTTTTTATCATGGATCCTTCTCCAATTCGCAAGGGCTCAGCGTCCGCTTTATCGTCCTAGGTTTACAGGCAGATTCCGAAGCAGGAACGCAGCGCTTCATCCCTTGCAGCGCCTTCCGGACATTGCGTTTCCTCCACGCCTTCAGGCGTAAAGCGCCGCAGAATATCGCCGTCCAGGGTGATCCGTCCCTGCGGCGTACGGATCGCTACCATGGGCTCGGACACAAAGGGGGAATCCGGTGAAAAGCGGCACCAAAAGTGGGCGGCTTCATAATCAATCGTCAGCTGCGGCTCCTCCGTAAAGGCATAAAGCCGCCGGCCCCGGTCATACAGCACCCAACCAAAGAAGGGCTCCCGTCTGAGGGCATACTGGCCCTGCTGGCCTTCTTCCAAGCGTAACGGCTCCCGGGGAATGGGTAACCCTACGCCCACATCCACCAGATACCGCCCACCCCCTGGGACGCGGACGGCCAGCACACGATGCCGGCGCATCGGGATCGCCGGCTCGTCCTTGAGGAAGCGGGCAAAATAATCCTCCACCTCAAAACCCATCGCCGTCAGCAGGGCACCTAAAAGCCCGTTAAGCTCAAAGCAATAGCCTCCGCGCCTTCGAGTGACCACCTTGTCAAAGAGCGACGCTTCGTCCAAGGGCATGGGCACTTTTCGCAGAATATCCAGATTTTCATAGGGGACGGTCATCAGGTGGGCGCGCTGGATGGCCTTCAGCCCCGCTTCATCGGCTTTGACCGATCCATCCAGGCCGATACGTTCAAGATACTGCTCGATTTGTTTACGATTCATGGTCTGCCTCCTGCTGTCGGGCTACGCGCTCCACGGCTTCCCATAGGGAGGCCACGGGGTGCCCATAATTGCTCTTGTGCATATTCACACCATAAAAGGGCAGGGAAAATCGCCGGGCCAGCTCCCGGTCCCGCCAGGAATCGCCGGCCATAAAACTATGGGAAAGGTCAATATCCGGATACTTTGCCAACGCCTGCAGGATCAAGCCCGGCTCCGGCTTGCAGCAGCCGCATCCCTCAGACCTGCCGTGCGGGCAAAAGAACGTATCCAGCACCGTCACGCCGGCAGCCGCCAGCCGCTCCAACAGGCGCTGATGGAAGCGTGTGTATTCCTGCAGGGTGATGAAGCCCTCGCCAATAATATATTGATTGGTCACAATGATCATCTCATAGCCCAGGCTCTGCAGGCGGGCCATGGCCTCCGGCGCGCCCGTTAGAAGCTCCGGCTCCCTTTTTCCCGCCCACTCGCTGTCGGCATAATCGCGGCTGATGGTATCGTCCCGATCGAGAAAAGCAATTCTGCGGTATCCGGACATGGCTACTCCTTCCACGGTCCCAGGCCGGCCTCGCCCCGCAGCCGGTTCCAGGTGTCCATATCCAGGTAGGCATATTCGCCGGGCGCCAGCGTATCGGGCAGCCATAGGCTACCCACCCGCTCCCGGTGCAGCGCCAGCACCTTGCGTCCCCGGGCTGCAAACATCCGCTTTACCTGGTGAAATTTCCCCTCATGCACCGTGCAATATGCCACGCAGCCCTCTCCGGGCTCCAGCCGCGCCGGCAATGCCTCAAAATCCGATAGGCGAAGCCCCTGCGCAAAAGCTTCCACATCCGATTGGTCTACCGGTTTATCCAGCAGCGCCCGATACCGCTTTTCTACGCCGGATTTAGGCGATATGAGCGCATGGGCGGCTTGCCCGTCGTCCGTAATCAGAAGCAGTCCGGTCGTGTCCTTATCCAACCGTCCTACCGGCGCCGGTTCCCTTCGCCTGTCTCTGGGCGGCAGCAGATCCAGTACCGTACCCTGGCGGCGGTCGGTCGTGGCGGTCAGCAGTCCGGCAGGCTTATTCATCATAATGGCCACCAGCGGCCGATAGTCGACGCTTTCGCCATCCAATGTCACCGGGCCGTCCACAGCGGCTCCCGGGTTCAGCACCGTCAGGCCCGCCACGCTCACCCGACCGCTGGCAATAAGCTCCTTTACCTCCCTGCGCGTTCCCAAGTCGCAGAGGGTCAAATACCGGTCCAAGCGCATGAATATCCTCCTTAATCTCAAGGATAGCATACCATAGATCCCCCGTATCCTGCAAAGGCTTTTGCCCATTCCCTTGCTTATTGGTGGGACTTTCGTCGAATACAGGAGTGGATATTCGCATTTTAGGCTTTATATACTAATATGGGTGAAACCCTTGACGAGCGCCGCCGGAATGCGTACAATGGCGCTTAGACGAATTTTCTGGCGCACCGCGCCCTGGAGGAATCAATGGGAAAGATACTGGTCATTGCCGAGAAGCCCTCGGTGGGCCGCGATATTGCAAAGGTCCTTGGCTGCCGAAGCCGGGGCAACGGTTGCCTTTTCGGCGACGATTACATTATAACCTGGGCAGTAGGCCATCTAGTCGCGCTGGCTTCGCCCGAAGAGCTGGACGATAAATATAAGAATTGGACGCGCGCGGACCTCCCCATCCTGCCCAAAACGATGAAGCTAAAGGTGCTGCCGCGGGTAAAGCGTCAGTACGACGTGGTTTCCGGGTGGATGAACCACGAGGATGTGGATTCCATCATTTGCGCCACCGACTCCGGCCGAGAAGGCGAGCTCATCTTTCGCCTGATCTACATCATGGCCGGTTGTACCAAGCCTTTCCAACGCCTATGGATCTCTTCCATGACCGACGAGGCTATCCGAGAGGGCTTTGAACGGCTCCGTCCCGGTTCCGATTACGATACGCTGTACCATTCGGCCAAATGCCGCTCTGAGGCTGACTGGCTGGTTGGGATGAACGGTTCCCGGGCCTTTACGCTCACCTATGACACGCTGCTGTCGGTGGGCCGCGTGCAATCCCCCACCCTGGCAATCCTTGTCAAGCGGGAATTGGAGCGCCGGGCATTCGTGCCCGAGCCCTACCTGGAGCTGACCGCCACCTTCACCCGCTATAAGGGCCGTTGGTTTGATCCGGCCCGCCGCGAGGAGGGGGCCGCCGCTTTCCGCATTGATCCGGCCCGCCGCGAGGAATTTGAGCGGCTCCGGGACGAGCTCAAAGGCAAAATAGGTGAAGTGATCCAGGTGGACAGCGAAGAGCGCACCTTCAAGCCGCCGCAGCTTTACGACCTGACCAGCCTGCAGCGGGATGCCAATCGCATTTTGGGCTTCTCTGCCAGCAAAACGCTGCGCATTGCTCAAAATCTCTATGAAAAGCGCAAAGTCATCACCTATCCCCGCACCGACTCGCGCTATCTGTCTCATGACCTATATAAAACGCTGAAGACGCGGCTTTCCAAGCTGACGGGCGGCCCCTGGGAACCCTTCGCCACCCAAGCGATGGCCTCTGAGCGCAAGCTGGGCGGACGGGTCGTCAACGATGCCAGGGTGACCGATCACCATGCCATTATCCCCACCGGCAAGGCCGCCGGCGGCAAAGGTTGGGATGAAGATGAAACCGCGCTCTTTGACCTGATCGCCCGGCGATATATTGCTATCTTCCTGGAAGATCAGCTGGTGGAATATCAAACCGTGGAAACCGTGGCCGAAGGGCATCACTTTCTTTCCAAGGGCCGCCTGATCCATCAAAAGGGCTGGAGCGAGCTTTACGACCCGCTGCAGCCCAAGCGGCGCCGCTCCGACGAGGAGCAGGAGCTGCCCGCCCTGAAGGTGGGCGACACCAAGAAGGTTTCCTCCGCCAAGCTGGCCGACAAAAAGACCGAGCCCCCCGCCCCCTATACCGAGGCCTCCCTGCTTTCCGCCATGGAAAACGCCGGCCGTGAGCTGGAGGACGAGGAGCTGCGCGAGCAGATGAAGGATTCCGGCCTGGGTACGCCCGCGACCCGCGCCGCCATCATCGAGCGGCTTATCCAGGTGCGCTATGTACGCCGCCGGGGCAAGATCCTGACGCCTACTGATAAGGGCATCACCCTGATCCAGGTGCTGCCTTCCGCCCTTTCTTCGCCGGAAACTACCGGCCGCTGGGAAAAGGAGCTGGCGGAAATCGGCCGCGGCGAGGCCGATCCCGAGGCTTTCATGGAGGGGATCCGCCGCCTGGTGGTGGATCTCGTGCGCGAATCGGCTCAAAAGAACACCGAAGTTTCCTTCCCTCAGGAAACCCGCACCCATGACCCCTCTGCGCCCAAGGTTTCCCTGGGCAAGTGTCCTCTGTGCGAAAGCGACGTGCTGGAGAATTCCAAGGCCTATTATTGCAGCCAATGGCGCTCCGGATGCCGCTTTACCGTGTGGAAGAACTGCGCTAAGGAGCAGGAGGGGCCGCTGCTCACACCCGAGGGCATGAGCGCGCTGCTGGCCGAAAAGTCCCACACCGTACCGGAGGGCACCTTCTCTATGGTCAAGGGCAAGCCCTTTGTGGTCTTTACCCCTGCCATCGGTCAGGCGCCTGCACCGCAGGAATCCCCTGATGCCAGCGGACAACCGCCTTGGGAACAAAGTTAGCTCGTTTTTTCTCATTATTTCTTTGATTTAAGACTTTTGTCATTTTATCTGATATGATAATAAAAGATAGGGAGGAACATTTCATCCGAAACGATGCAGCATGAAAGGGGTTTGAGAAAATGCGAAAGTTTATGATTTATACCATGGCATTCGTGGTTGTGTTGGTTTCGCTTACTATCTTGGTGCCTACTGCAAGCGCCGAGAATCATTCTAACTGTTCTCATCACGCTGTATTCTCGATCGAACCTCGGTGCAATCATACTGGATATTGGACAGGATGGCGATATTATAATTCAGTGCAGCACTGGCGAACCTGTCAATCTTGTGGGGTAACCCAGCGTGAAAATCATCAATGGCAATATGTCGCTGGTGGGATGTATTGCTCTATCTGCAATAGTACTGTACCCTAGCTTATCATTGGTTCCCTAAAAATGGTGTTGTAGTCTAGCGACTTCCTCCCTATCTTTTGTAAGGAGCGAGCCTACCATGAAATTGCGAGGCATTCTGATACTCATCGTAGTGATTTTGATGAACGTTACTTCATGTACTGTTATGAAACCTCCCTATGAATTTCGTACTACAAGCCATAATTCCATTAACGATAGCAATCTAACCACAAGTCAAGCTAACCATCCCGTCTCCCTGTCGCTTTTCATCCTATCCTACCAGGAAAACCTAGGCGGGCCCATGGGCGGACGGGCGGATGACGCCGTTATAAAAGCGCTACAATCCGAAACCGGCATCACGCTTACTCCCGTTACCGTTGCACTGGACGGCGCTGAGCTGGACGCATTGTGGGCGGCTGGAGCGCTATGCGATCTGACCTATGCTCCCGCAGAGGCCCGTTTTGAGGATCCGGACGTTTTTTATCCGCTGGATCAATTGGCGAAGCAAACGGGCTCTGGATTTCTGGACGGCGTCCCCGCATTGGAGCGCTTGGCCAACCAAGCTGATGACGGGCACATTTACACCATCCGATCCAGCTATCCCAGCGATAACGCCGCTGAAGGCATCCCCTATCTTCGCGCCGACACCACCTCCACCATGATGACGGGCACAGCGCCCGATATGCCCTTTCGTCTGCTTTATTACCGTGGTGACCTGGCCCAGCGGATGGGCCTAGCGTCCCTGGATACCATGGAGGCCCTTGAACGGGCATTGTATCAGGCCGCAGAGCAGCGAACGCAACTGGGGCTTGAGCATATCTTTTACTTTACCTACTATTACGACCATCCGCTGGCTTCATATATGGGCGTACAGCAGGGCATGGTTTGGGATGATGAGGGCCATATCCGCTACCCCTGGCGCGACGACGCTTGGCTTCCCTATTTTAAGCGGATGCGGCGCTGGTATCAGGACGGCATTCTGACTCTGGACGCCAGCCGGAATTTACGCAGCGAATCCGAGGACGACGCAATCCTTTCCCGCTCCTTTCTGATCAACGGAGTCATGCGGTATGCCCATGTGAACGACTATTTGCGCCAAAGGAATCTGGGCGGACGTCATAGCGACTTTAATCAACCGTTGTATATGCCGCTGAGCAGCCTTTTAACCGAAGCGGGGCAGGCGCCGTTGATCCTGACCCAATATGGTATCGGTGAATATGGATGCTATATCGCCCGCACCTGTGCAGAGCCTGCCCGGGCGCTAGAGTTGATGCAATACCTCAAGAGCCCTTCGGGAGATGAGCTAACCCGCTGGGGGCTAGAGGGCGTTCATTTCGACCGCAGGGAGGATGGGCTGCTCCAATATAAAGAGCCGTGGATTACCACCGCCTATGCCGACACTGCCCCCACAGAATGGGGGCTTGGCCGCTGGGCCCTGATGGGTTCTGCAGAAACAGAGGCCATCCTTTGGGCTTCCCGGGAGCTGAATACCGGCGACAGCGACCTGGCCGCTGACTTTTATCATGAGCGCCAGGCATGCCTATCTCTTGAAGATCAGGCGACGCTCGTAGTTAATCCTGCCATGGAGGCTGCGCAGCCATTGGATGGAAGCGATTTGGCCCGCCAAGCCCGAAGCCTGGAACTTCTCTTCTGCGATTATGCTGTGCGCCTGATCACAGCTCCCAGCGATCAGGCGCTGGAGCAGTTGTGGCTTGCGTTGCAGCAGGCGCTCGTCCAAGGGGGTCTTGACGAGTTGGAGACGGCTCTGACCCGTCAATACAGTCAACGGCTGTCTCAATACCAGCAGGCTGGATTCTTAACCGATCTTCCGCTGTACTCAGACTGAAAAACTGTTTCCGCCTTTATCCGGCTTCTGGCCGGATTTTTTCATTTTCCCCATGACAGCTGACTACAAACATGTTACAGTATGGATAAGCCTTTAGGGGGAAAGGAGTACGCCATGGATCAATCGCACCGCGCCATGCTGGCTTATGTGACGGAAATCTTCCGTCAAAGCGGCGGGATCCCCGATCCCCGCCATGGATTCCGCGATAAAATCGGCCACACGCGCCGGGTGGTTGCCTGGGTGGAGCGCATCGCCCCGGCGGAGGGCGGCGATCTCGATCTACTGACCACCTGTGCCATCTTTCACGACCTTGGCTATACGGTATCGCCTGCAGAGCACCCGGCTGTCAGCGCCGTCCTTTGCGACCGCTATCTGGCCGGTCACGGGTATGACGGCAACTATCGCGCCCAAGCCCGTAAAATCATTTCGCTGCACGGCGATAAATCGCTGCTCGTTCCTGAAACCCAGCGGGATGCGCTGCTTCTGATTGAGGCGGACAATCTTGACGAAAAGGGCGCGCTGGACGTGCTGTGGGACGCCATGGCTGAAGGCGCACGCCCTCAATCCAGCTATGAAGAGACATACCGCCGGCTGCTGCCTCATTTGGAAAAGCGCCGCCGGAACATCATGGTGACGCCGACGGCCAGACGTTTTTGGGATGAGCGTCTGGCTGTTCTCGAATGCTTTGTGCGGAGCTTGGCGCTGGAGCTTGGGTTAGAATAAAAGCGCGTTACGCTCCATCAGCTTACGCCGTCGGCTCATTTCAGAAACATCAAAAGGAGTATGGCTATGAAATGCAAATATTGCGGCGCCCCGATACCAAAGGGGCATAGCTTCTGTACAAAATGCGGGAAAAAGAAGCAGCCGGTCAAAATTCGCCTGCTTGGCGGGATTCTGGCCCTGCTATGCTTGCTGGCCGGCTGCGGCTTTGGGCTTTATTATCTTTTAAGGCCGCAGGCCGTAAACACAGCTTTGCACGATGCCGGCGCATTTTATGCTGACGGGCGCTTTCTGCAATATACCGGTCAATTTACCGATATCCCTATTACAGACACTGCATCCGCTCTCCAGGCGGCTAAAGATGCGATCGGATACGAAGATGAATCCGCTTTGGAGCCGGCCTCCGTGGCTTCACTGGACGGAGATACCTACTATCGCTTTCAGCAGGTCTGCGGTGGGCTTCCCGTCTTTGGGCGAAGCGTAACGGTGGCGGCCGACCAGCGGGGAACGGCTCTTGCATGGACCGCCAACACCTCTGAACAAACCCAAGCGCTGGATTACACGCCCCTGACCGAAGATCAAATCCGCACGGCGCTGCTGGAATATATCGAAACGCAGCTGGGTCTTTCCGGCGTCACGGATCTCAGTTTTGACGAACAAGCGCTGGAACAGCTCGTCGTCTACGACCTGGAGGGAGAGCCTTGCGTCGCCCATCAGGTCGACGCCTACTTTCAAGCGGACGGGAATATCCAGCACGAGCTTTTCCTGGTCGATACGGCCCGCCAGGCCGTCTGTTACGCCTGCCCGCAGCGGAATGATCTCAATAGCGACGTCACGATCAAGCGGCCCGGCCAATCCGGTACGGAGCGCTCTATCGACGTGACTTGGGCTGAAAGCGGCAGCAATTACTATATGATGGATAACCGGCGCAAAATTGCCGGATTTGAATATCAAAACGGCCCTTTTGTTCCGGATGATTTGGGCGACGTCCTGGTCTGGGGCGATCGCGACTTCGATCCCGCGATGGTCGACGCACTTTATCACGTCCAGTACACATACGATTATTATCAGGAAAAGCTTGGTCGTATTTCAATCGACGGAACCGGAAGGGCCTGGCTTGGAATCATCACCGGCTACCTTACCTATAAAGACAAGTGGGACTACCTGCTCAATGCTTTTTCCGATCACGGCTGGAGCTTTAACGGGACGCCCGGGGGACTGATTGCCTTCAGCGCGAATCCGTCAAAGCAATATTCCGCCTATCTGGACATCGTCGCGCACGAATATTCCCACCTCTGCGCTTGGTATTCGACGGGTCTACTGGGGAACCGCGCCCCCGGTGCGGTCAACGAGGCTTTTGCGGATATCATGGGGTTATGCGTCAAGGCAAGCGATACGGGCCAGCCCAGCTGGATTATGGCGGATGGAACCCTTCACCAGCGGGATCTCACAAAACAGGTGAGTTATTCGGATTATCAGGCCAACGGAGAGACCCATGAAAACAGCGTCATTCTTTCCCATGCCGCCTATCTGATGTGGTACGGTATCGATGGCGACAGCGAAAAGGCGATTCAAAACATGGACCTCATCGCGCAGCTGTGGTATCGCGCGATGCTCATGTTCCCCTCGGACTGCACCTTTGAACAATGCCGGCGCTGCGTAGAAAGCGCGGCCCAGATGATGGGCGATCGGGGAATTCTATCCAGCCGCCAGGTAAGCTGCGTATCGGAAGCCTTTGACGCTGTCGGAATCCAGGCAGATCCCTATCTCCGGTATCAGATTCGTCCGGACGCCGCCTTCTATGTGTGGGATCGAGAGAATGAACGCTATACGGACTACCAGTTGCAAATCGGCCAGGGAGATCATCGGGTTATTCTGACCGATACGGACGGCGTAACCCCGCCCAGCCTGGAGGGCCGCCTAGCCCCTGGTTTCTACCCCGCGCTGCTGATCAACAACCAAAACCCGCAGCAAAGGATGGCGCTGATCCTAGAGGTATCGAATGATACGGACGCCAAGGATCGGCTGGATCTCTATACCGACTTTGAACAGCCGGATCCCATCCAGCCGCCGCCAGCCTATCCGGATCTCAATCTTAGCGGAACATGGGCTGTGGACAGCGCCATGACCCAAGGCGCCAACGAGATCTCTTTCCAGGAATATTGGGGAAACGATACGCTGGAAACCGCGCCGGAAATGCAGCTTGGGGAAGCCTCATTGCTTGGCCAGGGAGATTTTTCTTACCATATTGCTGGGGAAATCGGCGGCACAGGCTCCTATAGCGTCCAGGGGGATGAGGTGGTGGCCGTCATACGCGCCTATGAAAGCGGCCTCCATGAAACCCTTCGCCTGAAAATTGAGCCAATCGAGGAGGTTCCCTATCTGGTCATGGAATACCAGGATCCGGCAAAGGAAAAGCCTTATGTCATCTATTGGATTCAAGCAGGGAACGGCGACTCGACGGCCGGCGATTCTTCCGCGGACCCCGCACTATATCAACGGGCTGTGCAGGGCTATCTAGACTATATCCAGCAAAAGCAGGGATATGACGAAGCCCAGCGCCAATACCGTTTAATTTACGTCAACGACGACGATATTCCAGAGCTGTATGTAAGCGGCCTCAGCGAGGCTGAAGGCGATCAGATCATCACCGTGGATGAGAATGGGGGGCTGAACACGCTGCAGCTCAACCGCACCATGGGCTCCAGCTACATTGAGCGCGGCAATCTGCTTTGCAATGATAACGGCAATATGGGCACCTTCACCGTGGATATTTATACGATCGATCAAGGGCAATTTGTCCCGATCTACGACGAGCCCTATCTGCTGCACGGCCAATATGAGGTACGCTCCATCGGAATCTACGGATTTGATGAGGACAATACGGACTTTCAGACGCTGGACTATTTCATATGGAAGGGCGAACCCGTTTCAGAGGAAGAATTTTTCGAGCAATATGATGCGGCCTTTAACCGGACTGAGGCCCAGGCAACCCATCTGAACGCCTGTGGAGCCAGTGAAATGATTGAATCGCTGAACGCCCTGCTTCAGCCCGCTGCCTAAGAGCGCCTTTTGCCGCGCGCGGCGTAACCTTCATATCCCCCGCTCATCCCTTCGCGCCAGAAAATTGCCCCGCCTGCTGGATCGTACTTGATACGACCCGAGCAAGCGGGGCATGGTTTATTTTATGCCGCTATCAGGTGATTTTCAGCACAGTGATCGAGGAGTTGGTATAGTCGATATTATCCGGCACATTCTGAACGGTGATGGTCGAAGGTGCCGATGTCACATTGACAATGCCCGTCACGCTCATAGACGCATCGTCGCTAGCCGCCGTCAGCGTGTTTTCCGCCGCCAAGGCGGGAATATCCGCAGCATCCTGCTGCAGCTTGAATTCGGCCGTTACCGGCGGGGATGCGCCGCCGCCGGCGCTGGCAGTGGTGCTGAAGGTAATCCAGTACAACCCGTTCTCCGTAAGCTCAATGTCGGCGGAGCTGGCGGTATGGGTGATCGCCGTCCCTTCCTGGGCCGCAGTCGTCGCAAAGGTCAAATTCGTCGTCGCGCCTGGGGACTGGGTTGAAGCATTAATCGCATTCAGCATATCCGTGGGGGCGTCGGCGCCGGTGGGGCCGGTGGGGCCAGTTGCACCCGTCGCACCCGTTGCGCCCGCAGCGCCCGCAGCGCCAGCGTCGCCGGTAGCGCCCGTCGCACCGGTGGGGCCGGTGGGACCTGTTGCACCCGTTGCGCCCGTCGCGCCTGCGGCGCCCGCAGCGCCAGCGTCGCCGGTGGCACCCGTCGCGCCGGTGGGGCCGGTGGGACCTGTTGCACCCGTTGCGCCCGTCGCACCGGTGGGGCCGGTCGCCCCAGTCGCGCCCGTCGCGCCGGTGGGACCCGTTGCACCCGTTGCGCCTGTCGCGCCGGTGGGGCCCGTCGGGCCGGTCTGCGTGGCCGTCAGAAGGGTATAGTCAGGCGATGTGCCCGGCGTGCCCGAAGGATTATTGACGCCAGCCCGATACACCGCGCCGTTATACAGCACAAGATCGCCCTGCAAATATGCCGTGCCCGGCACAAAGGTCGTAGCATCGGTAAGGCCGGGGCCGGGTTCTCCAGTGGGACCCGTCGCACCGGTGGGACCGGTAGCGCCCGTCGCTCCAGTCGCGCCCGTTACACCGTTGGCGCCCGTTGCGCCGGTGGGGCCGGTCGCACCGGTGGGGCCGGTAGCGCCCGTCGCTCCAGTCGGTCCGGTGGGGCCGATAGGGCCTTGCAGGCCCATCGGTCCGGCGGGGCCTTGCGGGCCCATGGGGCCGGTCGGCCCAGTGGGGCCCGTCGGGCCGGTCATGCTGGGGCACGGCGGGCAAGGCGGAGGACAGGGCATAGGCGGCGGGCAACAATTCATAGCCGGAGTCTGGCAGAGGGGCTCTGAAAATACATTGCCTGAGTTGCGGAGGGTCGTATTGCAGCTGTGATTCCGGCTGCAGCCTCCATTGGGATATCGCATCATCTTTTGTCACCTTTTCATCGGAATTGATAGCGCCTTAGGCGTCTATCACTACCATGTTATGCGACAGGCTGCAGTAGGGTGCCTTAGCGTTCCGACGAAAGGGGCGCGTCCTGCGCCTGCCGCATAAGGTAAAGGTAAGGCCGGCAAGGCCTGCGTAAAAAGAAAGGAACGATTCGATGACCATTAGCCTTTGCATGATTGTGAAAAATGAAGAGGAAACGCTGGCTCGCTGCCTGGACAGCGTCCGGGATGCGGTCGATGAAATTGTCATCGTCGACACCGGATCCACCGATGCTACTCGGGAAATCGCCGCTCGCTATACCCCGATCGTAGCGTCCTTTGAATGGATTGACGACTTCTCCGCCGCACGTAACGCTTCCTTTGACCTGGCAACCGGTGATTTCTTACTGTGGTTGGATGCCGATGACGTGGTCCCGCCGGAGGAACTCGACAAGCTTATCGCGCTTAAAGCTCGATTGACCGCGGACGTCGGCACGGTCATGATGCTGTATCACGTGGCCTTTGATCCAGAGGGGCGTCCGACCATGAGCTACTATCGCGAGCGGCTGGTCCAGCGCAGGCTCCATCCCCGCTGGAAAGGCGCGGTGCACGAAGCCATCGAAGCGCCCAGCCCCATTGAATACAGCGATATTGCCATACACCATAAAAAGCTTCATGTGGCAGACCCGAACCGAAATCTGCGCATATTTGAAGGTCTACTGGCGCAAGGGCGCCGCCTGACACCCAGAGAACAATATTATTATGGGCGCGAATTATGCGATCATGGCCGCTATCAGGAGGCTGCGGCCGTGCTGGAGCATTTTCTCAGCGAGGGCCAGGGATGGATTGAGAACAAAATCGGCGCATGCCTGGATCTTGCCCGCTGCCGCCAGGAGATGAACGAACCGGGCAAGGCCCTGGAAGCGCTGCTGGCCAGCCTGCGTTATGGCGCGCCCCGGGCCCTGGCCTGCTGCCGCCTGGGGGGATATTTTCTCGCTGCCGGCCAGCTGGAAGCCGCCATTTTTTGGTATGAATCTGCCCTACGCCTGGAGGATGACGCCACCACCGGCGCTTTTGTCGAGCCGGAGGCCAGCGGCTATTATCCGCTGATGCAGCTATGCCTTTGCTACGACCGCTTAGGGCGCCATGAAACGGCGCGCCTTTATAACGAGCGAGCCGGCGCTCTGAAGCCCAATGACCCGGCCTATCTGTATAACAAGGCTTATTTCCAGCGTATCCTGCCGGAATCGCGCGAATCGCCTTCCGAACCCTAGCCGCTAAATGTGCGCCCCCCGTCTTTTGCACCGGTGCTGGCCATTGCTGCCGAAATCTGATAGGATAGTGCCGATGGCATCAAATGGAAAAGGCAGGTATGCGCCATGGAACGAAGAGGCATCATTATCCATCCGGAAGATATTTCCCCGCTCTGGCCACAGCGCCTTCAGGAAGCGGGTCTTAACGTGCTGGGCCTGCACCCGGTTGGCGGCTCAAGCGCCCCCGCATCGCTGCGGTGCGCCCTTATGGAGCGGAACCGCCCGGACATGCGGCGCTTCCTCCAGGCCCTGGAGAAGCGGAATATTGCCGTAGAATACGAAATGCACGCGCTGGGCTACTTACTGCCGCCGGAGCTTTTGGATACCCATCCGGACTTTTTCCCGATGGATGACGGGGGCCTGCGCCGGCCTGGGCCAAATATGTGCGCCACACATCCCGACGCGCTCCATTATATCGCCGAACAAAGCTATCGTTTAGCCCGAATGTTGCCTTCACAAACCCATCGATACTATTTTTGGCTGGATGACACAGCCACCACTGGCTGCCGCTGCCCCCAGTGCCGCCAGCTCTCTCCCTCTGATCAGCAACTGCGCATTCTTAACGCCATGCTGGAGGGGATCCAGCAGGCCGATCCCCAAGGAATGCTGGCCTATCTGGCCTATGTAAGCACCCTTACGCCTCCGCAAGCTACCCGGCCCGCTGAAGGGATCTTTTTGGAATATGCCCCGATCCAGCGGGATTTTCACCGTCCTCTGGCGGACGAGCGTTGCGCCAAGAACGTGGCCGAACGATCGCAACTTCCCGCGCTGCTTCGCTTTTTCGGGGCGCGGCAGGCGCAAGTCCTGGAATATTGGATGGATAATTCCTTATATTCCAACTGGAAGCGTCCGCCTCAACCTTTTTCGCTGGATAAAGCCGTTATGGCTGCGGATGTGGCCTACTACACAGACTTGGGTTTTCAATCCGTCACCAGTTTCGGTTGCTTCCTCGGTCCCGATTATGAAGCGCTATACGGCCAGCCGCCGCTACTTGAATACGGCCGCATTTTGGCCGAGGGCTTTCTTTAGGTTTTCTTTGTTGGGCCCCGCTATCCTTTAGGCCGCCCTTATTCTTTTCATGGTACCATGCGGCCATAAAAAGGAGGCCTTTTCATGGATATCTTCCGACTCTATACGCCCAGCCCTTGCTTTGAGAAAGCGTATCAACAGCTGCGCTGCCAAGCGCAGTTGGACGCCGATGCAACGCCCGCCTGGCTTTTTCCCTATGGACAGACTTACCTTCAATGGCTTGCCGCCCTGGCGGCCAGCCGTCGCTGTCCGGACTGGCGTTGCCGCTTTATTCCGTACCGTGTTTATTTTTGACGGATTCATCCGGCCGCATTCTGGGCGCGGCACGGTTGCTGCTGGGCTTAAACGAACCCTTAACCCGCAGCGGCGGGCAGCTGTCGCTGTGGATCGCTTCCAAATTCCGCAGGCCCGGCATTGAGGCGGCGCTGCTAAAGCAGGTGCTGAGGCGATGCGCTCATTTGGGGCTTGCCCGCATTCTTGTGTGCTGGCCGGCAGGGCATGGCGCCGGTTCAGCGCTGGCCGCCTGCCCCAGCTGCGCAAGGCCCGCGATCATAACCGGCTGGGATGGAGGGCCGCTCTACCGGGCCTGGGTGGCAGTGCCGGCCCACCGCAGGTTGCGCAGCCTGACGGTGAGCGTTTTTCCCGTCCGGCGCACGGCGCATCCTGGTATCCCTCCAGCCCCCCGCTTTACCATATGGCGCTAAAATTTACGCCCCCGGCTGTAAATCGCCGGGGGCGCTTCGCATGTGCATAAACGTCTTAGCCTATTTTCCTTTTTACGCCTCAAACAGCGTCTTGCCGTCCTTAATGGTGCGCATCACGCGCAGTTGGCTAATCCGCTCAGCCGGACACGTCAGCGGATCTTCTTCCAAAAGAACAAGATCCGCACGCTTACCCGGGGACAGCGTGCCCTTTTCCCCCTCTTCGCCATATTGATACGCGCTGTTCACCGTAACTGCCCGCAGCGCTTCCAGGGGGCTAATGCGTTCCTGGGGGCCCAGAATCCGTCCGCTGTCTGTCTCGCGCAGCACGGCGGCCTGCAGGCTGTGCAGCATATCCGGCTCCAGCACCGGCGTGTCCTGGTGGAAGGTAAAGGTTACGCCCGCCTTTTGCGCGCTGGCGCAGGGGCTGATCCTGGACGCCCGATCCAGCCCGAGATTACGGACATGCACATCGCCCCAAGCGGGAATATGCGCGACAAAGAAAGAGGCAACCATGGACAACGCGGCCATTCGCGGCAACTGATCAGGCCGCACAGTCTGCGCATGGATCATAACAGGACGAACCGCATCCCTGCCCGGCCGCCGGCGCATCACCGTTTCATAGGCGCGTATCAACTGTTCCGCCGCCGCGTCTCCATTGGCATGGGCCAGTAATTGCCTTCCTTCATCCACCGCTTGGGCCACAAAGGCTTGCACCTGGTCATCCGTATAGATCGGATAGCCGCTATACCCTTCTTGGGCAGGCTCATAAGGCTGGGTCATCCATGCGGTTCGCCCCTGGGGCGAACCGTCCAGGAATATTTTGTATCCGCCCAATCGGAGGCGGTTCTTGTATCCCTGCGCATAGTCGCCCGCTTGGCGAAGCAACCCTGCATGCTCCTTCATATCGCAATAGCCTACTACGTCCAGCATGAGGCGTCCTTCCTCGGCAGCCGTCCTAAGCTGAGCCCATCCCGCGGCCTTGACCAGGCCCTCCTGTACGGTGGTAATGCCGTGGGCGAGATAGGCCCGCTGCGCTCTATCCAGCTGCCTAGCCAGCTGATCGGCGTCGGGCCGCCCTGCGGACGCTGCAATCCGAATAAAAGCGTTCTCCTCCGCATAGCCGTTGAGCGTGCCGTTTTCCCGTCCAAAGTGGCCGCCTTCCGGGTCCGGCGTATCCGGGCTAAGGCCGGCCAGCTCCATGGCCCGGGTATTCAGCACGCCCATATGGCCCGAGGCGTGGGTAATGAGAATCGGGATCTGGGCGCTGATACGATCCAGCGTCTGGTTCGTAGGATGCCTTCGCTCCTTCAGGCGATTATGATCGTAGCCAAATCCCATGAGCCATTGGCCCTCTTTGGGTGAATTTTGGTTTATATACGAAACAAAAGATGATATAATATCGTCATAGCTAGTGCAGTCCTTTAAAGGGACAAGGCCCAGGGTTGCAGCATAGCTGGTCAGGTGGCTGTGGGCGTCGATGAAGCCGGGCGCCAGCGTGCCGCCCGCGCAGTCGATGATTTCCCCCTTTGCAGGGAAGGCCGTTTTCAGCGTCGCGCCATCGCCCGCTGTCAGGATGCGTCCGTCCCGTACCCAGAGGGCGTCGCCCGCTAACCGGTCCAAAGAGAGGACATGCGCATGAACATATAACTGATCCATTGAAACGCTCCTTTCTCTTTTAGTATATCCCATAAGCGGGCCTTCCGTCCCGTTTATGCGTTTATCTTATACATCGGGCCTGGATGAAATGCGCACGTTCCGGGCCAAGCCCTACCCATCATGCGATCAGGAGGTTTCTGTATGCACTTCTCAGCCTGGAAAAAAAGCGTGCCCCTGCTGTTGGCCGTGCTCCTTGCGTTGGCCGCCGTATTGCCTGCTTTGACAGCAGCCGGCGCAAGCCCTCAATCCGGCGCTTCATCCGGCACGGTGAAGCTCGCTAACTCCTCCAGCCATCTCAACGTCCGTTCCGGTCCGGGGACGCAGCATAGCACCTTGGGCAGCCTGCGTCAAGGCGCAACCGTCACCATTACGGGCGAGCAAAACGGCTGGTACAGCATTGCCTTTAATGGCCGAACCGGCTATGTCAAGGCTTCCTACATTACCCGAAATGCCCAGTCAGCGGATACCAGCGCCGCCTTTACCGGGCGCGTCAAGCTGGCCAGCAGCTCCGGCCGCCTCAACGTGCGCAAGGGACCTGGCACCGGTTACGCTACTTTAGGCCAGCTGTCCCACGGAGCAAAGGTATCGGTTACGGCCGCCCAGGGCGGCTGGTATGCCATAGCGTATAACGGATCAACCGGGTATGTCAGTTCCGCTTATATCGTCAAGGACGGCACGGCTACCCCCACCGCCACCAACGCGCCCTCGCAATCCGGCAAATCCGGCCGCGTTACCGCCTCCTCCCTCAATGTGCGCAAGGGGCCCGGCACCGGCTA
>CAJFUN010000010.1 GCA_904420205.1 Candidatus Parachristensenella avicola | reverse complement strand
GTTCGGCTAAGGCGGTCTGCGTGTGCAGGTCCATGGCCTCCCCCGACGGCCTGTATTGCCCTAACATCCTCCAGTAAACTTCTTCAATGCTTTCCAGATAGCGGAGGGCTTCCGCATGATCGACACAGGGCCGCAGCGGCAGCTGCCTGATAATCTGCTGCAGGAAATGCAGATTCATGGCCCGGAGCGGCTGCCGCCGGGCCTGAATCTCGTCCACTAGGTGGCGGGGCGGCCTGAATTGCGCATTTTCAAAGATATTCCTTTCGATGGGATGCTGCTGAAAATACGATTCACGAATCACGAAATAGTTACGGATGCGTTCCAGCGGCTCTAGGGGCGCAAGCACCGCGGCTTGCGTCTCAATATATGCGCGGAGCCGCCTGAATACCTCCTCCACACAGACCAGAAATACTGCATCCTTGTTGGCGTAGTAGTGGTACATCATTCCTTTGGATATGCCGTGTGCCGTGCAGATCCCTTCCATGGTGACATCTTCATAGTTATGGATCCCGAACTCTGCCATTGCGGCCAGCAGAATCTCCTGCCGGCTGCGTTCCTGGCGCTCTTTTTGCTTCATTGATCGGTTTCTCCTTTGGCTTGATGGAGCTCTCCAGCCCATTCAAAGCCCTTCTTAGCCATAAATACGGCGATAATTTCATTGATAACTGCGGCGGCTGCGATCGTGCCCTGGATAATTGCGGCGCATTCTGGCGCAGGTCCGCTGAGTATGGAAACGGAGATACCGGTAAAGATGAGCGAAACGCCGGAATGCGGCAGCAAAGTCAGTCCTAGGTACTTTTTGACGGTATCGGGCGCATGCGTGAGGGCTGCGCCAATATAAGCGCCGGAGTACTTCCCAATGGCCCGGGATATGATATACACGGCGGTATAAACGCCAGCGCCGAAGATCAAATGATAATCAAGCGGAGCCCCTAAATTCAAGATAGCGACGATGAGGCCTAGACCGATAACGGGATTCATGACTTTCATGATGGCATTTAGCTGTTCCTCTGAGATCATGTTGGCAAAGACGGTGGAGAAAGCCATGCCGATTAGCAGGAAGTTAATGACCGGCGAAGGTAATACCACCTGATTGAGATACAAACCCAACGCGCAGGACAGCAACAGCATGCCGATAAGGATGCCTAAAGAAGCCTTGTCGCTTTTCGCATGTTGAAGAAGCTTGCCTGTAATAAAGCCCGTAGCAATCCCTAAAAAAACGGGCAGGAAAACGAGCAGCAATACGACAAAAACAGATATATGCTGTGTGGAAATTTTGGCGCTAACCAATGCCACAACCAAGAAGAACACCAACGCGCCCACTAAGTCGTCCAATGCAGCCATTGGGATTAGTGTTTTGGTAACGGGGCCAGATGTTTTCATTTCGTTTACGATGGATAACGAAGGGGCGGGGGCAGTGGCCAAAGCAATGCCGCCAAACATAAAAGCTAGATAGAGCGGTACATCGGCAAACCAGAAAATGACGCCAAATACCAGGCTCACAATCACAAAGGTCCCCAGAGACTCGGTAATGGTGGTAACCACAATCTGTTTTCCGGCTTGTTTCATTTTTTTCCATATGAGTTCTGTGCCAATCATCAGACCTACTGTGCATTCCAGCAAGCTTTCGGTAACCCCATACCACGGTGCGTCCAGCAGGGATTCATTGAGCAAACCCAGGGCGTGCGGTCCGAGAATCATGCCGGTAATGAGCCAGCCCAATATGGCAGGCAACTTGACTTTTGCACTAACCGTCCGGCTAAGTAAGCCAGGCCGATGGACAAAATTAGCTTGAGAACATCCACGATAACCATTTCTTCTTTCACTCCTTATCAAAAATAGACGATATCGTCTGCAAAGTGATCGTACCACAAATAGACGGTATCGTCTATAAAATATTTGTGAATCTTCTTGACGCGGCCCAGTGTATAGCTCTTTTTCCCAAAGGATAAATGGGCTATAATTAGTCTATCATGAATTCAAGGCCAAAGGAGGCTTAGCATGCAATCTCGCGTGGCTCTTGTGACGGGCGCTAGCAGCGGCGTTGGCGCATGCATCGCTCAAGGCTTGGCGGAAAGGGGCTGGCGTGTATATGGAACAAGCCGGCACCCAGTGGCGCAGGATGGCGGCGCGATTCGCTGGATCCGGCTTGATGTGACAGATGATGAGACGATTCGTGAAGCGGCCTTTACGATCCGGCAGGCCGAAGGCCGGCTGGACGTGCTGGTGAATAATGCGGGTATGGGCGTAGCCGGCCCTCTGGAGCTGATCGCTCCAGAGGAAATGGCGATGCAGATGGATACCAACTTTTCCGGCACGCTGCGGTTCACTCAGGCGATGCTTCCGCTGATGAGAGAAGGCGGCCGGATCCTCAACGTCAGCTCCCTGGCAGCGGTTATTCCAATTCCATTTCAGGCGCTATACAGCGCCAGCAAAGCGGCGCTGGAAGCGGCAATGGAGGCATGGGATACGGAATTGGCGCCAAGGGGCATCCGTATTTGCTGCCTACAGCTTGGCGACACGCATACGGGCTTCACAGGACATCGCCGATTCGCCGCGGCGGCTCGGGACAACGTTCAATATGGGGAGCGCATGCGCCGAAGCGTCGCCCGCATGGAGCGGGACGAGGAAAACGGCATGGATCCCCGGCGGGTGGCAGGCTGTGCTGTCAAGCTCCTGGAAGGACGGCGTTTCCCGCTGCATAAAGTATGCGGTGCAGGAAACGCATGCCTGTATAGCTTGCGCAAGCTACTGCCGCGCAGTTTTACCCACCTGATCGTAGGAACAATGTATGGAGGGGGCGGTAGGACATGACAACGGGAAACGGCGGGTTCTGCCCTGAGGATATCCGTACCCAAAGTCTCCATCTCCATCCGGTGGGTCTGACATGGCCCGTGTTGGGCGCCTGGAAAGTCTTTCGGGAGCAAAAGGCGCTGGGCTTCATAATGGCTCGTGCCCAGCAGGAGGGATGCCTTTTATCCTATCATTTTTCACCACAGGCACAGGATTATTTGGAGGAGATTTTCCGAGCGGTTGTGGATTATCTTTTCTTTTACCGGCGCTGCGGCTGCCTGCAGGCCCTGGTGCCGCTGCGGGAGCAAGCCGTCCTGGGGGCGCTGGAGCGGGCGGGCATCGGCCGCGGGGCCGACGAACCCAGGCGGAATGAGGACGGCCTGGTAGAGACCTATGCGCGGCTCCGGCTTCAGCGCGATGCATGGTTCCCGATCGCAAGGCCCACGCCCTTTGAGGATGTGGAAATCATCCCCGGCGCAGCCATCGATCTGCATTGCAGCTGCGTCATTGGCGCAGACCCGGAAAAGGATTATGTTCCGGCCTACTGCTTTGAGATAACCCTCCATGACCAGTGGCAGACCTTCGGGCGGATCGATCTTCGGATAGGCTACAATGAAAGCATCTATTATGTCGGGAATATCGGTTATGGCATTCAGGAGGCCTATCGGGGCCATGGGTACGCCCGCCAGGCGTGCCGGATGCTGGAGCCCTTGATCCGGCGGCACGGTATGCGCCGGGTGATCATTACTTGCCGGCCGGACAACCTTCCGTCACGAAAGACCTGCGAGGGCCTGGGCGCGCGGCTGGTGCGGTATCTGCCTCTGCCGGAGCATAGCGAGCTGTACCGCCAGGGAGACCGGGAGGAGTGCCTCTTTCATTGGCTTTTACCCTGAGAAGCGGATTGCGCTGCCCATGACCGGTAAGCTGCGTCAGGCGGCGTTTCGCGCAGCCTATTTGCGGGGCGCTTAGGGCGGCTGGCCGGGATGCTGCTGGCTCCTTAAAGGCGATATGGCTATCGGCTCGGTAGCCGAAAGCGCCAACGGTTAAAGGAGTCAAGAAAAGTTCTTGACTCCTTTTTGTGCGGAGGCTTACGCCGGAGAAGGGGGGCGGCCCATGCTGGAGAAAAGCACGATACCCAGGGCGGCAGAGAAAGAAAACGGCATAGCCGATCCACCGGCTATGCCCTATCTGACGGATTGCTATTGCGCGCCGCTCACCTCCGGCGCTTTTTTGTCGTGGCCTGGGCGCCTATATCCCCGCTATGGCTGATGCATCTGGCGCAGGTATTGCATCATGGCGGCTTCCTCCTGTGCGGCATAGGTGAAGCCCATTCGGTCTGCTACCTGCGAGGCGATGGAGGAAAATAACCGGCAGGCTGTGAAGATCGCCGCCCAAAGATGTTCATAATCTGCATCCGCATAGGTCTGCCGATAGGCTTCGTATAGATCTTTTGGAAGATAATCCTTGTAGTATTTTCCCCACATTCCGACGGACAGGGTAAAACCTGAAGGAAGTGCGATATACCAATCCAGCATTTTTTCCAGCGCCTCATGTACTACCTGAATATACATATTCATGGCGTAGGTTAGCTGATCGCGGCGTATTGCTTTGGCGACATTCTGCAAACACCACCAAAAATTGTTGGTGACCGAGGCAAATTGGGCTTCGGTAGGCGGTTGCACCCAATAGCTTCGGTCGCTGGCTTCAGAAATGGGCGGCAGGCAACCGTCTTTATCCAGAAGCGGAACCGTCTGGCTATCCTGGCCGTATTCCGCCCGCATGGCATCCATGGAGCGTAAAGAAAGATCGATACGGTTCCCATCCTCCAGCAGCATCAGCCAGCCATAGCTGCGGCTTACATCGGCGATTTGGCCCCAGGCGCGGTCGCAAAGGTCAGGTTCCTGAAGCAGGGCGATCGGTTCAAAAGGAGCGATCCAACGCCGATCGTCGTAAGGAGGCGCTGTGTCATCGGTCACAAAAACAATATCGAAGTCCTGAAAAGCATCAGCTCGCACTCGGGGATTGGCCCGGGAACCATTCATATATACCGCTCGGATATGGGGATCCTCCCGTACGACGTTCAGGATAAGGTCCATCATTTGCTCGCTGGTCCGCATTTGTCCCTCCATGCGTTTAGTAAAGTTCCCCGGGGCGGTAGCCCTCGGGAAGCGGTTCTTCCTTCAAAAAGGAAAAGGATTCATCCTGCAGGACGGGGAGAAAAGCATAATAGGGGATGCGGGAGAATTCGCAGCCATAGCTACTGGCGCCAAACCATCCACCCTCTTTCGCACGCAGGTTCAGATCGCGGGCAAATTTGGTGTCGTTTGAGCAATCGTGAACTACCACGTCCCACCCTTCGTCGGCGGCGATTGCCATGAACTGCAGCGTGAGATCCCGGCTCCAAATGGGCGAAATATATCCCAGGCGGGCGATATACATGTTTTCACCATAGTAATTATCGATGTTATTGGCGTTTAAATGCAGCTCCGCGCAGTTGATAAAATCGAGCCCTGTCTTCAGGATTGCTTCCTTCTTCTTCAGGAACTCCTGGAAGAATTCCGGTGTCATAGGCGTTTCAATTCCAACATGTGGAATATAGCGCTTAGCCAGCGCGATATGGGCGATGACCTGGTCGGCGCAGTTTGTCGCGCCCAGATTGAAACGGATCTCGTCCAGCCCAGCCGCCCCCAGTGCCTTCAGTTGCTCCTCTGTAGCCAGCAGGCCATTGGTATACAGGTGCTGGTATACGCCTGCCCGGTGAAAGGTGCCGACAACGCCGTAATACTTCTCAATCTCCATGAAGGGCTCCAGGTATACATAGCTGACGCCGGAAGGCTTTTGCGAGATGGATAGCAGAAGCTCCAAATCTTTTTCATAGAACTTCGTACCGCCGATTTCCCATAAGCCTTCCCCGATGGGAGCGATGTCGTCAAGCTCGCCAAAGTTATAGCAGAACTTACATGCCAGGTTGCATTTATTGGTTTTGCGGATCGCGCTCAAGCCGGTTCCCAAAAGGCAGGACCGGCAGCCACGGGGGAATTTTTCATCGTTCCCCACATAATCGGTGCGGCCCTGCAGGGTTTTCAGCCCCTTGATCTGTTCCATCAGCCGCTCGCGCCGCGCGTTTACCGCCCGCTCAATCTGCGCGAAGGCGGCGTATACGATTTCCTGCTGGCGCGGCATCAGCTCCTCGTCCTCCGGCAGGGAGGCGAAGAACTCGAACCACATTCGTGCGTCTTTTTTCGATATGTTCATTGTTTCCCCCTAAAATCTCCATATGTTTACACAGCTTACCAGTTTATGCGTCCAAAATCAAGGTAAAGCGCTGTGCGGCTGTTTCAAAATTTTTTTGTGAAGACAGAAGAAAAACCGTTGACAGATAGGATCAGCGATGCTATAATAATTCTTGTTCAAGCGGTCTAGCGCAGTTGAACAGAATATTCCTCAGTAGCTCAATGGCAGAGCATTCGGCTGTTAACCGAAGGGTTGTAAGTTCGAGTCTTACCTGGGGAGCCAAACAAGCACCGAGTGATCGGTGCTTTTGTTATGTATACGCGAGTGAATAGGCCGGCAGGGAGGGTAAATATGCGCAACCGGGAAGTGCTGCGGTCGCTAAGCCAGGAGCAGCTAATCGATCTTATTGAAGCCTATGCAAAGGATTGGTTGGCCATGGATGGGGTTTGGTTCCAGTCGGTGGAGCGAAAATATGGTATGGAAGAAGCTATGTTTCATGACGCCGAGGCTTGGAAGGTTTTTACGAAGGTGGAGGCTCGGCGGATCAAGCGTTTTTTGAATCTGCCCGATCAGGCTGGTCTGGAAGGACTTCAAAAGGCGCTGGCATTGCGGTTGTACGCCCATATCAACCAGGATGAGATCCGGCTGGAAAGAGGGGCCCTCCTTTACCGGACGCTGCAATGCCGGGTGCAACAGGCGCGGATTCGCAAGGGGATGCCCCTTCACCCCTGTAAACCAGTGGGGATGATCGAATACGCGGGCTTTGCTCAGGTCATCGACAGCCGGATTCGCTGTGAATGTGTCAGCTGCTATCCGGATATTACAGAGACGGACTGCTGCTGCGCCTGGCGGTTTACCCTAGAAGAAGATCCTACCGAAGGAAACACTGGGACGAAAGCATCCGAACGGGCGGATAGGACGAGCGAGGTATAAATCTGTTATACTGTTTACATCCTATTTCCAAAGGAGGAAAAAATGAAACAGGAAGTGGCTTTGCTTTATAATTTTTCGGAGGAGAGACTCCGGCGGGTCAAGGGGCTTTTGATCTTTATGGGCGTGCGTGTTCGCACGGTTGAGCCGGCGGAATACAATCAAAAGGTCGGTGCGCTGGCGGGCCTGCAGCAGACGGAAATGCTGGCGCCCTATACGGGAACGACCTTTCAGGAGGAAATGATGGTGCTGCGGCTTACGCCTGCCAGGGTAAACGCCGTCATTCAGCGGTTTCAGAAGCATGGTGTGCCACTGCCGGCGTTGACGGCAGTGCTGACTGCTTCCAATGCCCAATGGGATTCCAACGCGCTGGCTGAAGAGCTGGGGAAGGAAAGGGAGGCCCTAGCCGCTGGGAAGCCGCTGGCGGAGCATCAGCCATAAAACGTCCGGCACCCCTGGTCCAGATGCCGGGCTGCAGGCCGGATTGCATCCAGAATTGAAGATGGGAGCCACAATGGAGAACGAACGAAAAAAACATATTTTGCTTCTTACGACCGGTGGAACGATTGCTTCCGCGCCTAGCGAGCAGGGACTGGCACCTGCAATGTCGGGCCAAGGGTTGCTGCACCGGATGGAACCGATAACCGACAGCTACCGCATAACCGTGCAGGAGATCCTGTATCTGGATTCCTCGAATATTCAGCCGGAGGAATGGCGGATGATTGCCCGCAGCGTATATAGCGCCCGGGGACAATATGACGGGATTGTTATCACCCATGGTACCGATACCATGGCGTATACGGCGTCGGTGCTTTCCTTTATGCTGGAGGGTATCGACCTGCCAGTGGTGGTGACTGGCTCCCAACTGCCGCTGACGCATCCCTTGTCCGATGCGCTGGATAACCTGCGCTGCGCCCTGGCCATGGCGGCCTCTGGGCGGCCCGGGGTGTTCGTGGCCTTTAATCGGAAAATTATCCTCGGAACCCGGGCGGTGAAGGTGCGAACCATGGGATTTGACGCCTTTGAAAGCGTCAACTGTCCACCTGTGGGACGCATTGACAGCCAGGGCCTGATCCTGGAGGACCGGCTTTTGCCGCCGGGTGGGCGGGCATGCAGATTGCATGAGCGCCTGTGTGTGGACACCTTCCTTTTGAAGTTAACGCCTGGGTTAAATCCGGATATTTTTGACATGTTGCGGACCATGCGCTACCGAGGCATCGTGATCGAGGCATTTGGCGCAGGCGGCCTGCACTATATCCATAGGGACTTGGTTTCCAGGCTGCGGCAGGTTACGCAGGCGGGCATCGCGGTGGTAGCCTGCAGCCAGTGCCTTTATGAGCGCAGTGATTTTTCCCTCTACGAAACGGGGAAGCGAGCGCTAAAAGAAGGTATCATTCCGGCTTACGACATGACGACGGAGGCTGCGGTGACAAAGCTTATGTGGGCTTTGGGACAGACGGACGATATGGAAGAGATTCGAGCCATCTTCGCCCGCAGCTACGCGGGCGAGATTACGCTGGAGGGGCAGATATGAGCGCACTTAAGGTAGCGGCTTATGCTAAAGTTAACCTGGGCCTGTTCATCACCGGACAGCGGCCGGACGGCTACCATCTGCTGGATATGGTCATGCAAAGCGTTTCGCTGTGCGACTGGCTGCTGCTGGAGAAGGCGGAGGAAATCACGCTCCAGGGAGATACGGCCGGGGCGGCGGGCATGGACAACCTGGCTATGCGTGCCGCTTGCCTGCTGGCCCGTGAATCAGGCGTAAAGGTTGGCTGCCGCATCACGCTGAAGAAATACATTCCCGCTCAGGCTGGACTGGGCGGCGGCAGTGCCGATGCAGCAGCGGTACTGCTGGGACTTAACCGTCTGTGGAAGCTGCAGGCACGGCCGGCGGAGCTGGCGGCGTTAGCGCTAAAGCTGGGCGCGGACGTTCCCTTTTTCCTGCAGGGCGGGACGGCCCGGGCCCGTGGGATCGGCGAGCAGCTCACGCCGGCGCCTCATTTCCCACGCCTGGAGCTTGTGATCGTCAAGCCCGAGCAAGGGTTATCCACTCCGGCGGTTTTTCGTGCCTGGCATCACGGGGGGCGGCTGCAGCCCAGCCGGATTGAGGCGTATCTGGCCGCGATGGCGGCGGGCGATTATCCCCTGGCAGGGCGGCTGATGGGGAATGATTTGGAGGCGCCGGCCTCGGCCCTGTGCCCCGGAATCGGACAGGCGCTGGAGGCGCAGCGGCGTTCTGGGGCGTTGCAGGCCATGATGACCGGCAGTGGGACAGCGGTACTGGGGTGGTACGCGGACTCGTCCGCGGCTGCGCGGGCAGCAGCTGCGCTGCAGTGCGCCGGATGGCGGGCATGGCATGTACATAGCCGGAAACGCGCCATTGAAATCTACGACGGGATCCATGCATAGTTTTTTCCAAAAGCATCCATACTGATCTTACAATCGGCAACGAGGAGGGATCGGTACAGGATGCTTTTTTTCGTTAGAGGGATCCGGGCGGTGCGGCGCTTTTTCTCCGGGCGGCCTGAGCGTATTGCCTGCGCGATGTGGGGCGCGATGGCAGCCATGGTGGTGGGGCTCATGCTATCCACCACGGCCCAGGCGGACACGCGGCCCGTAGTGAGCGATGAGCTGTTGCGGTTGCACGTATTGGCAAATAGCGACAGCCCGGCGGATCAGCAGATCAAGCTCAAAGTGCGCGACGCCATCCAGCAGCAATTCGCAGCCTCTTGGCGGGACGCACCCAGCGGGGAGGTTTGCCGCAGCTGGGCGCAACGGGACCTGAAGGCGATAGAAGCATGCGCCAATCAGGTGCTGGCGGAGCATGGGTTTGCCTATCAGGCCAAGGCTCAAATCGGCGTCTATGCCTTTCCCGATCGTGTCTATGAGGATGTGGTAGCGCTGCCCGCCGGGCGGTATTGGGGTGTGCGGATCCTGCTGGGCGAGGCCCAAGGGCAGAACTGGTGGTGCGTGCTCTATCCCCCCTTGTGCGCCGGCGGCGAACCTAAGGAAGACGAGCCGGTTGAAGTGCGCAGCTGGATATGGGACAACCTGCCTGAAAGCTGGCAGCGTTGCCTGGCAAATTTCTGGATTGGTAAGGTGTAAGCATGAAAGCAAAAAAATGGATGATCACAGTATTGGCTCTTGTCATCGCCATGGCGACTGTGACGGCGCTGGCAGCGCCTACGGTATTGCGGTTGGGATCCTCAGGCGAACAGGTGCGGACCTTGCAGTCCAAACTCAAGCAGTGGGGATATTACAGTGGATCGGTCGACGGCGTGTTCGGTTCCCAGACCCAGGAAGCAGTCAAGTATTTTCAGCGTCGCAACGGCTTAACCGCCGACGGCGTCGTCGGATCGGCAACGGCTGCGGCACTAGGGATGAACCTGGGCAGTTCGTCGGCTTCTTCCAGCGCCTCCTCAGGCAGCGTCAGTTCGGATGTCTACCTGTTGGCGCGGGTGGTGCACGGTGAAGCGCGTGGAGAACCCTATCTGGGCAAGGTGGCGGTGGCTGCCGTAGTCCTTAACCGTGTAGCAAGCGCCAGTTTCCCCAATACCATTGCCGGCGTGGTCTATCAGGCCAACGCGTTTACTGCGGTGAGCGATGGGCAGATCAACTTGACGCCGGATGCGGAGTCCATCCGTGCAGCTAGGGACGCGATGAATGGATGGGATCCTACCGGCGGAGCATTATACTATTATAATCCCGCGATCGCAACAAGCTCCTGGATCTACTCGAGGAAGGTGGTGGCAGTGATTGGAAAGCACTACTTCGCGGTCTAAAGGGCAAAGGCGGTGGCCCTATCTTACCATTATTCTGGTGCTGGTGGTGGCGCTTTTAGGCGTGCTGATTTGGGGGCTGGATCGTGAAAATCGCCGGGCAAGCCGTGCCCGCCAGGTTAACAGCCTGTTGACCCAATCCTATTATGAGCTGGTGGACAGCATGGGGAACTTGAACAACGACCTGATGAAGCTTATGGTTTCTGCGTCTCCCGGCACCAATGTGTCGCTGCTTTCCAAGCTTTCCTCGCAGGCACAGAGCGCGGCGGAAAGCCTGGCCGCGCTGCCCGGAGGGCACAGTGCCCTGCAGGGGGCGATGGGTTTTTTGAATCAGGTGGGGGATTTGTCCGGCTCGCTCTTGAAAAAGACCGGCAGCGGCATGCCCCTGAGCCAGTCGGAGATGGAACAGATCGACCGCCTGACCGTCAGCTGCCAGCAAATTTACCAGCGCCTTTCCCAACTTGACCCGCAGGAAGTGGTTCGGTATGAGGACAGCGACTTTTATGAAGCGGCGCCCGAGGGCGCGGCGCTGGCCCAAGCCTTAGGCGGAAGCGGGGAGCAGGCGATGGAATACCCCAGCTTGATCTATGACGGCCCCTTTTCCGATAGCCTTAAAGGGTTGGCGGCTAAAGGGCTGGAGGGCCTGCCTATGGTGGAGGAAGCCGTGGCGCGGCAAGCGGCAGCTCAAGCGCTGTGGATGGATGAAGCATCGCTTACAGCAGCCGGATCGGAGCAGGGGCAAATAGAAGCCTATCTGTTTGCAGGCCAAGATCAGGACCTGGATATCACCGTGGCCGTAACCCGCCAGGGCGGAAAGCTGCTGTGGATCATGGCGGATCGGGCCGTAAACGAGGCGGCCATGAGCCTGGAGGAGGCTGAACGGCTAGCGGTTGCGGCGGCGGATAAATGGGGCTTCGGCACGGTCCGCCCCAGCTGGAGCCAGAGCGTGGACGGCGTGGCTACCATCAGCCTGATCCCTACGTTGGGGGAAGCAGGCGTATATCTGGATATGATAAAAGTGAAAGTTGCCTTGGACAACGGTCAGATTCTAGGGATGGATGCCACATCCTACTGGATGAATCACGTAGAGCGAACGCTGCAGGACGTGGCTATCTCTAGAGCGGAGGCAGCGGAGCTTGTATCCGCTCAGCTGGCGGTAGAGAACGTGCAGTTGGCGGTGATTCCGACTGAAGGCGGCGGCGAAAAGCTTTGCTGGGAAGTGGAGGCAACCTTTGGTTCGGGAAGATTCTTTGTCTATTTGGACGGCCAAACCGGGCAGGAAACGCAGATTTTCCGGGTGATCGAAACGGAGGATGGCGCGTTAACCATGGCGGCTGGAGTAGCCCGAGGATAATTTTTCCGGCCGCGCGCTTGGGCGGACGGTGAAATACGGCGAAAGCAGGCTTGTTTAAGCCTGCTTTTGCTCGTTCAAACATCGCTTGGCTTGCATCGCCGGCTGCGAAGCGGTATACTTATCACCAAATCAACGATGGCAACTGCCGAAGGAGCAAGGATGAAGGACTGCGAAATCCCCGATCTTAATCTTTTTATGGCCTGCCCGGCGCTGAGAAGGGAAGCGTTGGCGCCCATGCCGCAGGGGTTTTATCTGCGCAGCCTGCGTAAAGAGGAATGGGCCTTATGGAAGGCCATGCCTTTTGACGACCCCGCGCAGGCCCAGGACTATGATGGTTATATGACCGACTACTTTAACCGTACCTATCGGGATGAGGAAGCGTTATTTTATGCGCGTTGCCAGGTAATCTGCGATGCGGAGGATCGCCCCGTGGGCACCGGCTTTACCTGGTTGCAATATGGGCGCTACTGGACCCTGCACTGGATTAAGGTGCTTAAAGGCTATGAAGGACAGGGATTAGGCCGCGGCTTGCTTTCGGCCTTATTGGGCGCGCTGCAGCCCGGGGATTTCCCGGTCTATCTGCATACCCAACCTTCCAGCTATCGTGCCATTAAGCTCTATAGCGACTTTGGCTTTTCTTTTCTCGATATGCCGGTGATCGACGGCAGAGAGAACGGCCTGGCGCTTTCGCTTCCTATTTTGAAGCAAATGATGCCCGAAGCGGCCTACCGCAATCTGTCAGTGCTTCACTATGACACCGCTAACGGACAGTTTACGCCGAGTGAGAAGATTCGGCTTGCGTGAGGAGCGTCGCCTATCAAGCTGGGAGAACCGCCTTAAGCGGTTCTTTTTTTATGTTGTTTTCATTTGAATCTGCAATGGGCTAATCTTGAAGGATTGGCCCGCCTTTTTTTTGAAAAGCGAGCATTTGGACGGATGATTTTCACATCGCTGAACGAAAGCGGATGATCTTTGATGGATGAATAGAATGGGAAAATGGATATGAAGCATCCGGATGGATCATCATTCATCCCGCGCTAGATATCCGGAGTTTTCAGCGCGCTGCTGGGCGATAGATGCTTTCGTTCAGGCGGCCAAGCTCGCCTGTTGCAGGATGAGAATAGAAGCCGTTATCAAAAGCGTTTCCAGCAAGTAAAAGCCAAAAGGGGTAAATAAAGGGGTAAACCGCGAAAAATAGGCACAAAAAAGCCTGTAATTGTAGAAATTACAGGCTTTTTCCTTTGGAGCTGATACCCGGATTTGAACCGGGGACCTCGTCCTTACCAAGGACGCGCTCTACCGACTGAGCCATATCAGCAAACCTCTGACGCGCTGTTTCTGCGCGGGACATTTGCTATTATATAACAGCTTCACGTATAAAGCAAGTCATTTTTTCTTTTTTCCGAAAAAAGGTATCAGGATCGAGGCCACGCATCCAATAAGTCGTGGTATTGCGCCAGGACACGCTGGACAACCTGCTCCCAGGGCAGCGCCAGATGTTCCCGTGCCTGAAGGCCAACTAAGGCACGCTGAGGATCGTCTAAAGCGCGGATCAGCGTGCCGGCCAGCGACTGTGCCTGCGCTTGGCACAGATAGGCGTCTACGCCGTCCCGGCAGTCCTCCGCAGCGTTAGAGCCCGCGACCATTACGGAAGGGCATCCTGCCATGGCCGCTTCCCGAACCACCAAGGGCGCGTTGTCGTACACCGAAGGGAACACAAAGAGGTCGGCGGCCGTATAAATCTCGCACAGCCGCGCCCGATCTTTTTCCGGCCCGGCAAAGGTCACCTCATCCTGGAGGCCCAGCTGGTTGCAGCGCGCTTTGAGCGCATCCGTGGCATTGCCTTCCCCCACCAGCAGCAAGCTGAAGGACCTGCGCTGATCTTTCATGATACGGCAGGCCTCGAGAATCATCATCAGATTTTTTTGCAGAATCTGCTGGCCTACGAAAAGAAGAATCGGTTTGGACGCGTCAAGCTGATAGCGCCGGCATACCGTAAGACGGGCCTGGGCTGGGTCATCAGGCGGGGAGAAATCCGTTCCATTGGGCATAATGGTAATTTCCCCCTGGTAACCATAGTCCCGTAGCGTGCCAGCCGTTCCCCGGTTAACCGTCCAGACGGCATCGGCCTGGCGGTAGAAAGCGACAATGATTTCCACTGCTCGCTCTGCGAGTATCCGATTGCCCGTGGCGGCGTAGATATCGTCATAATATTTGGAATGAAAGCTGGCCACCAAAGGGATTCGCCGCATGCGTGCCATGCGCAACGCCTCTAGCCCTGCGGCGAAGGGACTATGGGCATGAACCAGGTTAGGAACAAGATGGTGCTGAGTGGCCATGAATTCCATATCCAGAAGCGGGATGCCGAACCGATAGGGCGGGCGGGAGAACACGGGCACGGAATGATACCGAATGACGGGGAATTCTGTGCTGTCTTGATATCCCCTGGGGGGATCGGAGCTGGCCACATAGCAGCTGCTCTGAGGGGCTCGGTTCAGGTGCCGGGCATAGTTCTGCACCGTAACTACCACGCCGTCCACCGCAGGCAGATAGGAGTCGATATACTGGCCCAGCACCAGGACGGGACTATTCATGGCTAACCGCGGCCGAGCGGTCCATCAGAACCCGCCGGACAAGCCGCTGCGGCAGGTTGGCAAAAGGGATAACGTTCACTGGCCGCGTAGGCAGGGGGCAGAGGGGAAGACGGTAATAAACGACATCCACCCAACGGTTCATTTTGTATCCCACGTTGGGAAGATAAGCGGTCAGTTCAAAGCCCATGGACTTGTGAAAGGACTCGCTGCGGGGATTCGGATGGGTAATAATGCCGTAAAGGTGCGCGTAGTTCATCGCCTGCATTAGCTCGATCAGGGCGCCGTAAAGGCACTGTGCAACGCCTGTGCCCTGGGCGGCGGGCGCAAGATAGATGGAGGCCTCGGCCGCCCAGTCGTAAGCGGCCCGCTCAGCAAAGCGGTGCGCGTAGGCATAGCCGGCAATCTCGCCGGCCGATTCCCAGACCAGGTAGGGAAACTGAGCCAACGTACCCGCGATGCGTCCGGCGAAGGCCTGCTCTGTGGGCACCTGAGTTTCAAAGGTAACGGTTGTATTGAGCACATAAGGACCATAAATGGCCAGCAGCTGAGCGGCGTCGGCGACCGTGGCCACGCGCAATCCTCCAAGCATGGGATCCTCCCTTTCCGGCGGCAGGTAAATGCTTACCTGCTTATTTATAATAGAATATTGTAGCGAAGATTAGAGGCTGCGTCAATCGAGAAAGGTTTGACGTCCCTGGGAAAGCATGTATAATAGGAGACAATTCTATCTGAAGGAGCGCATCATGGATCAGGCGACTGTTTTTTTGAAACCAGCCTTCTTTTCCCACCTTTGGGGAGGCACGCTGCTCAGGGATTATTTTGGCAAGCCTACCGGCGACAATACCGGCGAATCTTGGGAGGTATCCGCCCAGGGAAAGGGCGAAAGCCGCATTGACGGCGGACGTTACGACGGCCTGCTCCTTAGCGAGTATGTGCAGCGATTGGGTGAAGATTTTTGGGGCGATCAGCCGGAGGCGGCGCGGTTCCCTTTGCTGATTAAACTCATTGGCGCCCGGGATAAGCTATCGGTGCAGGTGCATCCCTCCGATGCAAATTGCGCGCCCGGTGAAAGCGGCAAGGCAGAGGCATGGGTGGTGCTCCATGCACCGCCGCAGGCTCAGCTTGTGTTCGGTACGCGATGCGGACGGACGGAATTTCGTAAGGCGCTGGAGGAGGGGCGCATTGCCGATACGCTGCGCTACTTGCCGGTGAAAGCGGGCGATGTCTTGAATATTGAAGCGGGAAGGCTGCATGCCATCACCGAAAATATGATTATCTATGAAATTCAGCAAAATTCCGACACCACCTACCGCTTCTATGACTGGGATCGGATCGACGCGGCCACTGGGCGCCCCAGAGAACTGCATGTGGAACGCGCCATGGCGGTGACCGATTTCGAGACGGCCAACGCCGGACCGGTTCAGGGGTTGACGATTTCGATCGACGGGCAGCAACATACTTTTTATATCTGCAACGACCTTTTTGCCCTGGAGAAAATCGCCGTAACAGGACAGTTTGCGGATGTGCGCTTAGGATGCTTTGCGACCTATACCCTGGTGGAAGGGTACGGTGTGGTGGAAGGGCGTCCGGTGAAGCCTGGCGATACGTTGCTCACCCCGGCCGCCGGAAGCTTCCTTTTTGAGGGCAAGGGCGTGCTGCTTAAAGGCTGGGCTCCGGGCCGGGCGCGCCTATCGGCTTATTTGCAGAGCTTGGGCCAGCGGGATCTGTCCGCGGTGGCCCAGCTGGGATGAGCTTGCCGCCGGCTTTCGCCGCCCGAATGCGTTTAGTAGCGGGGGTGGACGGCGAGGCGCTTTTGGCTGCGCTGCAGGAGCCCCCGATGCCGACGGCGCTGCGGATCAATCCCCTTCGGGGAAATCCGCCTTTACCCTGGCAGCTGAAGCCGGTGCCTTGGTGTCCCCTAGGGCGGTATGTGCCTGAGGGCGTTCGGCCGGGACGCTCACCGCTACATGATGCCGGCGCCTATTATCTGCAGGAGGCCAGCGCCATGGCGGTGGCAGAGGCGGCCCAGGTGCGGCCGGGCATGCGGGTTTTGGATCTATGTGCCGCGCCCGGCGGAAAGGCGGGGCAGATGGGAATCGCCCTGGCCGGCAGCGGGTTCTTGGTGGCCAATGAAATTGTGCCGGAGCGCGCAGCGCTGTTGAGCAGTCAGCTGGAGCGGCTGGGTATCGCCGAAGTCGCGGTAACAAATGAGCGTCCGGACCGGCTGGCGGCGCATTTTGGCGCGGTATTTGACCGGGTGCTGGTGGATGCGCCGTGCTCCGGTGAAGGGATGTTTCGCAAGGATCCTCAGGCAGCGGAAGCCTGGACGCCGGAGAGCAACGAAGCCTGCGCCCGGCGACAGCGGTTGATTCTAGATTCGGCAGCCGCGTTGGTGAAGCCGGGTGGTTGGCTGGTTTATTCCACCTGCACCTTTTCCCCCGTGGAAAATGAGGAAAACGCCGCCTGGTTTCTCGATACGCATCGGGACTATGCGCCAAAAAAGCTGAATATCCCGGGCTGGTCCCCAGGGCTGGGGCAGGAAGCGCATTGCGCGCGCCTATGGCCCCATCTGGCCCAGGGAGAGGGGCATTTTATCGCCTGTTTTCAGCGAGTATCCGGCGAAGAAGGCTGCTGGCCGGCCGCTAAGCCAATGCCGCGGGATAAGGGCGCCGACGGATTTTGGGCCGCAGCGATGGAGGGAGACGCGCCAGCTTGCACTGCTGCAGAAGGCGGTATGATTTGGAGGCGCCCTCAGGAAAATCCCCAGTGGGGGAGGCTGCGCGTGGTGCGCGCGGGGATCCCTCTGGGTAAGGCTGGACGGGGATATTTTAAGCCCCATCACAGTTTAGCCATGGCCGACCGGGCCCGGCAGCGTTTGGAGCTGTGGGACGATGAGCGGCTCTCTGCTTACCTGTCCGGGGAGGAAATTTCCGCTTCGGGCGAGGGGTGGACCCAAGTAACGGTGCTTGGCTGTCCCCTTGGGTGGGGAAAGGTCAGCCATGGACGAATGAAAAATCACCTCCCTGCCGGCTTGCGGCGTAGGGGGAACAACAAGGAGGACGGACAATGAGCAGTATTCGTGAAGAGATTTTGGAGATCCTGGCAGAGGATGCCAGAACGACGGTACAGCAGCTGGCGATCATGTTGGGCGTGCGCGAGCAGGAGGTGGAGGAGGAGATCCGGGCCCTGGAGAAGGATCATGTGATCATGAACTGGGGCGCCCAGATCAACTGGGAGAAGACCGGCAGCGAAAAGGTGGACGCGCTTATCGAGGTGCGCATCACGCCCCAGCGCGACCGGGGCTATTCGGCCATCGCCCGGCGCATCTATCAGTTTGAGGAGGTTACGGCCGTTTACCTGATGAGCGGCGGTTTTGACCTGATGGTGATGGTAACGGGCGCCAGCATGCGGCAGGTAGCCTTCTTCGTGGCGGAGAAACTGGCCACCATTGACGGCGTACTATCTGCAGCCACCCACTTTGTGCTGAAAAAATATAAGGATAACGGACAGCTCATGGACGTGGAAGATCTTGATGAACGGCTGGTGATCGCGCCGTGAGTATGGAAGAAAAGCTTAATCCCCAGATTACCCGGATTCCGCCGTCGGGTATCCGGAAGTTTTTTGATGTGGTTAACGAGATGCCCGACGCCATTTCATTGGGCGTGGGCGAGCCGGACTTTGTCACCCCTTGGAATATCCGGGAAGCCGCCATGTATTCGTTGGAGCAGGGAAAGACCCAATATACCTCCAATTCCGGTATGCCCCAGCTGCGGGAGGCAATCTGCCGCTATCTGAAAACGCGGTTCCAGGTCGAATATGACTGGACGCATGAGACGCTCATCACGGTGGGCGCCAGCGAGGGGATTGACTTGGCGATGCGGGCCGTACTCCAGCCCGGGGACGAGGTATTGGTACCGGATCCCAGCTATGTCAGCTATGATCCTTGCGTGCGTATGGCATACGGTGTCACCGTGCCGATCAAAACCCGGGCCAGCGAGGGCTTTAAGCTCATGCCCGAGGATGTGCTCCGCGCCATAACCCCCCGGACGAAAGCGATCATTGTGCCCTATCCCAACAATCCTACGGGCGGTGTGATGGAACGCGAATATCTGCGCGACCTGGCTTTGGCCTTGGAAAAGACCGACCTTGTCGTGATCTCCGACGAGATCTACGGCGAGCTGACCTATACAGATCAGGGGCATGTGAGCATTGCCTCCATGCCTGGGATGCAGGAGCGGACCGTGCTGCTATCGGGATTTTCCAAATGTTTGGCCATGACAGGATGGCGGGTAGGATATGCTTGCGGACCTGCGCCTCTGATTGCCGCCATGACAAAGATTCACCAGTACACCATGCTCTGCGCCCCGATCATGGGCCAAAACGCGGCGCTGGAGGGCATTGAGTCGGAGATGGAGCACGATTACCGGGAGATGGCCCGGATGCGGCGGCAGTATAACCGACGCCGCAGGATCATGCTGGACGGCTTCGCTCGCATGGGCATGGATTGTTTTGAACCGCTGGGCGCTTTTTACGCTTTCCCTTCCATCGCGGCCACGGGAATGACCAGCGACGAATTCTGCGAAAAGCTGCTTTATGAGCAGCATGTGGCTGTAGTCCCCGGCACGGCTTTTGGCGAGTCGGGCGAGGGGCATGTGCGCTGCTGCTATGCGGTGGCCACCGATAAGATCCGCGAGGCGTTGGAGCGTATGAGCGCGTTCATGGCCCGCCATCGAAAGTAGGTGGACGTATGGCAGACCGGTATCAGGTAATTCATCCTTTCCGCAGCCGGCGTAACGATCCGTGGGTGGTGTATGGCATGATTGCCCTTTGCGTCGCCGTGTTCATCTGGGACTATCTCAGCGGCGTGGTCAATACCCATACCTATGGATTTTCAGCTTACGGTTGGCCTTCCGCCTTGGGCATGAAGGACAATGAAGCGATCATAGAGGGGCAGTGGTGGCGGCTGCTGACCGCCAATTTCCTCCATGGCGGCTTTGAGCATATCCTCTTTAATATGTTCAGCCTTTACGTATGGGGCCGATTCGTGGAAATGATCTATGGCCACGGGCGTACGGCGCTGATTATGCTGGGGGCAGCCCTGGCTACCACCTGCCTTTCCTTTGCTTGCTCCAGTGCCCGTTCGTTGGGGGCGTCAGGCGTTGTATTTGGCCTGATGGGCGCACTTTTGGCCTTTGGCAAGTATAATCGGCCCATGTACGACCGATTTTTCGGCGGCGGCATGACGGTGATGGTCGTGCTGAATCTGCTTTACGGATTTTTTGCAGCGTCGGTTGATAATTTTGGCCATTTGGGCGGGCTGATCGGCGGATATCTGGCTGCGCGCAGCGTTGGATTGCTGGCTCATCGTCAGCTTTCATGGGGCAATGCGGCGGCCCTTATCGCTTATTTGGTGGGAATCTGCCTTTCATTATGGATAGGATTTCATCGCTGGTAAGAAACAAAGGTAAAAATAATACATAAAACTGGTTGATGCAGACAAAATAGAACATATTCGATTGGTAAAAATGGAGAAACCTCTCAAAAGGCAAAATTTTTACGCAAAAGGGTGGAAATTTAGTCCATGGCGTGATATACTAAAGCCGTCAAGAAAGGGAGGTGTTCAGAATGAAAACCACGAAAATCAACCAGAACAAGAAGGGCACTCGCGAACGCGTGGATGGACTTCCCCGGAATCTTCTGATGTATATGGCGTCCAATTGCGGACCCCGCCAGATGTAATTCCCTTTCGACGGCCGTAAGGCCATTATGATGAAGTCAATTCCATGCATATAGCCAAGGGGGCGGACCGGCAGGTCCGCCCCCTTGGCGTTTCCCGGAAACTTTTTTCTGCGGGATGCGTCCAAAATGCGACGCTTTTCATATGGAAGCTCATGTGATACAATAGGCAAAAACGTGCATGGAGCGGGAAGCGTACTATTCCGGCCTGCGGGCGGACGCCTTTGCGGCGCGGCAGGCGGGGACGTTTTGTGGAGATAAGGAGTCAAACATGAAATATCTATTGCGCCTGCTTTGCTTTATCGTGGGGCTGATCGTAGGGGTTACGGCGCTGGTGGGCATCTGCGTGTTGGGATTTCAGGTTGCTCGGGCGACGGGCAACGTCTATGTCATTGCGACTGAAGGCATGCAGGTTCGCGCGGCGAATATCCTGATGCCGGGCGATGAAGATACAGGCGACCTCACCAAGTATTTTACCAGTCAATGGATTGAAAGCGATACGGAGCTGACGGAAAATAACTATGTGGGCGATAAGATCACAAGCTTCGACCATCGGGTAAAGGTGGAGAGCATTTGGGCGCAGCCTTGGTCGGGTAAAGCTACGGTGACGCTGGTGGAAACGGTGAACACCATCAATGGCAGCCATCCGACCGGTGAGGTAGATGAAAATGGCGCAGTGGAGGAGCCTTGCGCGCCATGGGAAAAGCGCCGCTACCAGGTCAGCTGTGCGAAGCTGGGCGACGCATGGCTAATCGAGAACCTGCAGGTGCTGGAAACGTTGGAGCCTGATCCGACGCCTACGCCGGAACCGGTCATTACCCCCACGCCCACTGTTTCGGCGGAACCGACGGCTACCCCGGCGCAATAAAGGGAGCAATGACGCCGCCCCCTGCCCATTGATGGCGCGGGGCTTTTGCGTGAGGATGATTATGCAGATTGGAAACATAGCGATTCCCCAGGGCGCGCTCATGGCGCCCATGGCGGGGGTTACCGATAAGCCCTTTCGGCAGATTGTCAAGCGTATGGGCGCGGCTATGACTTGTACGGAAATGGTCAGCGCGAAAGGGTTGTATTATAACGCCCAGCGGGGGCAGCCTCTGCGGGCGCTTTCGCCCATTGAGCGCCCGGTAGCCATTCAGTTTTTTGGCGATGAGCCCCAAGTAGTGGCCGATATGGCGCGGCGCTATGCGTCGGAATTTGATATTATAGATATAAATATGGGGTGCCCCGCGCCGAAAATTGTGAAAAATGGTCAAGGCAGCGCGCTGATGCTGGAGCCAGAGCGGGCAGAGGGCATGGTCCGCCAGATCGTCCGGCAGGTGGCGCAGCCGGTGACGGTGAAATTCCGAAAAGGCTGGGATGACGACCATGTGAATGCCGTGGATTTTGCCCGCCGCATGGAGGATGCAGGCGCGGCAGCGATTACCATCCATGGCCGTACCCGTCAGGCATTTTATTCGGGCGAGGCCGATTGGGAGATCATTGCCCGGGTAAAGCAGGCGGTGTCGATTCCGGTCATCGGCAATGGCGACATTTTTACTGCGTCCCAAGCGCTGGAACGCATGCGTGAATCCGGCGTGGACGCGGTTATGGTCGCCCGGGGCGCACAGGGAAATCCCTGGATCTTCCGCGATATATTGGCGCTGCTGCGCGGAGACCCTTTGCCGCCGCCGCCCAGCGGGGCGGAGAAACTGGCCGTAGCCCTGGAACACGCGCGGATGCTTTGCGAGCTAAGGGGGGAGCGCGTGGCGATTCCGGCCCTGCGCAAGCATATGTGCAGCTACTTGAAGGGGACGCCAGGCGTCGGCGCAGCGCGGGAAGCCGTCTGCCACGCCGAAAGCTATAGCCGCCTGGAAGAAATCATGGGCCAAGCGTTGATGAAATGAGCGCAATGAGGGTTGACAACCGTCCCGGTCCATTGTAGAATATAACTTGATGTTCCCGGATTTTCCCATGCGGGTGTAGCTCAATGGCAGAGCTCCAGCTTCCCAAGCTGGCCACGAGGGTTCGATTCCCTTCACCCGCTCCATGATCCCGCACACCGGCCTGTGGCCGGGGCAATACAAAGGAGGGCTTCACCTATGGCCAAAGGCAAGTATGAAAGAACAAAGCCGCATGTAAACATCGGCACGATTGGTCACGTAGACCATGGCAAGACGAC
>CAJFUN010000009.1 GCA_904420205.1 Candidatus Parachristensenella avicola | reverse complement strand
GTCGTCTTGCCATGGTCTACGTGACCAATCGTGCCGATGTTTACATGCGGCTTTGTTCTTTCATACTTGCCTTTGGCCATAGGTGAATACCTCCGAAAATTTGTGTCGTATGACCTTTATTCTTACTTGTTGCCCAGGATCTTATCTGCAATACCCTTGTTCACCTGAGCGTAGTGGGAGAAGAGCATCGTATATTGACCGCGTCCCTGGGTGCGGCTGCGCAGATCGGTGGCGTAACCGAACATCTCAGAGAGCGGAACCGTAGCGCGCACCACCTGAGAGCCAGCCACAATATCCATACCCTCAATCTGGCCGCGACGGGAATTGATATTGCCGATGACGTCACCCAGATATTCCTCCGGCATGACGACCTCGACCTTCATAATGGGCTCCATCAGGCAGGGAGCCGCCTTGCTGGCCGCATCGCGAAGCGCCATGGAACCAGCCACTTTAAAGGCAACCTCCGAGGAGTCGACTTCGTGATAAGAACCATCCACCAGGGTGGCTTTCACGTCGACCATCTCAAAACCGCCCAGCGGTCCGTTAGCGACCGCCTCGCGGATACCGGCTTCAACCGGCCCAATGAACTCCTTGGGTACCGAACCGCCCACCGTAGCATCCTCGAAAACAATGCCGCTTCCGGGTTCCAGGGGCTCCAACTCGATGATCGCATGACCATACTGGCCGTGACCGCCGGTCTGACGGACGAAGCGGCCTTCGCCGCGGGCCTTCTTGGTGATGGTTTCCTTATAGGATACCTGAGGCTTACCAACGGTCGCTTCCACCTTGAATTCGCGCAGCAATCGGTCAACGATGATTTCCAAATGCAGCTCGCCCATACCGGCAATGATGGTCTGGCCCGTCTCGTTATCGGTGTAGGTCTTAAAGGTAGGATCCTCTTCGGCCAACTTCACCAGTGCCATCGTCATCTTATCCTGACCCGCCTTGGTCTTGGGCTCAATCGCGACACGGATAACCGGCTCCGGGAACTCCATGGACTCCAGAATAATCGGATGCTCCTCATCGCACAGCGTATCGCCGGTGGTAGCGTTCTTCAGGCCTACCGCAGCGGCAATCTCACCGGCCAGCACCTCTTTCACCTCTTCGCGGTGGTTGGCATGCATCCGTAGGAGACGGCCAATGCGCTCACGGCGGCGCGTATTGGGATTATAGACCGTGGCGCCCTGCTCAATCTTACCGGAATAGACCCGGAAGAAAGCCAGCTTACCCACAAAGGGATCCGTCATGATCTTAAAGGCTAGCGCGGCAAAGGGTTCATCGTCGGAAGAATGGCGCTCAATTTCCTCCTGGGTATCGGGCTCAACGCCCTTGATGGCCGGCACGTCCAACGGGGAAGGCAGATACTCAACCATCGCATCCAATAGGGGCTGCACGCCTTTGTTCTTATAGGAAGATCCACATAGCACGGGAATCAGCTCGTTGCGAATGCATCCGCGGTGCAGGCCTTCCTTGATCTCTTCTTCCGAGAGCGTTCCCTCTTCAAAGTATTTTTCCATCAGCGCTTCATCGGTTTCCGCAACGGATTCCAGCAGCTTCTGATGATACTCTTCGGCCAGCTCCCTCATATCTTCGGGGATCGGCTCCTCGTCCATGACGGTACCCAGCTTATCCTCGTAGATCGTGGCGGTCATCTTGATCAGGTCGATGATGCCTACAAAGGTGTCTTCCTTACCGATGGGCAGCTCGGTGGCCACAGGGTTAGCCTTCAGCCGGGTGCGCATCATGTCCAGCACACGGTAGAAGTCAGCGCCCATGATATCCATCTTATTGACGTAGGCTACGCGGGGGACGCCATACTTGTCCGCCTGGCGCCATACGGCCTCGCTCTGAGGCTCGACGCCGCCCTTTGCGCAGAACACGGCCACCGCACCATCCAGTACGCGAAGAGACCGCTCTACCTCGACGGTAAAGTCGACGTGTCCAGGCGTGTCAATGATGTTAATCATGCGACCCTTCCAGAAGGCCGTGGTCGCAGCCGATGTAATCGTAATGCCGCGCTCCTGCTCCTGCTCCATCCAGTCCATGGTGGCGGCGCCTTCGTGGGTCTCACCAATCTTATGAACCTTACCGGTGTAGAAGAGGATTCGCTCGGTTGTGGTCGTCTTGCCCGCATCGATGTGTGCCATGATGCCCACGTTACGAATCATATCCAGTGTATATTCCCTAGGCACGGCTATCTCCTCCTTCCTGAATATTCATCACCCTGAGGAAAGATAAATATCGGATAATTTTATTCATGTTACCAGCGGTAATGTGCGAATGCCTTGTTCGCTTCGGCCATGCGATGCATGTCCTCCTTGCGCTTCACAGCATTACCCGTATTATTGGCCGCATCCATAATCTCGGCAGCCAGCCGCTCGGACATGACCTTCTCACCGCGCTTGCGGGAGAATTCCACCAGCCAGCGGATGCCCAGCGTCTGCCGGCGGGCCGGGCGGACCTCAATGGGGACCTGATAGGTTGAACCGCCTACACGGCGGGCCTTAACCTCCAGGACAGGCATGATATTGTTCATGGCCTGCTCGAAAACTTCCAAAGGATCGTTGCCGGTCTTCTCCCGGACGATCTCAAAGGCATCATAACACACACCCTGCGCGACACCCTTTTTCCCATCGTACATCACCTGGTTGATCAGCTTGGTCACCACGGTGTTGCCGTAAATCGGATCGGGTAACACGTCGCGCTTGGGGGTTCCTCCACGCCTCGACATAGGTTATCCTCCTTGTAATCAAATCAAACACGTCGGACAGAACTGCCCGCATTGATACGCCGCAGCGGCCGCAGGTTTGGAGCGTTCCTTCCTTCCCTTCCGGCCAAATCATTCGGCGGTTTTACTTCTTGGCAGCAGCCTTAGTACGCTTGGCGCCATACAGCGACCGGGCCTGCTTGCGGCCCTCTACGCCGGAAGCGTCCAGCGTACCGCGGATGATATGATAACGCACGCCGGGCAGATCGCGGACTCTTCCGCCGCGGATCAGCACCACAGAGTGCTCCTGCAGGTTATGACCAATGCCGGGGATGTAGCAAGTACCCTCGGCTCCGCTCGTCAGACGAACACGGGCAATTTTGCGCAGTGCAGAGTTCGGCTTCTTGGGGGTCTGCGTCTTTACGGACAGGCAGACGCCACGCTTCTGCGGATTGGACTTCAAAATCGGGCTTTTGCTCTTGTAAGATACCTTAGCGCGGCCCTGACGGACAATCTGGTTAATGGTAGGCATCTCGTGCACCTCCTCCCTTCAATATCGGATCTATATGAAATTCCTGCAACCCGTAGGAATCAGTTGCCTTTGGCACCGAAGCGGGGTTACCGCATGCACAAAAAACCGGCGCCGCTTTTACCCGCCCCTTTACAGGGCATGGCTATCTCTGCGCCTATCTGCACACGCTGGATAATTTTATCACCCAAGTACACCATTTGTCAACGCTTTGTGGCGTATTTTCTTTATGATTCTTCCTTTCATCCCTCTATACGGCCAGAAACCGCCCTAGGATCTGCCAGCATCCTCTTTGACAGGCGCAAATACCGCCATCATATCGTCGCACAACGCCGCAAGTTCCCGTATTTTTGCGCTGACCGGCCCCATACGGCTCCGGTTTTTTATTCGTTTTGGCGGCAGACGGAAGCCGCCTTCCATCTGAACCAGTGAAGCAAATCCATCCAGATTCTGCCGGGCATAAAGCGTTGCCAGCCGCTGGATAAAGGCCATATCCGGATTCAGCCGGAGCGCCTCCTCGAGAAAGCCAATAGCGCAGGCGTTGGTGCCCAGCATGCATAGATAGCTGCCGTGCATATTCCAGCAGGTAAAGTCCGGATCTTCATGGGTATGCCAGCGCGGATCGTCATCCGCTATGCCCTCGTAGCGTCCGTCCTCCAGCGAGCGCGCCCACTCGGAAAAGGCCTGCTTCCCAAAGGCGTATTCGGCCGTTCCCTCCAGGGTAAGCCAATGGGGAATATCCATAACCGCGCTCCGGTACACATCCGCCAGCGCCGGAGCGCCCTTTTTCTCCGTAACAAAGACGAGGGCGTCATAGCTGCAGCGCTTGGGAACCGTATCCTCGCCCATCACAAAATAAAAACCGCCCCCATCATAACCGCACAGGATGGCAAAGGCATGATAGCGGTCCTTTACCCGGGCGATAACCGGCACATTGCCGTCGATATAGGCCCTGATACGCTCACCCAGCGCGCTCCATCCGCCCTCCGGGGGTGCCAGGAAGGCATCATAGCCATACCCGCAGGCTTCAAAGGCCCGCTGGATGGCATCGGCCGGCCGGCTGTCCGAATAGCAAAGAGCCATACGCCCGGGGTCTTTGCTGAAAACCTGGGTAAAGGAGTCGCCTGTGACGCCTGAAAAGAACCCATAATCATAGACCGCATCTTCTCCCAGCCTTTCCATTAAATACGCCATGCATCCATTGAACCAATCGTTCTGCCCCTGCATATTGGAAATAAGCTGCCGGATGGGAATCTGCCTGACCGGTGTATCCATCGTCTTCCATGCCTCCCTGTATGCTTGTCCCAAAGCCGCTGCTGTATCGCAGCCCCCCTAGGCTTTTAGTCTATCATGTGAGTCCCGCCTCCGCCAGGGATGCTTCTCCGCGATGAGAAAAAACACAGAGCATGCATCTGCACGCTCTGTGTTCGGATAACGGTTGCTCTACCGTTCCGCTTCAATTTCCTCCTGGGTCATAATGGGCGGGGCCACAACATACCCTTCGGTCAGCTCGGTATTGATGATAATGCTCTTATAGCGCTTCATACCGGTACCCGCAGGGATCAGCTTGCCTAGAATGATGTTCTCCTTCAGCCCCAGCAGCGGATCGATCTTACCCTTAATAGCTGCTTCGGTCAGCACCCGAGTGGTCTCTTGGAAGGAGGCTGCCGACAGGAAGGAATTGGTAGCTAGCGACGTCTTGGTAATACCCAGCAATACGCGCTTGGCTACAGCCGGATTGCCTCCACGGGCCACGACCTCGTCGTTCTCCTTCTCGAAAGCAAAGATATCCACCAATTCGCCAGGCAGCAACGTGGTATCCCCAGCGTCCTCAACCTTGACCTTGCGCATCATCTGCCGCAGAATGACCTCGATATGCTTATCGGCGATATTTACGCCCTGGCTCTGGTAGGTCGTTTTAACCTCCTCCAGCAGGTATTTCTGCACACCCTTAATGCCCTTGATCTTCAGGATATCATGAGGATTGACCGAACCTTCCGTAATGGAATCGCCGGGCTCAATGACATCGCCTTCGCGCACCTTCAGCCGGCTGCCGAAAGGAATCGGATAAACTTTGGTTTCGCCGTCGGCGCCGGAAATGGTAACCTCGCGCTTTTTGTTGCGCTCCGCTATGGTCACGCGCCCGCCGATTTCGCTGATCACAGCCAGGCCCTTCGGCTTTCTGGCCTCGAAAAGCTCTTCTACACGCGGAAGGCCCTGGGTAATATCCTCGTTGGTGGCTACGCCGCCAGTATGGAATGTACGCATGGTCAGCTGCGTGCCGGGCTCGCCAATGGCCTGAGCCGCGATAATGCCCACCGTCTCGCCTACGTGCACGTGACGCCCTGTGGCCAAGTTGGTACCGTAGCATTTGGCGCAAACACCGTTCTCATTGCGGCAGGTCAGTACGGAGCGGATCATCACCGACTCAATGCCCGCGTCCTCAATGGCCTTCGCCTGCTCAAAGTTAATGGTTTCGCCGGCCGGGGCCAGTACCACGCCGGTATTCGGATCAATCACGTCGGAAACCGGGCAACGGCCCCAAATCCGGTCAGACAGCTTTTCAATTTTCCGATAGCCGTCCGTGATGGCCGTAACCTCAATGCCCCGCGGCCGCTCGCCGCGGCTGGCGAAGCAGTCGTCCTCGCGAACGATGACATCCTGAGACACATCGACCAGGCGCCGGGTCAGATAGCCGGAGTCCGCAGTACGCAACGCAGTATCGGCTAGGCCCTTGCGGGAACCATGGCTGGAAACGAAGAACTCCAACACCGTAAGGCCCTCGCGGAAGTTCGCCCGGATGGGAATCTCAATGATACGGCCCGAGGGGGAAGCCATCATGCCGCGCATGCCGGCCAGCTGACGAATCTGGTTCATGTTACCGCGCGCGCCGGAGTCAGCCATCATATAGATGGGATTAAAGGCATCCATGGACTCCTGCAATGCTTTGGTCACGTCATCCGTCGTCTTCTGCCAGGTCTGCACCACGTTCTTATAGCGCTCTTCCTCGGTAATGATACCTTCGCGGTAATTGGCCTCGATATTCACAATGCGGGCGTCGGCCTTTGCCAGCAATTCCTGCTTCTCCTTCGGCACCTCAATATCAGAAACCGATACGGTGATAGCGCCGCGGGTGGAATATTTAAATCCTAGCGCTTTAATGGCATCCAGCACCTCGGCAGTGCGGGTATTGCCGTAAACGCGATAGGTCCGATTGATAATGTCGGACAAATCGCCTTTCTTAACCAGCTTATCAACCTCAAGCTTAAAGGCATCTTCCTCGCTGTTACGCTCCACGATACCCAGATCCTGCGGCACTACGTTGTTAAAAATCAGCCGCCCGCAAGTCGTTTCGATGACCTTACTCTTCTCCACGCCGTTAATGGTGCGGAAAATGCGCACGCGGATACGGGCCTGCAGAGCGATCTGACCCAGCTGGTAAGCCATGAACGCCTCGTCAAAATCGCGGAAAGCGCGGCCTTCTCCCTTGGCGCCGGGCTTAATCATGGTCAGATAATAGCACCCGATAACCATATCTTGGGTAGGCCCGACGACGGGCTTGCCGTCCTGGGGCTTCAGGATGTTGTTGGTCGAAAGCATCAAGAATCGAGCCTCCGCCTGCGCCTCTACCGAGAGGGGCAGATGGACGGCCATCTGATCGCCGTCGAAATCGGCGTTAAAGGCCGTACACACCAAAGGATGTACCTTAATCGCGCGGCCTTCCACCAAGATGGGCTCAAAGGCCTGGATGCCCAAGCGGTGCAGGGTAGGCGCGCGGTTGAGCATCACCGGATGCTCCTTGATGACATCCTCCAGGATATCCCACACCTCGGGCCGGACCCGCTCCACCATGCGCTTGGCGCTCTTGATGTTATGGGTATGGTTCTCCGCCACCAGACGCTTCATGACAAAGGGTTTGAACATCTCCAGGGCCATCTCTTTGGGCAGGCCGCACTGATTGAGCCGAAGCTCAGGGCCTACCACGATAACCGAACGGCCCGAATAGTCGACGCGCTTGCCCAGCAGGTTCTGGCGGAAACGTCCCTGTTTACCCCGCAGCATATCCGAAAGGCTCTTCAGGGGGCGGTTTCCAGGGCCTGTGACCGGGCGGCCGCGGCGGCCATTATCAATGAGGGCATCCACCGCCTCCTGCAGCATACGCTTCTCGTTGCGCACAATGATATCGGGCGCACCCAGCTCCAACAGGCGCTTGAGGCGGTTATTGCGGTTAATGACCCGGCGATAGAGATCGTTCAGGTCGCTGGTGGCGAAACGGCCGCCATCCAGCTGCACCATCGGGCGGATCTCCGGAGGAATGACAGGCACGACGTCCAGAATCATCCATTCCGGCTTATTGCCGCTCTTGCGGAAGGATTCCACGATCTCCAAGCGCTTGATGGCCTTGATGCGCTTCTGGCCGCTGGCCGTCTCCAGTACGGCGCGCAGCTCAGCGCTCTCCTTCTCCAGGTCGATATCCTGCAGAAGTTTCTTCACGCTCTCCGCGCCCATCCCCGCCTGGAAACGGTCGCCATAGCTGTCGCGGGCCTCGCGGTATTCACGATCGTTGAGCAGCTGCTTATAGGTTAGGGGCGTATCGCCCGGGTCGGTTACGATGAACGCGCCAAAGTACAGCACTTTATCCAGCAACCGCAAGCTCATATCCAGCAGCAGACCCATACGGCTGGGCACGCCTTTATAATACCAGATATGGCTGACCGGCGCAGCCAGCTTGATATGTCCCATGCGCTCGCGGCGCACCTTGGCTCGGGTTACTTCCACGCCGCACTTATCGCAAATGATTCCCTTATAGCGGATGCGCTTATACTTTCCGCAGTGGCACTCCCAGTCCTTGGTGGGGCCAAAGATGCGCTCGCAGAAAAGGCCGTCCCGCTCCGGCTTCAGGGTGCGGTAGTTGATGGTTTCGGGCTTAAGCACCTCACCGTAGGACCAGTCCAGGATCTTTTCCGGAGATGCCAGCGCGATTTGGATTGCATCAAAATTATTCAGCTCGAACAAAGAGCGTCTCTCCCTTCCAACCGGCGTCTATCTTACAGGTCTTCGTCATCATTAAAGTCTACCAGAGGGCCCAAATCCGCTAGATCCGGCAGATTCTCCAGGTCGTCCATCTCCAGATCGTCATAGCTCTCATCGATATTGCCTTCATAGATACCCGTGTCGGCGGAACCGGAATCCTCTTCACCGTCAATAATAACGTCGAGATCGGTCACCTCAGGCTCGTCGCCTGCGCTGTCCTTAAGCTCAATCTCGCCCTGGGCCTCATCCAGCACCTTCACGTCCAGGCATAGCGACTGCAGCTCCTTGATGAGCACTTTAAAGGATTCGGGTACGCCGGGCTCCGGCACATTCTCGCCCTTAACAATGGCCTCGTAGGTTTTTACGCGCCCAACTACATCGTCGGACTTTACCGTCAGGATTTCCTGCAGCGTATGAGCCGCACCATAAGCTTCCAGCGCCCAAACTTCCATTTCGCCGAAGCGCTGCCCACCGAACTGGGCTTTACCACCCAGGGGCTGCTGCGTCACCAGCGAATAGGGGCCGGTGGAGCGTGCGTGAATCTTATCGTCCACCAGATGGTGCAGTTTCAGCATATACATATAACCTACGGTAACGCGGTTTTCAAAGGGCTCACCGGTCCGTCCGTCATACAGCACCGTCTTACCGTCGCGGTCGCGACCGGCATCCTCCATGAGATCCAGGATCTGGTTCTCATTGGCGCCGTCAAATACCGGCGTGGCCACATGCCACCCCAACGACTTGGCCACCATGCCCAGGTGGACTTCCAGTACCTGGCCAATGTTCAACCGGCTGGGCACGCCCAAAGGATTCAGTACGATCTGAAGCGGGGTGCCGTCCGGAAGGAAGGGCATATCCTCTTCGGGAAGGATGCGGGAGATTACGCCCTTATTACCATGGCGTCCGGCCATCTTGTCGCCTACTGAGATCTTGCGGCGCTGTGCAATATAGATGCGGACCACCTCGTTCACGCCGGGGGCCAGATCGGAATGGTTCTCCCGGTTGAAGATCTTGACGTCCACGATGATGCCGCTTTCGCCATGGGGAACACGCAGCGACGTATCGCGCACTTCGCGCACCTTTTCACCGAATATCGCCCGCAGCAAACGTTCTTCCGCGTTGAGCTCCGTCTCGCCCTTAGGCGTAACCTTGCCAACCAGGATATCGCCGCTGCGCACCTCGGCGCCTACCCGGATAATACCGCGCTCGTTGATGTCCTTCAGCGAATCATCGCCTACGTTGGGAATTTCACGGGTGATCTCCTCCGGACCCAGCTTGGTTTCACGGGCCTCGCATTCATACTCTTCAATATGGATCGAAGTGAATACGTCCTCCTTCACCAGCCGCTCGCTGATCAGGATGGCGTCCTCGTAATTATAGCCCTCCCAGGTCATAAAGGCCATGAGGATGTTGCGGCCCAGGGCAATTTCGCCCTGGTCGGTCGAGGGGCCGTCGGCAATGATTTGGCCCTTATCTACCCGCTCCCCGGCCTTCACGATGGGGCGTTGGTTGATGCAAGTGCTCTGGTTAGAACGGACGAACTTATGCAGCTTATATTCGCGCACATTCCCCGTATCCTCGGCCACGACAATATGCTCGCCATCCACCTTGCGCACAACGCCGGAATCCTTAGCGAGGATTACGACGCCGGAATCGCGGGCCGCCTTGTACTCCATACCCGTTCCCACATAGGGAGCCTCCGGTACCAGCAACGGCACCGCCTGGCGCTGCATGTTGGATCCCATCAAAGCGCGGTTCGCATCGTCATTTTCCAGGAAGGGGATCATGGCCGTGGCCACGGAAACCACCTGCCGGGGAGAGACGTCCATAAAGTCTACGTTTTCCGAGCGCTCCTCTTTGATTTCCCCATAGGCACGCACGGAAACCATCTTATTGATAAAACGGTTCTCCTCATCGGTGGGTTCGTTGGCCTGGGCAATGACGTATCGCCATTCCTCGTCGGCGGTCATATAAACAATTTCGTCCGTCACAGCGTGGGTCGCCTTGTCCACCCGGCGATAGGGCGACTCCAGGAACCCATACTCATTAATGCGGGCATAAATGGCCAGCGAACCGATCAGGCCGATATTCGGGCCTTCAGGCGTCTCGATGGGGCAGATTCGACCATAGTGGGAATTGTGTACGTCGCGTACGTCGAAGGTGGCGCGTTCGCGGTTCAGTCCACCAGGGCCCAGGGCCGATAGGCGGCGCTTATTGGTCAGCTCTGCCAGGGGATTGGTCTGATCCATGAAATGAGACAGCTGGGAAGACCCAAAAAACTCTTTAATGGACGCGGAGACCGGCCGGATATTGATGAGGCTCTGCGGCGTCAGGTTTTCCGGATCTTGGGTGGCCATGCGTTCCTTCACGACGCGCTCCAGCCGGGCAAGACCAATGCGGATCTGATTCTGCAAGAGCTCGCCCACGCTACGCAGGCGCCTGTTGCCTAAGTGATCGATATCGTCTACATTGCCGATGCCATAAAACAGGCCCAGCTGGTAGGAATAGGTTGCGATGATATCGTCGGTATAAACATATTTGGGGATCAGCACGTCGATATTCGCCCGAATGGCGTCCTCTAGGGCTTCCTTTTCAGGATTCTCTTGAATCAGGGCCATCAGGCTCGGGTAATGCACGCGCTCTTTTAGGCCCAAGGCTTCTGCGTCGATGCCTAAAGGCGCAAGATGCACGCTGGCCTTGACAAAATGGTTACCCAATACCCGCAGCTTGCGGGCGTCCAGCGCGATATCTACGCCCAAAACACCGGCATCCTGGATCTCCAGCGCCTTTTCATAGCTGACCCGCTCGCCAGCCGCAGCCATGACCTCGCCGGTAGCCGGGTTCACAACATCCTCTGCCAACACCCGCTCTGCAATGCGCAGCGCCAGCGACAGCTTTTTGTTGAGCTTATAACGCCCCACTCGAGCTAAATCGTAGCGGCGGGCGTCAAAGAACAGGGTATTCAGCAGCGCCTCGGCGCTTTCCACCGTCGGCGGCTCACCCGGACGCAGGCGGCGGTAAATCTCCAGCAGGCCGGCCTTCTGCGTTTTGGCCGAATCCCGCTCCAGCGTAGCCAGCAAATGCTCCTCTTCGCCCAGCAAGTCGATGATTTCCGCATCCGTACCATAGCCTAACGCGCGCAAAAGCACCGTGGAGGGCTGCTTGCGGGTGCGGTCAACACGTACCCACAGCACGTCGTTGGAATCGCTTTCCAGCTCCAACCAGGCGCCGCGATTGGGGATGATGGTGGAATTGATCAGCGGCTTGCCGTTCTTATCAAGGGCGCTGCCAAAGATCACGCCGGGCGAACGAACGAGCTGGGAAACAATTACGCGCTCGGCACCATTGATCACAAAGGTACCTTGCTCGGTCATGATGGGGAATTCGCCCATAAAAACTTCGGATTCTTTCACTTCGCCGGTAGTCCGGTTGGTCAGGCGCACCTTCACCTTCATAGGCGCGGAATAGGTAACGTCCCGCTCCTTGCATTCCTCCACCGAACGGCTGGCCGGCTCTAGATGGTAATCCACAAGCTCCAAGCTCAGTGATTCCGTATAGTCGGTAATCGGTGAAATGTCGTTGAAAGCTTCCTTGAGGCCGGAACTTAGGAACTGCTGATACGAGGCCTTTTGTACCTCGATCAGGTCCGGCATGTCCAACACCTCCCGGATGCGCGAAAAGCTCATCCGGGTACGCTTGCCACACGAGACTTCGTGGACGTAGTCATTGTGCATCAAACAGCTCACACCCCTATTCATTTGGATCCGCCAACGGCGGTCAAGGAGCAAAAGATGTTATTCAGTGACCGAGTCCTGGAAGACTTAGAAATCATCTCCCGCAGGCGCAGAATACCCCTACCCCATGAGCGTTTACATAGAGGGACAATTCGGCAAACTAACACATACTAATGCAATTTATGATTATAGCAACCCATCAAACCATAGTCAAGCATTTCTTTCCAATTCATCATTTTTTTCTATGGACAAGACGCTTATCTTCTCGCTGTATATATTTTCCTGCTGCGGTTCATACTAACGCTATCACATTCCAGGAGGCCATTTATGAAAAGCGCGCATGGATGGGCCCGGTTCTTTGCGGGCCTCTGCGTCATGATCTTCGGTACGCTTGCAGTAGTCAGCCGTCCCGATCCCAGCCGCTGGACAGGGCGTTCTTCCTCATCGGTACTTCCTCGCCTAGCGGCCACTTTGCCGCCGCAGGGCGTACAGCTATCGCAGGACGGCCAGGATGATTCTGCCTGTATTCTCCGCTTTATTACGCAGTATACCCGCTGCGGCCATCATACGACCCGTATCCAGTCTGCCTCGCCCATTCCCGACGGAGACCGTTTGGCGGTCCAATACGCCGGATGGTCTTTAGCTGCCACAGACCAAGGTTTTACCCTCTCCCAAGAAGTCGACCAGCTTTGTCCCAAACATATCCTGGCACGGCTGGAAAACGGCGCGCTGCATTTATACCGCAACGAAACCGGCGGTTCCTCCTTGGTCAACTATAAAACTTTGCCCGATCCGATAGCCGACAGTCAGCATGAATCGACCCGTCACGAACTATCGGAAGGTGTGGTCTTTGACTCAGCCCAAGCGCTGGAGGACTATTTGGAATCGATATCAAGTTAAATGCGCAGGGCTAAGGCCCTGCGCACATATACCTAACCGCCATCCCCTATGGGGATTTTTTCTTTTTTCGTTTTTGGTAGCGTTCCTCCTCGCTGAAAATGCACCCGCAATATTTCTGCATATAGAGCCCAAGCTCCCTGGCTTTATCTTGTCCATAACGGAACAGCGGTCGGAAATCCCGATACAAAAATTGTACGCCCCAATCAGCCGCGGCGCGCTCCGCCTCCGCCCGCAGCAGCTCATGCTGCTGATAGGGGCTGATCAGCAAAGTGCTGGTGAAATGTGTAAATCCATTCTGAGCTGCATACGCCGCCGTTTTCTGCATCCGTAGCCGGTAGCATACCTGGCAACGGCCGGTGAAATCGCCGTCAACTCGAGCGATAAACTGCCGGAGGCCATAGCCCCCCTCTTGCACCAACGGCAAACCGATAGCCGCGGCGTATTCCACCAGGGTATTGCGGCGCTGCCGATATTCCGTAAAGGGGTGGATATTGGGGTTATACCAGAATCCCACCGGTTCAATATCTTCCGCCCGCAGGGATTCAATGCAGGCAATGCTGCAGGGAGCGCAGCAGATATGCAACAGCGTATTCATTGAAAAACGCCACTCCTTTGCCATGTATCCTAAATATTAGCGGTCTAAACGATCGATACGGTCCCTCTCGTTACAACTGGGCGAAGCAGCCGTTCACCACGGCGTAGGGTCGGCTCCATGCCTTTTTCCCCGAACCGTCTACCAGCTCGCAGCGCACAAACCCTTCATCGCCTTCCATTATATATTCAAAGTACCCCGAATGAGGGCGACTCGCCACCCGCTTTGAACGGTACAATGCGGCTGAATAGAAGATTGCACGTTCACAGGGGGAACACCATACCCGCATACGTTTACCTGCCAGTTCGATCTGATAAAACCGGGGACCCTGGCTCGCAAAAAAGCGTCCTGCATCCAGCGCCTCTATCAGAGCACCCTGCTCTAACCTGCCGGCATTCACCCAAAGGAAACTGGTCCCTTGCTCCCCACGATAGAAATGGCTATCATCCGCCGCCGTAAAGGGCAGCCTTTGTCCCAATGCAGCCACAATATCCAGCAGTACCGCGGAATCCGCCCGATCCCCGTTATAGGGCGATTGAGATACGGCGTTCATCACCTCAGCGCCTGTTAATCCCTTTAAGTTGGCCATATGCTCCGGGCAGAGCAGGCTCCAAGCTGGATGCGCCAGAATTGCCCGTCCGCCAGCAGCGCGCACCGCATCGATCAGCGATTGAGGCTCCGCGCCCGGCTCAATCCGCGGCTTCTCTTGCAGTCCGACGCCTACGATGTGATAGCCCTCATGCCCGACCATGGTATCCAATTCAATTCCGGGAAGCAGCAGCATATTGTCATACCAGCCGCCCTTGCTGAGAATCCAGTGATCCGTCAACGCCAGAAAATCATATCCCAGCCGGCGATACAAGTTCATCGTTTCCTCTGGCGTATACCGCCCGTCCGAGGCTGTAGTATGGGTATGCAGGTTTCCCTTGTACCATTTTCCCTTTTCGTCAAATTGAATCATGGAGCCTCCTTATCCGGATGGAAAAAGGGATGCCGTAGCATCCCCTTTCTTTATTCGTCGTCGCCCTCTTCCTTGGGTACCAACGATCCGTCGCCGAAAATAAAGTTTTGGATGATCTCGGCGTTTTTATCAAAATCAATCTGAAATACTGCCATACCCTTGTAGCGTACGCTCTTATAGGCGCCTTCCACCGGGATATTCAGATCCTCCACCTCGGCATCCCGAAGATTATAGAGCATAGTCGCATACTTAATGATTTCATTGCTCGATAAATTCGTCTTCATATAGGGCGTAATCTTCGTAACCAGCTGCATCGCCTCGGAGAGGGAGATGTCCTTCATGTCGTCCATCACTTGGGATATGACCTTACGCTGGCGGCTGGTACGCACAAATTCGCCGCCGGCCAGATGGCGGATACGCATATAGGCCACCGCCTGCTTTCCATTGAGATGATACTGGCCACCGTTGCCTTTAAGAAGCGAAGATTCTGGGTTCACTTTATCTGCGCTGTTTTGCTCTTTAACGCCTAGATTGGTCTGATACACCTCGCCGCTGGACAGCTCCATATCCACGCCGCCCAGAATATCCACGATGGACGCCACGCAGGAGAAGTTCACCTTCACATAGCCTTCAATCGGAATTCCCGTATATTTTTCCACCGTATCCACTAAGGCATCGGCGCCTAAAAAGACGTTAATGGTATTCAACCTGTTTTTGTCGTGGCCTTCAATCGGTAGCAGGATATCGCGCATTAAACTAGTCAACTTAATGGAGTGGTTTTTCGTGTCCAGCGTCACGATCATATTGACGTCGGTACGTCCTTTTTCCAGTTCCTCCTCGCTGCGGGTATCCAAGCCCAGCAGCAGGAAATTAAAGATCCCCTCCTCGGATTCTGCCTCTTTAACGCCGGTATGATCGATCTCATCGGCTTCCTGCAGCCCCTCCAGCTCTTCGGGATCCGCCTGATCTTCCTCATTCATGGCGTCAATCAACGATTGCTGCTGCGCCGCATCCAAAGTTGTGGTCGGCCCCTCCTGCATGCCGTTCAGCAGCCGGTATACGCCGATAGCCATTACGCCTCCGCCGACAAGCAATACGCCAAGAATGACCGAAAGGACGATGGTCAGAACCTTAACGAAACGGTATCGTCCCCCCTTTTGCTTCTCCGGCTTCATCGTATGCTTATTGTTGCCCATGTTGTCGATTCCTTTCTCATCTCATAAAAGCGGCGCATATGCCGCGGATTCCTAAACCAGGGCCGCTGGACTTCCCTCTTCCCCCGCGCGATACTGTGAGGGCGTAATGCCCAGCATGCGTTTAAAGAGCCGTGCAAAGTAAAAATAGTCCTTATAGCCGCAGCGCTCTGCAATCTCATAGACGGAAAGCGTCGTCGCCCGTAGCAGCTCGCAGGCGTGGCGTAAGCGAAGATTGGCGAGATAAACCGTAAAAGGCTTTCCTACCTGCTTTTTGAAGGTGCGGCATAAATAGCTTGGATTCAGATAATATTGATCGGCCAACTCCCTCAGAGAGATGTCCTGATAATAATTTTCATGCAGGTATTTGAGGATCTCTCGGACCACATCGTTGGAAACAGCCTGTACATCCAGATCCGAGCCATAATTGATAATCCCCAGGCACTGTTCCTGCAGCGTGGACAGCATCTCTTTGACGTTGGAAAAAAGCTGCGTAAGCTCTTCATAGTTGATCAGGTCATAGAGGTCGTCCTCCAATCCCCGCTGGAAGAGCATGTCGGATATTTGATTATATACATAAAACGCATGTCGGATATTGTAAGTTCCCGATTCCATCATTTCCCCGATTTTATCGAAAACTTCCAGCACTTGAGCCGTTTCACGGATCTCCAGGGCTTCAACCAGCTGATTGAGCACCTCACGGAGCGGGCCGCGGCTCGAGGACTGATAATGGAAAATACCGCGATGGCCTGTCATAAAGGACTGGTTCGCCGCGATCTGCGCCTCCACCAGCGCGCTGTTTACCAGCGATACGTCCTGCACCACCCGCGAGATGCCGACCACCAGTCCTGTCTGGCCGGAAAGCTCCGCTTCTGCCTGATCAAGCTCCGCGTCGCTGACAAAGCACGCTTTACGATCTACGCCCAGCGGCATAACCACGTCCCATAATGCGCTTTTACCCGCATCCCAGCGTCCTACGCAGATCAGCACGCGCATCCCCTGCTGGGCATCCCAATGCAGGCCGATGTCACTGGCGGAGATTTTGTTCTCCCCCATGTCGTCGGTCATATATTCGAGGGCAGAGAAATAGTCCACACGCCTGTCATATCGACGATCCAGACGCTCCCGCACATTGGCCAACACGCCTTGAATATCGGCGTCCTCCACCGGCTTAAGGCAGTAGCCGGCTACGCCGAAGTTCAAAGCCTTCTGTGCGTAGGAAAATTCAGCATAGCCGCTAATGACCACAAACTCCAAATCCGGAAACATCTGCTTGGCCTGACGGATCATTTCAAGGCCGCCCATCACGGGCATACGAATATCAGTCAGCACGAGGTCGGGATGCAGCTGACGGATTTTTTCCAGCGCTTCCATCCCATTGCTGGCGGTATCCACCACTTCAAATCCTTTGGAGGCCCAGTCGATACCCAACCGGTAATTCTCCAGGACCCAGCTCTCATCGTCCACAATCAATACTTTATACAATCCTGTGGTCTCCTTCCCGGCATCCACAGCGCCACGCGCGTTCCTTTACCTGCCTGCGAATCGATCGACAAACCATAGCCTTCCCCGTAGCGCATCCGAATGCGCCCGTGAACATTGACAAGTCCGATCCCGTCCGATCCCATTTCATAGAGAGAGGATACGTCGCTGATCTTCTCCAGTTTAGCCCTTACCTGCCTCAACGTCTCCTCATCCATCCCGAGCCCGTTATCCTGCACCGTTATAAACAGGCTATCTTCACTCCGGCAGGCCGATATATAGAGGTGTCCACCCTTTTCCATCATTTCCAAGCCATGGGTAATGGCATTCTCGCACAGCGGCTGGAGGACCATTTTAAGCACATCTTCGTCCATCAGCTCTTCTGGCAGGTCATAATGCACTTGAAACCGGTCGCCAAAGCGCGCCAACTGGATTGTCAGATAGTTTTTCAGCATATCCGTCTCCTGACGCAGCGTTACGACCTCCGGCGCCTTGAGGGAATAGCGGAAAATCGTGCCCAGCGCCCGCGTCATCTCCACAATCGTTTTGGAGCCCACGCGGTAAGCCATCCCTTTGATGACCTCCAGTGTATTGTATAAAAAGTGCGGATTGATCTGGCTGACCAACATCGCCATATCCGTCTGCTTGCGGATTAGTTCAGCCTGGTACAGACGGACGTTCGCTTCCACCAGCTTCACATTCAGCCGTTCGTTTTCATCCATCATCTTATTGAAGCTGCGTGAAAGCTCGATCATCTCCCGGTTACCCCGAAGCGTCATGGAGATTCGCGCATCCGGACGTTTGCGCAGAATAGCCAGCGTATCCATCATGTCCCCAATGGGTTTAGAAACCGAAAGATGCAGCAGATAAAAACAGGCGGCAGCAACCCCCACCATGAGCAGCGTAGCAAAAATATTGACGGGAATAATACGCCCCACCCGCCGTTCCAGCTCAGCTGCGCCCGACACCAGCGTGACTACCCGATATCGGTCATAGGGAGTGTCTGAAATCTGCTGCATGTACTGACGCCCATGGCTATCGGTAAAAATCTCGCCTTCTGCTGGTTCAAAATGCGTCCCAATCTTGGCGGTGTCGTCGCAGGCCACAACCTGGTTTTTCCCATCGAGCAATAGAATTCTCGCGTTGGCCCGCTGGGGAAGCAGCTTGCTGAGGGCCTGGGCGCTTACATAGACCTGCACCCGGCCGCTACCGCCTTTGATCCAATATGAATATAGGATACCATAAACAGAGCCGCCGGACAATTCCGGCAAATTGATCAAATCGCTGAATCCGTTTTCTCCCATCGCCCGGGTTTCGGCATGGATGCTTTCCGTTTCGATCGAGGATACCTGGGGGCATAACCCGATCAGCAAATTCAGCAGCCGCTGACGCGACTCTACGGCGGCTTCCTCTTCGCTTTCCGAAAGGATTGCAGGTTCCGCTGCAACTCCAGCCGCCACCATTTCCACCTGCGCCAGGTTTTCTGCCAGCACGCTCGCCGCCTCCTGATGGATTAGGCCCGCGCTCTCCCTCCAGCTGGCCTGGCTTTGCCCGATCACCAATGCCGCGTTGATCACAACAATCGCCACCAACAGGGTGGACAACACCACCGCGATAAGCCCGATCTGCCTCCCAATGGACAGCTTCGACCACTTCATTTACGCCGTCCTCCTTCAGGGATTGTTGCTTATCTGTATATTGTAGCATAGCCATGCTGGATTTTTCAAACCCTTGGCGATAATTTCTATCTCTTGCCGAGATTTCTGGCGCTCTTTTCCAGCGTAAAATCGATCTGCCGGGAGACGACATCCGCCTTGGCCACGATCACCTTGACCGTATCGCCTAGGTGATACGCTTTGCCCGTACGCCGCCCGATCAGCGCATAAGCTTTCTCATTGAAATCGTAGTAGTCGTCCTCCATGGTCGCCAACCGCACAAGGCCCTCAACCGTATTGGGCAGCTCCACAAAAATGCCAAATTCCGTCACGCCGGAAATCACGCCTTCAAAGTGTTCGCCCACATGGCCGGACATATATTCGGCCATCTTCAGATCGTCGACTTCGCGCTCCGCCTTGACGGCCGCCACCTCTTTTTCTGAGGACTCCAGCGCAATAGCCGGCATACTAGCGGCGGCCTCTTCCACCCAGCGCCCGTCGGCCAGCCCCCGCAGCACCGCTTTGACGGAACGGTGTACCGTCAGGTCGGGATACCGGCGAATCGGCGAGGTAAAGTGGCAATAATCGGTGGCTGCCAAGCCGAAATGTCCCAAATTCTGAGGCGCATAGCGGGCTTTTTGTAAGGAACGAAGCATCACGCGGTTAACCACTGCCGCACAGCTTTGTCCCTCCATGCGCTCCAGCAACTGCTGCAGGTTTTTGGGGGTAACGCCCTTGTTCAATCCTTTAATCCGATAACCGAAGGGCTGCACGAAGGCGTCCAGATCCTGCATTTTTTCAGGATCCGGCTGCTCATGCACCCGATATACGGCAGGGATCCCCATGCCGTCCAACCAGCCAGCCACCGTCTCATTGGCTACCAGCATAAATTCCTCGATCATCCGGTTGGAAACGCCGCGCTCATGGACGACGACATCTATCGCATGCCCATCCTCATCCAGCACGATTTGCGGCTCTGGAATATCAAGCTCTAAGGCCCCGCGGCGCTTTCTGCGCCCCTGCAGCCACTGCGCGGCCCGCTCCATTTGGCGAAACATCGGCACAAGCGCCGCATATTTTTCACATAGCTCCGGGTCGTTATCTTCCAGGATCCGGTTGACGTCATGGTAGGTCATTCGCTGGGTCGAGCGGATAACCGACTCTTCCAGTTTAAAGTTCACCACATCGCCCTGGTCGTTCAAATCCATCACGCAAGTCAGAGCCAACCGGTCCACCTGCGGGTTCAGCGAACAGATGCCATTGGACAGCGCTTCCGGCAGCATGGGGATAACCCGGTCCAGCAGATAGACCGAAGTCCCCCGCTCATAAGCCTCCCGATCCAGCGGACTTCCCCGGCGCACATACTCCGATACGTCGGCAATGTGCACGCCCAGCCGCAGCAACCCGTTATCCAGCTCCTGTAGCGAAACCGCATCGTCAAAATCCTTGGAATCGTCGCCGTCGATGGTCACTGTCGGAATACCCCGCCAGTCAGTCCGGCCTTGGATCTGCTCCGAGGTCACCTGCTGCGGCAGCCGGTCCGCTTCCTCCATCACCTGCGGCGGGAATATATCGCGAATCTCCATGGCCCGAACGATAGCGGTGATATCCACGCCTTTGTCTCCGGCCTCACCCAGCACCTCGGTAATGCGGCCGGCGCAGTCGTCCCGCTTGCCGTCAGGGTAGCGCGTAATCTCCGCCACCACCTTCATTCCGTCCTTGGCGCCGCCGGTCTCCTGTGCGGGGATAAAGACCACCGCGCCCAGCCGGGTATCGTCGCTGATGACGCAGCCGGAGCCACGGAAGTCGGCCTTGTAGGTCCCCACCACATGGGTACGCGCCCGGGTCAGAACCTTGACCACCTTACACTCTTTGCGCATGCCCTCGCGCGCCCGGCCTTGGGGCTGGGCCAACACGATGTCGCCATGCATCGCCGCGCCTAGGTTGGTAGGCGAAATGAAGAAGTCCTCCTCGTCGTCCGGCTGCACCAAGAATGCAAAGCCCCGGGCATTGCGCTGCACGCGGCCGCCTATATAGCCGAATTGGCTGGGCAGGCCAATGCCTTCTTTGCTGGACAGGGCCAGCCGCCCCTCTGCCAGCCATGCCTGAATGAGATCATAATATTCGCCGCGGTGCTCTGGGTTGACCGCATCGCAAAGCTCTTTTTCTTTGGGCGGCGCGCCTTTCCAGTGCTCCAAGATTTCTCGTGTATTCTCCCACAGAGCCATTTCTTTTTCGTTGGGTATTCTCATATGTTTCTCCTTGTCTTGTGGTAAAAAGTTAGGAGGGACGCGTCCAGCTGGCGCCGGCTCCGCCTCCCCCCGCAATTACTTATTCATCTTCGCCGCAGCCGCCAGCACGCCGGCTACGGTTTTTCCATCGTGGTATCGTCCGGCCAGGATATCCTGCACCGCTTGATGGAAATCGACCCGCTCCACCTGCAGGAATTCGCCTGTGTCGGGCGTGGCTTCCTCAAAACGCAAATCTGTCGCCAGGAAATGATGTACGGTTTCGGTCACAAATCCAGGCGTCATTTTCAAGCCGAAAAGGTATTCCAGCCGGCCCGGTATGCAGCCGGTTTCCTCCTTAAGCTCCCGCCGCGCGCCTTCCTCCGGCGATTCGCCCTTTTCCAGCTTACCCGCCGGAATCTCCGTCAGCACACTTCCCGCAGCGATGCGGTATTGCCGGACCAATAAAAGCCTGTCCTGCTCATCGATCGCCACAACGCAGACCGCGTCGGCATTCTCCACCACATCCCGGGTGGAATGGGAGCCATCGGGAAGCTCTACCTCAAGATGATCCAGCGCGAAAATTTTTCCCTCATAACACCGTTCCCGTTTTATGACCTTTTCATACAGCTCCATTTTCCGCTCCTTTCCCGGCGCGCCAAGGCGACATATGCCCGACAGAAAAAAGAGCCCCGTGTATGCGTAACACAGGGCGCCCGCAGTTGACTAAAACTTATCCAGGAATACGCATACCAAGCACAGCACGCCGATGACCGCTGCCAGCACCTTGGTATAGAAAGCATAGCGCAGCTCCGGCCGGCTCTTGCGAACCGCCCCGCGCATGGCGTCGTCGTTTACGCCGGTAATCGCGGCAGACATCACGTCCTTGGAGGGCTGCAGCAGCACAAATACAATCATGGCGATACTCGCCAGCGCAATGATGATATTCAAGATGATCTTGGCAACTTCCATCGAGTCAATCCTCCCTGTCTACATCTTGGCAATTATATCATGGTCTTGGGATGCTTGGCAAGTGTTTACGCCTAAAATACCGCAACAAGGATAATAATCAAGGCAACAACCGCCAGAACGATTCCCGCCAAGCGGGCGATGTTCACCACGGGCTTACGTTTTTCGCCCGGCATCCATCCTCGCTGAATCAGCCAGGCAGTCAGCGGCGCAGCGGCAAAAATCGCGGCGGCGGCCAAAGCCAGCAGCACAACGACGGAAACAATCGTAGTCGTATTCCGCTGCCGGAGAATGGAGGCCTCCGCCTGGTATACAAGGAGCGCGGCTTCCATTTGGGGATAGTCGCTTTGCTTGACCTCGGTATTGACGGCAACCGTTACCTCTTGGAGCGCGCCGGAAGCGTCCAGCGTGCCGGAAAGCACGCGCCCGTCGTCAAACGTAAAGATACCGCTGCGCCCTTCTATTTGGGCGAAAGGCTTTCCGTCCAGGGTAATGGGCTCGCCCTCCTTCCATGTCAGCTCCCCCACCGCCGAGGTATACTGATGGGACCCATCCCGCTGCGCACCGGCATAGGATAGATTCACACGGTTGCCCATCAGCGTATTCTGTCTTGCGGCGCTGCACCCGCCGGCCAGCGCCACGATCATTACCAAAGCCACCCATAGGGCCGCCCGCTTTTTCATTCTGATTCTCTCCTATCCGAAATATCCGGGTCTATTTTATCACATTTCGGCGTTCGTCTCAACGGTTTTCCACCCTTTGCGCTCCGTGACTTTCTTCTTCGCCGGTACTGGAATCGCATCCTAAACATATGTTTGAATTTGAAGCGGGAGAGGCTTATAATGAGATTATGGAAAATAAGCCTCATTATAAGCTCTCCGTGCGGGAGCTGGTGGAAGCTGCCCTTCCTCAGGGTGATCTGGTGCTCACGCCCTCCAGTGGCCGCCGCCTTCAAGAGGGAACCCGCCTGCACCAGCAATATCAGCAGCATGTGGAAACGCCGGGCTACCAGGCCGAGGTGCCCCTTTGCTATACCTTGGATACGCCCCATTTGGCTTTAGATATTTCCGGGCGGATTGACGGCTTGATAGAAGACGGCCTATCGGTCTGCCTGGAGGAGCTAAAAACGACGGCAGCCGATTTGGATAATCTCACCCCCAACCCGCATTATTGGGCGCAGATCATGTGCTATGGCGCCATGTGGTGCTTAACGCACGACACCGAACGCGTCTTGCTGCGCCTTGTGTACATCCAGCTGCATACCGGCGAAACCCGCGCGCTGGAGCGCGCCTATGAAGGGCCGGATATTATACGCGAATTCCTTCAGCTCTGTCAGGGGCTTGTCGCCCGGCTGTCCGCCCATCAGTCCCGTGTTGAGGCTCGCAACCAGGCGTTAACCACTTTGCAATTTCCTTTTCAGGGTTTCCGCCCCGGCCAACGGGCCATGTCTGCCGCGATATACCGAGGCATACGGGACAGCGCTTGTGTCATGGTCGAGGCGCCCACAGGTATTGGGAAGACCATCGCCGCACTGTTTCCCGCCGTCAAGGCGCTGGGGGAGGGCCACGGCGAGCGGATTTTCTATCTGGCGGCCCGGGGCACGCTTAAGCAGGTTGCCGAGCAGACGGTCCAATGCTTAAGCCGTTCCGGCGCGCCGCTTCTCTCCGTCACGCTGACAGCCAAAGAGAAATGCTGCCCCACGCCCGGTGTAGGCTGCCATCCCGGCGCGTGTCCGCTGGCCGCCGGATATTATGACCGGCTGCCCGCCGCGCTGGAAGAGGCGTCCGCCCCTGGGATATGGGATGCCCAGCAGCTGGCGCTGCTGGCCGAACGTCACCGGCTTTGCCCCTTTGAATTGGCGCTGGATCTTTCCCTGGAAGCTGACATCATCATCTGCGACTTTAACTACGCCTTTGATCCCCGGGTAAAGCTGCGCCGTTTCTTTGAAGAGGGCGGTGACCATGTGCTGCTTGTCGACGAATGCCACAACCTTGTCGACCGCGCCAGGGATATGTTCTCATCCCAGCTCAGTTGGGATGACGTCATGATCCTTAAGCGCGCGCTGCCAGGTGGCACGTCTGGGCCCTTGGGGCGGCTAAAGAAAGCCGTTGGCGAGCTGCAGAAAGCTTTTGTGCAGCTGCGGCACTTTTTGGCGCAAGCCGGTGGCAGCTTGCAGAGCGAGGAGCCACCGGAGATTCTTTCCAAGGCAGTACGCAGTTTTGTGCGCGTAGCCCAGGACTGGATGGATGCCGGCGGCCGCGAACCCTTTATGGACGCGCTGGCCGATCTATTTTTCCTGTGCCGCAATTATCAGGCCTCCGAAGAGGGATACGACGGCTGCTGTACCGTGTTGATGGAGGCAAAAGAACCCCATGTGCGGGTCCGCATCTTCTGCATGGATCCCGCCTCGCGCCTGGCAGCCTGCTATGAGAAGGCCCGCGCCTGTCTATTTTTTTCGGCTACGCTTTCTCCTATCGAATATTTTCAGCGGATGCTGGGGCTTTCCGGCGCTAAGGTATTACGGCTCCCCTCCCCCTTCCCCCGCGAAAACCTTATGATCCTAACCGCCGACCACCTGCCCACCGCCTACCGTTTTCGTGAGGCGTCCTTGGCCGGAGTCTGCCGGTGCCTGAAGGCCATGGTCGAGGCTAAGGAGGGATGCTATTTCGCTTTCTTCCCCTCCTACCAGTACATGCAGCTGGCCCATCAACTCTTTGGTTGCCTCTGCCCTGATATCGATGCGCCCATCCAGCGTGCCGGCATGGACGAGGAGGCCCGCCAAGCCTTTCTGGAGCGCTTCACCGCCGATTCCGGGCGCAGCATGCTGGCCTTTGCCGTCATGGGCGGTCTTTTTTCCGAGGGCATTGACCTGGTAGGCGACCGTCTTTCCGGCGCCGCGATCGTCGGCGTAGGGCTGCCTCAGCTCGACATGGAGCGAAACGTGCTGCGAGCCTATCATGACGCGCTGGGGGAGGATGGATTTGCTTATGCCTACGCCTATCCCGGTTTTAATCGGGTCATGCAAGCCGCCGGCCGTGTCATCCGCACGGAAAACGATCGGGGCGTTGTGCTGCTCATCGACCCACGCTTTGCCCAATGGCGTTATCAAGCCTTGTATCCCGATCATTGGCTGCCTCTTCCCCGTTGCTCCGACGAGCGAGCCGTCTCTCGCCTTTTGGCGCGATTTTGGGCACCGCAATCCTAGCTGGATTGTTTTGCATCGAACCTTCGTCTAAGAGAAAAGAAAGGTGGTGCCTCATGAAACGATCCATATCCTGGCTGATAAGCTTGTTTTTGATATTGACGCTTGCCGGATGCGCTTCAGGCCCGGAGCCCGGCCTTACCTCGCCGGCGATCTCCGCCCCGCCACAGACTGCAACGCCCGGCGGCCAAGCTACGCTGACGCTTTCCGTCATCAACGTGGGGAAAGCTGACGCTATGCTGCTTTCCACGCCGGAAGGAACCCATTATATGGTGGATACCGGCAAGGCTGAAGACTACGCCCAGCTCGCTCAGGCGCTGGCGGCCCATGGCGTAACCCGTTTGGAGGGCGTTATCCTGACACACGGGCATAAGGACCACATGGGCGGCCTGCCGAGCCTTTTGCAAGCCTTCCCTGTGGACACGTTGTACGTCAGCGCGCTGGATACGGTCACTTATCAATCCGGCCAGCTTGACGCGCTGTTAGAAGGCCACGATACGCGCCTCCAGCAGCTGCGCGTAGGCGATACCTTGCAGCTAGGCGGCGCGCAGGCAACGGTGCTGGCGCCCACCAATGTGGATGAGGAAAACGAGAATAATAACGCGCTGGTGCTTATGCTGCAATATGGTCAGACCCGTATGCTCCTTATGGGCGACGCGGAGGAGGATGTGGAAAAGCTCCTGCTGGCCAGCCAGCAAAACTTAAACGCACAGGTGCTCAAGGCCGGCCACCACGGCAAAGACGACGCCACCACGGAAGCTTTTTTGCAAGCCGTTGCCCCGGAGCATGTCATCCTGACCGGCGATCCCGCCGAGGATTCGGAGTCGCCCGGCAAGCGGGTGGTTTCGCTGCTTGAACAGAAGAGCATAAGCTACGTCCAAACCTCCGGTGATGTGCTGACCTACGACTATACAACCGACGGCCAGCAAGTCACGCCGGGCCATACCCAAGCCCTGCAGGGCGATTCGACGCTGGCGGGCCTAGCGCTGGATGGCATCGACCGCAAGGCAGAATTTGTCCGGGTGAAAAACACTGGCGACCAGACGCTGGATCTATCCGGTTGTTGGATCCTTTCGGAAAACGGCGGCGAGACCTACGTTTTCCCTAAAGGCACTACCCTAGCCCCCGGCGCCACACTGACCATTATCAGCGGCGACGAACCGCCCCAAGGCGACCTTGTCTGGACTACCGACAAGGTATGGAAAGCAAAAAAGGGCGACGCAGCCCTGCTCTATGACGCCCAGGGGAGGCTGCTTGATCGTCTGGACTAATCAATAGAAAAGCATGCGGCTCAGCCCGGCTAAAAAGCAGAAGGACGCAACGTTCATCCGTTGCGTCCTTTTTCTTTTGCCGTCACCGATTTATGCTTCTACGCAGTTTCCCTTATCGCCCTTGAGAATGTGCCCCGGGTATCCCTGCGCTTCCACAGCCTGAAGGATTTTTTCAGCGTCCTCTGTGGCGCAGTAGACATAGCAGCATCCGCCGCCGCCGGAACCGTTCACCTTGCCGCCATAAGCGCCGTTGGCCATGGCGGTTTGGAGAATCTGCTCGATCTCCGGCGTAGAAATGCCCAGTCCGTCCCGCAGGTTCACATGATGGGCATAGATGAGCTGGCCAAAGCGCACCGGATCAAAGGGGCGGGCATACAGCATCCACAGCGCTTCCCGCAAAATCGCATAATTGTCGCAGCTAGCCATCAACTTCCCACGCCGGAAGTCGTCCAGTCCCTGAGCCAGCTCCAGCCGGGCTGGGTCGGCATAGAAATCGCGGATGGAACGGATGCCCTTATCCTTCAATTCCTCCAGCGCAGAGACCACCGGCTCCTTCGCCTCCCGCAGCACCCGAATGGTATCCTTATCCCGCAGGGAATCAAAAAGGATAAACCGTCCAGGAGGGGTAAGCGGCAGGCGGTTGGCCCGGCAGCCGTCGGAAAAATCCAGATGCACCATGCCGCCCAGCGCCGAGGTATAGTGGTCCATTTTGCCCCCGGGCTCGCCGAACTCAGCGACCTCCGCATCGAAGCCCAGTTCGCTGAGCGCACCTAAATCCTTGGCGAAGTCGCTGCCCGCGCCCTCGATGAGCGCCCGCAGCAGCGCCATAATCATGGTCGTGGATGAGCACATGCCCTTTCCGATCGGGATGGTCGAATCCATCACCACATCAAACCCGCGCTCGCCCAGGATGCCCCGCTTCATGAGCAGATTGACGCAGCTCTTCATATAGTCCCGCTTATTCTCATAGACAATGGGCTTCTCCATATCGACCACGTATTGCTCATACAGCCCCTGATCGTTGGTCACATTCAACGCGCCTAGTTTCTCATCACGAATGCGGATTACGACCTTTTTATCCTCACGCGGAGAGATCCGTGCCGTAAAGCGCAAATCGATCGCCAGCGCAATCACTTCCAACCCAAGGTAGTCCTGATGTTCGCCAAAAAGGCAAATGCGGCTGGGGGTAGAAACGGTAATGGGGTATTGCATGTCAACGCCTCCTTAAAAGCCCAATTTCTGTAAAAAGCGCACCGAGAGCGAAGCCCATACGGCTACCTCCGGCTGTTCGGGAGCAAGTCCTAGGCCATGCCGTCCATGGGGAAATATATGCAGCTCAAAGGGGATTTTCTTCTGGCAAAGCGCTTGCGCCATCATCAGCGAGTTCTCTACCGGCACGGTTTCATCGTCCGCCGTGTGCCATAGGAACATGGGCGGCGCATCGGGCCGCACCTGCAGCTCGCCGGAAAGCAGCTCCACCAGCTCCTCTGGCGCGTCCTCGCCCACTAAATTGATACGGGATCCAAAATGCCGCCGGTCGGACACCAATGATATCACCGGATAGCAAAGTATAGCAGCATCGGGGCGATTGCTCGTTTTATCTACCTCGTCCATCGGGGCAAAATCCGCGCGATCATAGAGCGTCGCCGCACAACTGGCCAGGTGGCCGCCAGCCGAAAACCCGCATACAGCGACCGGCGCCCCCTGGGGCAGCCCGTATTTTCCGCTATAATACCGCACATGGCTGATCGCTCGACGTACGTCCCGCAGGGGCCAGGGGTGCTGATAAGGGGCCACACGGTAGTTGAGCACAAAGGCGCTGATCCCCGCCGCCTGGTACATGAGGGCGATATCCTCGGCCTCATGGGAAGCCTTCATCGCGTAGCCGCCGCCGGGGCATACGACAACCGTGCCCCTTGCGCCCTCGGCCAGATAAGGCGTCAACGAGGGAGGATCCTGGTCCGGCCCCTCCATCCATCCCGGCGTCTTGTCCCACAGCAGGACCGGATGCTTTTCCGGGAAGTTCCTCCAATGATACATTGATTGCGTTCCTCCTTTTTCAGGATAATCCCATCATCGCATTAAGGCTATACAGCCGCTCCACCACCAGATCCGGTTTAATGGGCGAGGCCTCCACATCCGCCTCTGTGGATTCGCCAGAGAGCACGCATACGGAAAGGATGCCCGCGTTTACCCCTGTGGCCACGTCGGTATAAAGCCGGTCTCCGCAAATGCACAGCGATTCCGGCTCCAGCCCGGTCATTTCCAGCATACCGCGTACAATCTCCTCATGAGGTTTGCCCACAATATAGTCCGCGCTGCGCCCGGTCGAAGCCTGAATCAGTGCCATCATCGCACCCAGGTCGGGGATAAAGCCCGTACTCGTCGGGCAGTTGTAGTCGGGATGGGTCGCAATGTAGGGCAGCCCGCCCCGGATGTAATCGCAGGTTTTGACGAGCTTATCATATGTCAGCTCCGTATCGAATCCTGCCACCACCAGGTCCGGCTTCTCCTCTACCAAATGAATCCCATAGCGGGAGAATTCTTCCCGAAGGAAATGGTTGCCCATCAAAAATACCCGCGCGCCTGGATAAACCCGGTTGAGGTATTGGCAGGTCGCCATGCCCGAGGTATAGATCTGCTCCGGCGTTACCGGCACGCCCATGCCCCTGAGCCGGTTCACATAGTGGGCCGCATCGTGGGAAGAGTTGTTGGTCAAAAACAGGATCTGACGTCCCGAATTGATTACGGCGTGATAAAATTCCAATGAACCCGGAATTATCGTCGTATCCAGGTAAAAAGTGCCGTCCATATCCAGCACAAAGCAGCGCGCCTTCCGAAGCCGCTCAACTGCTTCCGGACTATTGATAAAGCGCATCGGCAATCTCCTCGGCAATCGCATCCAGCCGGCCCCAGTTGGCGGCCCAGGTCAGGATAGTGGGCCGCTCCGGCCGCACGAAACGGGCAAAGCGGATCGCATCCAGCACGTCTTGGCGGGTATAGCCCATCTGCTGGGGCAGCACCGGACCATGCGCCTGCTCCAGAGCCCGAGCGCCCTGTTCCCGCAGCGCGGCAAAGCCCGCCACCTGGCTGCGATAGGTATCCCAGTGGCCAATGAAGGACGTACGATAAGCCGCCCAGGAAGCTTCATCCAGGAAATAAGGCTTCGCTGCTTCCACCATGCGGGGCGCCAGCCGTTGACCGAAAGCCTCCTCCATGGCCCGTTCCCAGGCCGCACCTTCCAGCCGCTCGCCCTGCTCCGGCGGCTGCTCGGTGAAGAACTTCTCATAGATGGAAAGGCCGATTAAGCTGGCCACGCCTACCTTATCGCCATGCAGGCTGGCAGGCTTTCCCCGGGCAAGGTCGCGCATCTCCAGGAAATGGGAAATATGGTGCTCCACACCGGAAGCTGGCCTGGAGTTGCCGTGCATCTGCATGGCCACACCCGACAGCGCCAGGGCCTTCATAAGCGCGGTGACACTGGATGGGTCGCGTCTGCCCAATCCCGGCGCGGTTTCCAGGCACGCCTGCATGGCTTGCTCCATCATATCGGCCACAACCGGGCAATAGGCTTCGCCGGTGATGTCGCACGCTAACGTCCAATCCATAAGCGCCGTCCGCTTGCCCAGGATATCCCCAAATCCTGCGGCTGCCAGCTCCATAGGGGCTGCGGCCAGCACGGCGGGCTCGGCCAGCACCATCTGAGGATGCACGCCCGAATAGGTCAGCTTGATCCCATCTTTGCAAACCGGCGTTACGGTGGAAGCAAAACCGTCCATGGAGGCCGCCGTAGCGACGACAAAATAGGGTAACCCCACATGGCGCGCCACGTACCGCGTGGAATCGTTGAGCGAACCGGTGCCCACGGCGATCAGTACGTCGGGCCTTGGCTCCATGGCCATCATAATCTCCCCCAGCGTCTCCTCATCGGCATGGACGCTTTTGCGGGCGATCACCAAGGAAGACACCGGTCGGCCCGCCTGCCGCAGCACCTGCTCTACATACTGCCCGGCCGCTGCGTAGGTGTTCGTATCACTGACGATCAGGCAGCGCCCCCCCATGCCGTACGCTTCCATCAGCGCCGGGATCCGGTCCATCACGCCCTCTTCCACCTGAATCGCGCGGGTTAAAATACGATGCACCCGCCCGCAGGCGCAATCCACATCCGTCCCCATCAACGGCAGCTCGATTTCTGTCATCCTGCTAACCTCCACCATCTACTATAGAATAGAGTGTATTATATCATGTTTCCCCCTGGGAAAAAAGCGCGGCATGCAAACTTCCAGCACCAAATCAAATTAAGAAAAACGCATTTCTCCCCTTGTAACCGTTTACATTCCGAGATACAATAGAGGGGACAATGTCCAACTAAAGGAGGAGAACATTATGCGTGACATTCAGGTCGGTATCATCGGCTGCGGCGGCATCGCCAATGGCAAGCATCTTCCTTCCCTGAAGAGTCTGCCCTTTGTGAAAATCGTCGCCTTCTGCGATCTGATCGTGGAGCGCGCCGAAAAGGCCGCCAAGGAATACGGTGTGGAGGGCGCCCGAGTATACACCGACTATAAGGAGCTGCTGGCAAAAGAGCCGGAAATTGAGGTCATCCACGTGTTGACCCCCAACCGCAGCCACTCCCCCATCACGGTGGACGCGCTTAACAGCGGCCGTCACGTGCTCTGCGAAAAGCCGATGGCCAAGGATCCCGCTGGCGCGCAGGCTATGCTCGACGCTGCTAAGGCCAACGGAAAGATCCTATCCATTGGGTATCAGAGCCGCTACCGTGCCGATTCCACCTACTTGAAGGCCGCCATTGACGACGGTGATCTGGGTGAAATCTACTATGCCCGCGCGCTGGCCATCCGCCGCCGCGCCGTGCCCACCTGGGGCGTATTCCTCAACGAGTATGAGCAGGGCGGCGGTCCGCTCATCGATATCGGCACCCATGCGCTGGATCTCACGCTCTGGTTCATGAATAACTATGAGCCTGAGATGGTTGTCGGCTCCGCCTACCGCAAGCTGGCCGATACCAAGAACGCCGCCAATGCCTGGGGCCCCTGGGATCCGGAAAAGTTCACCGTTGAGGATTCGGCTTTCGGATTTATCAAGTTCAAGAACGGCGCTACCGTTGTGCTGGAGAGCGCTTGGGCTCTGAACACCCTGGAAGTGGAGGAAGCCTCCTGCATGCTGTGCGGCACCAAGGGCGGCGCCGACTTCCACGACGGCCTGCGAATCAATGGCGAGCGTTTCGGCAAGACCTTTGTCCATAAACCCGACCTGGATGCAGGTGGCGTAGCCTTCTACGACGGCGCCGTGGCCAAACCTGAGCAGATCGAGGCGCAGACCTTCTATTCCGCGGTCATTGAGGGCACGCCTTTGGTGGTGAAGCCCGAGCAGGCTCTGGTTGTTACCCGTATTCTGGATGCAATCTATGAGTCCAACCGCACCGGTAAGCCGGTATTCTTCGACTAGCTCCCGTCCTCTGGTATCGAGGGCTTGTATTCCTTTAAAAAAACGCCGTATGAATTGCGGCGTTTTTGCTTTATTTATCCTAAAATTGTTTCATAGACGATCTCCCGGATGGCCGGATGTACCTCGTCATACATCGCGCTATAGCCCATAACCTGCATTCCATAGAAAAGAGCCAAGCCATGCGCTGGCTCGATGGATACATAGCTGCAAGCGGCGCCATCCCAACCGAATTCTCCCTTAGGCGTTCGGAAGCCGTAGCGTTCAGGATTCGCCATTGTACGGACGCCCAACCCATAGCTGTACCCCACCCGGCCAATGGCATCAAAATCTTGACGGCATGCGCCTGAAAGCTCATCCTGCCGCATCCGATCCACGCTTTGGGGCGTCAGCAGCTGATAGCCATTGTCGGCCCGTCCATAGTTGGCCAGCGCCGCAGCAAAGCGCAGGTAGTCGGGCGCAGTGGCATATAGCCCTGCTCCGCCGCTTTCATAGGCATCCGTCAGTGCAAAGGGGTTATCATGGGAAATAGGCCGCACGCGATTCGTCTCCGGCTCATACTGGTATTGCGCTGTGATGCGCTTTTGCTGTTCCGCCGTAGGGTGGAAGGTGGTGTCTTCCATGCCTAGGGGAGCGAAGATCTCCCGGCGCAGGTATTCGCCAAAGCGCATTCCCGACACAACCTCAATCACCGCGCCCAGCACGTCGTGGCAGAGGCTATAGTTAAAATGGGTGGACGGCTCAAAAAGAAGCGGTTCTTCCGCGATAGCCGTCATCATTTCCCGGGTTGTCCGCTTTCCTGCCTGCCGCGCCGCTTGAATATAGGGCGTATTCAGGTTATAGCTCAGCCCCGCACGCATGGTGGAAAGGTCGCGGATGGTAATCGCTCGTTCCGCTGGGCGCACGCCCTCAGGGGTCTGCACCTGCATGCGGCTGAATTCCGGCAGATACCGGCTAAGCTCGTCCTCTAAGCCCAGTTTGCCCTGCTCCACCAGGCGCATCATCGCTACATTGGTGATTACCTTCGTAGCCGAATACAGGATATAAAGATCTCTTTCGGAAACTGGCCGGGTTTTCGCCTCGTCGGCAAATCCGGCGCTATAACGATGGGCTATGCGGTGATTATAATAGACCCACACCTGGCATCCTGGCACGCCATAGCGCGCCTGCATTGAATCCATCAGCTTATCCAGCTTATCAAAGTTCATTCTATCGCCCTCCTTGGGATCGAGTATATCACAGGTTGGGCACACAAAAAACCCGGCCGTAGCCGGCCGGGTTTTTTAATGCATCTCTTTCTTTTTTCGCCGGTGATGGACAACGCCCGCGGCGATTCCCGCTATCGCCGCAATGACCAGCATCCATACTACGATGACAGGCAGCGCCCGCACCACGCCCAAGGCCCATTCCTGCAGCCCGCTTTGGAAGCGGTTCCACCCCTGCCGCAGCGCGTCAGCCATCCTCTGGCCGAAACTGCGGCCGGAGGACGGCGCTGGATCGGAGGCCGTCGGCATTTCGGTGACGGCAACGGAAACCGTACTATAGGCCACCTGCTGATCCATATGTTGCAATTGGGTTTCAAGGGATTCCAAGTCGCTGGTCACCGAGGAAAGCTGGCTTTCCAGCGCAATCAGGTCCTCTATGTTTTCAGCCTGACTCACCAGCTCCTGCAGCCGCGCGATCTGCGCCTTCAAGTTGTCGGCGCGAATCTGCGTTTCTGTATACTGCTGGGTAATGTTGGCAACCGACTCCTCACTGCTCGTTACCTCGCCCAGCTGGTTTACATATGCCAGCAGCGTTTCATACTGCGCCTGCGGCACGCGGATCTGCATATTGCCACGCCGCCCAGAACCCTCGCTCTGGGTAAAAGGCAATCCTTCCACCGAGCTCACATCCACATAGCCGCCCAGCTCTTCCGCCTTGGCGCGCAGAGCCGCATAGTCGCTATCGAAGTCATAGCTCTGCAGGCTCACTGAGGCCGTATAAACGAGCTTATCCTGAGACGCCGTTTGCTGGGGAGCACCCGCTACCTCCATGGTAGCCCGGTCTGCCACCGGATCCATATCCTCTAGATTGGGATCTGAGGCCAACCCCATCGCCTTCATGTTATCGGCCGTAGCCGCCTCCGGCACAAGCTCCTCCGAAGCCGCTGTTGTCGTCGCGTATGCGTTCTGATCCTCCGCCGCCAGGCTATCGGGCGCCGTTCCGCCTAAACCCATACCCCACAGGCCGGAAATCAGCACAACCATCGCCGCCGCGATCCCCGTCCAGAGGCTTACGCGCTTCCAGGGTCTTCGCTTTGGAGCTTCTGCAGCCAGTTTGGCATGCAGCGACGCTTCAAATCCCTCCGGCAGGGGAGCCTCTTCCAGGTTGTGGAGCGAGGCGATCACCTCCGACAGCTGCCGATAGAGCTGTCTACATGTCGGGCAGGCTTCCATATGAGCTTTTACCTGCCCGGCTTCCTCTGCATCCAGCAGATCGTCTAGGTATAGATTGATTTTCTCTTCAAATTCGTGACAGGTCAAGTTCCAGCCCTCCCTCTTCTGCCCTTTAGACGGAGCGCCGTTTCTTTTGTTCCCCTCCCAAAAGTTTTTTCACCATATTTCCCCGGGCGCGGTTCAGCCTAGATCGTACCGTACCGACAGGGCACGCGAGGATATCCGCTATTTCATCATAGGAAAAGCCTTGAATATCTCGCAGAATCAGCACGGTTCGGTAGTCGTCGGGCAATTCCCGCAGCGCCTGCCGCACTTCCTCCCGCTGGATGCTGCGCTCCACAAAATCGCCGCCTTCGTCCTCCGGCTCCCATCCCTTTTCCGCTAGGTTTTGGATCGACACCGTTGTGCGATTCTTTCGCCGACGTAGCTCGTCCAGGCAGGTGTTCACTGCAATGCGGTATAACCAGGTACCCAGGCTCGAGCGCCCATCAAAACGCTGCAGCGCCCGCCAAGCTTTGAGCAGCGTTTCCTGGGCCATATCAGCTGCATCCTCGGCGCTGCCCATGGTGCTAAAGCAAAGGTTATATATTTTCCGCTCATGCTCCCGTACCAGCTCTTCAAAGGCGGCCAGGTCGCCCTGTTGCGCCTGCTCAATGCGCATATCTTTTTGTCGCTGTACACCCAAGATGCGCGCCTCCTTTCAAGCACTTTCGCCGGATGATCTCTTCATCGCTTCTATTCTAGCGTTTACCCACGCAGAAAACAAATTAAATTTATGTGATGTTGTTGCATTCTCGTAAACTTTTTGGTATGATTAATATCGTTCCGCAGGGATGCGGTCACATTTTTCCGCCGGCGTGATGGAATTGGCAGACGTGCGGGACTCAAAATCCCGTGGTAGCGATACCGTATCGGTTCGACCCCGATCGCCGGCACCAAAGCCCTTTTCGTTTTACGAAAAGGGCTTTTTTTCGGCTTTTTCTATGCGGATTACCCGATAGGCCAATTGCCCGTCTGCCAGCAGCTGCACATGGATCATCCGTTGATCCGTCGCACGCAGGCGTTTATTTTTATCTGTTACGATTTTATTTCGCCCCGTCATAGTTTTGAAACAAATTGTTGGTTGTAAATTATTTGTAAGCGCACTTCCTTCTTTCCACTTAATCATAGAAACGGATCACACACATGGAGGCCGCCTCCCTCATCTGGGGGAGACGGCCTCCCTATATACCCGCTTTAATGGGCCGCTGCGAAATCCCTAAGGGGATCTAGCTACCGGCTGACTGCGCCTGGAAGGAAATGATAGGTAACGGTATCCGCATAGCGGTAGTAATAAGCATCTCCCGCTTGAAGGCCTGAACGGATCTCCACACGTTCTCCGTCGGACATTCCGGTTTCCACCTCGGTCATCCCGCCCAGGCTATCCGTTTTTTCATCATAGGTGGTATATACATAGGTCTTTCCCCGATCTTCCACCAGCGCAGCGGCTGGGATGGTGACCACCCCGCTGTTCGTCGCGGTCACAACCGTAACCGAAGCATTCATCCCGGCCAGCATCTGATCAGTCCGGGGCAGCGATATTTTCACGCCGAATTTGGTATTACCGCCTTCATTGGTCCCCGCAGCGCTGATTTCGGTAACCGTCCCTGTGAAGGACTGTCCCGGAATCGCGTCCAAAGTAACCGCTGCTGTCTGCCCCGGTTCGAGCGCCAGAATATCAAGTTCATCCACGCTGATGGTGATATAGGCGGTTTCCTGTGGAGTAATGGATAAAACCTGCTGTTGGCCGACGCTATATGTTTCGTAAAGAGCAGCCTCCTGCTGCGCCTGTCCGGCAAGGGCGCCATCCGCATAAGCGGTTGTGTTCTGTGCCATATCGGGGCGCTGCTGGCTTACTGACGGCAGAGTAGGCATGGTAGGCTCCTGCGCACCGCCGGCTTCATTCGGCGCTGTCGGTGTAGTGGGCTCCTCCGGCTCCGACGGCTTGGTGGATGTCTCCGGATCCTCCGGTGTGGACGGTACGGTGGGTTCCTCCGGCTCCTGGGGCGTATCCGTTCCACCCGGTTCGCACACAATCCACACCGGCGTATCCGCTGCCGGGCTTCCGCCAGCCGGATATGCCAAAATGAGCCGGTCGCCTACCTGAAGCTCCGAGAAGGCCAGGGTCGTCCACTGCCCATCCCGGTAGCAATACAAGGGCGTTGTCTCCTCATAAGAATAATGGAGTGTTTCCGTCATTTCGATCTCTGCCAGGGATGAGAGGTCGGTCAGATCCGGCACAGTCACCGGCAGCGCCGACAGGGACAATTCCAGCTCATTGTCCAAAACCCCGTCAATGATCGCAGCATAGGTATCCACGCTGCCGCCGTCCTCGCCCGGCAAGGTGCTCAGCAGCCTTTTAAGCTCTGTAACGCTGGAATATACCGCCGTAACCAGGCTTCTATTCTGTGCGCCTGAAGATAAGGCCGCATCCGTTCCTCCGTCTTCGGCATCGGCCATGGGTGCATCCTCCGGGATACCCGAGGCTACCCCCTCCGATTCTGCGTAAAGCACGCCGTCCTCATACAACCGGAACAAATCTTCCATCTGCTCCTCAAGCTCATGGCGGCGGGCAAGCAGCGCCTCATATGTCGAAGTGTGTCCAGTGTCGTTTAGCGTAATGAGCGCATCGCCTTTTTCTACCGTCTCTTCCAGCGATACCTCGATCTCTGACACCGTCCCGTAATAACCTGTGACCTTTAGTTCGCTATGAATATAGAGTTCACCTTCGCCCAGCGTGGCACCCTGCCCGTCGGTTACGGTGACGCGTTCTCCATAGGCCGCATCCTCATCCGATACCGTGACAGTCGCCTTGCCGTTCGCCACTTGGGCAATCCGGCCAGATAACGCCGTCCCGTCCGGCCGTAGCACCTGTACGGTATCGCCCATAGCCAGCGTCTCGTCATCTTCGATATCAACAGCCATCAGACCGTCCAGCGATAAGAGCATCAGTGCGCCCTGGTCGGATATCACATCCCAGACACGATCCCCCTCGCCCGCATAGATGGCCTTCACCCGTCCTTCGGCCGTAGCGGAAATCGTATCCTCGGCAGATGCTTCGGCCTCTTCCTGCAGCGCTTCGTCCAGCTCATCCATCACGGTTTGGAGCTCGGCAATCGCCGACGCCACGGAAGTTGAATCCACAGCAACCAGCGGGTCGCCGGCCTTCACTGTATCGCCATTGCTCACATAATAAGCCTGAATAGAGACGGCCTCCGGTATCTCAATTGCGACAGCTTCGTCGCTTTCCAGCGTCCCTGCTCCGGATATTCCGGCCGAAAGATCGCCGGTCTGTGCAGTTTCAGCCACCACCGTTTCATGAACCGTCACCGAATTGGCGCTGGTCGTGCCCGAGGGCAGCATCGCTACCACTACGGCTATCGCCAGGATCAGGCACGCGGGCAGCACCCAAGCCCCCTTATCGCTCCGCCGCTTTCCTTCCTCCTGCGTCGCGGCCATAACCGCCTGCTGTGCTTTGCCGCTTCTACGACGGATACGCAGCAGCAGGAACAGGCAAACGCCATCGCCGGCTAAGCAAACAAGGAGAATCGGAAGCCAGGCCTCCTTCAATGCGCTTCGGAGGGTTGCAACCGTGCCCAAAGCGCCCCGCTCGCCCATTTCCCTCATCTCGGGCGCTTCTTCGCCGTTGGGCTGCGAGGGCATATCGCGGTCATTGGCTCCATCGGCCTGCTCTAATGCTTCGCCTATAGCGCTTTCAGAACGTCTAGGTTCCATGGCGGATGACGGAATCTCCACATTGCCTGCGACCGACGGCAGCGCCAGGTTGACTAGATCCGCGGCGAGCAGCACCGTAAAAAGAACCATAAGAGCGATCAGGACAGCTGCCTTTATCCGGTCCGCCTTGGCGGCGGGCCGCGCTTTGCTTTTTTTCATGCCCCTCCTCCTTCCTTAGCCGCCATAATGCAGCGCGTCGATGGGCGCCATCTTCGCAGCCTTATTGGCCGGATACAGACCGAACACAACGCCGATGAAAAAGCAAAATCCGACCGCAATCCATACGACATTCCACTCCAGGCTGAAGGTCATGCTCAGGCTGGACACCACCACCGAAATAACGCGCAGTACAATCCAGGAGAGAAATACGCCAACCGCGCATCCCAGCATGCAGAGCACCACCGATTCCAGCAAGAATTGCTGCAGGATCGCGCCCCGCCCCGCACCGATGGCTTTGCGGATACCGATTTCCCGGGTTCGTTCGGTTACGGTGACTAGCATAATATTCATGATACCGATCCCGCCAACGATCAGCGATATGGCGGCAATGCCGCCCAGCAGAATGGTTAAAATGGACGTAACGCTGCTCATCGTATCCTCCAGCGCATCCAGGGAAGAGACGGTGAAGGCATCCGTATCGGCTTCAAACCGTTCGAGCAGCAGCGCCGTCATCTGGGCTTCCGCCGTTGCCATATCCGTCTCTGCGCTGACGGTGAAGCTGGCGATATCCGAAGATACGGTCGGCGAAAGCCGCATCAGCGTCGTATAGGGGATATAGGCCACCATCGAGCCGCTGCCAAAGGCTGCGGTCAGGGACTGGTCGTCATCCTCTAGTAAACCGACAACCGTAAACTTCATGCCGTTCAGAGAAATCTCCTCGCCCAGGCAGTCGGTATAGCCGATCAGCTCCTCTGCCGTCGTTTCATTGATGACGCAGATGTTTGTATGGTTATCCACATCGGAGGATTTAATAAACCTTCCCAGCAGAATGGATAGCCCGTTAATGGATTCATAAGCCGGCGTGGTGCCATAAACCTGTATGGTGTCGCTTTGATCGTCGTATTTCCCCGTAACGCTGGTTTGCCCGTTGGGCGCGATCAGACCAATACCGTCCTGCTGCATCCATTCGTCTAGGGTATCCAGGGTGATCGGCGACCCTTTGTCGTCGCTAATCGTGACGGTTAACAGGTTGCTGCCGAGGCTGGAAATCGTATCGGTCACCGTCCCTGTCGCGCCGTTGACCAGGCTGACCAGGATGACCAGTGCCATCACGCCGATGATGATGCCCAGCATCGTAAGAAAGGCGCGGAACTTGTTGCCGGCGATGGATTTAAGCGCCATTTTCAAGGACTGGATCATGCCCCCACCTCCGAAAGCCTGCCGTCGCGAATGTGGACGATGCGGGAGGCCTGATGGGCGACACCGTCGTCATGGGTGATGAACACGATCGTATTCCCTTGCTCATGCAGTTCGTGAAACAGCGTCATAATTTCTTTGCTTGTTTTGGAGTCCAGGTTCCCCGTAGGCTCGTCGGCTAAAATCAGCGAGGGGTGCGTCACAATGGCTCGGGCGATGGCCACGCGCTGCTGCTGGCCGCCTGAGAGCTCGGTCGGCAGGTGCCGGGCGCGTTTCTCCAGGGCTACCCTTGCCAGCGCCGCCGCCACCCGCGCCCGCCGCTCCGCCTTTCCAACCCCTTGATAAATCAATGGGAGCTCTACGTTTTCCGCAGCCGTCAGCTTATGGATCAGGTTAAAGCTCTGGAATACAAAGCCGATTTTCCGCTTGCGTGTTAAGACTTTTTCAGGGTACTCAGCAAACATGGATTTTTTGTGACGAGAATGCGATAAAATCATAAACAATCCTATGAAAGCTGGGAAATGCCCGCGCTTTTTGTCCTTTAATGGAGTATAATAAAAAATGATAGAAAGGAGTGAACGCATGGACACGGTCTTTTATGAAGAACTCACCCCTGACGCCTTTCTCCGCCGCTTGGCGCAAGCGCCCATCGCTTATCTTCCTCTGGGGACGCTGGAGTGGCATGGACCGCATCTGCCCTTGGGCTCTGACGGCCTGCAAAGCCGCGGCCTGTTCGCCCAACTGGCCCGCAGGGTGGGCGGCGTGGTGCTGCCCATGCTCTTTGTCGGGCCCGATCTGACCTATACGAAAGACGGCTATACCTACATCGGGATGGATTTCTGGGGCCGCCCGCAAGGCGAAGCCCCTCGGCCGATGCCTGGATCGGCCTATCATGTTGCCGATGAAACCTTTGCCATTCTCTTGGAGTCCATCCTGGCCCAGCTTCGCCGCGCCGGCTTTCGCATTGTCGTGGCTCATGGTCACGGCCCTTCCACCAAGGCATTTATGGCGCATGCCCCGGAATGGGAGCGGAAGTATGACCTTTTTCTGCGATGCGCTTGGTCCAAGGCCGACGCGATTGGCTTTCAAAACGATCACGCCGCAGCCAATGAAACTTCGATCATGATGCATTTTTATCCGGAACTCGTGGATATGGGCGCGCTTCCCGCGGATCCTGCCGTCCGTCCCGAAGGCGTAGCCGGTGAGGATCCCCGCTATCATGCCAGTCCGGCCCTGGGCCAAGCCGCTACCGACGAGGCCGCCGCCCGGCTATGCCAGGAGCTACAAGCGCTATGCGAGCAGCTGAAATAAATTGAATGCTTTCTTTGTGCATTCTTCCCCAATATTCGGCACTGAATTGCAAAAAGGCGAACGATATACTATAATATGTGCGTTGATGAGCGTAAATCGCACCGCCCCATGCCATGCGGTGTATCAAAGAATCAATATGTTGGGAGAAAAGCGATGACGGATCTGATTAACAAGCTGGAAAACGACCCCTTCTCTACCATCCCGGTGGGCCCTTTAGGGCTCATCGCCATGCAGTCCAGCGCTGAGCTGGGCGAAAGGATCAACGGATACCTCAAGCGCTGGCGGAACGAGCACGAGGAATCCGGCGACGACATGTACACCTTCCCCGGAAACGGCCGCGATACCTACCTGATTAACGCGACTTGCCCGCGCTTTGGCACCGGCGAGGCTAAGGGCATGCTGAAGGAGTCGGTTCGTGGCTACGATCTCTACATCCTCACCGACATTGCAAACTATTCCTGCACCTATAAGATGTACGGAAAAGAGGTGCCAATGTCGCCCGACGACCATTGGCAGGATCTTAAGCGCATCATTGGCGCCGTGGCCGGCAAAGCCCGCCGTATTTCCGTTCTTACTCCCATGCTCTATGAGGGACGCCAGCACAAGCGCTCCTCCCGCGAATCGCTGGACTGCGCCCTCGCCCTGCAGGAGCTGGCATCCCTGGGCGTGGAAAACGTCATCACCTTCGATGCCCATGATCCCCGCGTCCAAAATGCCATCCCCCTCATCTCCTTTGAAAACGTTATGCCCACCTATCAGATCCTGAAAGCGCTCTTCCGGGTGGAAAAGGATCTGCACATTGACCCCAAGCACATGATGGTTATCTCGCCCGATGAAGGCGCGCTGAACCGGAACATTTATTACGCGACCATGCTGGGGTTGAATCTAGGTATGTTCTATAAACGCCGCGACTATACCACGGTGGTGGACGGACGCAATCCCATCATCGCCCACGAGTATCTGGGCGACGACGTAGCCGGCAAAGATGTTTTCATCGCGGACGATCTTATTTCGACCGGCGATTCCATGCTGGACGTGGCACGAGAACTGAAGAAGCGCAAGGCTCGCCGCATCTATGTAGGCGTAACCTTCGCTTTCTTTACCAATGGACTTGACCTGTTCAACAAAGCCTATGAAGAAGGCCTGATTACCAAGGTGCTCTCCACCAACCTTACCTACCGCTCGCCTGAGCTGAAAGCCGCGCCGTGGTTCACTGAGGTAGATATGAGCAAATATATTTCCTATCTGATCGCTTCGTTGAACTATGACCATTCCATCTCGCATCTGCTGAACCCTTACGACCGCATCCAGAACCTGCTCACCCGTTACCGTGCCGAGCAGGAAGCCGCCGGTCTGTGGAAATAATACGCGAACTTGTAAGAAAAAGCGCCGCCGTTTCGATTGAAACGGCGGCGCTTTTTTCTATCGGCGCGCTTTCCTAGTCGAATAAGCCCTTGACACGGTCCCAGAAGGAGGCAGGCGCTTCAGGCGCCTGCTCAGCCTTTGGATTTTCGTCCGCCGCTTCCACCTGAGGCGCTTCCACCTTCATGACAAACTTGACCGTGGATTTTATGCCCGTTGGGCCGCCGCTATAGCTGCCGTAGCCGTTGGCCTGATCCTGCATGGCCGTCATCACTTCGCTGATACCGTCCAAATTCAGGTTTTCCATGCGATCGATCAGTTCGCCTATCCCCTCCTGCGCATAGGTATCCATGCCGCTGTGCAGGCTGCCCGCTCCCTGCTGAAGCGATCCTGCGCCTTCCAGGAATTGCCCGATAGCCTCCTTGATCGCCGCACTGGCGCTGCGTACGGCCGTAAGGCCGTCCGCCAGCTCCTGGGTCCCGCGCTCCAGGCGATCTGCGCCTTTCTTCAGCGCATCCATGCCGCCATTCACCTGCGCGGCTCCCGAGGCAATGGTTGCGGCCGCACCCACCACGGTATGGGGATCGGCGGGATCTTCCTCGTTATATAAGGCCTGAGTTAGCGTTTTAACGCTGTCCATCATGCTTTGCGCCTCGCCGGAAAGCTCGCCGAGCTGCCCCATTATCGCCTCTAGGTTGGAAAGATCCATACCCTCCAGCGCCTTGAGCGATTGGAGAACCGCCTGCTGCTTGGCCTCGCCCATTTGGCCGGTTACGCTGCCGGCAATCTGTTCGGCGGTTATGCTATTTTGATTCAGCGACGCGTTTACCGCAGCCAGAATGTCGGCCTGCGTATCCGCATCCAGGCCCGAACCTGCCAATACGCCTTGAAGTACTTGGCTATATCCGTTAAGGGCGGCGCCTGCAGCACCTTGTGCCGCCCCAGCCGCAGCTTGGTCGAATACGGAACCGACGCCTGCCGCCAGCTCATCTTTCATCGCATCCATATCCGGCAGGCTAACGCTGTCCAGCGCCTGTCGGATTGCCGCCATCTTCTGTTCAAGGCGCTGCTGCTGTCCCGCCGCTTGGGTCAGGCCGGGAACCAGCTCGTCATTCAGCATTTGGGCCAGCGTACTGCTGCCTGATTGCAGCTGCTGCGTACCCTCTGCCAAGGTCCTAACCCCATCATCCAGCTGCAGCGCGCCTTGCTGCAGTGCTTTTGCGCCCGCAAGCGCCGAAATAATGCCCCGATCAAAGGCATTATAGCTTTGATTCAGCTGCGCCATCTTATCCTTTAGCATGGATGCAGCCTCCGCCAGCGCTTCAGCGCCATCCTGCAGGTCCCCTGTTGCGTCCTTCAATTCATCCAAACGCCCTTCCAAATCGGGGAGCGAGGTCTCTGTTTCGGTCAATTCCTCCATGCTGGTGGCTGTAGCCATCATGATCATCGGCATTTGGAAATCGTTCACATCCGCCTCCAGCGTTACCGTATCCAGCATCGCATCCGTCAACCCGCCCAGTTTATCCGTCAATAGCCCGTCGAAGTTGGCCCGCATTCCAGGCATAGCCAGAAAACAGGCCAACTGGTTTGAGGCATCCGTCTGCACCGTGCCGTTCTCTGCTATTATGTTGCTAAAATGCGCTGTTGGCAGGTCAGCCGCAATGATGGTGAAGAACGGAGTGTAGATATCGCGCAGCTGACCGTTGATTTCTCGTTCGGATTTCTCATGGTTTGTCAATGTGATGGTTATCTTTACATGACCGCTCTTGCCGATAAGGGCCTGGCATGGCATCGCTTCTCCATCCAGCGCATATGTAATTGCCGCCGTTACGGGAGGCGTCTGCTCGGTGTGCCCCTGATAATAAACATCCTTTTCCTCGGTATTCCAGCGCAGGCTGTCACCATGGCGCTCCGGCTCAAGCTGCCCCTTGAGATTTTCAATGTCTGTCAGGCGGCTTGCATCCTCTACCTCGGAAAGCCCCTGATCGCTGTGCAGCCAGTTACTGACAATCTGTTCTTTCACCGAACCGTCAGGCTGAAGGATGACAAATACGTTTTCATCCTTGCTAATGCCTTCCTGACCGGCTGCATAAGCCGGCGTCACCCCGATGGATGCCATCGCCAGGCTTATTAGGCAAGCCAGCCATTTCTTGCATCTTTTCATTTTACGCACGCTCCTTTTTTACCAACCAATGGTATGTCGTTTTGCGGATGACCGGCGCCGTTACGATAAGAAGAGCCGGCAATACCAGCAGGATAACCGCCATGGAGATCAGCGCACCCCGGCTGATGAGCAGGCAAAGGCTGCTGATCAGTTCCATGCGGGAGATCGCGGCTACGCTAGCGGTCGCAACGAAGAAGGTAAGGCCGCTGGTTAGTATGCTTTGGCTGCACTGCTCCATAGCAATCCGCGCTGCTTCCTGTACCGGTTGTCCATGTATGAGCTCCTCACGGAAGCGGTTCGTCATTAAGATAGCGTAGTCCACGGTAGCCCCCAATTGGATGGTGCCAACCACAATGCTGGCAACGAAGGGCAGTGTCGTCCCGGAAAAATAGGGAATGCCCATATTGATCATAATGGCGCTTTCAATGATTCCCACCAGCAGCACGGGAATGGATCCGGAACGAAATACCAGCGCGACGATGATAAATACCGCCAAGATTGACGCTAGATTGACGTTACGGAAATCGGTATCCGCTACCTGGATAAGATCCCGGGTCATCGCGCCTTCGCCGCTAATTACCCCCTGGGAGTCATACCGTTTCACAATTTCATTCATAGCCTCCAGCTGCTCGTTTTGCAGCGTTGTTCCGCTCTCATAGCTGGAATTCGCCAAAATCATTCGATGGCCCCCGGCATGAAAAATGTCCTCCATTTCCTTGGGAATCATCTGCTCCGGAATTCCGCCGCCCAGAAATTTCTCATAGCTGAGTACCTGGTTGATTCCATCCACCGATTCAATTTCATTAGAAAGACTTCTCAGCGTTTCGTTGCTCAGCGACTCATCCACCATGATGAAATGGGTGGTCGTCATATTGAAATCCGCTTTCAGCCGGTTGGTTCCCACAATGCTGGTCATATCCTGGGGCAGGCTGTCAAAGAGCGTATAATAGACGTCCGTCTTGCTTTGAGCCACGGCAAAGGGGACAAACAGCACCAGGAACACGGCCAAGATCGGCGCATAATGACGAGCGACAAAACGAGACATGCGACTGAGCCTGGGGATCAGCGTGCGGTGGGTATGCCGCTCGATCGCGCCTTGGAAGGTCATGATGAGGGCCGGCAGCACGGTTATGGTACAAAGCACACCCAGCAGCACGCCTTTGGCCATCACAAGGCCGATATCCCGGCCCAATGTCAAGGACATGGTGCACATGGCAAGGAAGCCTGCGATCGTGGTCAGCGAGCTACCGGTGATGGAGCTAAAGGTGTTGACAATAGCCCGTACCATAGCCTCCTCCTGCGATGCCGTCTTCTTTTCCTCCTCAAACCGGTGAAGCAGGAAAATGGAGAAATCCATGGTCACCCCTAATTGCAGCACCGTCGCCAGCGCTTCGGTAATATAGGATATCTGGCCCAAGAAAATATTGCTGCCGAAGTTGTAGGCGATGGGGAAAAAAATGCCCAGCATAAAAATCAGCGGCACAACCGTTTCTTTCAGGCTTAAAAAAAGAATGATAAGCGAGCATCCCACCGCGCAGAGGATATAGAAGGGCATCTCTTTATCCACCAGCGCCTTGGTATCCTGAAGAATGGCCGCCATGCCGCCGATGAAGCAATCCGCTCTCAGCAAGCCTTTAATCTGCTCCAGCGCCTTCATGGTAGAGGGGCTGGCGCTGATATCGGAAAACTTTACTATCATCATGGTTGCGCCATCGTCATTGAAAAAGAAGCGCTGGATATCCTCTGGCAGCATCTGACGCGGCACGCTCACATCCAGCATATCGCTGGTCCATATGACCGATTCCACGCCCGGCACCTGGGCGATTTCGTCTTTCATGTTCAAAAGATCTGCCGTCGTCATGTGCTCCACGGTAATCATGGCCGTGCTCGCCATGTTAAAGTCGTCCTCCAGATAGCTTTCGCCCACCATGGAGTCCAGTTCCGGCGGCAAATACGTCAGGATATCATAGTTGATATAGGTGCCTGCCGCGCCAAAAGCCGCCGGAATCAATAGCAATACTGCAATTAGCAGGATCAACTTCCGCTTCTGGACGACGGCGCGCGCGAATTTTTCCATTCCCACTCATCTCCTTTGCCTTTTATGACCATCGGTCATCATTTGGTAGTATAAATCTCGCATGACTAATAGTCAATCAATTTCTGACTATTGGTCATACTAATATTTTTTATGACTTTTGGTCAATTTTAATAATTCCGGCCCCATCCCTTGCAATCTGCAAACTGCATCCGTATACTAAAACTAACGCAAGGAAAGGGAGATGACGCGATTGTCCATACGGGCTCAGCAAAAGGAAGAAAAAAAGCAAAGCCTGCTAAGCGCTGCCTTCTCACTATTCACACAAAAAGGCGTAGCCAAAACCACGGTGGATGAAATCGTCCGCCAGGCGAACGTCGCTAAAGGTACTTTTTACCTATATTTTCAGGATAAGACGCAGCTGCTGCAGGAGCTAATTCTGCGCATCAGCACGCGCGTGCTGGACGAGGCTTACCGGTATGTGCGGCAGCATGACACCGGAAACTTTACGGAGAACGTCATTCTTCTGATGGACTATGTAATTGAGTACTTCAAACGGAATAAACTCTGCCTTCGGCTTATTGAGCGTAACTTTTCCTGGCCCATGGTGGCTCAGCAGCTCACGGCTCGCACCGACCCGCTATGGGCGGCTCTTTGCCGTGATCTGGAGGCAAGCCCCCTTGCCAGCCGGCACTCGCCCGAGGATGTCTTTAAGCTCATCTTTGTAATCACGGAAATGTGCGGAGCCACTTGCTACTCTTCCATCATCGAGGGCAAGCCGGATACCATTGACAACATGAAGCCCATACTCTATGAGATTGTGCGAAAGGCGCTGTCCTGAGTGCCCGCGGAGAAGGCGGATCTTACGCCCGAACTGCTTCATGACGAACAGACCAATACCCCCTGATGTAGGCAACTTGTTCCATCAGGGGGTATTGGTCTGTCCAAAAGTCAAGGAGAAATAGACCGTTATACCATTCAGCTTTGGCGCAGTTTCGGGTGGAAACAAAGCTTCGACAATGGCCCTTTACCTAAAATAGGCCAAAACAATTTAGGATTATAAAAGGAAAGTAGGCGGTGAAAATAAAGAATAAATTGCTGCAAACCCTGAAAAGGAAATAAACTGGAAAGCCAAATGGTCTAAATGCACGGGCATCGGAAGAAGCCCTTAGCTGTTCTGTGCCGATTCTTCTCAGCGTCCCGAAGCGGTTGCTGTCGCTCCGGGAAACGGCGAAATAGGCTGGAATAGGCGCAGCACTTGCCGCAGAAATACAAAATATGCTTTCCTCCTAGCGGCCACCGCAGGATGTAGAAATCGCGGAAAGGCAGAGAAAGCAGCGATCCCAATTTCAAAGTCAACGCTGCGTGTGATGAGGAAATACGATCGTCCGGAAGCGATCCGTCGCCGCAGAAGGCGGCAGAGGGCCGGCAGCTGTAGGGAATCTGCTTAACCGCAAGTTCCATATCGAAAGCCGAACTCCAAGGGGGCGGCCAATATCTCATTCATCCGGACAAGGCAGAGGACGTTGTACCTTTCTTTCATGCGTGACCTGTATAACGATCACCTTATTGCCTACAAAATTGCTTCCCAACAAACGGTGCATCTGGCATGGGATAATTCCGAAAGGCTCCGAAGGCCTGCAGCTTCACAACAACCAAGGCTTGTAATCTGCATCGCAAGCATATGGTCAGCGGTCATAGGCATACGGCATTATGCCTTCGATGTCCCAACATAGCAATCCTGGGTAACGCCGTGGCGGGAAACTTCTTCTCTCCCCGTAAAACAGCCTGTATCTGCCAACATAAACCGCCCGCACGTTCCCAAGCCGATGCAATTGACCGCTACAAATGCTTTTACCTCCACATACGCATCCAAACTCAAACAAAAGCGGCGCCACTCACGCGGCGCCGCTTTTGCAAGTCTCAATCTTCCCGTACCATTTATTGTACTGTCCGTATCATCCTGGCCGTTTGCATCCGCAGCCCGGCCATTTTTTATGGGGCTTCTTATGTTTCGGATTGAATAGCCGCCTCGAATAGCGCTATCGCCTTATCGTTATCCGGTGAAACCACCAGCATCACATAATCGCCGCGATGCACAATTTGCCCCTGTTTAGCCATCTCATAGGCCTCGGGCAGATAAGTTTCAAAGGTCTTGATGAGGTTGTCCAGATGTGCCTTTAGCGCTTCCTCTACAATCTCCATTTGAACGTTTTCGGCCAGCTTCCCGATCATCAGCGTATCGCTGCCGATCCGCATAGGCAGGTAGGCCGCTATCTCGGAAAAATACTCGCCTTTGACGCCCGTTGCCGCTTCCAGATCCTCAGCCGGTTGGGCCATCATCATGCCAAAGCCAACAGACGAGCGAATTTGCTCGGCCAATTCCTCCATGGTCATCGAGCAGCGGTAGACAGGCGCCTTGGTAGCGCAGCCGCCTAAAATGAGCAATAAGGCAAGCGTTATCAAAAACGCGCTGAATTCACATCGGCATTTTTTCATTCTGCTTCTCTCCTTAATCTGCCGTAAAATCATCTCTTAGACGCGCCGCTACCGGTTAAGTTCCCCATTGCTTTCCACCCCGGCGCAATACCCAAACATTGCCGGCATGAACCGGCCCGGGCGATTCATAGGTTATCCTGAAGGAGGGATCACATGAAGAAGCAGTGGATCATGGCGTTGGCTGGTATTGCCCTGCTGGCCGCCTTGCTGGTTGCCCCTGCCGAGGCCTTGGCAGCCGCCCAGCGCGGCGTTACGCTCTTTGCAGGGACGCTCCTGCCCAGCCTATTCCCTTTCTTGGTCGCGAGCCAGCTAATTGCCCAATCGGGCGCACTTGCCTGGACGGGTCAGGCACTGGGGTGGATAACGCCGCGTCTTTTCGGCCTTCCGGGGAACTCAGCTCTGGCGCTATGCCTCTCCATTGCTTCCGGCTATCCTGCCGGTGCCAGGGTCGTGGGCGAACTGCAAGCTCAGGGCGCGCTGACGCCCCGGCAGGCACGCTGGGCCAGCCAATTAGCGTCCCATGCCGGGCCGGCTTTTATCATCGGCACCCTTGGGACAGCTATGCTTGGCGACAGCCGTTTCGGATTCATCCTCTGGGGCTGCCATGTCGTTGCAGGCTTGGGGCTTAATCTGGCGTTGGGATTCTTCCGCCGCAAAGGCCTGGAAAGCAGCGATCTATCACCGCATACTCCTGCCAAACCGCTGCATCTGTCCGATATTCTCTTAGGCGTTGGGAAAACGCTGGTTATCGTAGGCGGCACAGTTGTCCTCTTCTCCGTGGTGCTGGCGCTACTCGCCCACTGGGGCGTGATGGACGCACTGGCCCGCGCCTTTGAGCCGGTCCTCTCCGGGTTGGGGCTCTCGCCCAGGCTTGCGCCCGCGCTGCTCTCCGGCATGGTGGAAATGACTGCCGGATGCCAAAGCGCGGCGCAGAGCGGTGCGCCGCTCTCCCAGGTTATGACGGTTATGGCTTTTTTGCTTGGTTTTGGCGGCCTCTCCATCCAGGCGCAGAGCCTGTCTTTAATGCCCGGGATCGCGCTTTTGCCCTTCCTCGGCTATAAAACAGCGCAAGCCCTGGTCAGCGCAGCGCTGACCAGGGCCGTACTTCATCTTTTGCCGATAACGCAAGCCGTTTTTTACCCCATGCCTACGCCCTACTTACCCATGACCTTCGGGCAATTAGCAGCGATGGCCGGCTTCGCGTTAGCCATGTTTCTTATCTTTTACCTATGCATGGCGCTAATCGTCCGCTTTTCCGGCGATTAACGGCCCCGCATCTGCTCGCGGTTTGCCCGTACCATTTCCAGGTTCCGGGTGATATAGCCCTCCATTTCGGAGAGCACATCTTCCACATATTCGTTGGCGCTGCGGCGCACCTCACGCGCGCCGTTCTGCGCGCGCTCCACGATCTCTTGAGCCTGGGCATAGGCCTGCTGGGTAACGGTGTTCTCCTCCACCAGTTGATGGGCCTGGGCCTTAGCCTCCTCTACGATCGTATGCGCCTCGCGCTGGGCGTCCTCGATAATCTGCGCCCGCTGGTTGCGGATTGTCTCCGCTTCCATCAGTTCGTTTGGCAGCGTCACGCGCACGTCGTTGATAATATTGAGCAGCTTTTCCCGATCCACCATGGCGTTCTCCGAAAAGGGCACTTTATTCGCCCTTTCTACCTCTTCCTGCAGATAGTCCAGCAAAGCCATAACATTCATATTCTAAACCCCTTCCAATTGGTTTTTTATCGTAGTCCGCATGTCATCCAAAGGCCACCGTCAGTCGCTCCGCAGCCGCCGGGCTACCTGGTCCAGGATACAGCTGGGTACAAAGCCGGAAAGATCGCCGCCAAACCGGCCTACCTCTCGAACCGCCGAAGAGCTGACAAAGGTATACGACGGCGCCGTCATGAAAAATATGGTCTCCATATCCGGATACAGCTTGCGGTTACAGGCATCCAGCTCCTGTTCGGCCGCAAAATCGCCGATGGTACGCAGCCCGCGCACCACCGCGTCCGCGCGCATACGCCTCACATAATCCACCTGAAGCCCGCTAAAAGCATCTACCTGCACATGCGGAATATCGCTTGTGGCAGCGCGGATCATCTCCATGCGCTCTTCGACGGAAAAGGCACCCGCCTTGGCCACATTCACCAGCACCGCTACCACCAGCCGGTCGCAGTGCCCGGCTGCCCGCCGGATGATATCTACATGCCCCAGGGTAATCGGATCAAAACTGCCCGGATAGATCCAGAGGCTCATTCCATATTCTCCTTCACATGATAAAAGCTCATGGTATTTTTCCCATATTGCCTTTGATCGGTCATGGTCAGGTTATCCGGCGCCTCGGGCAGCTTATAGCCCCGCTGATGCTCCACCACAATGCACCCCTGCGGCGCCAGCAAGCGGCACGATACCGTCATAGCCTCGCTGTAATATCCGGCCTCATAGGGCGGATCCAGAAGGATAAGATCAAACCGCTCGCCTTCCCGGGCCAGTTGCGGCGCAACCCGCCGGAAATCGCCGTTTATAACCATACCGCGCTCCTTCTGAATATCAAAGCGCGCCAAACTCTCCCGAAGCGCTCGTGCATTCGCCTTGTCCAGTTCCACAAAGAGGCAGCGCGCCGCCCCACGGCTCAGGGCCTCGACGCCCAGGGCGCCGCTTCCCGCAAATAGGTCCAATACCTGTGCGCCTAAGATCCGCGGCTGCAGGATGTTAAACAGCGCCTCCCTTGCACGATCGCTGGTCGGGCGCGCCTCGCTACCCTTAGGCAGCTGCAGCTGCCGCCCTTTAAGCGAGCCTGATATAATTCGCACTGCTTATCCTCCTGAAGTACTATTGTACAACAAACCAACGGCGGTGGCAATCCATCCGCCGGAAAAAAGCCGACCGCTTTTGCAGGAAAATCCGCTTGCAGGCCGGCTCTCCTGATAAACCGGCGCCCAGCTGCAGCCGTATCGGCATGATCCGTCCGTTGCCCATCGGTTTCATGCGCAAAAAATTTGCGGGATCCACCGGTATATTCCTTCGTCCTGCGGGCAATCTATCTTTGTCGGCGGATCACCTCGGCCGCCGTGTTCTCCTCTCCCCCGCCCGGAGCCCTGTCCTGGCTCCGGGCGCTTTCTTTTTGGTCATTTCGCGCATGCTCCCCACATAGGCTATGAAAAAAGGGGGTATGGAACGCCATGTGGGCAAGGGAGTGGCTTGGAAAAAAGGTAATTGATTTGAATACCGGCGCATCGCTGGGGCGCATAATCCGGCTGGTCGCCGATGACGGACGCATGGCCGTCCTTTATCTTGTGCTGCGTCCCGGCGATATGCGCCGGCCGCTGCTGGCGCTGCCCTTTCGTCACGCTTATCCCGGCAATCCGGTTTTAGCCGCCCAGGCAGACTGCCAGGCGCTGGCTCCGGATACGCCTTGCTGGCGTGCTTGGATACATCAGCTTCCGCTGGGGCTACCGGGGCTTTCGGCCCAGGAACCCGCTGCCGGCCGCTGCCTGGACGCGGAACTTGATGCGGACGGCGCCGTACTGCAGCTTCGGTTCTCCTCCGGTCTTACTGCGCCGGCGGCTGCCGTCGCCTGCGTAGGGCCTGAAGCGGTTATCCTGTCCCACAGCCAGCCGTCCCGCCCCGAGGAACCCGAAGCGCTGCCCCGTGCCGCCGAGGCTTCTACACCGCCTTCCATCTCAGAGGCTGCGTCGCCGCTGCTGGGCCGGGTAATCACCCAGCAGCTGACAGCGCCCGATGGCACAATCCTGGCCCAACAGGGGCAGGTGGTGGATGAGGCGCTAATCGACGCAGCGACCCGGGCCCAGCGCCGGGTCGCCCTCACTGTCCATAGCCGTCCGGCGCAGGAGGCCTAGCTCTCCTGCCGTCCCTCATAATAATGCAGCAGCGCTTGGGTGCCGAGATCCCCTTCGCCCCGGTCGGCCAGTTCACGGTACATGGCCAATACTTGCTCCAGCACCGGCAGCCGCTGCCCCGCCGCCTCAGCCTGGGTATGGGCAATATCCATATCCTTGATATAGTGCTTCACATAAAATCCCGGTGCAAAGTCGCCTTTAAGCATGCGCGGGGCCATATTGCTCATCTGCCAGCTCCCGGCCGCACCTGCTCCAATCGAGTCCAGCATGGTCTGGATGTCCAATCCATGTGCTTTTCCATAGCTTATGGCCTCGCATACGCCGGCGATAGCTCCGCCCAAGGCAATTTGGTTGGCCATTTTCGTATGCTGGCCGCTGCCGGCCTTTCCCTCGTAGACAATATTGCGTCCCATGGCGGAAAGCAGCGTCAGGCAGGCGTCGAAATCCTCCTTTTCTCCGCCCACCATGATGGACAGCGTACCGGCACGCGCGCCCGAATCGCCGCCGGATACCGGCGCATCCAGCGCATGAAGCCCCTTTTCTTGGGCCGCCTTGCTGATGCGCACGCTCAAAAGCGGATCCGTTGTCGTCATATCAATTACATAGGCGCCTTGTTTCGCATGCTCCAGAATGCCCGCCTCGCCAAAGTAAACTTCTTCCACATCCTTGGGGTAGCCTACCATCGTAATGACCGCGTCCCGATCCTGCGCGCACGCGGCCACCGAGGGGCACCAGATAGCGCCCTCTGCCACCAAGGAGTCCGCCTTTTTCGCCGTGCGGGTATATACATAGAGGCTGTGTCCCGCCTTCATCAGGTTTCTCGCCATAGCGGCGCCCATCACGCCAATTCCGATAAAGCCAATCTGCATGTATCGATCCCTCCCTTGTTTTTCTCACCATACCGCAATTTGCCATGTATTGCAAGCGCAAATCATACCCGGCTTGGCAAACATTATGTGCAGCCAAGAAAAAACAGGAAGCAAGCCTGCTTCCTGTCCTCGCCTTGTTCCGCCTCATATCGGCAAATATTCCCTCGAAGGCTTTTGTCAGTTTTTCCTGCATTTGGGGCAGCGTCCTGTAAAATACACGTCCTGAGTGGTTACTTCGTACCCCTCCAGTCCCGCAGTTTTCAGCTGCGCTTCCGGTAAGCGGAAGTCGGAAACCTCGCCGCAGCAGGCGCATTGGAAATGCCCATGGAGGCTGGTGTCCGCATCGAACCGAGCCTCGTTGCTGTTGATGGTTACGGTTCGCACCAGGCCCGCCTGCACCAGCATATCCAGCGTATTGTACACGGTGGTTTTTGACAGGGAGGGATGCGTGGGATGCATATCTTGGTAAAGCATATCCACCGTCGGATGATCGCAGCGCTGCGCAATATTCTCATACACGCCGATCCGCTGGGCGGTGGGCCGGATCCCCTTCTCCTTCAAAAGCTGTGCGATTGTCGTAGCATCCACGGCATATCCCTCCAAGGTTTCAAATTTGATATGATTATTATATGGTCATAAACCGCATATTGTCAAGTTTTTCATATCAATTTCCTAGCCCGGCGCTCGGGTTCAGGCGGTTCCAGTCCATGGGGCCGTCCGCCCGGGTTATAATCTCCGTCTCCAGCAGGATCCCATCGCTCGCCGGGGAGGTTGTCTCCGGCACAACGCCGCCGTTAAACTGGGCCAGGCGCTGGGGATCATCTTCGGCCGGGGTAATGCGGCCGACCCGTTCGCGCACCTGCTGAGTATAGCGCACTTGTCCGGCCCCTTGCGCCTGCGCCTGCGCTCCGGCCATGCGCTTGGCACATTGGCAGGCCCATTCGACGGCCTGCTCATATTGGGCAAACCAGGGCTTCTCATCCCCGCCATATACGTGATAGCCGCCGGGGCCGCCAATCTGCTGATCCGGCTTTACTTTCAGCACCACGCGAGCCGTAACGCCGGCCGTAATCGCACCCATGGCATTGGCCACCGGCGACATCGGATCCATACGAGCCTCGCAGCCCATAGCCTGCGCCACATCCGGCAGGAAGTGCGCAATCGGCGCGCCGACACCGATCAGCGGCACGCGGGCGGCAATCCGTGCCTGCATAAAGCCGCCTTCCCCCTCAAATTCCGCCGGGGCGCCCCGCTCTGCAAAGGCCTCCTCAATCCAAAGCTCCATCTGCGGAGATAGCCCGCGCTCGCAGGCCTTCGGCCACCGCTGCCGCAGCAGCATGCCGGCTACTGCCCGGTGAAGCCGCCGCGATACGCCTTCCAAGATGCGCCGCGCCAGCGCCGTTCCGCTTTCTCCGCTCTGCAGCGCCATGATTTCCAGCGCATCCCGCGCCGCCTCACTGGGCCACAGCGCCATATGACCCAGCCCATGCAGCGCATCGGTGGGGGTCAGTCCGCTCTTCATCACCCATCCCGCCTGCTCCATGGGCTCCATTTCTCGCTCCAGATGGTATAGGTAAACCTGCGCCTGCTCAGCCAGCTCTTGGACGCTTAGCGGGCCCTGCGCTAGGGCATCCCACAGCCGCTTTTGCGTTTCGGTCATGTCGCCAGGCATACCTTGGCGCACATAGAACTCTGCCAGGCTCAACGTATGCCGGCGCTTTTGCTGCCGGATCTCCTGCAACCTTTGAGCAACCCGATCATACCGATGAGCCAGCGTAACCAAGGGGATTACCCGACGGGGGCCCAAGGATAAGCCGTCGGTCTGGGTCTCATCCAGCCGCACAAGGCTATCCCCGCCCAGCCCTACTGTCTCAATATCAATGGAGGCAATACCCGTGCGCCATCCGCCTACCGCCGCGCCCTCGGCGGCCATCACCGGCAACCCGTCGCGAATCAGGGCAATATCGCTGGTCGTTCCGCCCATATCTACCACAATGCCTTGGCTGCATCCCGAGAGCCTGGCTCCGCCCAGCACGCTGGAGGCCGGGCCGCAAAGCAGCGTCTCAATAGGCCGCACCGCGGCAAAGGCCCGCGTCATCAGCGTGCCGTCGCCGCGGACGATCGCAACCGGGCAGTTTACGCCGCGGTCATAGAGCGCCGCCTCAACCGCGCGCAGGAAATCAGCGATAACCGGAAGCAGCCGCGCGTTCAGCAGCGCGCTGGCCGCCCGTTTCAGGGAGTTCAGCTCGCCGGTAATTTCATGCCCGGCTACCACGGGTTTGCCGGTCCAGGCCATGATCCGCCGCTTGGCCTCTACCTCCGCAGCCTGATTACGCGCACCCCAAATCTCCACGACCGCATAGGCGTCCCATTGTCCGTCCTGCGCCACAATCTGCGCCTTCAGCGCCTCCCAGTCAGGCTCTGCCACTGGTTGCCCCTGGCGGTCATGGCCGCCGTCGATGAAGACGATCTCCTGCACCGGCGGCAGCCCGTATTCAGCGCCCACGCGCTCCACAATCTTTCGCTGGCACCCGATCAGGATCAGTCTCGACCGGCCGCCGCGGCCCTCCACGCAGGCGTTGGTTGCCAGCGTCGTAGAGAGGGCCACGCGCCCCACCTGCCGGATCAGGTCGCCCGGCAGCGTATCCATCGCCGCCGCGATGCCGTCGGCCAGGTTCTCCCTCGTGGTAGGCGCCTTGCCCCAGGCAAGGGCCGAACCGCCGTCAAAGTCGTAGATTACCGCATCGGTATAGGTGCCGCCAGTATCGATGCCCAGCCCCAGCTTCATGTATGATCTCCGTCCTCCGCTTGTTTCTTTTTCTTGCGCGCATCCCGCGCGTCATAATACCGTTTCGCCGTGATGCGCAACACGCCAGCGATAGGAATCGCCAGCAGGATGCCGAAAACACCCAACAACTCGCCCCCAATGATGACACAGCTAATCACCCAGAAGGGATGCATACCCATCCGGTCGCCGATTAATCGCGGCTCCACCAGGTAATTGTCGATCTGCTGCACCAGCAGCACGGCGCCTAAGACCAACAGCGCTTTGACCGGATGGATCAGCAGCATAAAGAATACCGGAACCGCGCCGCCGATAAAGGGGCCGATATAGGGAATCAGGTTGGACAGCGCTACGATGGCGGCCATCAGCGGAGCATATGCCACGCCCAGCAGAAGGAACAGCGGCAGAATCATGAGGAACATGATAAAGCTCTGCATCATCTTGCCGCCGATATACTGCCCGAAGACCTGATCAATATCCCGAAAGAGGCTGACGATCCTTTGCGTGCGCGTTTCGCCCCATTGGCGGATCATCACGTCCTTCACGCTGGCCAGCAGCTGCCGCCCGCTCTTTAGAATATAAATCGAGAGCACCAGCGACAGTACAAAGGTCAAGAGGGCGCTGAACACGCCGCCCACCGTAGCCACCACCTGGCCGGCAACCTGCCCTGCCATCTGGCCCAGATTGCTGCTGTCTACAATTCCCTGCAGCCAGGCCAACAGCTGCGTCTCCAGCTGCTCCATGTCCAGGTTGAAGTTGCCGAGCCAGGGAATGCTCTGGACCAGCTCATGCAGCGTCGCTTCCGCCTCCGTAAAGTATTGCGGCAGTTGATAGATCAGGTCCAGTAGGTTTTTCCATATGGCAGGAATCAGTAGGCCGATAGCCGTACCTACGGCAGCCAGAAAGAGCAGCATGGTCAGCGTCAGCGCTGCCGCCCTTATCTTGCCGATCCTTACCTTGGGGAAAAGCCGTTTAAATCCCTTGGTTATGAAATCCCGCACCGGCTTGAGCAGGTAAGCGATGACCACCGCGATGATAAAAGGGGTCATCATGGAGAAAAAGGCCCCTATCGTATGCTGGATCGACATCCACAGATTATCTACCGAATGAAAGAGCCGGTAGACGCACATCAGCGCCGTGCCCGTCACAAATACCGTGACCCCCGCTTTCAGGTAGGGATCCTGTTTACTCCACTTCACGTTATACCTCCCGCACCTATGATTCATTCCGCGCCGCCCGCTGGCAAAGAAAGCCCCCGGCAGGCTTGCCGGGGCTCTTTCTCTCTATCATACCACATGGTCCGGGGATTCATCCACCATTTTATGGATTAGATCACTTCCAGGTCATTGACGCAGGGTAAATCCAACAGCGGCGCAGTGGGCAACGTCTGATACCAGAAGGCTACGGATGCCATGTCGTCCTGGCGGACCAAATAGCGTCCTTCCCTTCTCCAACCCAGATCCTGGATCGTTACCTTCAGGTCGCGCTCAAAGCGAATCGGGTCCATAATGTGCCAGCGGTACATGGAAAAACGCTGCTGCGAGGCATACAACCCATCAGGCTGAATGACCTGATACATGCCCATAAAAGGCGCCGAATAGGTGGTATATTTCCCGTTTACATCCCAGTTATAAGCGCCGCCAAAGTAGTCTTCCGTTCCGGTGCCGCAGATGGTGGGGAAATCCGTATCGCCGTCCATAAAGAACTTAACCTCGCCTTCGCCCCACCAACCGCCGGCGTTATTCAGTCCCACATAGAGGAAGGCACCCACATACTGCCCTTTGCCCTGAATCCCGTCGGCAATCACATAGTCCTGCCCATAGGGCAGCGGCGCAACGCGGCGATAATGCGCGTGGAAATAGGCCGCATCCTTGGGAATCTCCGTCAGCGTATAGGTAATCTGATAGAAGCATACGCCCCGTTTTGTACCAACGTTTTCGATGGTAATGCGGCAGTGTCTGGCGAAAGGCATAACCCAGAAGCAGTTATACCCGCGATTGGGCGCCATAACTACGGGCATGGACGTTATCGTGGGGAAAGCGCCGCCCTTGGCGTCATCCCGGTTTACGCCCCATCCGCCGCCGAAAAAGTCCGATAGCGGCGTCAGCACCGAGGGCTGCTCCTGCCCGTCCCAATAAATGCGCAGGATAAAATCGCGGCCAGTGGTATCCGCAAACCACATGTGCTGAATGGCGCCCGGCCCTTCAATGTCGGCCAGCGTCACCGTTTCGCCGGGTTCTACGCCGATGCAGGGCGAAACCTTCCAACCCTGCCCCAGCTCTCGGGCTGCTGAGCTGGAAAAGCCTTCGGTAGCCATGCCGCCCTTTCCCTTTTCGCCGGTCGGGTTTTCCGCGCATACCGAATAGGTCTTTGCGCTGGACAAAAGGCTCAGGGTGCTCAAGTTCATGCCGAATCCGTCAAACATGGGTCAATCCTCCTGAAAGAACATGGTTTCGTAAAGCGCGTCTGCAAAGAGTTGATGCATTTCGCGCACCGGATGGTTCACATGGTTCGCCAGCAGCGCCGTGGTATCCACACCCGCATCGTGCAGCTTGCACCAGCGGGCATAGGCATCTACCAGCTGCACGCCTTCGCTAGCCGCAGCCTCCCGAGCCGCTTGCATATAGCGGTCCATTAGCCCGGAGCTTTGCACCTGAGCGGTATCGGCCGCAATCCTGGCCAGCTTGCTGCCCGCCGGCAGCAACGGCGATACGTAGTCGTTCATGCGGTTAGGCGTCATCATGATGACTTCCATGGGGCGCGTCTTAAGCTTACGGAATATTTTCACCAGCGTATCGCCATAAGCTCCGATGTTATCGGGTCCTCCCACAGCATCGTTCAACCCCAAGCATACCACGGTAAGGGCCGGGTTTGCGCTAAAGATATCCCGCTCAATGCGCTCCAGCGCCTGCGGCGTGGTCCCGCCGCCATTGCCCGCGTTAATCATGTTAACCGGCACAGGGATTGCCGCCTGAATCTTCTTGCGCAGGCGGTTATGATATACCGCTTCGTAGTCGGTGTTGCCATCCAGCAGCCTTTCCTCGTTGGTAAAGGTTTCAAAGCAGCCCTGGGTTACGCTATCGCCCAGAAAGGCGATGTTGACCGGCGCGCGATTATGAATATCCTTGAGCTTTTCGACCAGCAGTTTTTTAATTTGCATACCTATACTCCTTTGACCGTTTGGCCCTATTTTCGCGCAGCGCGTTATCCTTGTCAATGCGCGATCCTTACCCTCTGCATGGATAATCCTAACGGGGCGCGCACTCCTCCCCTTCCCGATCGTCCGAATCTCCTTCTGGCGTATGCAAAAATTGCTCTACGCGGTAGCGGGGGCGATGCTTGGTCTCCAGGTAAACCTTGCCGATATACTCGCCGATGACGCCAATGGCCAATAGCTGCAGTCCGCCGATAGCCCACACGGAAATAACGATGGTCGACCATCCTTGCACCGTTTTTCCTGCGGCGAAGAGGATGAGAAAATACAGCAGCATAACCAAGCTTACCAAAAATACGCCCATTCCCAGGCAGGTTATGATCCGGATAGGCTTTACGCTCAGTGAAGTGATCCCTTCAAAGGCAAAGGCCAGCATCTTCTTCAGCGGGTACTTGCTTTCCCCCGCAAAGCGTTCACTGCGCTCGTAGAACACGGTGTCCGAGCGGTAGCCCACCATGGGCACCAGCCCGCGAAGGAAGAGGTTTACCTCCTTGAACTCCGCCAATCCCTCCAAAGCCCGCCGGCTCATCAGCCGATAATCCGCGTGGTTAAAGATTACATTTGCGCCCAGGAAATTCATCAGCCGGTAAAAGGCTTCGGCAGTAAAGCGCTTAAAAAAGCTGTCCGTGGTTCGCTTGCTGCGCACGCCATATACAATATCGCAGCCTTCCAGGTACTTATCCACCATCTCATCCATCGCATTGATATCGTCTTGCAGATCGGCGTCCATCGAGATGACCATATCGGCCATATCCTTTACCGTCATCAGGCCGGCCAGCAGCGCATTTTGATGGCCTCGATTACGGGTCAGATTGATCCCGCTGAACAACGGGTTCTCCTGATGCAGCCGTTCAATCTCCGCCCAGGTTCCGTCGGTGGAGCCGTCGTTGACAAAGACGACGCGGCTCTTGTCGCTGATCCGCCCGGACACGATCAGCGACCGCATCTTATCCGCCAAACGTCTCGCCGTCTCGGGAAGCACTTCCTGCTCCCGATAGCAGGGGATCACGACATATAAAATATTCTTCACGCTACCGCCTCCTTCGAGCATGGTGTTAGTATACACGATCTACTCCGGATTCACAACGCAGCAACCCGCTCCCGGCCTTTTTCGCATAAAAAAGCTCCGTGCAGGGAGTTTTCCTCTGCACGGAGCCGTTTTATGCCGTTTCCCAGCCTACAAATGCTTGCCGCACGCGCAGGCTTGCAAGCGGATTATTAGTCGACCACGATGTCAGTGAAGTAACCGGCAGCCTGGTAACGGGCTAGGGCTTCCTTGTAGTTGGCGGTCATCATGGCCTCAACCTTCTCGATGCCGTTCGCCTTCAGGTAAGCCTGCGTGTCATTCCACAGCTGCTCGACCTCAGCCTCTGAAGAAGCGGCGATCATCTGCGCGCTGCGTTTGCTCCACTCGTCAGCCAGCTTGGTCTGGATGGCAAGCTCGTCGGAATCCAGATCCGTCATGGCGAAGTACATAACCGGCTGGCGGTCGTAATGGGTCTTGCGCATCTTCAGCAGGTCGACTTCGTCCTGAGCGTCGATAGCCTTCTCAGGATCGGTGGACAGGATGGTGGAGTGCACAGACACGCCCTCACCCAGGCCGGAGGCCTGCAGGTACCAGGGGCCGATGCCGGTCTGCTTCAGTTCGTCGGCGGTGTAGTTGTTATACTCCTCGGTGCGGACAATCAGGCCATCCTCGTTGAGGGTGTAGTGCTTACCCTCAATACCCCACTGGGTCAGCTCGTCGCCCTGGGGGCTCTTGAGGAACTCCATGAAGCAGATCGCGCGATCCAGATTCTCACAGCTGGCGGACAGGAAGGTGGAAGCCCAGCCGATGTTGTAGTCGGGGTAGGTCAGCAGATCCTCGCCCTTATAGGTCAGGGGCTCCTTCACAATCTTGAAATAGGGCTTGGTCATATCAGTGGACAGGCCGCCGGTACCATTCTGACGCCACAGTTCGTTTGTTTCAACCTGCAGGCCGCAGTTATACTGCGCAGCGAACACCTGGCCGGAACGGTTACGCTGGAAGAAGTCTTCGGGGCGCACGCCCAGGTAATCCTTCGGCATAATACCGTCGCGGTACCACTTATTCATCAGCTTGAAGTACTCCAGCCACTTCTCGGAGTTGTACTGCAGCTTGATGGATTTGCTCTCCGCATCCCAGTAGCGGGTCAGGGGAGCGCCCATGAACTCAGCAATCGCGCTGGCCCAGGTGGGATGGGGATTGAACACCATGGTGATGCCCACTTCGTTGGCCTTGGCCTGCACCGCATAAAGGGTTTCATCAAAGGTCTCTACCGAGTTGAACATGGGCAGCGAGAGCTTCTCCATGATGTCGGCGCGGTAGTACAGGCCGGGATCGCCGGGGGAGGGCAGGTTACGGGGATCCGCCCAGTTGGCGTCGTTGTTATAGTGGGTCTTCAGGGTGTAGATATGGCCGTCAGGAGCCGTGTTGTTCAGCTTCTCCAGGGGATCGATGTTCTCCATGAACTCGGGGCAGTACTGAGCGGACAGCTCGTCCCAAGCCGCGCAGATATCGGGATCCTCGAAACGCTGGGGCAGGTTGGAGGTGAAGGTGATGTCGTTGAGCTCCTGGGCAGCCAGCATAACGCTCAGCTGGTTCAGGTCAGAGCTCTTGATGACGTCCAGAGATACGCCCGTCAGACGGGTGATCTCCTGAGACACCTGATCCTCGCCCCAGGTGTCCACCGAATACCAATCGAAATCGATATACAGGGACAGGGTGACCGGGGAGGTGTTCTTCTCCCAGGAGAGATTCTCCCAGGTGGCCGGCGCGCCGTCGTCAGCAGCGGCCGCGGTGGTCTCACCGTCGGCAGCCGTTGTGGCGTCGTCACCCGCAGCGGCCGTGGTCGTGGTGTCTGCGGCAGCCGTGGTCGTGGTGGCGGTATCGCCCGAGCTGCAGGCAGTCAGGCCGATCGCCAGCACCATACACAGCGCCAGCAGAGAAGCGAGAAGCTTCTTGTTCACTTGCGGTTTCCTCCTTTATTCTTCACGTTTCAAATGGTACGTGAGACTAGAAACTATTATATTTTTTACATCTGAAAAGTCAACTGCTTTATGTATTATCCTGTCTCTTTGTGTTGTTTCTGCTTGTTCTTTCCATAACTTAAATGTTAATTGCTATTTTTGCTTGTTTTTTCCTGATTTTTGGTAAACATTTTGTGAATATTTATCTTCATCAGTACGCAATTTTAGTCAAATATTTTGTTTGTTTTGCCTCTTTTTTCTACTTTTTTCTTATATTGTTTCGTTCATATTTTCGTTTCTTTTTTGGGTTCAAACGTCGGTTAACGCATATCTTTCAAGGCAAATCCTTCATTTTCTTACGCTGCCCTTCCTTTCCAGAGCAGCGCGTCCCAGCGTCCTTCCCGCTGATCAACCATGCCTCTTTCGCCGGCTTTCTCTGCTTTTAGCATGGTTTTACCAGCCTTTCTTATACATGGCGCTTCTGCGCGCAAAGTGAAAGCCGGCGCAGGGACTATGCGCCGGCTTTCCAGGGTAGGGACACGCCCGGAGAATATAAAGTCATTCCCCGCAGCGGAAGGATAGCCGTCTATGCGCCGAAAACGGCGCATAAAGCAGACAAACTGCGCCATCTGCCCTATAATGAAAACGAGCCGTTTCAGACGCTTTTTTTCGCCTTGCTATCCCGGTAAGGGCCCTTGCCGGGCCTGGTGGAAAAAGTCTACCTTTTTCACCACTTTTCGCGGGAAGCAGTGGCAAAAAAAGCCTTGCACGCGCAAAAACCCCGCGCTTGCTGCGCGGGGTTTTTACTAGGTAATTTATCAAGCCCCCGGCCGGTTTCCAGCGGCAAGGGGAACGATTCGCTCTACCGGCGGGGGGCCGCCAATACCTGCAGCCTGCAGAATCCCATTATAGTCCACATCTTCCGGGCCTACGATAGCCACCGCCATGGCTTCCGGCTGAAGCAGGCGCTGCGCTGCCTCCTGCACCGATTCCCTCGTCACCCGGTTAATGCGCCGTAGCACCTCGGTTTCCGTATGGATACGTTGATACAGCAGCATGCCTTTTCCCATACCCATCATCCGGTTGGAGGGAGAATCCAGCCCCAGAATATAGTTTCCTTTCATCTGCTCGCGGCTGCGTTCAAATTCGCCTTCCGTAAAGCGGCCCATCCGCAGCTGATCCAATTCATCCAAGGTCACTTCAAGGGTTTCCTTTAAATTTTCTCCATTCAGCCCTGCATAGATGCTCATAACCCCGCAGTGCTGATAGCTATAGGGATAACTATAGACCGAATAGGCCAGCCCTCGCACCTCCCGGATTCGTTGGAATAACCGGCTGCTCATTCCGCCGCCCAACAGGTTATTGAGCACCACCAGCGAATGATTCAAAGGATCCTGCCTGGCTAAGCCCGGCAGGGCTAAGTTCAAATGGACTTGCTCTACGGGCCGCGCCCGGACGATCCGCCCAGTATAAGTTTCCTGCAGCGTCCACTCTACCGGATCAGCCTCATGGATTCCCTGCACCAGGGAAAGCTGGGTCTCCAGCAGTTGATCCAGCTGCTGGATGCTAAAATGCCCCACGATGGAAAGCACCATATTGCTGGGTTGATAAAAACGGTTCATATAATCGAGCACCTGGCTGCGGGTAAAGGCAGCTACGTTCTCTTCCGGTCCCAGGATGGGCTGGCCCAGGGGATGGTCCCCAAAGTACGCTTCGGCCAGAAGGTCTCCGGAGAGCTCCTCCGGCGTGTCCTCCACCATGGCGATCTCCTCGCCCACTACCATCTTTTCCTTCTCCATCTCGTCTTCCGGCAAGCTGGGATGGAATACCATATCGAATAAAATATCCAGGGCTAGAGGCAAATGCTCGTCCACCACCGTAGCGTAAAAGCAAGTGCAGTCCTTGGCGGTAAAGGCGTTCAGGTTACCGCCGACCCCATCCATTTCATCGGCAATATCCCGCGCTGAGCGCCGTGCCGTTCCTTTAAATACCATGTGCTCGATAAAGTGGCTGATCCCATTCTCTTCCGGACGCTCATGTAGCGAGCCGGCATTGACCCATAAACCTACGCTCACGCTGCGCAAGTGAGGCATCCGCTCCCCCACTACCGTCAGCCCGGAAGGAAGCTTTTTTTGAAAATGCATTCCGTCCTCCAAAGCTTTTTTTGGCGCATTTTCTCGCCTTGTTCGGGCGCGCCGCCCGCCGCAAGGCCGATTGATCTGACGCTATATCTGTATAGTATCCCATTTTCCGGCCATATTCAAGGGGCCGCTGGTCCATGCTAGACATTGACCGGCCAAATCGGGTAAAATATCGGCGGAGGTGGCCGCATGGGCGTCAATCTTGAGCTTTATAAAATATTCTATGAAACGGCCCGCCTGGGCAGCGTTACCGCGGCGGCCGACGCGCTCTTTCTATCGCAGCCGGCGGTCAGCCAGCAGATCAAGCTGCTGGAGCAGGCGCTGCAAACGCGGCTTTTCATCCGTTCCAGCCGCGGCGTACGGTTAACGCCCGAGGGCCGCGTGCTGTTTGCGCAAGTTGCCCCGGCTTATGAATCCATTCGGCTGGGCGAGCGGAAACTTGCTCAAATGCGCAATCTGGAAAGCGGAGAGCTGTGCATCGGCGCCAGCGATATGACGCTAAAATTCTGCCTGCTGCCCTATCTGGAGCGCTTTCACAGCGCTCACCAGGGCATTCATATCCGCGTGACCAACGCGCCCACACCCGATACGCTGGATTCACTGGCGGCCGGCCGGATCGATTTTGGGGTGGTATCCGGCCCGCTGCCAGATTCGCCGTCCTTTTCCGCCCGGCCGGTGGGCGAGATTCAGGATGTTTTCGTGGCTGGTTCGCGCTTTAACGCGCTAAGGGGCCAAACGTTAACGCCGGTGGAGCTCGCCCGCCTACCGCTTATCTGCTTGGAGGGGCCCTCCAGCACCCGCACCGGCCTTGAACGCTTTTTTCGGATCCATGGCGCGGAACTGACACCGGAATTTGATCTGGCGACCAGCGACTTGATTGTGGAATTTGCTCTGCGTAATCTAGGAATCGGCTGTGTAGTAAGCGACTTCGCCCGGGAGGCCCTAGCCGACGGGCGGCTCTTCACCCTGGCGCTTTCCGCCGCACCGCCCCCCCGCTCGCTCTATCTTGTGCAGGATGAACGATTCCCGCTTTCGCTAGCTGCGCAGCAGCTTATTGAAAGCATACCCTAGGCATTATTTTATAAGTATGACTTATGCCTATTATTCAAAATATTCATTTTTCCGATAGTTTTCCCTGGCGTATAATAAATGTGGATCATAAAAGGAGGTATCTGCATGGTTAGAGCGATCGTGGGCGGCAACTGGGGCGATGAAGGAAAAGGGAAAATCACCGATCTGTTAGCCGAGGATTCTGATTTTGTCGTCCGCTTCCAAGGCGGCGCCAATGCCGGTCATACCATTATTAATGAATATGGCCGATTTGCGCTGCATCTGCTGCCCTCAGGCGTATTCCGCAGCAGCGTCGTCAACGGCATCGGCCCCGGCGTGTCCTTTGATCCGGCCCGCTTTTTCGATGAACTGGATCAGCTGGAGGCAGCCGGCGTGCCGGCCCCGAAGCTGGTGGTCTCCGACCGGGCTCAGATTCTGATGGGCTATCATAAGCTGCTGGACCGGTTAGAAGAAGAGCGTCTAGGTGCCAAGCAATTCGGTTCCACCAAATCGGGCATCGCGCCCTTTTACAGCGATAAGGCGCTAAAAACCGGCATCCAGGTATGCGATCTTTTTGAGCCGGAGGAATTGGCTTCTAAGGTGGAAGCCGCTTGCGAAAGCAAAAACAACCTGCTTAGGGCCGTATATCATCAGGATACGCTGTTGGATCCCGAGGCAATCTTGAAGGAGCTGGCCGTCTATCGGGACCGTCTGGCGCCTATGGTGGGGGATCTTTCCAAAATGCTTTATGATGCCGTCGCTCAGGGCAAAAATATCCTGCTGGAGGGTCAGCTTGGCGCCCTGAAGGATCCGGATCACGGCATTTTCCCTTTTACCACTTCCTCTTCTACCTTGGCCGGCTATGGCGCGGTGGGCGCAGGAATCCCTGCCCGGGAGATCCGGGATGTGATTACGGTGGTCAAAGCCTATTCCTCCGCAGTGGGTGCGGGCGCTTTCGTGTCGGAAATTTTCGGGCCCGAGGCCGATGAGCTGCGCCGCCGCGGCGGCGATAAGGGCGAATTCGGAGCCACTACCGGCCGCCCCCGGCGCATGGGATGGTTCGACGTGGTTGCCACGCGATACGGCTGCCGGCTGCAGGGTACCACGCAGGTCGCGCTGACCCTGCTGGACGTGCTGAGCTATCTGGAAGAAATCCCCGTCTGCGTTGCCTATGAAATCGATGGGCAGCAGGTGGACGACTTCCCCACCACGCCCAGACTAAACCGGGCCAAGCCTGTCATCAAGCGCCTGCCCGGTTTCCATCAGGATATCCGGGGAATCCGGCGCTATGCCGATCTGCCCGACGCGGCGAAGGCCTATGTGGACTTTGTGGAGTCCGCGCTGGGTTTCCCCATTAAGATGGTATCCAATGGTCCGGCCCGTGAGGATATCCTCTTCCGCTAAATCGGTCTTGCTGAGGCTGGCGATTTTTCGCCAGCCTTTTTTTGTTACCCCTTCGCCATCACGCGCCCCCTGAATGCGCCATTTTTTCGCTGCAACTCCCGGTTGCGCGATTGCCCGTCACAACTGCTCGCACCGCAACCGACCCTCATGGTACAATCGGAACAATGGAAAGGGGGTTTCCCCATGCAGCCGATCGAATCCATGCCGCAGCGCCTGGTCCGCCTCCGGCGTGCTCAGGGTCTCAGCCAGGAGAATCTAGCCGAAGCGCTGAGCGTATCGCGTCAGGCCGTTTCCAAGTGGGAAACCGGGGGTTCACTTAGATAAAGATACCACATCAATCCCACGCTGACTTTTGCTCAACCGATACAGCCGGAGGGC
>CAJFUN010000008.1 GCA_904420205.1 Candidatus Parachristensenella avicola | reverse complement strand
GTCCCTAAACGAATCGGAACCGGCGTGACCTGACACGCCGATTCCGACCAAATTCTTTTTACTTCCTTATGGGATACTGCCTAATGCCAGGCCCTTTGTTTGATTTTGAATGCGAGGAGGAGGATATGCTGGAATACAAGGCGGCGGAGCTTTTTGGATCCCATGAGCAGTTCCGCATCACTCGAGAGCGGACGGTGCGGGACGAAGCACCCCATACGCATGATTTCATTGAGATGGTCTATATTTTTTCTGGGACAAGCCGGCAATGGGTGGATGGGCAACAGTTCTCGGTTAAGCGGGGCGATATGATGTTCTTGGGATATCATCAGGTTCACGCCTTTACGGTGGACAGCCCCATGGAATACGTCAATATTCTATTGAACCCAGGATTTTTATCGCGTCAGCTGGTGCATGAAGGCAATATCTACGAATGGCTGACCATGGCGGTATCGGAAGATCTGGAAGCGGGCGTGGGGGCCGCTTCTCCTCGGGTTACGCTTCCGGTTGAGGACATGCTGGAGGCAGAGGGGATCATTGGCCATATGCTGGAAGAATACCAACGCAGGGCGCTGGGATGGCAGGCAGCGCTGCGCGGGTATTTAGAGGTGATGCTGGCCAAGCTGCTTCGGGCTATGAGCCGCACGCAGGAGCGGCAGCTCTCCTTATCGCTGATGCCAGAGGTATTGGGCTATATTGACGCTCACTTAGAGGAAAAAATCACCTTAAGCGCCTTAGCGGAGCGCTGCTTTTATCATCCGTCCTATTTTAGCCGGTTGTTCCGGGAGAAATGCGGCATGACGCTGACCGAGTATGTGACGAAGCGACGCATGGAGGAGGCAGCACGGCTGCTGGAGCAGACGACAATGAATGTGGACCAGGTAGCGGCACAGGTGGGTTATAGCGAGCGCAAAGCCTTTTATACCGCCTTCCGACAGTGGGCGGGCATGCCGCCGGGCGCATGGCGCAGCAGCCGGGGAAAGAGGTAAAAATTCTCCACATTATGGTGAATCGCCGCACTATACCTGCCGCAAGGGCCGGCGTATACTGAGAAAAAAAGGAGGGATTTGCCATGATCATGGATTTTGCCACCTATAAGGACAAGGTAATGGGCTGCTGGGCCGGCAAGAATATTGGCGGCGTGGTGGGCGCGCCCTTTGAAGGCAAGCGGCAGGAAAACCATATCGACTTTTATGTGCAGCAGGACCTGAAGGATAATCCGCCCCCGAACGATGACTTGGATCTGCAGCTTGTATGGTTGAATGCGGTGGAAAAGTATGGGCGTGCGGTCAACGCGTCGCTGCTGGGCGATTATTGGCTCAGCTATATCATTCCGGACTGGGTGGAATACGGCGCGGGAAAAAATAACCTGCGCATGGGTATTCAGCCGCCTATGTCCGGCGCTATGGGCAATCCTTACCGCAACAGCTGCGGCTGCTTTATCCGCTCGGAACTGTGGGCCTGCTTGGCGCCGGGCCAGCCGGAGCTAGCGGCGCGCTATGCTTATGAGGATGCGGTGGTGGATCACGCCCAAGAGGGGCTATATGGTGAAATTTTCACAGCGGCGATGGAGAGTGCGGCCTTTGTGGAGTCGGACAGGGATACTTTAGTCGAGATCGGGCTGAGTTATATCCCGTCGGACTCTGCCGTAGCCAGGGCGGTACGCACGGCGATGGACTGCTACAAAAAGGGGATGGACTGGCGCGAGGCCCGCATAGCGGTGCTCAGCAGCGCTCCCGGCACCTTTGGCGTGCAGAACACGCCTCTTGCAGAGGTGGACACTGGACGGATTCCGCTGGGCGAAGTCGGATTCGATGCGCCGGGTAACATTGGTATTACGATCCTGGGATGGTACTATGGCGAGGGCGACTTTGGGAAGAGCCTGTGCACGGCGGTCAATTGCGGAGAGGATACCGACTGCACCGCTGCAACGCTGGGCGCCCTGATGGGCATTATCCAGGGCGCGTCGGCGCTGCCCAAGGCGTGGCTGGAGCCCATTAACGACCGCATTACCACCTGCTGCATCAACCGGTTGAATGGGTCCATCGACATTCCCAATACCGTGACCGAACTGACTGACCGGATTCTTCGGGCGACGCCGGGCTTTGTCGGCCGCGAATGGTGCGATATCTTAGCGCCGGGCGGCTACACGCTGAAGTTGCTGGAGGGCGATGCGCTATATTGCCATAATGAGCCGCTGTATCAGGTAGGGACCAACGGCGGAGGCAAACCGAAACTGCCTACCGTAGAAGCGCTGTTGCAGCAAAGCCCTCACGCCGTATTCTATACTTTCCCCGCTTTTCATGCGACGCTGGATTATCTGGATACGCCCTACTTTAAAGCGGGCGAAACCAAACGCTTTACGCTGACGATAACCGATAGCGGCGAATTCGGGCACTTGCAGCAGTGGGCTACGCTGCGCTGGTATCTGCCCGAAGGCGTTACGCTGCTGCCATCACCCACGGCCAGCTGCTTTATTGACTGGTATTACAAAGGGAAGAATACCTTCACCTTTGAATTCACGGTGGAGAGCTGGGCAGAGCCTAAGTTAGAGATGATTTGCGATATTTCGTTGAACGGTAGGCATACTCATGGGCTGATTAAAGCGAGCTTCATTCAAGCGTAGCGTAGGGTTGCGCTTGGGGCTATGAATCTGCAAAAGAAGAAAGGCTGCGCAACGCGCAGCCTTTTCCGTATGTTTTGGGCCTTTCTATGCACAATAACCCTGAAAGAAGTCGAGGAGGCCCAAGATGAAAAAACTCTGCACCGGTTTATTGCTGGTTGTATTTTTATTGGCTGGCTGCGCGCCCCAGCAGCCACCGGTTACCAGCACTGCGCCCCAAAGTTCGGACCGAACTACGCCCAGCGCGACTACAGCATCCGCAACCACAACGACGACGCAGGCGACGCCGGAACTCCCTTCCGCCCTAGCGGAGCAACCGGAGGCGGGGGAGCACCCCATTAAGGTATACGTGGTAGAGGAAAAAAAGATTGTCGAGATGCCAGTGGAGGAATACCTTTATGGCGTAGTAGCCGGCGAAATGCGAAGCGACTGGCCGCAGGAAGCGTTGCGGGCCCAGGCGGTCGTAGCCCGCACCTTTCTATTGTATTTCCTGGATCATCATGATGGCTCCATGTATGAAGGAGCAGATATTTCGACCGACGTAGCCGAGTGCCAGGCTTATAATGCCGAGGGAATCAATGATTCGATCCGCCAGGCGGTAAACGATACGCGCGGCATGGCCTTATGCTATGATGGGCAATATATCAACGCTTGGTTCCACTCCTGTGCCGGAGGGAAAACGGCTACAGCCCCGGAGGGGCTCAACTACAAAGAAGAAAACCCGCCCTACATCCAAGTGGTCGATAGCCCGGAGGAAGAAGCGCCGGCAGAATTTCTCGAGTGGGAGGGCGCATTTGAAGAAGATGCAGTGGAGGAGGCGCTGGAACAGATGGGCGTAAATGCTGAGTTGACCAGCGTATCCATCGCCAAACGGGGACCTTCGGGCCGCTGTACGCAGCTGGAGATCGGGGGAAAGCTGGTAAGCTGCGTAGAGCTGCGTACTGCTTTGGATCCGAAAGCCTTTCGGTCGACCCAGCTGACCAGCGTATCGCTGGAGGACGGTTCGCTGATCGTTTCCGGAAAAGGGTTCGGACACGGCGTGGGCATGTCCCAGTGGGGCGCCTATACCATGGCCCAGCAGGGCGAGGATTACCGGTCGATTCTGGCGCACTACTATGTGGGCGCAGAGCTTGTGAACGCATGGGAGTAGGCAAGGCATGGGCGGAGGCCCATCATACAGGGCAGTAGATGGCAGGCGCTACGCCCCCTATTCCCGTTTCTGACTTCAATTGAGAACAGGTTGGATACAGCCGGATAGCAGGCAGCCCACACCGATTCAGTGTGGGCTGCCTCTTGATAAGCTGAAAGTTGCGAAACTCGCTTCAAATGGAGAGAAATACCGGTATGACAGGTATAGTTTCACGAAGTATAATGCTATAATTGAGCGTAGCGCCTGCATAGATCCGGGCCCTTGGAGCGCCGTATGCCCTGCTGTGCGCTTACTCATTATGGCGTATTGAGGTGAGTCGTAATATGACAAAGGTTTTTATCAGTTTTGACACTGAAGATTATGTCAATCCCCACGGGGTTGACGGGATCATCAAAACTGCCGCCATCCTTGAAAAGCATGGGGTGGTCGGCTGCTACAATGTGGTGGCGCGCCTTGCGCAGGCGTTGGTAAGGTGGGGAAGGCAGGATGCCATTGAAGCATTGAAAGGGCACGAAATCGAATATCACTCTTTGGCCCATTCCCTTCATCCAACCATCAACGAATACACGGACATAGAGGATTTTGAAGAAGCAAAAAGGGCGTTTCTTAAAAATGAGATAGAGGGCCGGGAGATTATCCGGGCCGTATTTGGGGTGCAAGATTTGTATGCCGCCTGCCCGCCTGGGGATTCTGTTTCGTATGTGGCCCACTATGGGTATGCGGATATGGGAATCGGGATTTACGATGGAGACTGGTATTGTGATATCAAACGCAACCGCCCGGTATATGCCTGTAACATCGCTTGCCTCCGCTATAGCCACTGTTTGGATGACTATCTTGCAATAAGCGATAGAGATAAGATAGATACAGATCTTGATAAAATCGCGGAAGAAAAGGACTTTTATATCTTTTATCATCATCCGCAAATGGGAATAATCGATCAGTTTTGCGATGAGGTCAATCGGATGACGCCTGAAAATGCGGGCGAATGGAAGCTTTCCGGGTATAGGCCGAAGGAGGAAAGGGACAAATTTTACGAGAATTTCGACTATCTTATCGGAAAACTGAAGCATGATCCGCGCTTTGAGATCATGACATACAAGCAGCTGGCAAAAGAATTGGAATCGGGCTCAAGGGTCATTCGCCGGGAGGATATTCCCGAAATAAAGCATGCGCTAGACGCGTATTTCTTCCCAGTAACAACGCCGGATTCATACTGCATCACCGATATCCTTTATGCCTGCCGTGATTTGCTTTTGGGCAAGGCGTGTCACAAGTGCGGGTATGTGTATGGCTTTTTGCATACGCCTTATGCAATCGGTGAAGCGGTGACCGTCGGTGCAAGTGAAATCTATGAGTCGGCAAAACAGATCAAGGATGATTTTTTACCCACGAGCATCAGGGTAGGCGGTAAGGAGCTGGGCCCCCGTGATTGGCTGAACGGGGCCCTGTGCGCACTGTGCGGGCAGGATGTGATTACGCTTGAGCCCTCGGATTGGCAGATCGATTTGGCGCAATTCCCCACCGTGCGGGATATGGATCTTAGGGGGACCTGGATACACGACGATTCCTTTGAGGATACCTACCTGTCTGAGCGTTTCAGGCTGCAAAGCTGGACATACCGATTGCCTAAAAACACCCCCAGAAAGATATTTTACGATTGAGCATAACCCATGGGGAGGGGCCTTGCCGGCCTGGCGCCGCGCAGGATCGTACAGTAGAGTAGGTTATTCCCATATACGCATAGAGGCTGCCGGATACCCGGCAGCCTCTATGCATTTTACCAGACAAGAAGAGCTATTCGTCTTCCTCGGGCATCTCAGCATTGTGGAAGACATATTGCACATCATCGTTTTCGTCCATCATATCCAGCATCTTGTTGAGCTTAGCAGCGTCTTCCGCGGTGATGGATACGGTATTTTGGGGGATGCGTTCCACCTCGGAATTGGCCAAGGTATATCCGGCCTGCTGCAGAGCGGCGCTGACCTCGTTCAGCGCATTGGGATCCGTCAGCACCTCGTAGTAGTCGCCTTCGTCAGAGAAATCATCGGCTCCGGCATCCAGCGCCATCATCATAACCTCATCCTCGTCCATATCGTCCGTTTTTTCAATATCAATGACGCCTTTGCGGTCAAACATCCAACCTACGCACCCGCTGGCGCCCAGGGAACCGCCGTTTTTATCGAAATAGTGGCGCATGTCGGCTGCTGTGCGGTTCCGGTTGTCGGTGGTGCATTCTACGATGACGGCCACACCGCCGGGCGCGTAACCCTCATAGATTACTTCTTCATATGCGGCGGAGTCGGAATCGGAGGATTTTTTGATAATGCGGGTGATGTTATCGTTGGGGATATTGTTGGCCTTAGCCTTGGCAATCACATCGCGCAGCTTGGAATTAGAGGTCGGATCGGGGCCGCCCATGCGCACGGCCACTGCCAGCTCACGGCCAATGCGGGTGAAAATCTTTCCTCTGGCAGCGTCGATCTTTTCCTTTTTGCGGTGCATGGTTGCCCATTTGGAATGGCCTGACATAATAATTCTCCTTTACAGATTGGTTTCATATTTTACCGAGGGCGCATATTCATCGGGAATCCCTCGTTATTGCTTTTTCACGAACCTAAAAATTATAGCAGCATCATGGGAAAAATGCAATCATTTTTTCTCGCCAGCCTCGGCTGCCCGCAGCTTCTCCCAGGCTGCGGCGGCCAGCGCTTTATCTTGGCTGTAGGTGATGAGATCCAGCGCTCGATCTAAAGGGAAAAAGCCGCCCCCCGTAAAACCTAGAGCCGCGTTGAAGGCGCTATCTTCCCCGAATGCCCGCATAGCATACCAGACGATATGATTGCAGACGGGGCATTTGCGCGTGGTGGAGTAAAATTCATACCGCGTTTCGCCGGCGGGGCAGACGATTTCCACCGGCGAAACGCCCGCTTCCGCCGCTACTCGGTCCTTTGCTACCTGGTAGGACAGGGCACCGGCGGGCACCAGTCCTTTGGGTAAGACCCATTCATTCTTATCATTGCGCAGTAAGAGCAGCTTTTCGCCTGAAAAAACGACGCCACCGGCACAATTTCGTTGTAGCATGCTGTAGCCTCCCGTCCTTTTCTTTTATGTTACTCTATTTTTTTCGCGGTTTCAATGGGCGAAACTTCTTTGTAAGATTTACGTCAAATTTGCGGAAGCCTTTTCCTTTGTCGCAAAATGGTCTATACTAAGGGGAAGCTTCAAAGGAGGTATTGGATGAAGCATCGAATTCGCGAGTGGTTCTCCGCCATTCATGATTTTTTCACGCCCATCCCTAATCCGGCGACCGGTGAGATGGGGCCCAGCGCCTTTATGAATATGCTGGGCCGCTGGGGCGGGCGTATGGCCGACGGTTGGCATCGCCTGACAGGCGGCGGGCGCGCCGGCACGCGATCAGAAGAGAACGATATGGAGAAACAGGCGCTTCCACCAGAGCAGGAGGCGACGTCTAGGGCGCGGGAGGCCGTTTACCGCGAGCCGGATACGCCGGCAACCCATGCCCGCAGGATCGCTGAGCAAGAGCGGATAGCAGGGGACAATGGGGCGGCGCACCGCCAGCACGAGCGGTACCGGGCGGCGTCGGAAGCGGGAGACAATCCGCCGGCGCGCGCAGACCGCATGCCTGATTCCCACCGCCGCTCCCCAGAGGGCGGCGGAAGGGAGCCGACGCAGCAGAAGCAGCCCGCGAGAAATACCGACGGGCCGCAGCGCCACGAAAGCCGCGCTCCGGAGCACCGCGCGAAGCGCCGGATGCTGGAGGAGCCCCAGGTCAGCCCGCTTTTTATCTTCCGAAGCAAGCCAAAACCCCGAAATTTCGTCCTATCCGTGATCGTGACTACCCTGAAGCTTTTTGCCATCCTCATCCTGGTGGGGGGCATATCAGGCCTGGGATTTGGCCTGGGGATTGCCCAGGCCTATGTCGCGACAACCCCGGATCTGGACATTACCCAGATTGAGGATCAAAGCGAAACCTCCTTCATTTATGATAAGGATGGAAATCTGATCACCATGTACACCGGGGTGGAAAACCGCATCTGGGCCACCAAGGAGGAAATGCCCCAGATGCTGCTGGACGCCATCGTATCCATTGAGGATGAGCGCTTCTACAGTCACCCGGGCGTGGACATCAAGCGAATCATCGGCGCACTTTTCAGCAATATGCGCTCGTCGACCACCCAGGGCGGTTCCACCATCACCCAGCAGCTTATTAAGATGCGCATTCTTTCTTCCGAGCAGACCTATAAGCGCAAGCTGCAGGAGGCATACCTGGCCATTCAGCTGGAAAAGGAATATAGCAAGGATGAGATCCTGGTAGCCTATCTCAATACCATCAACCTGGCCCAGTCCAATTACGGGGTTAAGGCGGCGGCCGAGGATTACTTCGGCAAGGAACTGAGCGAACTTTCGCTCAGGGAGTGTGCGATGCTGGCTGGATGCGCTCAGGCTCCCTATACCTATGACCCACGGAGCAATTTCTACACCCGTGACCGGGCTGAAGTGACCAATAATCGTACAGACCTGGTGCTGGCGGCCATGTACAAGAATAATAAAATCACCAAGGAACAGTACGAGGAAGCCCTCAACGATACGCTGGTGATTCTGGAAAAATCGCCTCGCACGCAGAAATATGATTATCCCTATTTTGTGGAATATGCCGTGCAGGACGTAATCACGCACCTGCTGCGGGATCGAGGCCTGCCGGATAACGATACAAACCGAAGCCAGATCGAATCGGAGATCCGGACCAGTGGCTATCATATTTATACGACGATGGACGCGAGCATGCAGGATACCCTGCAGGAAACCCTGTATAACTGGGAAAATTATCCGGATATGAAAGACGCTGCCGACGCGACTTCCACAACCACGAACGCCGACGGCAGCCGGCTGACGCTGTCGCAGCCGCAGGTAGCGGCCAATATTGTGGATTATCACAACGGCTATGTAAAGGCGGTAGTCGGCGGCAGGCAGGAGCCCTCGACCAAGAAAGGATTAAGCCGCGCCACGAGCGCTCAACCGCCGGGCTCGTCCATTAAGCCTATTTCCGTCTACGGTCCGGCGATTGACCAGGGCATCGGAGCCGGAACGATTATCGCCGACGTGCCTGCCGAAATTAAAGGCTGGGGAGGACGCGGTTACCCCAATAACTCGGGCAATACCTTCCATGGGCCGGTGTCGCTGCGCCAAGGCATCGTCAATTCCTATAATGTCGTTGCCGCCCGCGTGCTGGCCGATTATGTCGGAAACGATGTATCGGCGGCCTACCTGCGGGAGCTGGGCGTCAGCAGCGCGCTGAATGTAGATGGCCCCGGCTTGGCTTTGGGTACCTCGGGCCTGACCGTGATGGAGCTGGCCGGCGCTTATACGGCCTTGGCTAACGGCGGAGTATATGTGGAGCCGGTCACCTTTACAAAGATTGTGGACAGCAAGGGCGAGACGGTATTAGACTCGTCGGAAACCCAGATTCGCCGGCAGGTGTTTAAGGAAAGCACAGCCTGGCTTATGACGGATATTTTGGAGGATGCCGTCGATCACGGCACCGGAACCCGGGCCAAGATCAGCGGCATGACCACAGCCGGTAAAACGGGTACCAACTCCGATAACTGCGGCGTGTCTTTCGTAGGCTATACGCCCTATTACGTATCGGCTATTTGGGTGGGGCATGATAACTATAAGCCCATGCGGTCTACCTCTGGCGGCAAGGGCGCGGCCCCTATTTTCAAGGCCTACATGACGACCATCCATGAGGGGCTGGAAGATAAGCCTATTTATACAAAATCGGCCGAGGAAGTGGGCCTCAAGCGGGTGACGGTCTGCGGCGTGTCGGGCATGCTGGCGACGGCGGCCTGCGCTGCCGATGCGGCGGGCCACGGAACCGTGACCGACTACTTTACGGATGAATCCGCGCCGACCCGCCGCTGCACCATGCATCAGCAGCTGACCTACTGCTCCGAGTCAGGCAAGCTGGCATCACCCTACTGCCCGCAGGAGCTGTGCACGACGCAATCGGCTTTCATTGTGCCGGCCGATTCGCCCTACCGCAACATGGATCGGGATAAGCTGCTGGCCTATTTCCCCAATGCGATCTTGGACTATCCGGAGAATGGCGCGCTTTCCTATGACAACGAAAAGCATAAGCAGTATTACTGCGATATCCACACGCAGGAATGGGCCGACCAGCAGGCTGTGTTGACCCCGCTCATTCAGCAATCGCAAGCCCTCATCAACGAGGTGCAGAGCCTGATGGAGCAGGCGATGCTGGACGAAGGCGTGCGCGCTCAGCTTACCGCAGCCATTTCCGCCCTGACAGAGGCCTGCAACGTGGCCCAGGATGTCACGGCTATCCAAACCGCCTATGACAACCTGAATGCGCTGAAAAACCAATATCTTCAGGGTGGCGGCACGCCTACGGATCCGACGGAACCGACGGAACCGACCGATCCCACGGAACCGACCGATCCGACGGAAACAACGGAAGGCGGCCAATAAAAGCGTGTCTTTTATCAAAGGGGAGCTCCTTGAGCGGAAGGAGCTCCCCTTTTTGTGAGGACGTTCATTTTTGAACATTATCTTGGCCACGGCTATCAGGGTATACAGGAGGGAAAAAAGTGTGATATAATAAAAAACACCTTTCGGGGGATCGGTGCAGCCTTCCTCCTATACGAAGGTTTATTTATTATGCATGCAGGTGATTTTGATGCGTACTCGTTCTGTTGCGCTGCTGGTATTGCTGCTCATCGTGGGATCGGTGCTGGGCAGCGCGCTGTGGCAATTGCTGGATCCCATCCTTCCGGCTGCGCTGAGCCGCTCCTTTTCCATCGGGACCACGGGCGGCCCGCTGCAGGTAGATTTGAATTTTGTGGTGCTGACGCTGGGGTTTGTGCTTAAGGTCAATATCGGCGCGGCGCTGGGCATGGCTGCGGCGCTCTTCTTTTATTTCAGGCGATGAGCGGGCGGTTTATTCTGGCATCGCAGTCGCCGCGGCGGCGCGAGCTGCTGGACAGGCTGGGGATTTCCTTTGTCTGCGTGCCTGCTGAGTTTGAAGAACGCTGCGATCCAACGCTTCCGCCCCAGCTTGCCGTGTCAGAGTTAGCCCGGCATAAGGCTGCGGCCGTCCGGCGGTGCTGCGGCCAGAACGATTGGGTTCTGGCCGCTGATACGATGGTGGTCTGCGGCGGCAGGATGCTGGGCAAACCTGCGAATACGGAGCAGGCCAGGCAGATGCTGCGGTCGCTTTCCGGCGCATGGCATGAGGTGATGACCGGCTTGGCGTTGATTGCGCCGTCGGGCCGCTTGTGGCAGGGCGTGGAGATTACGCGGGTGCATGTTTTGACCATGGATGACCGGGCGATTGACGCTTATATTGCCACGGGCGAGCCGATGGACAAAGCCGGCGCTTATGGAATCCAGGGCGGCGCCGCAGCTTATATCGACCGGATTGAAGGCAGCTACGACAATGTAGTAGGGCTGCCGCTGGCACGGCTGTGGGCGATGCTGGCAGAGGCGGAGAGTAAGGAGGCTAACGAAGTTGATCAATCCGCTGCGCAATGACGTGGTATTGGATTTGGGAACGGAAAAAACCCGTATTGCTCTGCGCGGCCGGGGCATCCTGATGGAGGAGCCATCAGCGGTGGCGTTTCGCCCGGGTGGACAGGCGATCGCAGCGGGCGAGGAAGCCGTAACCATGGCCGGGAAGAATCCTGCCGGCGTTCAGCTGGTACGGCCAATTCGCGGAGGCGCAGTGTCCGATGCGGCGGCAGCCGGTGAAATGGTGCGCCTGATGATGCGTAAGGTTCGAAGCGGCTGGCCGCGGTTTTGGCGTATGGCGCTGATCCCGGCGCCCGATTGCCTCAGCGAGGTGGAGAGGCGGGCGGCAGAGCAGGCGGCCAAGCTGGCGGGCGCTTCGGAGGTATGGCTGGAAGATGCAGGCTGGGCAGCCGCACTGGGCTGCGGGCTGCCGCTGGATGAGCCTCAGGGCAGCATGGTGGTGGATATCGGCGCGGGCACGACGACGGCTTCGGTCTACTCCATGCAGGGACGGGTGGCCTGCCAGTCCCGCGTTATGGGCGCCGACAGCTGGGATCAGGCCATCATCAGCTACATCCGTAAAGAGCATCATGTGGTCGTGAACGAAGAAACTGCCCGGGAAATAAAATCTCTGCTGGCAGATGTATACGAACCGCGTTATGAAGATACCTATCCGGTCCGGGGTAGGGACTTGTCAAGCGGGCTGCCGGTGACGCTGGATATCGGGGCGACAGAGATCTGTCAGGCGCTGGAAGGCTGCATGGATACGCTGTTTGAGACGATTACCGCGGCACTGGCGCAGACGCCGCCGGAACTGGCGGCCGATGTACTGCAAAAAGGACTGACGCTGTGCGGAGGAGGCAGCCTGCTGAAGGGGTTGCCTCAGCGTATTGAGCAGGCGCTTCGAATTCCCGCATCGCGGGCGCAGCAGCCCTGCCAAGCGGTAGCGCTGGGCGGCGAAATGCTTCTGAATCAGGGCTTAGCTTATCTACAAAAAAGATCTGGCGTTCAGCCGGGAAGGCGGATCTATCATGCGTAAATTACGGAAACTGATCCCGTGGCTGCTGATGATGGTGGCACTGGCGCTGTCGGTGGTGCTGTTGGTGCAAACCTATGGGCGCCAGCGGCAGAGTCAGTTGATCCCGGAAAAGGTGGCGGCCCGTCTGGGTCAGGGGGCAACAGAAGGCTTTGCCGGGGCGGCTTCGGGCGTAAAGGATTTTTTTATCTGGCTGGTAAACTGGCGGGAAATGGCCCGAGAGAATCAGGCTAACGCCCAGCAGATCGCCCAGCTGACCGCCGAACGGGATATGTTGGCGCAGCAGCTGGCTGAAAGCGGCGAGGTTGCCTCGCTGACGGAATACCAGAAAACGCTGGATATGGAAAGCGTGTATGCTAAGGTGATTGCCAAAGAGCCCGGCAGATGGATTGAACAGTTCACTGTGAACCGGGGCAGCCGGGACGGCATTGCCGTCGACATGATCGTGGTCAACGAACAGGGATTAGTGGGCCGCGTGATGGAGGTCGGAGAGACCTATGCCAAGGTGATCACCATCGTTGATCCGCGAAGCTCCATCAGCATTATGCTGGAGCGCTCGCGGGACGAGGGCATCCTCAAGGGCGCCCAGGATGCCGGGGCCAGCAGGCCACAATGCGCGCTGGAGTATCTGCCCTTTAATGCAGATATGGTGCCGGGAGACCGGGTCGTGACCTCCGACTTAGGCGGCGTTTTTCCCCAGGGGCTAACGGTGGGCACCATTGTAGAAGCGGCCAGTGCAAAGAATAACGGCCAATATGCGGTGGTGGAGCCGGCGGTGGATTTCGGACATATCAGCCATGTGTTGATTCTGACGGGCCTTCAGGCCCAGGGTGAATAGAATGCGGTGGCTTCGCAAGGGGAAGCCCTTTTTGTGGGTGCTTTTGCTGGCTGTGTTGTGTTTTGGCCTGCAGTTGGGCGCCTTTCAAGCGCTGAGCATCCATAGCGTTGGACCGGATCTGATCCTGGCGCTGATCGTTTCAGTATCTCTGTGCCAGGGCCCGGTATGGGGTGTTTTGCTGGCGCTGGCGCTGGGGCTGATGGCCGACAGCCTGACCGGATGGGGCTTGGGGCTGAATATGCTGTGCTATGTGCTCACAGCCGGATTTTGCGGGCTGTATGAGCTGCGGCTGCACGCGGACGCGCCCTGGCTTTCCCCGGCGCTTTCGGCGGGAGCGGTGCTGCTATCCAAAGTTGTAACCTTTGTTGTTTTATACATTAGCCGCGTGGCGGTACCAGTAACGGGCGCGCTCTTCTACCGGCTGGCTGTTACAATCCTGCTGACCGGTGCCGCGTCGCTGGTGATCCATCTAATCCTGTACCGCCGGCTGCAGCCGGCAGTGGAGGATACCTTTTCGAGAAATTTCAGGACATACCGTTAAAAAGGAGGTGGGACGTTGACCAAACGATTCAAAAGCCGCACCTGGATTGTCTCTTTATGTTTTTTGTTGATTTTTGTGCTGTTGGTGGGCCGACTTTTCGATATGCAGTGGAGGCAGGGCGCCGATTATTATGAGGAGTCGGTCTCTAGCTCACGGCGGACCATCCGCGAAACCGGAACCCGAGGCGCGATTTTGGACGCGAACGGCATTCCGCTGGCCTATGATCAGAAAGCGTATGACGTACAGTTCGTGAAAGATCCGACCCGCAACCGCACCAAATATTCCGACGGCACGCCGGGAGGCGACGTGTTGGATTATACCCGTTCCATCCAGCGGACCATCGAGATCCTGGAAGCCAACGACGCGTCGCTGAGCGTAGATTTTTCCATACACCAGGAATCGGACGGCAGTTTTGTCTTTTATTGGGGCAACGGCGTCAGCGACAGCGTGGCCGCTACCCGGGAAAAGAACTGGCGGGATACCATGGGCATTCAAAAAGGCGAGGATAGCCAGGGGAATACCTACGATTTAGACGCCGAAGGTTGCTACCGCCAGCTGCGAGAGCGATACTTTATCGATGAATCGGTTTCCGACGAGATGGCCCTGAAGATCCTAGCCGTGTGGCAGAATGTTCGGATGACAAGCTATACCAGCTACATCCCCATCACAATTGCGGAAAATGTATCGATGCAGACGGTTGCCCAGCTGGAGACGGAGTCCTTGTCTCTGGACGGGGTACAGATTGATGAATCGACGGTGCGGATCTATCCGAAGGATGAAATGGCCGCCCAACTCATCGGCTATATGGGCCGGATGAGCAGCGAGGAGACCATCCTTGAGATGGAGGCCCAGGGTTATAACCGAGACGACCTGATCGGCGTGGCGGGCGTGGAAAAGACGATGGAGGCTGAGCTTTCCGGCTGCATCGGCACCCGCACCGGCGAGACGGTTGTGGAGGTCAATTCTAAAAGCAAGGTGATCCGGACCTTTCCAGAGGAGAGCACGCCGGCTCAATCAGGCAACGATGTGATGCTGACCATCGACAGCCGCCTGCAGAAAGTCGTGGAGGATGCGCTGGCGGCGAACATCGATTTGATCCGGACAGAGCAGCAGCGCCTTTATGAAGAGAATAAGGCGGAATACGACCAAAAAGTAGCCGATCGGGGCGGCGGGGAGATCTCGATGGCCTCCACCGGAGCCGCAGTGGTTATGAACGTGCATACCGGCGCTGTGCTGGCCATGGCAAATTTGCCCTCCTATGACGCCAATATTTTTACAGGCGGTATTTCCAGCGAGGACTATGCCGCCATCGCCAACGATCCTGATACGCCGCTGATGAATAAAGCGATTGCCAGCCGTGCGGCGCCGGGCTCCATCTTTAAAATGGCCACCGGCCTGGCGGGGCTGATGGAGGGCGCCATTACGCCGGATACCTTGATTTCCGACCAAGGCGAGTTCCGCGATCATATTAGTTCCGATTCGCCGGACGTCAAAGGCCCTTCCTGCTGGAAAAAAGACTGGCGGGCCCACGCGAATCAAAACCTGGTGCGGGCGCTGAAGAATTCCTGTAACTACTTTTTCTTCTCTGTAGCCTATGAGCTGGGAATCGACAAGCTGAACAAGTGGGCCTCGCTCTTGGGACTGGACAGCAAAACGAACGTAGAGCTGCCCGGAGAGCTTTCCGGCCAGCTGGCCAGCCAGGAAACCCTATATGATCCCGAAAAGGAACCTACCGGCACCTCGGCTATCGTATACAATCAAATCCGTAAGCTGCTGGTGGACACCTGCACGGAACTAGGGTATGATTATGAGGATGAAAAATATGACCAGGCGACCCGCGATATCATGAAGGTGGTGGAATACGCCGGCGAGCAGGAATACGGGGCGGATATCCGCGCCGTACTGCGGACGGATCTGAAGATTGACACGCAGACCATCTCGCAGAAGGCCATGACCAGCCAGATCTCCGGTTGGCTTAACGACATTATTTGGAACTCCAACCAAACCATCGTTGCGGGCATCGGGCAAAGTGTGACGTTGCTTACGCCCATTGGCGTGGCTCGCTATCTTTCGGCCCTGGTGAACGGCGGCAAGGTCTATGACGCGACCATCATTGATTCGGTCATTTCGCCGGAAGGCGAGGTGGTCAGCAGCAAAACGCCCCAATTGGTGCGGAGCCTGGACGTCCCTGAAAGCTATCTGGAGCTCATTAAAGAGGGCATGCGCGAGGTGGTTAGCGAGGAAGATGGCGGTACGGCCTCCGACTTTTTTAAAGGTTTCAAGTACAATGGACAGTTTGGCGGCAAGACGGGTACCGCGCAGGTATCTCAGATTGACCTGGAGAATAACTCCTGGTTTGTCGCCTTTGCGCCCTTTGACGATCCGGAGATCGCCATTGTGGTATACATCCCCCACGGATATGCCGGCGGCTGGAGCTATGCCACCGTTAAGGCAGTCATCGAATACTACATGGAAAGCAAGGAAACGACCAGCAGCCTGGGAACCATCCCTACGGATAACACGCTGGTGCCCTAGAAGGGAGATCTGGGGCGGAGAATGACGCGCCGTAATCTATAGGATGCGGAGGCGTAAAATGGGTAGAATCACTGTAATTACCTCGGGAAAGGGCGGCGTTGGCAAAACAACGGCTACGGCCAATCTGGGCGTGGCCTTGTCCAAACTGAACCAAAAGGTGGCCCTGGTGGATATGGACATGGGGCTACGGAACCTGGATGTCATCCTGGGATTGGAAAACCGGATTGTATACGACCTGGTCGACGTGGCGGAAGGCATCTGTCCATTGTCGCGGGCACTGATCCGGGATCACCAGCATCCCGGCCTTACGTTGCTGCCTGCCTCCCGAGCCCGCGGCCAGGAGGCGGTAAACGTGCGCCAGATGCGGGAGCTGACCGAGCAGCTGGCCCGTATCCATGACCATGTGCTGGTGGACTGCCCGGCAGGGATTGAAGTCGGCTTCAATAACGCGCTGGCCGGCGCGCACGGGGCGGTGATCGTTACGGTGCCTGAGGTATCGGCCGTACGGGATGCCCAGCGTGTGGCGGGATTGCTGCGAGAGCAGGAGATTAACGCAAAGCTTTTAATTAACCGAGTACGCCCGGCGATGGTGCGCCGAGGCGATATGATGGACGTTGACGAAGTGGTGGACATCCTTAAGCTGCCCATCTTGGGCATCGTGCCTGAAGATAACCGGGTCGTCCGTCACAATAATTTCGGCATCCCCATTGCGGATGGCAAGGGGAAGGCGGCCGAAAGCTACTGCCGTATTGCCCGGCGGCTCAAAGGTGAGGCGATTCCCATCGTCAACCCGACGCAAAGCCATGGACTGGCTCTTTTCTGGAGCGCGCTGGGCGGATAAAGGAGGCCCTATGAATACACCGGTCTTTCTTCAGATGAAGAAAGCGCATATCACCAAGAGGCGGAATAAAAAGGCGCGGGAAGGCCGCCTGAATTGGCGGCATTTTGACTTTCTGCTGGCGCTCACGGTCTTAGCGCTGGTGTGTTTTGGATTGGTTACCATTGCCAATGCCACAGGCGGCGTTTTCATTGAAGAAGGAAGCAGTATTTTTTCCGTGCTGGACGAGATCGATTGGACCTATACCCGGCTGCAGGCGATCTGGTTTGGAGTGGGCTGCGCCGTGTGCGTGATCACGGTTTGGCTGGATTATAAGCTCTTCATGAAGCTGTCGGAGCTGATCTATTGGGGTTCGGTGGCGCTGCTGACGATGGTGCTGGTGCTGGGCAAGGTGGCAGGCGGCACTCAGGGATGGTATAGGATCACGGAGAGCCGCAGCTTTCAGCCCTCGGAAATTGCCAAGCTGGCTTTGATTATTACGCTCGCCAAGCAGCTGGCTCGGTATCCCAAGGGGATCACCCGATGGTTTGACCTGCTAAAGGTGCTGATCCGGGTGGGGATCCCGCTGGTGCTGATCCTGCTGCAGCCCGACTTGGGCACTGCCCTCGTCTATGTGTTTATTACGGTAATCATGCTTTTTGTTTCAGGCATTCGTCCTCTTTTGATGGGCACCCTGGTGGCGGGCGGAATCGGCGCGGTGATTCCCGTTTGGAAATACGTGCTGACCAATAAGCAGAAGGAGCGGCTTTTGGTCTTCCTGGACGAAACCAATATTGATCCGTTAGGCGCAGGCTATAATGTGCGAAAGTCCAAGATGGCGGTGGGCTCCGGCCAGATGACGGGCAAGGGCCTCTTTTCCCCAGGTGCGATGAGTCAGCTGGAGTATATTCCTGCCCAGCATACAGACTTTATCTTTGCTGTGGCGGCAGAGACCTTCGGATTTGTAGGGGCCACGGCAATTATTGCCCTGTTTGCTTTGTTGATTTTCCGCATGATCCACTTGGCCCGCTGCACCAAAGACCGCTTCGGCAGTTTGATGGTGATCGGCGTTATGGCAATGATGATGTTCCATATCGTGGAGAACATCGGCATGTGCATGGGCGTTATGCCGGTTACCGGTATTCCGTTGCCCTTTATGAGCTATGGTGGCAGCGCTATGCTGACCAATATGATTGCCATCGGCCTATGCCTAAACGTAGGCCTGCGCCGTAAGGTGGATGAAGGCATCTTTGTGGATGAAGATGAGGAGGATGAAGGGTGAGAAAAATCCGCATCGCTGTGATCGATGGTAAAGGGGGAGGCCTGGGCCGGGCGGCGGTGGAGGCGGTGCTTACGCTCCCGCGGGAGCGGTTTGCCCTTTATGCGCTGGGCACTAACGCTCAGGCGACCCGAGTGATGATGGCGGCGGGAGCGCCGGACGGTGCGACAGGCGAGCATGCGGTTTGCTACATGGCCGGCCGCATGGACATTATCGTCGGCCCTATGGCGCTTCTGATCGGTAATGCAATGATGGGCGAGATTACGCCGGCCATGGCTGCGGCTGTCTCCGCATCGCCGGCACAGAAGCTGCTGCTGCCGCTGGCTCGATGCGGCGTTAAGGTGGTGGGCATGGACGATATACCGCTGAAGGAGCTGCTCGGCCGCTTGCCCCAGGAGCTGGCGGCGATGATGGACCGCATCGAAGCTGGAGAAATGGGCGGCCTGTAAGGGGCGGTTTGGCAAATGGGTAAGGACGGGCTTCAGAACAAAGCCGGGTCCTTTTTTCTTTTAAGAGAAAGATTCGGCGGTGCCTGACGCACGATTCACAGGCGACAGACGGCAAAATTGGCATAATCTAGATTCCTTCGTGCCATACTAGCAAAAAGGCAGGAGGGATGACCTGATGAAAGCGGTTATATTAGCCGGTGGAGAAGGCGTAAGGCTGCGACCTTTAACCTGTGAACGTCCCAAGCCCATGCTGGAGCTGCTGGGGCGGCCAGTGCTGGAGTATACCTTGGCGCATTTGAGCGCTCATGGAATAGACGAGGCATATTTGACGCTGCAGTATCTGCCTCAGAAGGTAATGGAATATTTTGGGCGTGAGCAGGCAGGAATTCGGCTCCACTATGCGCTGGAGGAGTCGCCTCTGGGTACCGCAGGATGCGTCAAGCAGCTGGAGGAACAGCTGAAGGAAACTTTTGTCGTGATTAGCGGCGACGCGCTGACCGATGTGGATCTGACAGATGCGCTGCGTTGGCACCGGGATCACAAAGCGGCGGCGACGCTAGTGCTTTCCAAGGTAGACGCGCCGGTGGAATATGGCATTGTGACGCTGTCCTCGGACGGCATGGTCGAGCGCTTCCAAGAAAAGCCCAGCTGGAGCGAGGTGTTCAGTAATCTGGCGAATACCGGTATTTATATCCTGGAGCCGTCGGTGCTGGAGCTGATTCCGCCTCAGGGGTTTTTTGATTTTTCCAAGGACCTGTTCCCTAAGTTAATGGAAGCAGGTAACCGGATATCGGGCTATGTCTCCCAGGGATATTGGTGCGATATCGGAAGCCATGAGGACTATCTTTCCGCGCAGTTTGATTTGCTAGAGGGGCGATGCGGGCTGCCTATCCCGGGGTATCAGACGCGCCCAGGCGTCGTCATTGCCCCTAGCGCGGTTATCGGCGGCGATGCACAGATCAAGGGCCCCTGTTTTATTGGCGAGCGATGCCAGGTGATGCCGGGTGCCGTTGTGGGGCCCCGGGCTGTGCTGGGGGATAACAGCTATGTGGATCGAGGGGCCAGCGTGAAAAATACCTTGGCCGGGCGTAACTGCCACCTGGGCAGGCAAAGCCAGCTGCGGGGCGCAATCCTGGGCGACCGCTGCCGGGTGAAGGCCGGTGCTGAGATCTATGAGGGGTCGGTCGCCGCCGAAGATACGGTTATCGGGGCATTCTCCCGGCTGTCGCCTGGGGCGCGGGTGTGGCCCGGTAAACGGGTGGAGGATTTCAGCCATATCCAGGGAGCGGTTCGCTGGGGCAGCGTGACCCAGATTCATCCGCTGACCGAGGGAAGCTTGTGTGCCGAGGGATGGGATGAGCTGCCGCCAGAGCGTATTTTTGCCTGGGGTGGCGCGCTGGCGGCAGCATCGGGTTCCCGCGCCTTGGTATTGTCGGATTTCGGTGGCGAAAGGGCACAGGCTGCTAGAGCGGCATTGCAGGCGGGCGCGCGCTGCGCCGGCGCACAAATCCAGCCGCTGCTTCAGGCCAATCTGCCCATGCACCGCTTTGCGCAGCGGGCCTTGGGTCTTCCTCTGGGGGCCCATGTCGCCCAAGAGGGGGAGGGCTTCCGCATTCACTTTATCGGCCCGCAGGGCCGGGATATTTCCAGGGAAATGGCCCGGAAGCTGGATAACGCGCTGAAAAGGGGCGTTGAGCCGGCGCGTAAGCTGGAGCCGGTAGCCCCGGCGTTGGCGGTGGAGGCGCTGTATCGGTCGCAGCTACAGCAGCTGGCGCCCCGCGTGGAGCAGGGCGCGCCGGTGGTTGTGTTCTGTGGGGATAGAGCTACCCTGGCCTGGGCGGGGCGGATGCTGGACGGGCTGGGATTTACGCCGACGCTGGTGGATAAAGCGCCGGAGGCCGAACGCCCGGTACCCAGCGGTGAATACCGCGCAAGAATGCTGGATGCAAACGCCGGAATCGGCCTGCGGCTGGAAGGATTCCGGTTTGGATTGGTCGGCGCGCAAGGGACTCTATATCAAGGATGGAAGCTGGAAAAGCTGCTGGAAAGCGCCGTATCTGAAACGTGGACGCTGCACCAGCTTAAGGAGGACGGGCTGCTGGCGCTGCTGCGAATGTATCATATATCCGGAGGCGATCTGGATCAATTTGTCGCAGCTCATCCGATGGAGGAGCGCTGGGAGCGCGCCGTGCCCTGCCCCTGGACTGATCGAGGGCGTATGGTGGCCCAATTGGAACGCTGGCAGAATTTTGCCCGGGCGGATGGTTCCTTTGTGAGCCAGAGCGATGGACGGGTGAGCATTACGCCCCAAGACGATCTGCCGCTGATCCGCCTGACGGTACGCGGGCTTTCCCAGGAAACGGCGCAGGAACTGCTTGGTGAATATGAAAAAAAGCTGCTGGAGCAGCTTAAAGAGCAATAGCCCTTCGGTGAAGCGCTAAAATCAAGAAAAAGGCTGCCCCAATGGTTGCAGCCTTATTTCTTGCCCGGCAACCGCAGGTGCAGCTGCATAGGCTTACGCATATGCCTGAGCCCATCGGCAATAGAACCTCGCTTGAGGTAAAAAACCAGGATGAAAAATGTTTTGTCCCGCAAGCTGCACGATGGCTTTTGCATGACCGGCCTGCATCATGGGCGATTTAGCCTTCAAAAAGCGCCGTACCGGTCGCACGAGGCTTTCCCGGCCGAGTCGCTCATACAGGCGGCTTTGTCGTATCCGGCTCAGTATGATTGTATTTAAATATCATGCCACGCATCTATCCCCATAAGTGCAGGCCCCAATATTTCGCCGCACATAGGGTAACGACTTTTGAAGTCCAGCAAATTTTCGTTTGTATAGATATTCATGGGCCCCCTTAAAATTCCGGCATCATGGCGATCCGATCACCATGGCAGACGCCGCCGCGCTCGATGGTTGGGATCGGCGGCGTGAAGGATTACGCAGCTGGTCATATCTGGGTTTCAAAGGGAAAGCGCAGGCCAATCTGGGCACGGATGGCGTCGCAAACGGCCAAAACGCGCCGCGACACGTCCAGACTCATCACCGGCGACTGGGTAAGCCCTTGGTCCAGGCACTGGTGGACATGCTCGATCTCGTACTGGAAGCCTTCGTTGGCGACCGGCGACTCATATACCTCATCGCCCTGATCGGTGGTTAATATCGCGCGGCTTGGGTGCCAGAAGTCCGGCACCTCAATGGATCCTTGATCGCCCCATAGCAGGGCAGTATCCCGCTGGTAGCAACTAATTCCACCGGAAAGCATGGCGCTGCCGCCGCTGGGATAAAGAAGAAGATAATTGCTCAGCGCGTCTACTCCGGTGGGGGTGAAATCCGCCAAGGCGGCGATGCGCTCCGGCGGCTGACCATAGCACATATCGGCGTAGGAAATCGGGTAAACGCCTACATCCATCAACGCGCCGCCGGCAAGCAGGGGATTATAGATGCGGCTTTGTCCATCGCCCATTTGGCTGCCATAGGAGAACGCCGCCTGTATCTGACGCAAGCGTCCGATACGGCCCTGGCGCAGCCAACGGACAACCTGCAAATTTACCGGGAAAAATCGAGTCCACATCGCTTCCATTACGAAGCGGCCTTCTCTGTCGGCAGTCTGGCGTAGCAGGTCCAGTTCGGCGGTATTTACACAGACGGGCTTCTCAATCAGCACATGCTTGCCGGCTTTAAGCGCCATTTGCGCATGGCGCAGGTGCATGGGGTGCGGCGTCGCCACATACACGATGTCGACTTGCGGGTCGGCGACCAGCGCCTCGTAACTGCTCAACGCTTTTTCTGCATGATATTTTGCTTGAAAGGCATATGCTTTTTCCGCGCTGCGGGACGCGACAGCATAAAGCTGGGCGCGCTCCACCAGCGCCATACCGGACATAAAGCGGTTGGCGATCGACCCCAAACCCAACACACCCCAACGATAGCATTTTTCCATAACGATCCTCCTTATCGGTTGCACTACTGGCATTATATGCAAAATCAGCTATTTTGCAAAGATTTATCTTTTTTCTTCGACAATAAATGATATAATAAAGCAGGCCGCGCTAGAAGCGGCGAAAATTGGGAAAAAAGGGGAGATTTCAAATTGCGTAAGTTGTTAAAGGAATTCCGTGACTTCGCGGTAAAAGGCGACGCGCTGAGCATGGCCGTAGGCCTCATGATTGGCGGCGGGTTCAGCAGTATCGTGTCCTCGGTGGTGAACGATCTATTTATGCCGGTGGTAGGGCTGATTACCGGCGGTGTTGATTTTTCCAATTTATTCCTTTCCCTGAACGGGCAGCACTACGACACGCTAGAGCAAGCGAAGACGGCTGGCGCGCCGGTCCTGGCGTACGGAAGCTTTTTGACGGCGGTGTTGGATTTTGTGTTGTTGGCGCTGTGCGTGTTTTTGTTCGTGAAGCTGATTAACGTGGTAAAGGAGCGGGCGGTTAAACCCGCCCCGGCGGAGCCTGCTAAAGCGCCCCGGCTGTGCCCGTATTGCTATGGAGAAATCCATGAGAAAGCGACGCGCTGCTGCCACTGTGCCGCGAGCCTTATTCCGCAGGAGGATGAGGTGGCGTAAACGCGGCACATCCGGAAAAATACTAAAGCAACAACGCAAAACCGCCTTCTACAGGCGGTTTTGCGTTGTATGCAGTGATGCGGGCCTTGCGCTAATAGTTTTCCATTTTAAGCTGGAAGAAACTTTGCGGATGAGCGCAGGCCGGGCAGCTTTTGGGCGCTTCCGTGCCCATATAAATGTATCCGCAATTCCGGCATTGCCAGGCCACCGTTTGCGGGCGCTGGAAGACGCGCCCCTCCTGGATGTTGGCCATCAGCGCCAGATAACGCTTTTCATGCTCGGCTTCCACTTCGCCTACATGCTTGAATGCGTCGGCAATCTGCGTGAAGCCTTCCTCGCGCGCGACCTGCTCAAAATCCCGATACATTACGGAATGCTCGTAATTCTCGCCCATGGCGGCGCTTTGAAGGTTCTCGGCGGTATTGTGCACATCCCCGAGAAAGTTGAACCAACGGCTGGCGTGGGCCTTTTCGTTCTCGGCGGTTTCAAGAAATATAGCGGCGATTTGCTGATATCCTTCCCGATCGGCCTGCCGGGCGAAGAACGTATACTTGTTAAAGGCCTGCGATTCGCCGGAAAAGGCATCGCGGAGATTTTGTTCGGTACGGCTTCCTTTGAGCTCCATGGAAATCCTCCTCAACTTTGGAATAGCCTTAGTATGCACAGATGTGGTAAAATAAAACACAACCCAAAGAAAAAAATATGCCTCAGGGACCGGCGGATTCATGCTTGTGGGCAAAGGAGCCTGCCGGAGGGATAAATCGGCAAGCAGGGACTGTCTTGGGAACTTCTAGAAGATAGGAGCGGTCTTAAGCTTATACCGGCGCTTTGCTCCGCCAGGCCATAATGCATGGGAGGGTTTCATGGATCGTGATGCGGTATATAATCTAGCCAAGCAGCTGATGGAGCGCTCATGCGCTCAACCGGGGCGGGAGCGAGGCTATATTCTTCACCATGGCCTTCGGGTAGCCCGGGAAGCGATTGATCTGAACCGCTGCTTGAAACTTCGGGCGGATGAGGATCTATTGTGGGCTGCAGGACTTTTCCACGATTCTGGGAAAGGTTTGGAACCCCATTGGATTAGCTCTAAGGCGTTGGTCCTGGAGCATCTGGCGCCGTTGGCAGATAGCGAGGAAGCACTGGATCGCATTGCATATCTGGTGCGTTATCACGCGAAAAGAAGCGATCCGGCCCTGCTGACGACGGAGCTTAAGCTTCTGCAGGACGCGGATATTCTCGACCACCGCGGCTGTATGCAGATTTGGCTGGCCGTTGGAGGCGCAGTGTCCGACGGCCGGGATCCGGAACAGATTGCCGCTGAATGGGACGGGCAGCAGCGGCGCCAGCGCAGAGCGCAGTTCCGGGACATGTTGCACTTTGACGAATCCAAGCGGCGCTTTGATGAGCGGCTTGCTCGGGAGACGGCTTTTTATAACGCCGTTAAGGCGGAGATTTCAGGGCAGTAATGCCTGGATAAGGAGAGAACCATGGACAAATGGATTCAAGTAGCAATGGACCTGGGTGCCACAGAAGCCGGATGGCTGGATACGGGGATTATACGTTTCCTGCCGGAGGTGCGAAAGATGTGCGTGGACGGAAAATGCGGAGGCTATGGGAAAAATTGGGCATGTCCGCCGGGATGCGGATCCGTGGAGGCGTGTGCCGAACGGGTGAGGTCGTACCAGCGCGGGCTGGTCTTTACCGTGGCGGCTCAGATGGAAGATCCCTTTGATTATGAGGCCATTGAGGAGGGAGGAAAAAAGATTAAGCAGCTGGCCCTTGCCATCCGGGACCGGCTATGGGACCAGGAGAAAGAACGCGTCTGGCTGATGACGCCGGGGCCCTGCGCTCAGTGCGCCAAATGCCAGTATCCCGCGCCCTGTATTCATCCGGAGCTGGCCACAACGTCTCCGGAAGCCCAGGGGATGTGGGTATCGGAAATCTGCAAGCAGGCCGGCGTGAATTATAATAACGGCAAGAATACCGTAACTTACGTGGGCGCCGCCTTTTTTCAAGAGCCTGAGCAGAAAAAAACGGGCGAAAAGGGGGCAAATTCGTCAATCGATTGACAAAGATTGTTTAATTCAGTAAAATAGTTCTATTCAAAACTGATAGGGTTTGGAGGAAAGAGCATGAAGCGATGGCTCGCTGGGTTCGTCGTGCTGTTGATGATATTCGCCCCGGTTATGGGACTGGCAGAGGGAGATATACAGTCTTTTACTGCGCAGGCAACTGAGGATGGCAGCTATATTGACATTACAGTGATTGCAGCCAAGACTGTGACCAATGCGAAGATTACCAAGGGCGGGAAGACGGTGGGCACCCCTGGGGATATTGAGGCCGGCGATCGGTGGGAAGGAGGCTGTAATGTGGATTCCTCCGAGGCCGGTAGTACGGTATCTTTGGAGCTGTCCTATACGGGTTCCGACGGGCAATCGCACAGCCAGAGTGTTTCCGTTTCGATCCCCCAGGCGGCCACAACGCCCAGCAGCACGACCACGACAACCACGACAACCCCGGCTGACACGGGTACAGCCTCGGCCAGCATCAGGGTGAGCGCCTCGGAAACCAATGTCAAGCAGGGGGAAAACGTCAAGCTGACCTATGTGGTAACCAATACGGGCGATAAGACGCTGACCTATGTGGAAGTCAGTGAGCCGTCTCTAGGGGTTGTAGATAAAATAGATAGTAGCGAAAATCTAAAGCCGGGCGAAAAGATTACCTTTACTTATACATTGAGAAATATTAAGCAAAGCTTTCAGTCCAAGCCGCGGCTGACCTATTTTGCCGACGGCAAAACGCAGGCGGTTTCTGGAAATACGGTGAATATTACCGTGGCTACCGCCAAGCTTACAGCTACATTGGAAATATCGGAATCCCAGATTGATCCGGGCGATTCTATTACGCTGACAGGTAGGGTAACCAACAAGGGTGATATCACCTTCAAGTCGGTAACGATTTCCGAGAAGAGCCTGGGGGAGCTGGGATCGGCGTCCAATATGGGCAGCGGCGAAAGCAAGACGGTGACCAAGCAGGTTACGCCCCAGGACAGCGCCGTTTATCAGCTCGTTGTGACGGCGGTGGACAGCACAGGGAAAAAGTATACCTATTCCAGCAAGTCTGTAACGGTTAAGGTGGCGGATAATCCCGTCCCGGTGACCATTGACCTGACCGCCCAGACGGATACCGTCCAGCTGTCGGAGCCGGGCATGGTCAGCTTCTCCATCGATGTGGACAATATCAGCAACAAGACGCTGAGCAACGTAAAGATTACCGACCAGAACGACAACACGGTGCAGGTGATATCCGAACTGCCGGCGGGCAGCGAGAACATCCAATATGAATGCATGGTCAACGTTACCACCGAGTTTATCTTTACCGCGACGGTGGAAGTAGACGGCGTGACCAGTAACTTTAGAAGCGCTCCGATCAAAGTTACGATTGCCAATGATGAAACAACCGTCTCTGGAGAGACGACAACCTTGGCGGAGACGACGACGCCCGGTGAAACGACGGTATCGGCAGGCGGTGGCAATACCCTGACGAAGGTGCTGATTGGTTTGGTGGTCGTGATTGCCATCGTCATTACGGCGCTGATTGCCTTGGTGATTTATGGTAATTCCATCCGGCCGGAAGGACGCCGAAAGGACAGCTACCATGCAGGCCAGACCAAGCGCCGCGGTGGAACCCAGGGCAGCGGCCGGTCCTCGTCGGGCGGCCATACCGGTTCCGGTACGCCGAACCGCTCGAATGCCAGACGCCGCCGGTAAAGTTGGATATGCGAGCCCGCATGGTTTCATGCGGGATTCGCTTTGCACCGGCATACAAAGGAGATGGGACCCATGCATGAGCGATTTGCCGGATTTTTCCCGGAAACGTTGCAATTCTTTCAGGATATTAAGTTCCATAACGATAAGGCGTGGTTTGAGGCTCACCGCGATGACTTTGAGGCTTATGTGAAGTCGCCGCTGGAGGCGCTGTGCCTGGATCTGGAACCGCTGATGACCCGGCTGGATCCCACGCTGGATACAAGGGTGCGCCGCGTGGTCAGCCGAATCTATCGGGATGCACGCTATGCCCATGGCGTTCCTTATCGCGATCATATGTGGCTGAGCTATAAGCCCATGGGTAAGAGCAATTCGGAAGCGTTCACCTACTATTTCTATATTCAGGAAGACGCATGGGGCGCGGGCGTTGGGTTTTACGATCGGGTGCCGGAGATTCAGGAGCGCTTCAGGCAGCGCCTCTTTACCCAAGGCGGCCTATGGCGCGCGCTGCTGAATGCCCCGGCGATGGCCCCCTTTGAATTGGAAGCCCAGGCGCCAAAACGCCCAAAACCGGTAGACCTGCCGGAGGATCTTCAGCTTTGGTATGCCTATCGGAAGTTCTCTTTTGACGCGTCTGGTCCGATCGATAGTCGAGTCTTTACCGCCGAGCTCAAAGATATTGTGGCCGAGCGCTTCCTGGCGCTGGAGCCGGTATACCGTTTCGTTCAAGGCTGGGATGTGGAAGATAAAAGGTGACCATGCGCATATCCAGAGGAAAGGATAAAATATGCAGACAAACGACTATATGCATTTGCTCAGCGGCTCCGATGTGCGGGGCGTAGCGGTAGAGGGTTTTCATCACCAGCCGGTTACGCTTACGGCCCAGGATGCCGCGCAGATCGCTCAGGCCTTTGTGGCCTGGATGCGTAAGCAGAAGCCCTATGCGGCGAAGCCGCTAACCTTGGCGGTTGGCGCCGACAGCAGGATCTCATCGCCTGCGCTGGCTGGCGGCGTGATTGGCGCGCTGGCTGGATGTGGGTGCCATGTGCTGGATTTGGGCCTCGCTTCTACGCCGGCCATGTTTATGGCTACGCTGCCGGAGATGCTGGATTGCGATGGCGCGGTCATGATTACAGCTAGCCATCTGCCGTATAACCGAAACGGGATGAAGTTTTTTACCCGTCAGGGGGGGCTGGAGCATGAAGATGTAGCCCGGATCCTGGAAATGGCTGGCCGCAGGGCGCCTGAGGGCGCAGGAAGCGTGGAGAAGGTTGACTTCATGCCCCGCTATGCGCAGCATTTGGCCGACAAGATCCGCAAGGACACCGGCATGGCGCGCCCCTTTGAGGGGCTGCGGATCATTGTCGATGCGGGTAACGGCGTGGGCGGCTTTTTTGTGGAGCAGGTGCTCAAGCCGCTGGGCGCCGATACCCACGGCAGTCAGTATCTGGAGCCTGACGGTATGTTTCCCCATCATATCCCCAATCCGGAAGACGGAGAGGCCATGGCCGCTATCCGCGAAGCTGTGCTGAAAAGCAAAGCGGATCTGGGCATTATCTTTGACACGGATTGCGACCGTGCGGCGGTGGTGGATGCCTCTGGAAACGAAATTAACCGCAACCGTTTGGTGGCGCTTATGGCGGCGATTGTGCTGCGTAAGCATCCGGGCGCTACAATTGTAACCGATTCCGTTACAAGCGCCGGACTAAAGGACTTTATTACCGGGCTGGGCGGCGTCCATTACCGCTACCGCCGGGGATACCGGAACGTGATTGACGAGGCGATACGCCTACGGGCGGAAGGCGTCAATGCGCCGCTGGCCATGGAGACTTCCGGACACTGCGCCCTTGAGGAAAACCATGACCTGGATGACGGCGCCTATCTTGTCACGTTGGTGCTCATCGAGATGGCCCGCCTTCGGCGGGAGGGAAAGAGCCTTTCCAGCCTGCTGCAGGGACTGAGGGAGCCGGTGGAGGCGGCGGAAGCGCGTCTGACCATTCGAGCTCGCGATTTTGCCGCTTATGGGCAGCGGGCCTTGGATAAGGTTCTGGCTGAATGCGAACGCAACGAGCAGTGGCACCTAGCACCCGATAATCGGGAAGGGGTACGGGTGAGCTTTGACGCTGCAGAAGGTGATGGATGGTTCCTGCTGCGCATGAGCTTGCATGATCCTGTCCTTCCTTTGAACATTGAATCCGACGCCGAAGGGGGCGTTGCCGCCATAGCGGCGCATATCTATCCGGTGCTCCTGGATATGAAGGAGCTCGATCTGACCCAACTGGAAGCCATTTTATAGACGATGGAGGAAATGATGAGTAGTATTGATCAGCTTGCGGTGAATGCGATCCGCGCCCTGAGTATTGACATGGTGCAAAAGGCGAATTCCGGCCATCCGGGTATCGCCCTGGGCGCCGCGCCCCTGGCCTATGCAATCTGGGCCAAGTCCATGAAGCATAACCCTGCCGATCCCCAATGGGATAACCGGGATCGTTTTGTGCTGTCGGCGGGTCATGGCTCGTCGATGCTGTATGCGATGCTGCATTTATTTGGCTATGGCCTTACGCTGGAGGACCTAAAAGCGTTCCGGCAGCTGGGTAGCCTGACGCCAGGCCATCCGGAATACGGACACACGGTTGGCGTAGAGACGACCACTGGCCCCTTGGGCCAGGGCGTGGCCAATGCGGTAGGTTTCGCCATGGCGGAAGCCCATTTGGCGGCGCTATACAACCGCCCTGGTTTCCCGGTGGTGGATCATTATACCTATGCGCTCTGCGGCGACGGCTGCATGATGGAAGGTATTTCCGGCGAAGCCAGCTCCCTGGCCGGTACGCTGAAGCTGGGTAAGCTGATTCTGGTGTACGACAGCAATCGCATCACCATTGAAGGGGATACGGACGGCGCTTTCACCGAGGATGTAGCGGCTCGCTATCGTGGCTATGGCTGGCAGGTGCTGGAAGTGGCGGAAGGAAATTGCGTAGAGGCCATTGCCGCGGCGCTGGATCAGGCACGGGCCAATACCCAGCAACCCTCCCTCGTGATCGTCAAAACCCATATCGGACACGGCTCTCCCAAGGCGGATAGCGCTTCGAGCCACGGCGAGGCGCTGGGAGCTGAAAATGTGAAACTAACCAAGCAAGCGATGGACTGGCCGCTGGAGCCTGATTTCTACGTGCCGGATGCTGTATATAAGGCGATGGAGAGCTTCCGCGCTGCGGCAGAAACCGGCGAAGAGAGCTGGAAGGCGCTTTTCGCGCAATACCGCGCGGCTTACCCGCAGCTAGCGGAGGCATACGAGGCCGCAATGCGGGGCGAAATGCCTGATTTTGGTGCGGATCCGGCTTTCTGGCAGTTTAAGGGCCCGGACGCTACCCGCGGCGCTTCCGGTACGGTTCTTAACCGTATGGCTGAATGCGCGCCATCGCTGTTCTTTGGCGGATCGGCTGACCTGGCTCCCTCCAATAAAAGCGAAATGAAAAATGCATGCTACTTTAGCGCAGAGCATCATGAGGGGAACAATATCCATTTTGGCGTGCGCGAGCATGCTATGGCAGCGATTTGCAACGCCATTGCGCTGCACGGCGGCCTGCACGCCTATGCGGCGACTTTCCTGGTTTTCAGCGATTACATGAAGCACAGCATGCGCCTGGCGGCCATGATGAAACTGCCGGTTACCTATATTCTTACCCATGACTCCATCGGTGTAGGTGAGGACGGACCGACCCATGAGCCCATCGAGCAGTTGGCCATGCTGCGCTCCATCCCCAATATGACGGTGTACCGCCCGGCCGACTCAGTGGAGACGGCGGCCGCTTGGCTTTACTCCATGAAAAATGACGGCCCTACGGCGCTGATCCTCTCCAGGCAGAACCTGCCGCTGTATGACGGCGAAGCGGGCCGTGGAGCTGAGCGGGGCGCTTATATCCTTTCCGAGGCTGAGGGCGGCGCGCCGGATCTGCTGCTTATGGCCACCGGTTCCGAGGTGGAGCTGGCAATGAAGGCCCAGGAGATGCTGAAGCAGCAAGGCGTAGGCGCGCGCGTGGTGTCAATGCCCAGCTGGGAGGTCTTTGAAAAGCAGAGCGAAGACTATAAGCAGTCGGTGCTGCCGAATCAGATTCGTGCGCGCCTGGCGATCGAGGCGGCCGGCCGCATGGGATGGGATCGGTATATCGGCTTGGATGGCGACATAATCTGCATGCCGGGTTATGGGGCTTCCGGTCCGGCGGCCCAGGTATTCAAACACTTCGGCTTTACCGTGGAAAACGTGGTGGAGCATGCGCTAAACCTGCTGCGCACCGGGAAATAATCTTGCCCGTTGTGCCGGCTAAATGATATAATCAAGAGAAGCAGGGCGATCTGCTTCTCTTTTTTAAGACGGGAGGTATGAGAATGGATCTGGACATGTTGCTGGACAAGCTGTTGGATCACGTGGACGTGGATTCGGAGCTGGCGCGGCGCAGAGCCTTCCTGTCGATGGTAGAATATGCGGATCTAAACCTGACGCTGCAGGATTACGCCCTGTTTTTGACGAAGGCAGCGGTGCGCCTTGGTCAGCAGCGGTTGCTGGCTGAAATGGTGACGCCTAGGCTAAAGACCAATGGGCAGGAAAAGGTGCATATCCGCTATGACGAGGAGGAAGGTTGCCAGATTATTGCGAATCCGGAAGGGTGCCTGTATTTGGCGCGGGCTTTCCGTGCGCTGGCCTTAGCGCCGTCCCCCGGCGCGCATCTGAGCCTGGATTACGACCTGCCGCCCATGGTGGGGGAAACCTATCCGGCCATGCTTTACATGGAAGACGATGAGTACTTTGCGCGGGAGCTGGAGAATATGCCCGCCGAAGCGGGCCTCTGGCAGGTTCGCGATATCCGCCCAGAGGATATTGCAGCCTTCTTTATCACTGAAGAATATCCCAGCTATTTGGGCTGTACGCGCAACCGGGTCTATCCCGTGCTGGACTGGGCATGGTTGCAGCAGCAGCGGTCCGTGTACCGCAAGCAAATCCGGGACGACGAGGGACGCATGGTCGTCTTCACATTCCGGCGCGATGACGGCCAACAGATTGAAATGGCGCTGGATCTGGACGATGAGGAAGTGGGGTTCATCACCCGGCAGGATATAGCGGCGATGGAGAAAAAGGAGTAGCGGATGAACATTTGGCATGATATCAGCCCCAAAAGGATCAGCCCGACCGATTTTGTCGCGGTAATCGAGATCGAAAAGGGCAGCAAGAAAAAGTATGAGCTGGACAAGGAGACGGGCCTGATTATGCTGGACCGCATCCTGTATACCTCGACGCACTATCCGGCCAACTATGGCTTTATACCCCGAACCTATGGGGATGATCTAGATCCCTTGGATGTGCTGGTGCTATGTTCCGAGACGATTGAACCGCTGACCTTGGTGCGCTGTTACCCAATTGGGGTGATGTCGATGGTTGACAATGGCAGGCAGGACGAAAAGATTATCGCCGTGCCTTTCCAAGATCCCAACTATAACAGTTACCGGGATATTGACGATCTGCCGGAGCATATATTTAGCGAGATGCGCCATTTCTTCACGGTGTACAAGGCGCTAGAAAACAAACAGACCGCCGTCAAGGAAATCGCAGGGCGAGAGGAAGCGGAACGCATCATCCAGACTGCGATCGACAGCTATGTGGAACACTTTTGCCGGTAGAAAATGAAGATTTTAGCGCTCTGCGGCCTTATAGGCTGCGGGGCGCTTTAGCGTTTCAGGCCGCCGCGTCATAGGATAATAGGGGAGGAACTGCGCCTCCCTGAAAGGAGCCTATGATGAAACAAAGAACCCATGCGAGGTTGCCGCTTTGCTTTGGCAAGAGAGGTATAGCGGCGCTTGCAATTTTGATATGTCTGCTTTTCCCCCTGACGGCGCTGGCCTTTCCTCCGGCGGAAACGCCGCTTATGGACGGTATTGACGTGAGCGTTTGGCAGGGAGAAGTCGACTTTGAACAAGTACGGGCCGCTGGGGTGGAGGTGGTTTATATCCGCGCCGGCGAGGGTGATAACCATACCGACCCATGGCTGGAACGGCACTATGCATCCGCGCAGAAAGCGGGAATGAAGATTGGATTCTACCACTTTGTAAACGCGAGAACTACCCAGGATGCACAAAAGCAGGCGCGTTTTTTCCTGTCGCTCATCGGTGGAAAACAAGCTCAGCTGCGCCCGGTGATCGATATGGGCGATATGAGTGGCCTGACGGACAGCGAGATTACCGCGATCGCCCAGGCCTTTTTAAGCGAGGTGGAAGCGCTCAGCGGACAAAAGGGCGCTATCTATATTGACGCTTCAGGCGCCCGTGACATTTTGAACGCCTCCCTTGCGCAATACCCGCTGTGGGTGGCGAATTATGGCGTAAGTGAGCCGGAGGGCAATGGGAAATGGAACGGTTGGGCCGGATGGCAATACACCAATCAAGGACGGGTATCCGGAGTAAACGGATATGTTGACCGGGATTACTTTAACCAGGCGATGTTCCTGGAAGAAAGCACGGTGACTCCGCCGGTAGATCCGCCGAAGCAGGACGATAACCTGATTACCGTAACGGTTCGCCGAGGCGACACGCTGCGGGCGATAGCAGCCCGCTACGACACGACGGCTGATTCCATCGCCCGCATCAACGATCTGCCCAATCCGAACCTAATCTTTCCGGGGCAGAAACTGGTCGTACGCCGGGGGTGGACGCCTGCGGCCCGCTACATAGAGTATACCGTTCAAGCGGGCGATACGCTCAGCGCCCTGGCGGCACGGTATGGAACAACGGTCGATTCCATCGTCGCTCTTAACCATATTACGGATCCCAATCGCATCACAACAGGGCAGAAGCTACGCATAGCGGTGAATAACCAAGACGCGGTCTATGTGGTGCAGCGCGGCGATACGCTCAGCCAAATCGCCCACTGGAGCGGATTATCCTTAAGAGAATTGGTGCGCGCCAACGGGATCCGCGATGCCGATCGTATTTATCCCGGACAGCGGATATTGCTGAATCCTTAGATTGCAGCCGCTGAAATTATCCGGATGATCCAGACACAAACCCTGCCCAGTGAAATTCTGGGTCAGGGTTTTTTGTATGGAAACGCCGGGCAGGGGGAGACAAAAGCCAGAACAGACGATATAATGAAGCAAAAAGCGCAAGTAAAAGCAAGGAGGTAATCCGTGAAATGAAACATATTTGGCGCATGATAGCCTGCATGACGCTGACGGCAGCCGCGCTGCTGACCGCTTGCCAGGCGCCCCAACAGACAGCTACGTCGCCGCGGCGGGGAACCACGGCGGCGACGACGGCGGCAGAGACAACGGCTGCACCGCCTACCACGCCGGCAGCCGGCAAATCCATCCTTGAAAGAAGCGAAACGCCCCTGACGGTATCGGGAAAATGGATCACAGTGGAGGGTTTAAGCGAGGCTTCCAACCATGTAGAGACGATTCATTATTCCGACGATAGTTACATCAGCCAATATCAAAACGGGCAGATTAGCGTTGAAATCAGCCGCCTACCGGGGGTGGACGACGCTGAACAAACGGTTCGCGAAGCGATCATAGGAATTTATGCGCCGGAGGGGGAAGTGTCCGTCGCCCGCGACGACGCGGCAACGGAACGCTTATCGTATCCAGTATGGAAGGCGTCCTACGAAAGTGGAAGCGGGGCAGACGCGCAATACTGCCAAGACTATTATGTACAGACCGGCACCTGGGATTTTTGCGTGCATTTTTGCCAATATGCGCAAAACCAGGAGGAGGCTGCCGCCGATTTTGCGCGATGGGCTTCCAATCTTCGCTGGGTGCAGGATGGGGTGGTCAGCGAGCCGCAGCCGGCGGCGCTTGCCCCTATTTCGCAGCTTGACCAGCACCAGCAGGCGCAGCTGGATGCAATTTTAACCTTGCAGCGGCCTTTAGCTCGCACCCTCCTCATGGCGGAAAGCACGGATTTTGAGGCGGGAGGGCAACCTCCGGCCGACGTGGTCTGGCTAATGATCCAGCAGATGGTTGTCAACCCGCCGGAAGGGATGATGCGGGCGGAGATCGATCAAAATCGCATGATGACCCTGGAAGCGGAAGAGGTGGAGGCGATTTACCAATCCTGCTTTGCTTCGGGAAGGCTCCCGGACATAACCGGCGTAACGGAAGGTTTAATTGAGCATACCGGTTCACAGTATCGCTTTGTGGTTGGCGAAGACGGCGATTTGGATTTCTCCATGACGCCGCTGGCGTTCAGCGTCAGCCGTGATGGCGAATGGACGCTGGCCTTTGATGCGATTTGCAAGGACTTAAGCGATAATGAAATTGACGAACGCATCGCGTTTACGGCCACTTTCCTTCCATCGCAGGAGCATGAATCGATTCCTTACCGGCTGGTTTCGGTGCAGCGAAACCAGGGATGAAGCGTGGCAAGCGGATTGGAGGCGGCAGTGCACAGCTTCGAGGCACGCTGCCCGGATGCAAAGCTGAACGTACGGTTGCCTAGGGGTAAGGAGGCCGCTGGAATATTCGCGCGGCATATCTTGGCATTCTGTCGATCCTTTTCTTTCAGCAGCAGTGAACATACGATATGACGGGCGAACAAAAGGAGAATGAAATGGATTGCATTCGCTATCCGCTGAATCGCTGCGGAACCTATCGATACGTGGTCATTCTATCCTATTACCAGGGAGAGCGGCTGCTAAGCCGGCATCGGGCGAGGCAAACGTGGGAAACGCAAGGCGGGCATATTGAACCGGGTGAGACGCCGGCTCAGGCAGCGGCGCGGGAGCTGTATGAGGAATCGGGCGCGCTGGAATATACGCTTGAGCCCCTCTTTGACTATGGAGCCGGCACGCTTCACGACCTTGCCTGCGGTCAGGCCTTCCGGGCCAGTATCCGCCGGATTGGCCCTTTGCCGCCCAGCGAGATGGCCGAAGTTCGCTGCTTTGCGCAGCTGCCGGAGAACTTGACCTATCCGGATATTACCCCGAGGCTGTTTGCCTGGGCGGAGGAGGACAAAAAAAGCAGCCCCTAAGGCTGCCGCCATTAAAGATCATTGTCTTGGTAGATTGCCCCTAGATCGCTCAGTTCTTCGCTCATCAGGACATTGGAGATTCGCGTGAGGTCCTCCATGGACAGGATCTCCTGGGCATATTCCTCCATGTGACCGCGGACACAGGGATGAAGGGACGTATAATATTCCAGCGCTTCGGAATCTTGCTCGAGTAGGCGGGCTAAATGAGTGGGCCGGGTTGAGTCAGGCATGATATCACCTCCAGCTATAGCATGGCCTGTGCCCATCAAACTATGCGCGAGACCGGGTGCGCCAGGAAGGATACGATATGATCAATATGAAAATTCGCGAGGCAGCCGGATGGCTTTTGCACCGGCAGCGCCTAATAAATCCGGTACAGTGTCCCGCAGAATATGACGAGCTTTTCCGGGCCATGGCGCCAGTGCCAACGCCCTACTGGTGTGCACCGGGAACGGCTCCGAAGCTAGCGCACCGGGCCGCTTTTGACGACCAGGCGTATACTTATGGCCTGCGCGCTCAGCGTATAATCGTGAAGGGCCGCTTCCAACGGGGGAATATCGGCTACATTTTTGCCGATCAATGGCCGCTCTTCGCTGCCCTGTACCGCAAACCGCTGGCGGCCATGAGCCCGCGGCAGAAGCTGCTATGGACATGCCTTGAGCAGGAGGGCCCGTTGAGCGTCGGCCAGCTGCGAGAGGTTACGGGCTTGCCGGCTAAGGAGATAACGCCCGCGCTTCACCGGATGCAGCAAGCTTTTCTCGTGTTTGAGGATCAGGCTGACGGCGAAGGCGACCGCAGCTGGTTCCGCTTTGAAAGCGAATTCCCGGATACGGATCTTGCAACTTATAATCAAGAGCAAGCGCTGGCGATGGTGCTGCCGGAACTCATTGCGCTCAACGGTTTTCTGGACAGCGGGGGATTGGCCGACGTTCTGGCGCTGCCGGAACGGATTGTGCGCACGGCTGCCGACCGCCTGACGGACCGGGGCGTGCTCCGGGCGGCCTGTCTGGAGGGCGTTTCAGGCTATGTGACCGCAAAGGATGCCGGACGGACGGCGCCTCGGGCGGAGACCTCGGTATTTGCGCTGGACCGCAACGATTTTTGTGTGCGCTGCCATAGCCGCGAACTGAAAAAGCGGATGACACCGGCGCAAGGCGATACGCTCTATTATTTGCTGATCGACGGCCGTTTTGCAGGTATCGTCACGGGGCGCTTCCGAAATGGGCCCTTTGAAGCGTGGGATGTGCAGCTTCAGCTGGGCGCAGACGAAGCGAAAGCGCGCCAAGAGGAAATCCTCCAGGCGGTGGCGCAGGTGCTGGATCCCGCGGTTAGCCCGCTGCGGCGATACCAGGGACGGGTCTTGTAGGAAGCAGCTGGTTGTTCGCTGGAGCGCTGCTTTGGAGAATACCGGATAGCGGAAGGAAATCCCCGGCAAGGGGGCTGAATCGGATCACTTTCCCCTCGCCGGCGAGATGGCCAGGGCGAAAAAATCCCCGCCATGGCCGGGAGGCCAAGGGGCTGAATAAATATGCGGGACGCGGGGATATGGGCCGTGCAGAAGAAAATCAGAGGCAGCGCAAGTAAGACTTGCTCCTTTTACCGCCAGGTAAAAAGCGGCTGTCGGCGAAAGCCGTCTTATCTTGGCAGCGGATGCAACCTTTAAAGCGCGTGACCTTGACAATGCCATAAAAGCACCCATAAAATAAGCCATGTATGATCGCAAATCGGGATTCCATACGGCAGCGATCATCCAGGGAAAGCGGATCGTACGCGATACAGGACTTTGGGAAAAAGGTGATTTCCATGTATAATCCTCAATTGGAGACGTTTCTGTGCGTGGCAGAGGCCGGAAGCTTTAATAAGGCGGCAGAACGGTTGTATATTTCTCCGCCGGCGGTGATTAAGCAGATTAACCTGCTGGAAGCAGAGCTAGGTCTGCAGCTTTTCGTTCGCACACATCGGGGACTCAGGCTGACGGAAGCGGGGAAATCGCTTGTTCAGGATGCAAGGTATATCATCCAATACTGCAAGGATTCAATTACGCGGGCTCAAAACGCCCAGCAAAGAAGCGACGGCGTTATCCGAATTGGCACTTCCATCATGACGCCGGCCCAGGTATTGGTGGATATATGGCCTAAGCTGCAGGCGGATTGTCCTAATATTAAATTTCAGCTCGTCCCCTTTGATAATACGCCGGAAAACGCGCGTGAGATTCTGGCGAACCTGGGGCAGAATATTGACGTAGTGGCGGGCATCTTTGATGAAACCATGCTAAATTTGCGCCAATGTGCGGGGCTTGAGCTTTCGAGGGAGCCCATATGCTGCGCGGTTTCGGTTCATCACCGGCTGGGGCAGAAGGATTCCCTCTCCCTTAGGGACCTGTATGGAGAAAAGTTAATGCTTATTCACCGGGGATGGAGCCATTATGTAGATCTGCTGCGGGATGAGATTTGGAAGAACCATCCACAAATTACAATCATGGATTTTGATTTTTATGACGTATCTGCCTTTAATCGGTGTGAAAATGACAACTGCGTGCTAATGGCGATCGATAAGTGGCAATATGTCCATCCGCTGCTCAAAATTCTTCCTGTGGATTGGGGCTATACGATTCCCTATGGGCTACTGCATTCGCCGAATCCTTCCCCTGTGGTGACGCGCTTTCTGCAGGCGGTGGAGAAGGTCGCCAGGCAATAATCTCATAAGACTATTAACCCTTGGGTAAATAATGCGTAACGAATCGAGACTTCCGCGGAAGTCTCTTTTTTTTATAATAGAGACAAAGGGACGGGTGAGAGCAATGAAAACATACGCGATTTGGACAATTGGGCTAAGCATCTTGCTATGCTTGACCGGATGCAGCACAGGAGCACTAGAGGCCGGCGGCAGCCGAACCACAACACAGAAAGGTGAATGGGAAACGGAAAGGGCAGCAAGCCAGAACGATACAAACATATCCCAAGGGCCGTTTGATATCCATACAAACATAGACGACGTCATAAGCGATCCTGTTTTTGCGGATTATGAGCGGCTGCTGTTTCCCATAGATGATGGGTACTACAGCGGTGATACTTTGGGCGATCTGCGGCTCGTATGGTATAACAACATCGATCCGCTCAAAACGGTGGAGATTGTCAATACATTATGGCAGCGGGCCCATGATGGAGAAACGGTATTCTATGATATCTACTCGGCAGAAGAAAAAGCGGCTGATCCGGATAAGGAAAATACCGGCTTATTCTTCTTCAGGGGGAACCCCGGCGAGAAGTTTGCCATATGCAACGCAGGTGGCGGATTCGCTTATGTAGGAGCAATGCAGGACAGCTTCCCCCATGCGTTAGAGATCTCAAAACAGGGTTATAATGCGTTTGTCCTGATTTACCGCCCAGGCGCGCAGACAGCCTGCGAGGATCTGGCTAGGGCGATCCGTTTCATCTTTGAGCATGCGGATGAACTCCAGGTGGATACGGATTGCTATTCGCTCTGGGGCGGCTCCGCAGGAGCGAGAATGGCCGCCTGGCTGGGCTCTTATGGCCCAAGCGCCTTTGGCGAAGACAACCTGCCGCGGCCGGGCGCGGTGATTATGCAATATACCGGCCTTAGCGATTTCACAGAGAACGACCCGCCGACCTTTGCCTGCGTGGGGGAAAGCGACGGAATTGCCAACTGGCGCGTCATGCAGCGGCGCCTCCAGGCGTTGAGCGATCTGGGTATTCCTACGGAATTTCATCACTATCCCGGACTACCCCATGGATTTGGACTGGGTACCGGTACATCGGCAGAGGGCTGGCTTGATCAGGCGGTTGCGTTTTGGAAGGAACAAATGTAACCCATGGCGATCGATTAACTGCAATGAAAGGACGCGTCACGATGAATAACTTTATTTTTCAAAATGATACGAGGGTCTATTTCGGAAAAGGATGCGTTAAGGAGTATTTGGCCTGCCTGACAAAGAGGGCGGATACCGTGCTGATGGCCTATGGAAACGGCGCCGTTAAGGCTAACGGCGTGTACGACGAAATCGTGGGCATCCTAAAAAATGCGGGAAAGTCCATCGTGGAGTTTTCCGGCATTATGTCGAATCCAACCTATGCGAAGGTACAGGAAGGGGTAAGGCTGGCCCGCGAAAACCACGCCGATATGATACTCGCTGTAGGCGGAGGCAGTGTGATGGATTGCTGCAAGGCAGTATCGCTGGCCGCACGGTATAAAGGGGACGCGTGGGAAGACTTTTGGGCGCACCATGGCGTGGTCGACTTTGAGCCGCTGCCCCTGGGCGTTGTGGTAACGACGGCGGGAACCGGCAGCGAGTGCAATGGCGGCGCGGTTATTACCAATGAAGAAAAGAAAACCAAGACGGGCCGGGACTATCCCCAGCTCAACCCAGATTTCGCCTTGATGGATCCCACGTATACCTATTCTGTTCCCCAAAGTCAGATGGTTTCCGGAAGTTTTGATACCCTTTCCCATATCATGGAAACCTATTTCAGCAAGCCGGACGAGGATAACGTCTCCGACGATATTATGGAGGCCCTGATGAAAAGCGTGATCCGGAATCTGCGGATCGCCATCAAGAAGCCAGAGGATTATACCGCCCGTAGCAATCTGATGTGGGATTCCACCATGGCGGAGAATCGCATCATCAAGATGGGTAAGAAGTGCGATTTTGAATGCCACAACATGGAGCATCAGTTAGCCGCTTATACCAATTGCAATCATGGCTGCGGATTGGCCGTCTTGCATCCGGTCTATTACCGCCATATCTATCAGAACGGATTGCAAAAGTTCGTACGGTTTGCCGAGCGTGTATGGGATATTGCGCGCGATGGTAAAACCGATGAAGAACTGGCGCTGGCGGGCATTCACGCTTTAGCGGATTTCATTCAGGAAATCGGGCTGCCGACTACGCTAAAGGAGTTGGGCGTGCAAAAGGCGCAGCTAAAAGAAATGGCTGATTCGTGCGCCATCTCCCAGGGCGCTTACAGGCAGATGACCCATAAAGAGATCCTGGAGATTTTCCAGGCATGCTATGAATAAAAGGTACTGCATTGAAAGGAGAAATCAACATGAGAAAGCTAACCGTATCATTCTTCAGCCTGGCCTTGGCGCTAGGGCTGACCGCCTGCGCCGGTGGAAATGCTTCCGTGACGGAAGGAAGCATTTCCACTGTGCGGACCACCGCCTCGGCATCCTCTGCCGCGCCTCAGGAGAGTGAATTGCCGGAAACTTCGCAGCCCCAAAATTCCGAAGAAACCGGCGATACCTTGGTGGTTTATTATTCTGCCACTGGCAACACGGAGCGGGTAGCGAATGAAATCGCGGCCATGACGGGCGGAGAATTGTTTGAACTGGAGCCTGTAGATCCCTACACTGATGAGGATTTGAACTGGACTGCCGATGGCAGCCGGGTCAATGCTGAACATGATGACGAATCGCTGCGGGATGTCCCATTGGTGGCCAATACGGTGGAGAACTGGGAAAGCTATGATACCGTCTTTATCGGGTATCCTATCTGGTGGGGAATTGCTGCATGGCCTGTGGATAGCTTTATAAAGGCCAACGATTTTACCGGTAAGACGGTCATTCCCTTCTGCACCTCGGCCAGCTCCGGTTTGGGCGACAGCGGCCGGAATTTGGCAGAGATGGCTGGAACAGGGGAATGGGAGGAAGGACGTCGGTTCTCCTCCGGCGTTAGCGAGGCGGACGTCCGCGCTTGGTTGGACGAGATCGGTGTATTACAATAAAACTTTCAGCTATATGGACCGACTTTTGATTATGGAGGTATATGCATGAACTATGTAACTTTAAACAATGGATTAAATATGCCGATGGCTGGTATTGGTACTTTCCTGCTGACGCCCGATGAGGCGGAAAGCGCTGTGCTCCACGCGCTGCAGTGCGGTTACCGCCTCATCGATACGGCGAACGCCTATCTCAACGAAAAGGCCGTGGGCCGCGCCATGAAGAAATCGGGACTGCCAAGAGAAGAGATTTTTTTAGAGACTAAGCTGTGGCCCAGCTTTTACCAGCAGGCAGACGCTGTAGAAAAGACGCTGGAACGCCTGGATACGGAATACATTGACCTTTTGCTGATTCATCAGCCGGCAGGCGATTATATGGCCGGATACAGGCTGATGGAGGAGGCATATAAGGCTGGCAAGGTAAAGGCCATCGGCTTATCTAACTTTAACCAGGAGCAGATCCAGGAGATTCTGGCGGTATGTGAAATAAAGCCCGCTGTGCTCCAAACGGAGGTGCATCCCTATTTTCAGGAAAAGGCGCTAAAACAGTTCCTTGGAGATATGGGCATCGTTATTCAAGCATGGTATCCCCTGGGGCATGGGGATAAAGCGCTGCTGGAAGAGCCGCTATTCACCGAACTTGCGAATAAGTACGGTAAGACCAACGCCCAGATCATTCTCCGCTGGCATATTCAGGACGGGAATATCGTAATCCCCGGCTCCAAGAATTCAGCCCATATCCGCGATAACTTCGATCTGTTTGATTTTACGCTGACGGACGGGGAAATGGAGCGCATTGCCGCGATGGACAAGAAGGTTCGGTACTATACCAGCACGCCGGAGATGCTGAAAGCCTATGCGGAAATGGTACCCGACGTGGATGGGCAGAAATAGCGAGAAATAGTGCGTCGGATTGGATAACCTTCCGATGATGGCCGGTTTGGGCGAAAAGCCTTATGCATGCGCAGAAACAAGGAAACGCGATCCGGCCTTGCCCTCGTATTGCACTGGTCATGGCGCCGATGGCGAGGCCGTGGTGTCGCGCTGCCGGCGCACGGGCTATACGACCGCAAAGCCCATCCAGGCTTAAGGGGAGGATGCTTGGACCTTTGCCGACGCCATCCGTCTTATCCCTTCCGCGCATGACATGATTGGCGCCACGCTGGGCCTGGAGAAGATCAAGTAATCTGGAGTTTGGTTGGCCGGGCTGCCGATGATTGCCTCTCGTCAGCGTTGGCGCTTATGAAGACGGCGGCCGGTTGATGAACCTTTCTGAAAGGATGGCGACCCATGGATCAAGTAACGGCTGGCAGGGATGCCATGAGCAAATTTGCTCCGAAATTTGCAGCATTAAACGACGACATTTTATTTGGGGCGGTCTGCCCCTGGGCGGATCAACTAGCAAGGCAGCGGGCGTCCCATAAGAGGGAGCCTAAGGCCTATTCAACCCTGCAGGTGGATCAAGAAATCTATGGAGGAGCAATAGCATGAAGCGTTCCTTTGTAGTTTGCCATATGCTCACTTCCCTGGATGGAAAAATAGACGGAGCCTTTTTCCAAGCGCCGGAAACTGCTTCGGCCCTGAACGCATACGGGGAGCTGCGGCGCGATTACGACTGCCAGGCGACGATTTACGGCGCTACGACCATGCTGGGTGGGTATGCTGACGGGCAGGCGCCGATGCTTAGCCCTGCAGAAAATCCCTTGCCCAAGGAGGATTGGGTCAATGAACAGGGCCGGGATCTGGGCCATTATATTGTTTCCATCGATCCGCAGGGGACGCTGGCTTTTTCTTCCTGGCACCTGCAGAAAAAAGGGCGGCCCACCGCCCATGTGATCGAGGCGCTGACCGAGCAGGCCGCGCCGGAATATCTGGCTTATCTGCGGGAACGGGGCGTATCTTACCTGCTGGTGGGAGAAACTCGTGTGAATTGTACACTGCTGTTGGAGAAGCTGAATCATATCTTTGGGGTTACCCGGGCCATGGTGGCAGGGGGCGGTATAACAAACTGGTCCTTCCTGCGGGAAAATCTGATCGACGAGCTGAGCCTTGTCATTGCGCCAGTGGCGGACGGGAGCACTCAATCCGTATCGGTCTTTGAACGCGCGGATTTCCTACCGCCCCACCCGCCGGTAGCCTTTGCCCTAAAAGAGGTGAAGGCCTTGCAGGGGAATGCGCTATGGCTGCGGTATCACATGCAGAACGCGTCCCAGTAGGCCAGGAAGGCGGTGGAAAAAGTGAATAGAAAGAGGTGGCTTCTGGTATGCTCGGCGTGGGTTTTGCTTTTGGGCCTTACCGCGTGCAGCCCCGCCGGACAGCAGTTGGAATCCATGCCGCATACCCCAATCACCGACCAAGCATCAGCCGCTACGCGGCTGCAGGCGCAGCATGCAGAGGTCCGTGAAGATTCGGATACAGAGGAAGCCGTGACGCCTGGCACGGAAACCTACCGGGGCTTTGTGCTGGACAATGTACTTCATTCAGATGACGAGGGGGACATCCATTTTCATCTATATATTCCGGAAGGCTATGACGGAAGCACCCCTTACGCTTTGTTTGTGACGCTGCCCGGTTATGAAGGGTTGTATTTTCAGGGGGTAGGAGCCAATCTCCGGGCGGAGGCGTTTGGATTTGAAGCGATGCGCTACAAGGAGGAAATGATAATAGCGGCCCCACAGCTTAACGACTGGGGAGAGACATCGGCAGATCAAACGATTGCCTTAACGGAGTATCTGCTGGCCCATTACCACATTGATCCCCAAAAGGTTTACTTGCAAGGGCTTTCCGGCGGGGGAGAAACAGGTTCGTTAGCGGTAGGGAAGCGTCCGGATTTGTTTACGGCGTATCTTGCCGTCAGCACCAAATGGGACGGCGACCTGGAAACCTTAGCCGCCCATCGTACGCCCGTATATTTGGCGGTGGGCGAAGATGACAGCTATTATGGGTCGAGCCCGCTAAAAGAAACCTATGCCAAGTTGCATGATCTCTATATGGAGCAGGGGCTGACAGAGCGTGAGATTAGCGAGATTTTGACGCTCGATATAAAAGATCAGGACTATTTTTCAGACCACGGATATTCGGATCAACACGCAGGGGGGCTCGCTTTTGCCTTTGATGAGAACATTATGGGTTGGCTGTTCAGCAGGTAGCCGGGCCGGCGCCAACGATGAGAGGGCGTGGTTGCGCTATCTCCGTGGGTATATGACGGTAGATGAGGCTATCCGCCAAGATCAGCGGCCGCGGAAAGGATGAATGAGGATGGGCAAGGTAAAGAAAACGGTAATCCCATTTTTGCTCGCAGGGGTGCTTCTATCCGGCTGTGCATCCGGGCGGCCCGGATCATCTTCCGCCCTGGAGCAGACGAGCGGCAGCACTAGGATATCGCAAACCTATGAGGCTCAAACGACAGCAGGGCTGGGTAGGCTTCAGGAAGAATCGGAAGTTCGAGAAGGCACGTCGGACGATACGCTGGCTACGCCGCCAGACTTTCCTCAAGCGTATGATTATGGCACGGGACGCATTGAGGATGGGGACTATAGTATCCGCAATAAACGACTGCCGGAACCCACAGGCAATGAAACGGTTCTGCATACGATTCCCGATCCCACTCGGATCCAAGCGCTGTATTTATGGGAAGAAGGCAACGTTCCGGCTCAGACGGAAGTATCCGACACCATGACAGGCTATTATGACGAGCCGGATTTTCGGCCTTACCTTACGGCTATCCCAGTGCAGGAAGAAACCGAGGTCAAAGGCGCTGTGGTGCTGCTGGCAGGGGGGGCTTTCCAGATGCGGGGAAACTATACCGACACGCTGCCTACGGCCGCTCATTTGCGGGCGCTGGGTTTTCAAACCTTTATTGTGGACTACCGCCTAAGGCCCTATACCCAACAAGAAGGCGCCCTGGACGTCGCGAGGGCCGTACGGTTTATTCGCAAAAATGCCGACGTCTACGGCATCCATCCCGATGATATTGCTGTCATGGGCTATTCAGCCGGCGGCATACAGGCCGGAGAGTTTTTCCTTAACTATGACGAGAATGTGCTTCCAAACGAGCTGGATCCCGATTATCTTCCAGATGAGCTGGATGCAATCCCCGCCCATGCATCAGCCTGCGGTATGATTTATTCTTTCTATGGCAGGCTCAGCGTGGCTTCCATGGATGCGGAGGAGCTAAAGAGCGGGGCGCTGCCGCCCACCTTCTACTGCTATGGGACGGAAGATCCCTTCTACCGCCAGTTTGAGGCCCAATATGGCCTCATGCAGGATGTGGGCGTAATGACGAAGAGAATCGTTTTGCAGGATTGGCCGCATGGTTTCGGCGGAGACGGTGGATGGGTGGCGGACTATGCCCGATGGCTTGAGCAAGTTTTTCAATGAGAGAAAGGAGCTTCCCGTTATGGACGTTATGGAAAAGCAAGTATTGGATTGTTCAAGAAAGTTTTGGCATGCCATGGAGCATGCAGACGAATTGGGAATGCGAGCGATCGCCGACGCGAATTGCAACTTTATCCATATTGGCATAACCTGTAAGCTGGATCAGGAAATCGATTTTTATACCAGCGGTATGTTCCAGCCTACCGAGATTCAAATTAACGAGCAGAAGGTCGATTTTTATGGTGATACGGCTGTGGTACGGACCGACTGTAATTATGGATTGCTGCTCAATGGCGAAGCTACTGCGCATCATTTTGCGGTGACGGAGGTATATGTTCGTGCCGAGGAAGCGTGGAAGCTAGTCACCTTTGCCTTCACTGCGCTGGTCTATTAAATCCAATCGATCCGGTTTACCTTTCTGCACCATGCATACAAAAGCCCTGTCCATAGGACAGGGCTTTTTCACGCTAGAATGGATCAGCTATCCAGCGCTTCGACCATTGCATATAGGGAAAACCCATAGCCTGTTGGACTCGCCTGGGCAGCGCCGGTCATAAAGCGCAGCTGTTTGTCCGCCGCTTGGTGCCAGCGCTTCCTCCCGGTGCGGCTGGCTAAGCGCAGCAGGGCCAGGCATGCGGCCGCGTTTCCAGACGGAACGGCGCCATCCCACAATTCCTTGGGACGCGTGACCAGACGCTCCCCATGGGCGCTATAGAGAAAGAAACCATCCTGCTGGCCATCGCCAAAGCACGAGGTGATCCGTGACGCGATCTGTTCTGCACGCTCAAGGTACTTTTTCTCCAGCGTAGCGTCATACAGCGCCAAAAGGGCGAGGGCATAACCGGCATAATCGGATAGTATGCCGTCGCCTTTTGCTTCCCCGTCCCGATACCGGATCCATAGGCCACCCTGATGATCGCTCAAGTTACAAAAAAGGAAGGATTCTGCACGCTGGGCTGCAACCAAGTAGGCAGGTTCATGGAGCGCCCGCGAGGCGAAGCACAGGCTGGTGATCATCAGGCTGTTCCAAGACGTCAACACCTTATCGTCGCGCAACAAGGGCATACGGTTGCGGCGGTATGCATAGATCCGTTCACGCATGGATTGGATCGCTACAGGTTCGCTGGAAAATTGCGCATTACCGATCAGATTAGGGATACTGAAACCCTCAAAGTTCCCCTTTGCCGTGATATCATACCACCGGCAAAAGGCATTTGCATCATCACGGCCTAGCTCAGCTTGGATCTCATCGGGTGTAAAGAGATAATAGGCCCCTTCCCGGCCTTCGCTGTCGGCATCTTGAGCGCTGAAGAATTCGCCGTCCGCACCCGTCATTTCCCGCAGCACATACTCGGCCGTACGCCTTGCTACGCGCGCATAAAGCGGTTGATCCGTTAGCCGAGCGGCCTCGGCATAGGCCCATAGCAGAAGGGCGTTGTCATAGAGCATTTTTTCAAAATGGGGGACAAGCCAGCGTTCATCCACGCTGTACCGGCAGAAACCGCCGCCGATGTGATCAAACAGGCCGCCGCGATACATGGCGTCCAGGGTGCCGGTTGCCATGGCTAACGCCCGATCATCGCCGGAGTATTCAAACATACGAAGCAGAAAAAGCAGGTTATGGGGAGAGGGAAATTTAGGCGCGCTGCCAAATCCGCCCCAGCGGATGTCATAGGCAGCATCAAATTCCGATACGGCCCGGCAGAGCAGTCCTTTGGAAGGCTCTGCGGCCTCAGGCTGAAGGCGACACAGCTCCTGCATCTTGGTAGTTAGTTCGTGCGCGGCGGACAGAAGGGGCGCCCGATCCTGCCGCCACAGGACGGCGACGCACTCTAGCAGGTCTTTTAGTCCCATTATGGGACCCTGGGATTCCTTGGGGAGATAGGTGAGGGCGACAAACGGCTCACCGCTGGGCGTAAGAAGCAAGGTCATGGGCCATCCGCCGGAGCCGGTGGTCAGCTGTACCGCATCCATGTATACGGCATCGATATCAGGGCGCTCCTCCTTATCCACCTTAATGGATATGAAGTGATCATTGAGCAACGATGCAATTTCCTTGTTCTCAAAGGATTCATGGGCGATAACATGGCACCAGTGACAGGCGGAATATCCAATGCTCAAAAAGACCGGCTTGTCCTGGCTGCGGGCGGCCGCAAAGGCTTCCGGACCCCAGGGATACCAATCAACGGGATTACTGGCATGCATCAGAAGGTAAGGGGACTTTTCGGATTGAAGACGGTTCATTTTTCGCACCTCGTCATACATGATATTCTTTAGTCCTTAGTATCGCCCAAAAGGATGGCAAGATACCCTTTCCCTCTTGGGCAGGGAAAGGCGAGCCTGATCTACGGGGCTCTGTGCGCGTTGATGCCAGGGAAGGATGGATACATCGTGGGGAATAGCGGAAGGTTCATGAAATCATATATGCGTTCGCCAAAATCTGATATAATCAAATATGTATGGGCATAGTGGTGCGTCCGTGGCGATTGAGATGGGTTTTAAAACGCGAAGGGGGAGAGGCCGCTTCGCGGTCATCCTATGCAGGAACCTGGGAACCATACAGAAACGCAATTTGGATAAGTGCTGGGACAATTCTGCCCTCTGAGCCGCGTCGCCCGGAGGGAAGGGAGGCAAAAGATGAACATACAGATCTTTGGCAAAAACAAATGCTTTGACACGAAAAAAGCAGAGCGGTATTTTAAAGAGCGCAGGATCAAATATCAGTATATCGACCTATTGCGCTATGGAATGAGCAATGGAGAATATCAATCGGTGAAGCGGGCAGTGGGCGGTATGCGCCAGATGATTGACGAGAAGTCGAAGGACTATGATGATTCGTACATCGCCTATCTGGGCAGCGAGCAGGAGATTGAGCGCAAACTTCTGGAGAACCCCAATCTGCTCCGCACGCCGATCGTACGCAACGGAAAGCAGGCGACGGTGGGCTATTGCCCGGAGATATGGGGGCAGTGGGAATGAGAATTCTCATTGACGGAGACGCCTGCCCGGTGGTTGGCCTAACGCTGGAACTGGCGGGGACGACCCCGGTATGGGTTTTCTGCGATGTGAATCATAGCCCGGGCGATAGGCGGGCCCATTGGATAACGGTGGATCAGGGGAGGGACAATGTTGATTTAGCCCTGGTGAACCAAGTGCGCCCGGGAGATATTGTGGTAACCCAGGATTATGCGCTGGCAGCGCTGGCGCTTGCCAGGGGCGCAGTATGCCTGCATCAGGATGGATGGATCTATCATGCCGCCAATATCGACGCGCTGCTGGCCAGCCGGCATGAAGCGCGCCGGATCCGACGTGCCGGCGGCCGGACAAAAGGCCCGCGACGGCGAAGCAGGCGCCAAGACGAGCAGTATAGCCGCTGCTTATCCGCCGTGCTCGCGGAAGCGCGGCAAAGCGAGGGATAGTCAATGGAAATGCATGAAAGATTGGCCGAGGAATTTTCCCTGCGGCCGGAGTATGTAAAAAACATCATCGCGCTGATTGACGAAGGGAATACGATTCCCTTTATCGCACGATATCGCAAGGAGCAAACGGGTAGCTGCGACGATCAGGTGCTGCGCAAGCTGGAAGAGCGGCTGGGTTATCTTCGCGAACTTGAGGCGCGCCGCGCTTTTGTGCGGCAGGCCGTCATTGAGCAGGGGAAGGCCGAACCCGCATGGCTGGAGCGGCTGGAAGGGGCTCAAACCATGGCGCAGGTAGAGGATCTCTACCTGCCCTTTCGCCCGAAACGCCGTACTCGCGGTGCGATAGCCCGGGAGAAGGGACTGGGGCCGCTGGCCCAAGCCCTTTTGGACCAGCCTGCGCAAGGCCCGAAGCCTGAGACGCTGGCTGCCGGGTATCTGAGCCCGCAGGGCGGCGTAGCTTCCGTTGATGAGGCTTTGGATGGCGCCCTAGATATTGCGGCAGAAGAAATTTCAGACCGCGCCGACCTGCGCGGCGCGCTGCGGCAGAAAATGATGGAGCAGGGCATCTTGGTTAGCCGAAGCAAAGGCGAACCCGACCCAATCTATCAACTTTATGGGCAATTCAGCGCGCCGGTTAAGCGGATAGCAGGATATCAGATTCTGGCCATAAACCGTGGGGAAAAGGAAGGAAAGCTGTCGGTATCGATCGAGCTTGCGCCGCTGGCGGTCATGGCAATCATGGAACGCCAGGTGATCGTAGGGCGGGGGCCTTACGCAGCCTGGGTCCGATCCGCTGCGGAGGCGGCCTATACGAGGCTGCTTCAGCCTTCGTTGGAGAGGGAGACGCGCAGCACGCTGACCGAACAGGCCAATCAGCAGGCGATTGGCGTCTTTGCAGCGAATCTGAAGCCGCTTTTGTTACAGCCGCCCTTGAGGGGTAAAGCCGTATTAGGCTTTGACCCCGGCTATCGAACAGGGTGCAAGGTCGCTGTTGTAGATGCCACCGGCAAGGTTATGGAAACAACAGCCGTATATCCTACGCCGCCCCACAACAGGCAGCAGCAAGCGGAGCAGATTGTACGCAGGCTTATTGAGCGCTATCAGGTGGAAGCGGTTGCTATCGGCAACGGTACAGCCTCCCGTGAGGCGGAAAGCTTTATCGCGGGGCTGCTCCCCAAGCTGGACCGGCCGGTAGCCTATATGGTGGTCAGCGAGGCGGGCGCATCCGTATATTCGGCGTCGCCTTTGGGTGCGGCAGAGTTTCCGGAGCTGGACGTTTCCGTCCGCAGCGCCGTCTCCATTGCCCGGCGCCTGCAGGATGCGCTGGCAGAGCTGGTAAAGATTGATCCTAAGGCGCTGGGCGTGGGGCAGTACCAGCATGATATGCCGCCTAAACAGCTGAAGCAGGCGCTGGAGGCTGTAGTAGAGGATTGCGTGAACGCGGTGGGCGTGGATGTAAACAGGGCGTCTGCGGCGCTGCTGGGGTATGTATCGGGCCTTAACAAAACGACGGCTGCCAACCTTGTGGCCTATCGGGAGGCAAACGGCCCCTTTGCCAGCCGGAACGAGCTGAAAAAGGTGCCGCGGTTGGGGGACAAGGCCTATGAGCAGTGCGCAGGTTTCCTTCGTATCCCTGACGCCCGCGATGTGCTGGATCGTACAGGTGTGCACCCGGAAAGCTATGCAAAGGTACGACGGATGATGCAGACGCTAAAGCTGCGGCATTTGGATCCGGGGACGATTCGGATCCAGGCAGAAGAATATGGTTTGCAAGCGCTGGCCGAGGCATGCGGCCTGGGCCTGCCTACGTTGCAGGATATCATAGCGGAGCTGTCAAAACCCGGCCGGGATCCCAGGGATGAATTACCGCCGCCCATGCTGCGCACGGACATCATGCATATGGAAGACCTGGCTCCGGGGATGAAGGTAAAAGGAACGGTACGAAATGTTACGGATTTTGGCGTGTTTGTCGATATCGGCGTTCATCAGGATGGTCTTGTACACCGATCCAAGCTGGGCGCGGCAGGCCGGCGGCTGGCTGTGGGCCAAATTGTTACCGTGCAAGTACTGCAGGTTGATCTCGAGCGTAAGCGCATCGCCCTTTCCTTAGCCGGAGAATAGATGAAATAGAGCCCGGGGAACACAAGATATAGCGTAGGAAGGTCGGACGAAGCTGTAAATAAGGTGTAAGCTTTCCTAAAAGTTACAATTTTCGGTTGACAGCGTAACAAAATTGTAATATTATAGTCGCATAAGTTTCATATATGAGGTGATCAAATGGCTTTTGTCCATTCCAAATGGCTGAAAAAAACCATCGGGACGACGCTGGCTGCAACCTGCGCGCTGACTTTGATGCCGACCTTTGCCGGCGCGGCCAGCGAAAACGGCGTCACCACAGCCAATGTGAACCTGCGCAAGGGAGCGACGACTGCTTCGGTGAGCCAAGGCATTATCGCCAAGGGCAGCATGATTGATATTATCGGCCATGAAGGCAAGTGGTATGAAGTAAAGGTGGACGGTAAGACCGGCTATATCCGTTCGGACTACGTATCGAAGCTGGAGGCCAACCGCGTGCTGAAGGAGGGCGTAAGGGGAGACGATGTGACCTATCTGCAGCAGGCGTTAAAGGAGCTGGGCTATTTTAAGGTGGATGTCACCGGTTACTTTGGCAGCCATACGGCCGAAGCCGTCAAAGCTTTCCAGCGGGCGCAGGGCCTGACGGTAGACGGTAAGGCCGGCGATAAGACGTGGGCGAAGCTGCAGGCCGTGGCAGGCGGTGTGAACAGCGCTGCTTCCTACAGCAGCTTGCGGGAGGGCAGCAGTGGCGATGCGGTTCGCGAGTTGCAGCGGCTGTTGAAATCCGCAGGATTCCTAACCGGTTCGGTAGATGGGAAGTTCGGCGCCCAGACGGAGAAGGCGGTCAAGGCGCTGCAGGATAAATATGGTTTGGCGGTGGACGGCATTGCCGGCCCGGTGACGATGAATAAGCTCTCGGAGCTTTCTAAGGAGCAGGCCACCTCCACCAACCTGCTTAAGGTGGGATCCAGCGGGGCTGCGGTCAAGAAGCTGCAGCAAGCCCTGAAGGAGAAGGGGTTCTATAAGAAAAACTGCGATGGCGAATTTGGCCAGGGCACCCTGGCGGCCGTCAAGGCTTTCCAGATTAAAAACGGCCTGAAGGCGGATGGCATTGCCGGGCCGGCCACGCTGGGCAAGCTCTACGCCACTGGGGGCGACAGCAGCGACTCCAGCAACACGCAGACCGATACTAAGCCCGCTGCCAACGGCGTGCAGCTGCTGGAATGGTCCAAGGTAAAAAAGATGATTTCCAGCCGGGAAGTTATCACGGTATACGACGTCAATTCCGGAAAAAGCTACAAGGTTCGCCAGCTGGCCAGCGGAAACCACTGCGACGTGGAACCCCTGACGGCGGAGGACACGGCTATCATCAAGCAGATCAACGGCGGAAAATTTACCTGGACGCCTCGTCCGGTATGGATCAGCTTCGATGGGAATACGATTGCGGCTTCCATTCATAGCATGCCGCACGACGTGTCCAACATCAAAGACAATAATTTTGACGGCCATGTGTGCATGCATTTCCTGGGCAGCAAGACGCATAATGGCAACGCCGCCTATACCCAAGATCATCAAGACGCAGTACAAAAGGCTTGGGCTGCGGCAAAGAAGTAAATTCCACACAGGGTTCAACCATTGCCAAGTGTAGTGCGGCAGGAATGAAAGTTAGGCCCCCAAATCCCTGTGCAGAACGAAGGTGAAAAACTTTTGCGGCCCCCGGCGCTTATAAACGCCGGGGGCCGTTTTGCATGGCGGGCGCAACGAGGAAGATCTTTCTTCCATGGGCTTGGCCCTGCCGACATGAACCGTTCCGATGCTCACCCGTGCCCGAACCTTTCCGTACTGATCCAATAAGAACCGGTAAAATAAACGGAATATTGCAGGCGTGCCTTAGCATCTCGCCGGTTATCGGCCGCCGTTCTCTGGACGCAGGCGATGATCTTGACTAGCCGATGTGGATCAGCAGAAAAAGCATAGAAACCAGCGCGTTCTCCATCGTTTTAGCGCTTCGGTCAGGCATCTTGTCAGCAGTATCCTACCTTTCTTCTGCCCAGGGGTGAAGCGCGCTTCGTTTCCCTCGGCCGCTTTCCGACGTATCGGATTCTTCCATGTCGGCTTCCTCCGCCTATTTATGATCGTCTTGCCCCGTTTGCGGATGGATTTCTTCTTGCTGCATTTCCCGATTTGTTTGACGCTGCAGCTTTTTTCGGCAGGGCACGATCTGCCGTTTGCCAGGTAGATCCACCAATGCTCGTACGCCGTCCGGGCTTTTTCAACCCGCACAGTGTGCAGGCATCTAGGCTGCTTGCCGTTTCACATGGGTGTAGTTGCCTTCGGCAAACGCAACATCCTTTGGCGGAGATCGGAATGCCGCGGCAAATCTGCCTTCTGTTTTTACTGTGCAGATTCATCTTCCATGGGGGATGAGTTTTGCGCAAAATCTATATGTAAAAGGCTGCTTAAAGGCAAAAACTAAGGCTCTCCTTGTATCGTCAAGGAGAGCCCTTCGTGCAATAACCAATGTTGATAAGCATATAAGCGCAGAGATGAGAGCCTTGTTTCAACGGGAGCCGTCAAGCGTAAACAAGACAGGAAAAGCGCATAACAGTTCACCTACGGCGACAAAACCCCATGACAGAAGCAGCCTGATTTTTGGGCGCACTATCAGACGACAGCTTACGCAATATCGCCCGCGGAAGCGCCTTTGCCCACCTTGATCCATGGAAAAAAGCGCCGGCCATCAGAAGCTGATTTTGCCCTTGTGTCCCATCATTAAATGAAGCGTCAGCAAGCTGATAACCGTCTTGTTCTGGGGTTTAGGACGGTTGGAATTGCCGGAAGCAACATGCCAGGATTCGATCAGATAGCGGATATTGTGTTCGACGCATTCCGGGCTCGTGCCCGATGCCTTGGCGACCGCTGCATAAATTGCCATGACGGAGTGAATCTGGTCGGGATTCTCCAAGGTATACTGCAGCGTCTGATTGAGATTACGAAATCCTTCATATTGGGGCGAGAAGCCTTGAGCCAAAAGGAAAGCCGATATCTCCTCCTGCGACATTTTTCCACCGCCTTACCTCTTTTTGCCTATATCATACACAAAAACCAGTAAATAGTGGAAAAATGCAAGATTATTAGACAATATTCGCGAATATTCGATTATGGCCGCGTATTGGGGCCCCACATAGCGATCCGGAGGGAGAACTTCCACCTGCTCCGGCTACTGTATTTGATAAGCATGTAAAGAGAAAAGCGTTATTCTATCCCGGAAGCGATCATGAATTTTTCGGTAAATTCCGCTGCGGGAATGGGGCGGCTATAGTAATATCCCTGGCCGTAACCGCAGCCCATTGCCGTAATCAGCGCTTCGTCCGACGCTGTTTCGACGCCTTCTACGACGGTATCCATACCAAGATGGCCGGCAAGTTCCACGACCTGCGACATAATGAGACGTGTCCTGCCTTGGGGATCTCCGGCAATCTCCAAAAGAAAACCGCGATCTAACTTCACTTCATCAATGTTCAGGCGCCCCAAGGTGTTCAGCGAGGAATAACCGCTGCCAAAATCGTCCATGGAAACCCGGAATCCTCTTGCCTGGAGCTGTTCAATCTTATGGTTCAGTTCATCCACATTTTCCAATGCCAGGCCTTCTAAAATCTCTAAGGTAATCAGATTGGCGGGAATACTATACTTGTCCATGAGGCGGGTTAGGGTCTCCGGATAATGGCTTTCGTAGAAGAGAAGTTTAGATTGATTGACAGAAACCCCGACGGGCGTCAGTCCCTGATCAATCCACTGGCGGATCTGCCGGCAAACGCACTCCATCATATAGAGATCTAGTTGGACAGAAAAGCCGTTATGCTCAAAGAGAGGAATAAACTGATCCGGATAGATAACGCGCCCATCATCTGCGATCCAGCGGACGAGAGCTTCCGCGCCCCCCAGTGACTTATTCTTTAGATCGAATTTTGGCTGCAGAAAAAGCCGGAAAGCGCCCGTCTCTAATGCCTGCTGCATATGGCTTTCTACGTAATTTTCCAATTTTTCCTTTTCGTGCAGCTGTGCGTCGTAGAACCATAAGCTGTTCTGATAGGAACCTTTAGCGCTGGCCAACGCAAAAAGCACATGAGCCATGATATCGGTTGCCTGCCGGGCGGCGTCGCCTTCCGGCGGGGTATCGACTAGGACGATTCCACAGTATAGCGTTAGGCGGTAGTCGCTGTGGCTCTGCTCGGTAAACTGGACGATTTCATCCATAAGCGATTCCAGCCTTGCACGGAGTCCGTCCCGATCAGTTTGCTTCAGGCAAAGATAAAATAGATCGGATGAATCCCTGCAAAAAAATTCCGTTCCGCTTATATGCTGATCCAGGATGGACTTAATAAAGCAAAGCAGTCGGTCCGCATACTCCTTGCCAAAAATTTCGTTGATAAACTTAAAATTCCGCACATTAAGCGCAACTAGACTGAGCGGCTGCCCGCTTTCCAGGCATTCTGTAAAGCGCTGAACGAAGCGCTTCCGATTGGCGGCGCCGGTTAGCCTGTCGTAGTACGCGGAATAGAAAAGCTCTCGGTTATTTTTGCGTATAACGGTATAACCATAGATCAAAAGAAAGAGGATAAGAATCAAGATACCGAGAAAGGCGAAGCCCATGACACGCGTGATCTGATAGGCTGCGCGTGAACTCTCTTGCATCGTATTGACGCAAATGAGATACCAGCCGTTAATACCTACAGGCGCCAAAAGGCACTGATAGGTGCGCCCCTGATATTGAAAGGAAGAAAAGACGCTTTCCTGACGCGCCATCGCTAAGCGAACGCCTTCGGCCTCGTCGGCCGCAAAATATGGCCCGTCGAAAATCGTTTCCATGGGCTCTGTTACAACGGCGCGCTGAGAGCGGATGAGATATTTGCCCTCCGTGCCCAACATATGGATATATCCATTACCGCCCAAGACGCCATTGCCATCCAGAATGTCGGAAAATATCTCCACATGGTCGCTGGCTGCAAGAGCACCCACTACCCGGTCTTCGTCATAAACCGGAACGGCGTAAAGAAAAACCCTTTCATCAGCGTATTCGCTTTTAAAGAGTCTGGAAATCGAGGATTCGCCGGCCAACGCCTGCCGGATGACCTCCTGCGCCTCATCGGGGAGGCTTTGCAGCGCAACATCCGTTTGCAGCGCATGATCCACGATCGAAGCAATGCCGTTCTGTCCAACTGGAAAGTAAAGCATAGAGATAAAGTCATTGCGCTGGTTGGCCTCATGCAGCACTTGGCCAAAGGACCCGGATAAATCGCGTTCCTGCTGTCCCATGAAGATGGCCAAGGTTTCAAGCGTCTGAAAATCTGCCTGAATCTGCTTATCAATGCGGCTGATGTACTCATCCGTTTCATTCAGCATTTGCTGATTTGATGCCTGGCGGATGGTATTACGCAGATAGACCCCTAAGACCCCGCATACCACCAGAAGGGCGGCTCCGATGCATACGACAAAGGTAATGGCCATCTTTAGCCGCCGGCGAATGATTTTTTCTTCCACGGGCTACACACCCCTTATCATAATCGATTAAGACCTGTGTCTCACTATGCGCCAATACAATATAAAACCCTAGTATGATCATACGTGTAGTGGCCTAATCTTGCAATAGGCTTAGACGGAAAATCCCCCGACGGGAAGCTGGTATCGCGTCAGGGGAAACGAATCAAGGATAAATGATCACCTCAACGATGGCGGCTAAGGATGAAGAAAGCCGGATAAGGGCAGATTATTTTAGCTGAACTTTGGAACGGATGGGCAGATAGTAGTCCATCTGATGATACCCTAGAACAGCGAAAGCGGAAGGCGGCGTGATAACGTTCCCCAGCTCGGGCCGGTCAGGATCCATTTCAAAGCCATGACTGCGGATAAAAGCATCAGCTGCAGCCCGGCCGTCGTCGTTTCCCTCGCCGTCAATCCCGGTAATCAGCGCGTACAGCCCGCCATGAAAGTTGATTACTTGGAATTCTTCAGGAATTTCCATCCCATCTTCATACCGGTAAAGCCAATGAAACCCGCCGGACTTGCCCCATTCGCCGTCCCAGAATAGATAATTTTGCGGAAAAACCGAGGGCGGTAAAGCGGACATCCAGGCATTAAAGCGGTCAAAGTTTGCATCGCCGAACATTCCAATGCCGGAGGATACCATTTTGCAGTCGGGAATTTCAACGATCCGTACGCACTCCATCGTATGATCTCCTTTGTGCTTTTCTATAGAATATCACATAAAAAACACTGCGTCATGCCGTATTAGGAAAATTTTAGCGCGCCGCCAATTGATCTTTGGCAATCAGAAGGCCAATTGCATCGACGGCGCAGCGGATTGCACGGTCGCTGCTTTGGCAAAGCTGATCCGGAAGGCCGGCTTTGGAGCGCTCCACGTTCCACAGGGCGGTCAGCACAGCGCCAGCACGTATGCCGCGGCAAAGCGCTACGCTGAAAATGGCTGCGGCCTCCATCTCCGAGGCCAGGCAGCCGCAGGCTAGGTAGGCGGCCCAGGCCTGCTCAAGACGGGATGCGACGGGCATGGTTTCCGGGTTCGTCTCGCCATAGAAGGAATCCTTGCTTTGTACGACGCCTACATGAAAGCCCGCGCCGGGCTGGGACGAGGACAGCGGCTGGGCCGCCTGCGCCAGGGCCGTTATCACATCGAAAGACGCCGTTGCCGGATAGCCTTCCGGCAGGTATTCACGGCTGGTTCCCTCCGCCCGGACGGCTGCCTGCGCAATCACCAGGTCTCCGCCGCTGACGCGGGTATCCATGCCTCCGCAGGTGCCCACGCGGATAAGCGTATGGACGCCGCAGCGCACCAGTTCCTCCACCGCGATGGCTGCCGAGGGGCCGCCAATGCCGGTAGAAACCACGGATACCTTTTCCCCGGAAAGCGTGCCGGTATAGGTGGTGTATTCCCGGTTCGCGGCGACGGGATGCGGATCGTCCAGCAGGCGGGCGATTCGCGGCACCCGGCCCGGATCGCCGGGTAGAATAACATATCGACCGATCTCTTCAGCCGATATCTGAAGATGAAACTGCTTCTGCCCATCCAAAATAGATGCCATGGGGATTCCTCCTTTTTCTTTATTATACCATAGACGGAGCCCGCCATGCGAGGCCGCTGCCCATGAAAAAAGCCGGCCCTGAGGCCGGCTGAGGGATCGAAGATTTACGCCGGAAGAAGGCGCAGGGTAACGACCGAAAAGGGCGGGATACAGAGCATGACGCCATCTTTCTCCACGGGGAGGGGGCGATCATGCCGCTCGGTGAAATCGGTTGTCCAGGCCGAGGCGATGGGCTTTGAGAAGGTGATGCGGCCCCGGAATTCCGTGGCCATGGGGTTGTAGAGCCGCAGGATCATCCCGCTTTCCTCTGCAGGCTTGAGGGCGGCAAGACGAAGCCCCTGGGGAATCTGGCAGAGGCTGCCGGCGGGAGGAAGCGTACCCATATGCAGGCCAGTGGAGGCAAAATAGAGCGGATGCTGGAAGCTGTCGGCCAACGCGCCGAGGATTTCCGAAGAAGCGTCGGAACAAATCGCCAGCCCCAGACGCAGATGATGCACGCCGTCCTCCGGATAGGGATCCGGATCATAGCTGCCCCGCATAAGGTCGACATACAGCCCCCGGGACGTGCCGCGGAAACCATATTTACAATCGGCCAGCAGCGCCAGCCCGGGCTTTTCGGAAGTCAGCGCGCAGGCCAGCCCCAGGGCGGGTACATCCTGCTCCAAAGCGGGACGGTCGAGATACCCAAAGGGCACGGCATAGCGGAAAAGGGCGGAAGACGCGGCGATCGGCACAGAGAAGCCCAGCTGCGGGATGCCGTTTGTCTTGCTGCCATGCTCATGCCAATCCACCTCGACGGCGTAATCCAGCCGGTCGCTGCCTTGATTCAGGCAGACGGTTACTTTCATCGTGCTCTGGCCAAAGGCAAGCGTATACTGCACCCGCTGGCAAAGCGGGCCATATTCCGGGGGTTGAACCTGTACCTTTGCAGTTTCGTTGAGATTGATCACCTGGCTATAGGGGCCGACGCGCCAGGATGTCATCCCATAGACGGGGTTCTCCCATATCAGCTGGAACACTCCGGCGGGCGAGGCGGGATCCAATAGCTCGGCGCCGCTGGCACAGTCTAAGAGCGAGCGCAGGGCCATGGTTCTGGAATCCAATGTAGCCCGTATGCGTCCATTATCCAGCATGATGGGAGCGTCGCCCATCCGATCACAGCGGGGATTGCCGTCCGGCACACGCATGATGTACGGGGTGGAAGCCTGGCGCACGACATAGGTTGCATAGCCCAGGGCGGGTACTTCCGCCTGGACAGCCAGGCGCAGATAGTGATGCCCCCAATAGTGAGTGCCTTCACCCAACAGCTGATGGGCGACGGGCTTGCCGTCCATATCCTCCACGCACAGGCGGTCCGGATCACCCTGCCAGTCCCAAAGGGTTAGCTCAGCCGTCTCGCAGCGGGCATACTGGGTGGTGTTAAAAAACGTATAAGCACGGACAAGACCCTCTCCGCGTTCGCTTTGCGGCAATCCAAAACCGGCCGCTTCATCCAGGCCGAAGCCTACGCCGGCGCCCAGTGAAAGCCCGCTGTCGTCGATCGCCTTCAGTTTGGCGGTATCAATAGCGGAACAGAGGCTGCCCATGGCGTGGTTTGCATTGATCTGACCGGCAGCCAACAGCTTCTGAAACTCGCCCAGGGCATATTCCCGGGTTTCCGGCACGCCGGAGCCGGGCAAGATGTCGTGGAACTGGTTAAAGAGCAGCCTGCGCCAGGCCGGCTCCAACGGGCCCATGGCAGCAAAATCCGGCAGCATTGCAGCGGCAGCGGCATCCAGGGCCTCCGCATCGTAGAGGCGGTCCTCGGCGATGCGGTTGGCTTGCTTGATCCTGGATTGGGCGGTATAGCAGCCGGTAAAGACATAGTTAAGCTCACCCTTTACCAGCGGGAACTGGTCGGCGTAGGGCTCCAGCGCCTGGAAGAAACCGTTCAGCGAGCCGAAGGTAAGGGTGGGCATCAGCGGCCAAGACTGCATATCGAGCAGACGGTCCAGATCCCGGCGGGTAGGGCCGCCGCCGTGGTCGCCCACGCCATAGACCTTCAGGCCGATCTTAATCCCATATCGATGGCAGAGCGAAGGAAGATTCGTCAGCATGTAGGGTTCGATGGTCCCGTTATACCATTCGGGCTCACGGTATACGAGCACCGATGCCCCGGAAGGCGCCTGCCAGCGGTATAGGTTTTCCCCATCGTAGCCCCGGCAGTGATAATAGTACTGAATGCCGCCGTTGACCAGCGCTTCGGGCAGATAAGCCGAGTGACCAAAGGTATCGGGTTCAAAATCCAGCGTAAGCGAGTCGGCATCGATCCCCAGCAGACGGGCAAGGTACCGCTTGGTATAGAGAAGATGCCGGGCCATCGCTTCGCCGGAGGCCATATTTTTATCGTTTTCTACCCAGGTGGAAGCGGTAACCTCCCAACGTCCTTCTTGGATCCGCGCGCGGATCGGCTCCAAAAGGGCGGGCGCAAATTGCTCGATGATGGCATAAACCGAGGCCTGAGACTGGGAGAAGGTAAAGTCCGGGTATTCTTCCATCAGCCTTAGGACGGTCCGGAAGGTATCCACCGTGACCGAAGCCGTTTCCTGGAATCCCCACATCCAATTCATATCAATATGGGCATGGGCAACGCAGATGACCTGATAAGCTTTTACAGCGGGCGCAAGCTCAGCCAGCGCCTGCTCCGTATCCAGGGCCAGAGCCCGGGTAATTGCACCCTCTGCCCGGGCTTTTGCGTCCAGACCGGCTATGGCTTCGGCGATGATGCCGTCATACCGGCCGCCCTCCGCCCTGGACATCTCTGCAGCAAACCCCAGCTCTGCCAGAATGCGTTCGGCCCAAGGGCCGGCGCCCAGATCGCGCCGAAGGGCTTCGTATTGATCTGCCCAAGTGATTTGTCGCTCCATAGGAATCCTCCTTTTACCCAATGGTATTCCATCCCGGAAACTATTCCGGGAAAAAGCGTTGATAATCCAGACCGCCTTCCAGCAGCTGCCGCAGCGGGATCATGCCTGCGCCATAGAGGGGAGCCAGGGCGCCAAAGCCGGAGCGGCGCAGCAGGATGGGCGGGCTGCGCCGCCCCAGGACACTGCGGTTGACTGCCCCGGCCATTTCCTCCAGCAGCTCGTCCGGCAAGTCGGCGCCTTCATGACCCAGGATCAGCAGCTCCGGATCCATGATATTGCAGAGACTGACAAGCCCCAGGGCCAGCGCCTGGCAGGCCTCCTGAAGAAGGCGATACCCTTCTGGCTGGCCGGCGCTGAAATCAACCGCCTGCCGCAGGCTTGAAAAAGGCTGGCCGAAGCGCCGCTCAAACTGCGTCAGGATGGCGGGAACACTGCATAAGGTTTCCAAGCAGCCGCGATTGCCGCAGTGGCAACGCTGGCCATGCCGGTCGATCACCACATGGCCGAATTCTCCGGCAAAGCCGCCCGTCCCCTCATAGAGCCCATGGTTGACGATCATGCCTGCGCCGATGCCGTTGGTAAGCCCAACATAGGCGAAATTCGCGGTGTCTGCGCCCAAGCCGAAGTATTTTTCGGCCAGCGCCGAGGCGTTCATATCGTTTTGTATGAATACGGGGAGCTCAAGGTCGCGGGCCAGCTCCGGCCCCAGCGGCACCTGTCCGAGACCGAAGAAATTAGGCGGATCGAGTAGAAGCCCGTTTTCCGCATCCAGCGGCCCGATGGTGGCGATTCCCAGGGCAATCACAGGCCGGCTGGAGCAAGCAAGCAGATTCCTGGCCAGCCGGGTAAGACGGCCGGTCAGGGTTGTCGGCGTTTCAGAGGGGCCCAGGGGAATCCGTTCGTCGGCCAGCAGCGCAAGGTTCATATCCACCAGCGCCCCATGGCAAAAATCGCGGGATAACCAAAATCCCATGAAAAGCGGCGTCTGGCCGGTTAGGAAAAGGCCCATGCGGGGCCGGCCGGAACGCCGGTCATGGGGCTGTACCTGCTCCCGCACCAGACCGCGCTCCAGCAGTTCACCCACAATATTGGTCACCGTCATTTTGTTTAGGCCGACGCGGCGGGTGATTTCAGCACGAGAGATGCCCATATGGGTGCACAGCTGGCGCAACACCACCAGCCGGTTGGTTTGCTTTACCTTCTCCTGGTTGATCCCCTTGTGCTTCATCATTTCCCCCCTGTCTGGCTACCTTGAGTATATCACAGATAAAAAGATTAGTATATCTGATTTACAAAAAATCATTTTGCGGTATACTGGAAATGGAGCGGCAATTTTCAAAACGAAGCTGCCGATGGGCGGCAGAAGGAGCAAAACATGAAAAGCATTCTATGCGCCGGATGCGTGACAACCGACGTAATCGTCTCCCCGGTAGACGCGCTGCCGGAGCCGGGCCAGCTTGGCGCAGTCAGGAGCACGCAGGTGCATGTGGGCGGCTGCGCGGCCAACGCAGCCATCGACTTGGCGAAGCTGGGCCTGCCCGCCATGCTGTGCGCCTTGGTGGGAGACGACAGCTTTGGACGCTTTGTACGGGACACGGCACAGGCGGCGGGCGTGGACGTCTCCGGTCTGGTGATGAAAAAGGGGGTGGAGACCACCAGCTCTGTTGTCTGCGTGGATTCCCAGGGGGAGCGGCGCTTCCTCTATAATCCCGGCTCCACATCCGCCATGACGGCGGAGGACGTGGGCAGCGCTCAGCTGGAACGGGCCGATATCGTGTTTATCGCGGGGGCTATGCTGCTGACGGCTTTTGACGGCAGCCCCTGTGCAAGCCTGCTTCAGGCCGCCCAAGCAGCGGGCAAATATACGGTTATGGATACGGCTTGGGATTTCGAGGGAATCTGGCTGCCCAAAGTCGCTCCATCGCTGCCTTACCTGGATGTGTTCATGCCCAGTTACGGCGAGGCCAGCCGGCTTTCCGGCCTGGAGGATCCGGCTGACATGGCCGAATTCTTTATTGGGCTGGGTGCAAAAAACGTCGTCATCAAGCTGGGGCGGCGGGGCGCCTTTTTCCGGGAGGCCGGTGGGCGCAGCTACCGGATAGCGGCCTATGAACAGGTAAAGGCAGTGGATACAACTGGCGCGGGAGACGCCTTCTGCGCCGGATACCTCTGCGGCCTGGCCCAGGGCTGGGGTATGGAAGAATGCGGGGCTTTTGCCAACGCCGTAGCAGCCCATTGTGTGACGCAGATCGGCGCATCGGCCGGAATCCGGCCGATGGAACAGATCCGAAGGTTTATGGAGCAATCGCCTGCGGGCGGAGAGGAGTCGGAAGGATGAAGCGAGAGATATATGACGCTGCCCAAGCGCGAGCTCTGGCGTATTACGCGCGGGCGGGCATTGTACTGACAGAGACAGAAAAGGCGGCTGTAGAGGTGGCGGATTTCGGCCTGGAAGATCTGGAACGGATTGGACTCGAGCTTGTGACCTATGTGAATACAAAGCGCTGCTGCGCCAAGGAGATGGTGCTCTTCCCCGGACAGACCTGCCCGGAGCACCGGCATACGCCGATGCCGGAACGAGGATATGCGGGCAAGGAGGAAACCTTCCGCTGCCGGTGGGGAAAGGTCTATCTTTATGTGGAGGGAGAGCCTACCGAAGCCCCTGCTTGCCAGCCGCCTGCCGGCAGCGAGGCCTATATCACCGTGTGGCATGAGGTTATATTGGAACCGGGCCAGCAGTACACCATACAGCCGGATACCCGCCACTGGTTCCAGGGCGGGGAGGAAGGCGCCGTGGTGTCGGAATTCAGCACCACAAGCTATGATGAATACGATATTTTCACCGACCCGCGCATCAAAAGGATGCCGGTGATCGAGGGATAGGGGAGGATTGCGATGCTGGTAACATTAAGAGAGCTGCTACCCCAGGCGCGGCAGGCGCAATATGCCGTCGGCCTGTTCAATACGGTAAATCTGGAGATGGCCATGGGCGTGTTGGCTGCGGCCGAAGAAGCGCGGGCTCCGGTGATCATCGGAACGGCCGAGATCCTGCTGCCTTATGCGCCGCTGGAAGCGCTGGCCGGTCTTTTGCTGCCCATGGCGCGGCGCGCCACGGTACCGGTAGCCGTGCACTTTGATCACGGGCTTACCGCGGAAAACACGATAAAGGCTATGGAACTGGGATTTTCCTCGGTCATGTTTGACGCCTCTACGCTGCCGGTGGAGGAGAATATCCATGCGGTGCGGGAGATGACGGAGCTGGCCCATCGCCGGGGCGTTTCGGTGGAGGCGGAGCTGGGCCATGTGGGCGATGCGCAGCTGCAGGATGCAGGGGAAGACTGCTTCACCCAGCCGGAGGAGGCGGCGCGCTTTGCCGAAGCAACCGATGTGGACGCGCTGGCTGTGGCCTTTGGCACCGCCCATGGCGCCTATAAACGTCAGCCGCATTTGGATTTCGACCGGCTGGCGCAGATTGCCCGCAGCACGCCCACGCCGCTGGTGATGCATGGCGGCTCCGGATTGAGCGAGTCCGATTTCAAGCGGGCGGTGGCAGAGGGCGTGACGAAGATCAACATTTTCACCGATATTAACTGCGCCTGCATGAAAGCGGCGGCAGAGGGATACCGGCCGGGTATGGGCATGACGGATAGGATGCAGGCAATGGTGGAAGCCGTGCGCCTGGCCACGCTGGAAAAAATGCGGATCTTTGGCTGCGTGGGACGGGCCTAGACGCCGTTCCCGCTGGAGCCGGTTTCTGGTATAATGGAGGCTGGAAGGGGGAGCGACTCATGCATTTTGGAATGGTGGAAGCGATGGCCGCACGGCTGGATGAAACGGAGCAGGCGCTGCTGAAGGAAATTTGGGCGCCCAGGGAGGTGGCTGTGCCGCCGATGGATACCTGGAGCAACCTGTGCGTGACGCCGGAGGGCGAGATCCGCAGCTATGGACGCGAGCCTTATGCAGGCGGCTGGCGCCGGGTCTACCTAGCCTCTCAGGATGCGGGCTTGAGCTGGAAGAAGCATTGGATCCGTGCGGGCAGCCCCTTGGGGCGGGCTGTCCGCAGCCCGTGGTCCGGGCGGTATTTGAATGTAGCCGTCTTCCGTCCCGATATGCCGGAAGCGCAGGGCAGGCAGGGCGTCTATGCGCAGATCGCCGATCACCCCGACAGCGAGGCCGTTTCCTGGTATCGGGTGACCGATGAACCGGTGATGAGCATTCGCCAAAGCGTGCCGCTTAGGCATCGCCGGCGCTGGGTAGTCGCCGGGCAGGTATATGAGGACGGCGGCCATGAGCAGCCGATCGTCATGTATTCGGACGACGATGGGAAAAGTTGGAGCAGCGTGCGGGTGAAGCCCGCACCCCGACACCAGATATCCGGGCCTCACAAAGGATTCCGCTGGCAGAATGATTCCTGCGAACCTACGGTGGCAGAGCTTTCCGATGGCCGGCTGATCATGCTGGCCCGCACCTCGCAGGACTACCATTATCAATACTTTTCCGAGGACGGCGGCGAAACCTGGTCGGACCCGGCGCCCTCGCCTTTTCACGGTACGCTGACGATGCCGACGCTGGAGCGGCTTTCCGACGGCCGGTTAATGCTCTTCTGGTGCAATACCCAGCCGCTGCCGGAGCTTGACCACCGAACCCAGTGGCCGCCGCTGGACGAGGGCGAGATACAGGGCCTGTGGGAGGATGTCTTCACCAATCGGGACGCCAACCATGCGGCCATATCCGAGGATGATGGGAAAACCTGGATCGGCCTGCGGGAGGTAGCCCTAAATGGGTTGCGTAACGAATCGGATTTCCGCACGCGGGGGGCCAATGACGACACCCGGGATAAAAGCGTTCACCAATTCGAGGCGGTAGAGCTCCCCTTTGGCAAGGTGCTGCTTTCGTATGGGCAGCATCCGGCCTGCCGGCGGATGGTGATTCTGGACCCCGGATGGCTTTACGAGACCGGCCGCAGCGAAGATTTCCGTACTGGCTTGGCGCATGTAAGCACTCAAGTGTATGTGAAAAGCGTCTCGGGGAACTTCCGAGGCTTTTCTGGCCACTGTGCCTGGAACCGCACCCATGGCGCCCTGATGGTTCCGGATCCGGACGGCAATTTTGAAGAGGCGCTGCTCATCAGCCGGATTGACGATCCGCGGCTGTTCAGTCCCCTGCAGGGCGCGGTATGGAATTTCCCGGCCTCCCGCCGCGGGCTGGTAACGGTGCGGCTGAGAATCGAGGGAGAGGGGCTGCGCCTTTCGCTGATCGACCGCTGGCTGAACCCCATTGACGAGCAAATTGCCTGCGACGCGCCTTTTACCTGCCTTTTGACGGCGGATTGCCTGCCCAATGGCCAGTGGAGCGACGTAAATCTGGGTTGGGACCTTGACCGGCAAAAGGCCTGGATATCGGTGAATGGCGGGCCGGAGAAAGGCCATCCCCTGGCCTGCGACGCGCCCCTGGGGATCAGCTATCTGCATTTACAATCGGCTGCACAACAGCGGGACGATCGGGGCGCTATGGTTAAATTTATGAAAAAAACAGCTTTATAGGATGGACGCGATGCACCAATACGCCATACTCTATCACCCGGGCCATAACCGGGTATATTACGAAGAATCCAAGCGATTTTGCCTTTATGAGCTGGAAGCCATATGCCAAAAGGCTGCTTTGACGGTGCAGGAGGCGCAGCTGACCCGCATAGGCGGCGTGGATTACATTACCTTCGCCTGCCCGGAGCCGCTGGAGGAGAGATCGATCCAGGACCTTTTTCATCTGTCCTTTTTGTATGCGCTTTTTGAGCGGGTGGACGAAGGGCTGCTGCGCCCCCTGTATGCACCGGATTTCCATACGCTGGATCCCGGTATCAGCAGCATGTTGAAATATACCGGCAAGACGAACGAACTGTTTACCCGCGCGATGGTGAACCTGGCGGTATCCGCGGCGAACTTCCCGCGGGAGGAGCAGATCCGCCTGCTGGATCCGGTAGCGGGTAAAGGCACCACTTTGTTCGAGGCGGCCAGCTGCGGCTATGACGCCTATGGCGTGGAGATCGGGGACAATGTGGTCGCGGAGGTTTACCATTTTTTCAAGCAGTATCTTGAGCGGGCGCGAATGAAGCATACCTTTCATAAGGAACGGGTCAGCGGGCCGAACAAATCTTTTACGGCTACCCGGTACCGTTTTCAGTATGCGGCGGATAAGGCGGCATTCAAGACGGATGCAGTCCAGACGCTGGAAATCGTGGCCGGCGACTCGATCCATGCGGATACCTATTTCCGCAAGGAGTTCTTCCATGTGTTGGTAGGGGATCTGCCTTACGGCGTACAGCATGGCAACGTAACCGGACAGAAGCAGAACACCCTGACCCGCAACCCGAAGGAGCTGGTGTCGCGCTGCCTGCCCGCCTGGCGGGCGGTGCTCAAGACCGGGGGCGTACTGGCCCTATCCTGGAACTGCCAGGTGCTGCCGCGGGAAGCGCTGGCGGCGCTTTTAAGCGGCGCGGGATTCCAGGTGCTGGAGGAAGATGCCTACAGCCGATTCGCCCACCGGGTAGATCAGTCCATCCAGCGGGATGTAATCGTGGCCCGAAAGCCATCGCAGGCCGGCGCGGTATAGAAAGCTTATGGTCGAGATTTTTTTCAGCGACAGCGCAGCCGGCAGCTTAAAGGAGGCGAAAACCGCCGGGCAGTATGCCCAAAGCCCGGTGCTGGAGGAGCCCGCCGCCTTCCATCTTGCGCTTAGCGTTGGGGATATCAGCGGGGAAGGCGTGGATGACAAGCGCCTTGCGGCGCTTGAGCGATTGTTTAGCGTTTATCCGGAAAACGTGGGAGGCGCGGCGGCTCGCAGCCTTTTTGACGGCGCGGCGGACAATCTCTATCGGCTTCGCCGGCGTCTGTACGCAGGCGGTCAGGCGCGCCTGTGGTATAGCGGCCATCCCGATGAATGGTGCGGTTTCTACTGGCTGATGGCGCAGCTGAAAAATTGGGGCGTGGTTTCGGGCGTCTTTGCCGTCAGGCGGACGGAAGGCTGGAGCGGGGCTCCCGCTGGCGCATGGCAAAAGGCGGAAGGACAAGTGGAGCTTACGCCGGCGCGCATATCTGCCGGCGCGGATAAATGGCGGACGCTTCAGAGGGAAAACGCACCGCTGCGGGCCATTGTCCGCGGAAGGCTGCAAAGCGTCCCGGAGAACTTTTATGACGGCTGGCTGGAGCGGGAAATTGAGGCCCAGACGGAGACCTTCCAAGAGGCGCAGCTTATCGGAGCAATCTTGGGCCGGGGCCAGACGGGGACCAGCGATGCTTGGCTTGCCTTGCGCCTAGAGCAGTGGATCCGGCAGGGCAGGCTGCAGGTCGTGACCGCTGCGCCGGAAGGCAGCCCTAAGTATCACCGTATCCTAAAGCGGATAAAATAGCGGGCGGAACGCATGGAGGACCAGAAAAAGGAGGCGCGATGGATCAGAGCCAGGAAAAAGCGCTGCTGGCTTATTGCCTCAATAAGCCGGGCGCCTATGCAGATCAGCCCTTTGGGCCGGACTCGTTGGTGGTAAAAGTGGCGGGCCATATTTTTGCGCAGTTCGGATGCGGTAAAGATCGCGACCGGATCACATTGAAGTGCTCGCGGCAGTGGGGAGAATTTTACCGGCGACAGTTCCCGGGCCTTGTGACCCGAGGCTATCACTGCCCACCGGTGCGGCAGCCTTACTGGAATACCCTTTTGCCAGAGGAATTCCCTTGGGAAGAACTCTTGAACCTGGCTGACCATGCCTATAACCAGGTAATCGGCAAGCTGACCCGACGGGAACGGGAAGCGCGGCGGCTATCCCTGGAACAGGAAAAGAAGAACGCTGCGGAACAAGATGGATCAGCAGCGCGGTGAGCTAGAGCACTGCCAACGTGCCGCGGGCACCGAAATGCAGAGGTATTGTATGGCTTGACAAAACCATAAGCCGCCCTTACGCTTACAAGGATGAAGGATGGAGGTCGAAGGGGGAGCTGGAGATGAAGGCCTTGGTTTTGTATCGGTCCAAGACAGGATATACGGAGAAATACGCGCGCTGGCTGGCCCAGGAACTGGGCTGTGAGGCAAAGGAATTCAGGGACGGCGAGGGAAACTGGGCAGAATATGATACGGTCATCTATGGCGGTGGTCTATATGCCGGAGGGATCAACGGATTCAAAAGCTTCAGAAAGCGCATGCAGGCGAACCCCGGAAAACGGTATTTCCTGTTTGCCGTGGGCGCTACACCGGGGCGGCCCGACGAGATCGAGGCCATCCGAAGCCATAATCTGACGGCGCAAGAGGCGAATGCAATCTCCTTTTATTACCTGCGCGGCGGCTTTGACCATGAAAAGCTGAAAGGCGCCGACCGGCTGATGATGGCTTTGATGCGTAAAGCACTGGCTGCCAAAAAGGCGCCCGGGCCAGATGACCAAGCGCTGCTCGAGGCATTCGGCCAACCGGTGGATTTTACGGACCGCGCGCAACTTTTGCCCATCGTGCAGGCGATCCGGGGGGCGGAATAAGACGCTCGATAAACGACATTCAGAGAAAAGGGACGGCGGCAGCCGTCCCTTTTGCTTGCCAAAACAGCTGAGTAAAAATATATCGAATCCAAGCGAAAACGATCATACTCTGGATCAAAGCGATACGAGAAGAATCATTTTTCTCTGCTTCAAAGGTTAATATTTTGTTTGTTTAGACTATGATAAAATTATAAAGGAGGTGAGAGAAGAAAAGAATATTACGCTTAAATAAAAATAGAATAGCTGGATGGAATAGGCGCCAAACAGAGTAAAGACAGCCTGAAATTAAAACAGAAGACAAATTTTTCGATTGGCTCATTACAATTCATGAGTCAGTAGAAAAGGAGGGATTACATATGACTCCATTGGACGAAGGTTTGGATTATTTGATCCCGACTGAATACTTTACCTATGGTATATGGGTTGAACTGTTCCGGCGCGTTATCTTCCCGCTGCTGTTTGCGCTGGGAATCGCGATGATTATTTGGCTGATCCTTTGCCTGTCGAGACGATATATCACGGGCCTTGTGCTTGCATACCGGGATAAGAAGGAGGCGGACAAATGAGCTCCGGGTTTTGGATGGTCATAGTTCTTGACAGCGGGGCTAGCGTCGGCTATACGGGCTATTGGACGCATTATCTATGGGTAGAGTTAATTGAGTATGTATTGATCCCCTTTGTGTTCTGGGCCGGAGTTTTGTTGCTGGCATGGTTTGTCGCGGTTCAGATCCGTAAAAACCTGCTGATGGTGATCGCGGCGTGGCGGGACCGGAATCGGGCGGAATAAGAAAATTAAATTAGAACCTGCGCGGGCAAAGCTTTGCTGCGCAGGTTCTTTTATATGATTAAATAATCACAATTTTTCGATTATATGATTATATATGATGAATTTTTGTTATTTCTTATCGGTTTCCCTTGACGAACGAGACTGTTAGGGATAAAGTGAGAGTAGAGAAATTTGCGCAGCACCGGGGAGAACCCAGCTTGCGGTAGCGGCCGCGCGGGATGCGCCCGGTGCAATCCGAAAGGAAGCCGAGATGAGAACGTACCATTTTGAGCCTATTGAAAAATCGCCCCGTATCGCAAAGCTCATTGACGATTTGTATGCCAAAATGCCCGAGGTGGAAGCGGACCGTGCGGCGCTGATTACCGAATCCTATCAAAAAACGCAGGGGATGCCTGTGGTCGCGCGGCGGGCCCATGCGTTCTGCCACATTCTGAAGCATATCCCCATCACCATACGGCCCGGTGAGTTGATTGTAGGCAGCGCGACTCGCGCTCCCCGGGGCTGCCAGGTGTTTCCAGAGTTCTCCTATGAGTGGCTGCTAGGCGAACTGGACACCATTGAAACGCGCACGGCCGATCCTTTCTATGTGTCGGAGGAGACAAAGCGGATCCTGCGGAATACGCTGCCTTGGTGGAAAGGGCAGACCACCAGCGAGCTGGCTTCGGCCTACATGGCCCCGGAAGCCAAGCGGGCGATCGACCACAATATGTTTACGCCGGGCAATTATTTTTATAACGGCGTGGGGCATGTGACGGTCGACTATGGTAAGGTGCTGTCTGTAGGCTTTGAAGGCATCTATGAGGAGGCCAAGCGGGCCCGCGAGGCGGTGCTGCCCGGCGACGCCGACTATGCCCGGCGCGCCCATTTCCTTCAGGCGGTGATGGATTCCTGTCAGGCCGTCTGCGGCTATGCCCAACGCTATAGCCGCCTGGCCGAGGAGGAGGCCGCCCGCTGCGGCGATCCGGTTCGCAAAGGCGAACTTGTTGCCATCGCCGAAAACTGCCGCCGGGTGCCGGCCAAGGGCGCCCGCAGCTTCTATGAAGCCTGCCAGAGTTTCTGGTTTGTGCAGATGCTGCTGCAGATGGAATCCAGCGGCCATTCCATCTCGCCCGGACGATTTGACCAGTATATGTATCCCTATTATGAGGCGGATCGAAAGGCGGGCAAGATTACGCGGGAATTCGCTCAGGAGCTGATGGATTGCATCTGGGTGAAGCTGAACGATCTGAATAAGGCCAGGGACGCCGCTTCGGCCGAAGGCTTTGCCGGTTACAGCCTCTTCCAAAATCTCATCGCCGGCGGCCAGCATGCCGACGGCACCGATGCGACCAATGAGCTATCCTATATGTGCATCGAGGCGACGCGTCATGTGATGCTGCCCCAGCCCTCCCTTTCGGTGCGGGTATGGAACGGCACGCCCCATGAATTCATGCTTAAGGCGGCGGAGCTGACGCGCACCGGCGTGGGCCTGCCGGCCTATTATAACGATGAAGTCATCATCCCCTCGCTGATGAGCCGTGGGCTTTCCCTGGCCGATGCTCGGGAATACAACATCATCGGCTGCGTGGAACCCCAAAAGGCCGGCAAGACGGAGGGGTGGCACGATGCCGCTTTCTTCAACATGTGCCGCCCGCTGGAGCTTGTCTTCTCCGACGGCATGGACGGCGGGGAGCAGGTGGGCCTGCATACCGGCGACGTGACGAAAATGACCTCTTTCGAGGCCTTCTATGGCGCTTATAAGGCTCAGATGAATTATATGATCAGCCTGTTGGTCAACGCGGATAACGCCATCGATGCGGCTCATGCCGAGCGGTGCCCCCTGCCCTTTGAATCCTCCATGGTGGAGGACTGCATTGGCCGGGGTAAGAGCCTGCAGGAAGGCGGGGCCGTCTATAACTTCACCGGCCCCCAGGGCTTCGGCGTAGCGAATATGGCGGATGCGCTTTATGCGATCAAGACGTTGGTTTATGACGAAAAAAAGGTGACGATGGCTGAAATGCGCGACGCGCTGGCCGCCAACTTTGGCGAACCCATGGCCGACAGCGATGCCGCAGCCATTACGGCCGCTGTCGCCCATCAGCTGGCCCAGCGCGAGGGGGCGGTAACCCAGGAGCAGGTGACCGAAATTCTGCGCTTGGTGAAAAACGGGGGCATGGACCCGGCCAAGCAGGCCCGCTACCGTGAGATCCGCGAACTCATCGACCAGGTCCCCAAATTCGGAAACGATATTCCCGAAGTAGACGCCTTTGCACGGGATGTCGCCTATACTTATACGCGTCCTTTGGAGCGCTATCATAATCCCCGGGGCGGACAGTTCCAGGCGGGGCTCTATCCTGTTAGCGCCAACGTGCCCTTGGGCGCGCAGACCGGCGCCACGCCGGACGGCCGGTTGGCCCATACGCCGGTAGCCGACGGCGTTTCGCCTTCAGCGGGCAAGGATACCCACGGCCCCACGGCCGCGGCGAATTCCGTGGCGCGGCTGGATCACGGCATTGCCTCCAACGGCACGCTATTCAACATGAAGTTCCATCCGTCGGCCCTGGCCGGGCGGTCGGGACTGGAGAACTTTGTCAGCCTGATTCGAGGTTACTTCGACCAAAAAGGCAGCCATATGCAGTTTAACGTGGTCAGCCGCGAGACGCTGCTGGACGCCCAGGCCCATCCGGAAAAGTATAAATCCTTGGTCGTGCGCGTGGCTGGTTACAGCGCGCTGTTCACCACGCTGTCCCGTTCGCTGCAAGACGATATTATCCGCCGCACTGAGCAGGGCAAGCTATAGGCGGTCGATGGTATGGAGCAGGATGTGCGCCTTGTCAAAGGCCGGATATTTGACATACAAAAATTCTCCATTCACGACGGGCCGGGTATCCGGACCATCGTGTTTCTAAAAGGCTGCCCGCTGCGCTGCCGCTGGTGCTGCAACCCGGAAGGGCAGAACAATGCTGTTGAAACGATGCGCATAGCCGGGAAGGCAAAGACCGTAGGCGAGGATATCACCGTGGGGGCGGTTATGGACATCGTCCTGCAGGATCGTCCCTATTACCGCCGCTCCGGCGGTGGGCTGACCCTCTCCGGCGGCGAGGCTTTCGCTCAGCCGGAATTTGCTCGCGCGCTGCTGGAGGCAGGAAAGCGGGAGGGGCTGCATACGGCGGTGGAAACCACGGCGGCCGTGCCTTGGGAGCATCTGGAGGCCGCGCTGCCTTGGCTGGATCTGGCGCTGATGGATATTAAGCATATGGATGGCGCGAAGCACCGGCGCTTTACCGGCCGGGATAACGCCTTAATTCTGGAAAACGCTCGCCGGCTGGCCGAGGCGGCCCGGGAGCTTATCATTCGAGTGCCGGTGGTGCCGGGATTCAATGATACGCCCGAGGAGATTGGCGCGATCGCAGACTATGCGGCTGGGCTGCCCGGCGTGAAGCGGCTGCACCTTCTGCCCTATCACCGGCTGGGCCAGGATAAGTATGAGGGCTTGGGGCGCGAATACAGCCTTAAGCAGGTTATGCCGCCGCCCGAAGGCGAGATGGAGCGGCTGCTGTCCGTGGCCGCCAAGACCGGTTTGTCCGTGCAGATTGGGGGATAAATGAACTTTCTTGACCAACTTTCCGCCCAGGAGAAAATGCGGATTATCCAGGAGATCGTCCCTGGCAAGCAGATTACCTTGGCCCATATCATCGCAAACCCCGACCCAGTGCTTTATCAAAAGCTGGGATTGGATCCAGCGGTGGATTATGGACGCTCGGCCATCGGAATTGTCACCATGAGCCCGGCGGAAACGGCGATCATCGCCGGGGATATCGCGATGAAAACCGCCCAGGTGGAGCTGGGGTTCGTAGATCGATTCAGCGGCACGCTGATCGTGACCGGCTCGATTTCCGCGGTGGAGTCGGCGCTGAAAGCCTTGGTGGATTACGCTAAAGAGACGTTGGGCTTTACCGTGTGCCCCATAACCCGAACCTAGCCATGAAGAAGCTGATCCTCATGGGACGCACCGGCTGCGGAAAAACGACCCTGACCCAAGCCCTAAAAGGCGAGAAGATTTGTTACCATAAAACCCAGTATGTGAACCATTTTGACGTGGTCATCGATACGCCGGGGGAATATATCGAAACGAAACACCTAGGCGGCGCGTTAGCTGTATACAGCTACGAGGCCGACGTGGTAGGGCTTTTGATTGCGGCCAATGAACCCTTTTCCTTGTATCCGCCCAATATTACCAGCATGGTGAACCGGGAAGTGGTGGGGATCGTTACCCAGATTGAGCGGCCGGACGCCAGGCCCGACCGGGCAGCGCGCTGGCTGCGCCTTTGCGGGTGCAAAGATATCTTCTTTGTGGATTCCGTTACAGGCGAAGGAATCGGGCCGCTGCTGGAGCATCTGGCGGAGCCGGGGGACGTTATGCCCTGGGAAATAAAGGAATAAAACGCGCGCCATTTCAGAAGGAAGTCACTGAAATGGCGCGTAATTTGTTTTGGTCTCGCCAACCCAAGTGCATGCCCGCCGGCCTAGGAGCCGCTATTTCGCTTGGGAAGATCAAAGGGCCATATTGCGCCGGAGACAGGCAAACGGGCGGAAGCTTTACCGGCTTTGCGCTGTTTATCTTTGCACGGGCGATACCCCTCGCTAGAAAGCGGCCTTGGGCGGCTTTCCAATAAACGGCAGCCCGGATACGATGATTCATGCCGTCAGCCGCGGTTTCCGGTTATGGAGAGGGCCGTTTCCCCAATCGCGCTGCCGGATGCGACTACGAAAAGGCCGGTGAAAGGAACGGACGGATGAAGGACACGCTGCAGACGATGAACGGGCACCGATCGGATCAGCGCATACGACAATTTCCAGCCAACGCCATACCGAAAGAAACAGACCTGATATGGAGGTTTATAACAGGCTAAGCGGAAATAGCAAGGGTTCGGGCTGATGGGCGCCCTCGTAAAGATGTGCGGGGACATTGGCATGGTACAGGGAAGAAGTCTTGACAAAGCGCTATTCCAACCTTATACTTAGTTAGTCTAACTAGTAAAACCCTATTGCAGCGGAGGATTCCATGGACGATTTTCTATCGCAGTTGAACCGGCTGCTTTTGTCCACCTATCGGGATATTGACCGGATCGAAGAGCGCATGACCCGGGATAAAAGCAATGCAGAGTTGAGCATCAACGAGCTGCATCTGATTGAAACCATCGCCAAGGATAAAACGCCCAAAAGCATCACCTATATCGCCCAGGAGCATTCCCTTTCGCTGCCAACGGTGACAGTCGCGATCAACAAGCTGGTGAAAAAGGGATATGTGGAGAAATTCCGCGATGAGAAGGACGGCCGCATGGTCTGCGTGCGCGTCACACCCTTAGGCCGCAAGGCGGATGTGGCTCACCGCTATTTTCACCGCCTGCTGTTGAACCATATTGCCCGGGGATTTACCGACGAAGAGAAGCGGGTGCTGCTGACGGCTATCCAGCGGATGGATGAATACCTGCAATCAGTCTATCCTGACGAGAAAAAATAGAGTAGAGGCGTGATATGAGTCTTACCATTCTGGGAACCGGCAGCGCAATGCCGGAAAAGCGTCTGACCAACGAGGAGCTGACGCACATGGTGGATACGTCCGACGAATGGATCGTGACCCGTACGGGGATCCATGAGCGCCGCGTCATCACCACGGAAACCCTTTCAAGCTTGGGGGCGAAGGCCTTGTCCCTGGCACTGGAGAACGCCGGCTGCGCGCCCGGAGAGCTGGAAATGATCCTATGCACCACGGTGCGGGGCGACACGGCTACGCCGGCACTGGCCAACATGATCGAGCGGGAGCTGGGGATTAACTGCCCGGCGATCGATCTCAACGGCGCTTGCGCCGGATTCATCGCGGCGCTGGACGTGGCCGACGCCTATCTAACCGCGGGACGGGTGAAGCGCATGGCCATCGTCGGGGCCGAGGCCCTGTCCTTTCTTACGGACTGGACCGACCGCTCCACTTGCGTGCTGTTCGGTGATGGAGCGGGAGCGGTGGTTCTGGGGCCTGGAAACGGGCTTAACGATCTGATGCTCACCGCCAAGCCCAGCGAGGAATGGCTGGTGGCCGACGCACCCAAGGGCAACAGCCCCTTTTTCCAGGGGCGGCCCCAGCATCCCTATCTGACCATGAATGGGCAGGAGGTCTATAAATTTGCCGTATCATCCATTACGCGGGATATACGCGCCATGCTGAAGAACAACGGTTTGGAGGCGGGGCAGGTGGATTGGTATCTGCTGCACCAGGCAAACCTTCGGATTATCGAGGCGGCCCGTGCGCGGCTTAAGCAGCCTCGAGAAAAGTTTCCCACCACCATCGAGCGGTACGGTAACATATCTTCGGCCAGCATCCCCGTGCTCATGGACGAGATGAACCGGCAGGGGCTGCTGAAGGAGGGCCAGCGGATCATGATGAGCGCTTTTGGCGCGGGGTTGACAACCGGCGCGGCGCTTATGACCTGGCGAAAATAGGCTGAAAGGGGAGCTTTCCCTTTCACATAAAGCGTAATCAAATTAGAATTTCGGAGGAAATGACCATGTTTGAAAAAGTTGCACAGATTCTTGCTGACTACAAGGATATCGACGTATCGACCATTACCATGGACAGCACCTTTGCCGACTTGGGCGTGGACTCGCTGGACACGGCCGAGCTCATTATGAATCTGGAAGACGAATTCAACATCACCATCGAGATGAACGAAAAGCTCTCCACCGTGGGCGAGCTGGTTGCCCTGATCGAGGAGAACGTAAAATGAGGACGCCGCTTTGTTCACTGCTGGGGATCGAAGAGCCGATCCTGCAGGGCGGCATGGCCTGGATCGCGGACGCCTCCCTGGCTGGGGCAGTATCCAAGGCGGGCGGCTTGGGGATTATCTCAGCCATGAACGCCGGGGCCGATTACCTAAGGGAGCAGATCCGCCAGGTGCGGGCTGCGACCGATCGGCCCTTTGGCGTTAATATTATGCTGATGAGCCCCCATGTGGATGAGGTTGCTCAGGTGGTTGCACAGGAACGCGTGCCGGTGGTTACGACCGGCGCCGGTTTACCCAATCGCTTTATGGCCCGGTGGCAGGAGGCGGGTATCAAAGTGGTGCCTGTGGTTCCCTCCACGGCCATGGCGCGCATGGTGGAACGGGCCGGCGCGGCTGCGGTGATTGCCGAAGGTGGCGAATCCGGCGGCCATGTGGGCGACTTGACCACCATGACCCTGGTGCCCCAGGTGGTAGACGCGGTAAAGATTCCCGTTATAGCCGCCGGCGGCATTGCCGATGGCCGGGGCGTGGCGGCTGCCCTGATGCTGGGTGCGGTAGGCGTGCAGGTAGGCACCCGTTTTCTGGTAGCCGACGAATGCACCGTCCATGAGCGCTATAAGGAGAAGGTGCTGAAGGCCAAGGATATTGATACCATCGTGACCGGACGGCGGCTGGGCCATCCGGTGCGGGCCTTAAAGAACCCCTTCAGCCGCCAGTATGCCCAGATGGAATATGACGCGTCCGTATCCGACGAAGACCTGGAAGCCTACGGCGTAGGTGCGCTGCGCCGTGCCGCCCAGGAAGGCGATTTGGAGCGGGGCAGCTTCCTAGCGGGCCAGTGCGCCGCTATGGTTAACCAAAAAGAAAGCGCCAAGGCCATTATCGACGGGATGATGCGCCAGGCTGAGGAGGTACTATGCACAGCAGCCAAATGGGAAAAGTAGCTTTCCTGTTCGCGGGACAGGGGGCGCAATTTCCGGGCATGGGCCGGGCCTTTTACGATGAAAGCGCCGCGGCCCGGCGTGTGTTTGACGCGTGTGAAGCCCTGCGGCCCGGCACGCTTCGCCAGTGCTTTGAAGGATCGATGGAAGAGCTTTCCCAGACGGTCAATACGCAGCCCTGCCTTTTCGCCATGGACCTGGCTTGCGCGGAAGCGGCCAAAGAGGCGGGGCTGGAGCCTCAAGCGGCGGCTGGCTTTTCGCTGGGCGAGATAGCGGCCGTAGCTTTTACCGGGATGCTGACGTTGGAGGATGCTTTCCGGCTGGTGATCCGCCGGGGCGAGATGATGCAGGAATGCGCTCAGCGCAATCCGGGCGTCATGGCAGCCGTGCTGCGCCTTTCCGCAGAGCAGGTGGAGGAGATTTGCCGCGGATTCGAGGCAGTCTATCCGGTGAACTATAACTGCCCCGGGCAGGTCGTCTGCGCGATGGCGGCCAGGGAAGAGCAGGCCTTTACGCAGGCGGTGGCGGCGGCAGGCGGGCGGACGATGCGGTTGAACGTCAGCGGCGCCTTCCATAGCCCCTTTATGGAGGAAGCCGCCAAGGGGCTAAGGCAGATTCTAGATGGCATGGATCTGAAGAAGCCATTCCCCACGCTTTATGCTAACCTGACCGCACGGCCCTATGAAGACGACCCTGCCGGGACGCTGGCCAAGCAGGCCATGAGTCCGGTGCGCTGGCAGCAAACCATTGAGCGGCTGAAGGCCGACGGCATAACGGCCTTTGTGGAGGTCGGTGCGGGTAAAACCCTGACGGGCTTGAACCGTAAGATTGACAAGACGCTGACCGCCTGTTCCATCTGCGATCCTGCAAGCCTGAAGGCGGCGGTGGAAGCGCTGAGGGAGGGTAATCATGCTTAAAGGGAAGGTAGCCCTGATTACCGGGGCATCCAGAGGCATCGGCCGTGCAGTCGCCCTTGCCATGGCCCGTGAGGGGGCCGATATCGCCCTGGTTTACGCCTCCAACGAGGAAGCGGCCCAGCAGACCCGGCAGCAGATCGAATCACAGGGCGTATGCGCCCGGTGCTACCGCTGCGACGTATCCAGCTTTGAGGAGACGGCGCGCATAACCGAGCAGGTACTCAAGGATTTCGGCGGCGTGGACATTCTGGTTAACAATGCCGGCATTACGCGCGACAGCCTGATCTTCCAAATGAAGGAGGAAGATTTTGACCGTGTGATTGATACCAACCTCAAAGGCGCTTTTCATATGATTAAGCATTTATACCGCAATTTTATCCGGAAACGCGCTGGAAGGATCATCAACATCGCATCGGTCGCAGGCCTCATGGGCAACGCCGGCCAGGCCAACTACGCTGCCGCTAAGGCAGGCATGATCGGGCTGGCCAAAACCACGGCCAAAGAGCTGGCAGGGCGGGGCATAACCTGCAACGTGGTGGCGCCGGGGTTCGTCGATACCGACATGACCGGCAAGCTGCCGGAGCAGGTGCTCAGCGCCGCACAGCAGGCCATTCCGCTTAAGCGCATGGGAACGCCGGAGGAAATCGCTGCGGTTTGCGCCTTCCTTGCCTCGGAGGAGGCAGGGTATATCACAGGCGCGGTGATTCCCGTGGACGGCGGGTTGAATATGTAACAGGAGGGGAATATGCGCAGAGTTGTGATTACCGGTATGGGCGCGGTTACGCCCATCGGCAATACGGCCCCCGAATACTGGCAGAGCCTTGTCGCCGGCCGGTGTGGGATCGATAGGATCACACGGTTTGACACCACGGATTATGCCGTCAAGATTGCCGCAGAGGTCAAAGATTTCGACTACCAATGCTGCATGACCAAGGAACAGGCCCGTAAGTGCGATCTGTATACCCAGTATGCGATGGCTGCCGCTACCGAGGCAATGGCAATGAGCGGCATCACGCAGCCTGATCCGGAACGCACCGGCGTCTATGTGGGCTCAGGCATTGGTGGCATGAATACGCTGCTGACCGAGGCAAATAAGCTTTTCACCCGGGGGCCGGGAAGGATTTCCCCCTTCTTTATCCCCATGATGATATCCAATATTGCGGCAGGCAATATAGCCATGCGCTTTGGGGCCAAAGGGCCCTGCCTGCCCGTGGTGACGGCTTGCGCCACCAGTACCCATGCCATTGGGGAAGCCTACCTTGCCATCGCCGGCGACAGGGCTGACGTAATCCTGGCCGGCGGCGCGGAGGCGGCTATTACCACCCTAGCGGTAGCGGGCTTTACAAGCTGCATGGCGTTGACGCACCGCAACGATCCGGCGACGGCTTCCATTCCCTTTGACCGGCGGCGCGACGGTTTCGTGATGGGTGAGGGTGCAGGCATCCTCGTGCTGGAAGAATATGAGCACGCCATAGCCCGCGGTGCCCGCATCCTGGCAGAGGTCTGCGGATACGGCAATACCTGCGACGCCTACCATGTGACAGCTCCGGATCCGGAGGCGAATGAAAGCGCCCGAGCGATTCGCCTGGCATTGGCCGGCGCGGGCGACGCAGCCGATGGACAGCTGTATATTAACGCCCACGGCACCAGCACGCCCCTCAATGATAAGACCGAAACCCAGGCCATCCATAAGGCCTTGGGCCAGGGGGCAGCACGCGCGATGATCAGCTCCACCAAATCGATGACCGGCCATATGCTGGGCGCTGCCGGCGCAGTGGAAGCGATTGCCTGTGTCTACGCCCTGACAGAGGGCATCCTGCCGCCGACCATCGGGCTGGACGAGCCGGATCCGGAGTGTGATTTGGACTATATCCCCCACAGGGCCCGCAAGGTGCAGGCGGATCTCGCGCTTTCCCTTTCGCTGGGTTTCGGCGGGCATAACGGCTGTTTGGCCTTTTGCCCTGTGAAGGAGGCATAATATGGATTTGCAGCAAATCGAAGCGCTGGCTCGGCTGATCCGCCAATCGGATCTGACGGCGCTGGAGGTAAGCGAGGGTGCAATGCGCATTCGCCTGGAGCGGGAACGCACGGCGGCGAATACGACGCCGGTCATGCCCGTCCAGCCTGTGGCGGCGCCGGTAGAGCCGGTGCAGCCGGACCCTTCTCCGGCGGTAGACTTTAACCACATTACGGAGATCAAGTCGCCCATGGTCGGCGTGTTCTACGCGGCGCCTGCTCCGGGCGCCCAGCCCTATGTATCCATTGGGAGCAAGGTAAAGGCGGGAGACGTGCTCTGCCTGATCGAGGCGATGAAACTTATGAACGAGATCACCGCCGAAAAGGACGGCGAAATCGTGGATATTTGCGCCCAGGACGGGCAGATTGTGGAATTCGGACAGACGGTGTTCAAGATTTTTTAGGCGAAGGTGAAAAAATGAATCGCGAGGAATTGAAGCAGATTTTACCCCATCGGGAACCTATGCTGTTGGTGGACGAGGCCGAGCTGGATGAGGACGGCGTAGCGCGGGGCAGCTACCTCGTGCGGGGCGATGAGTGGTTTTTGCAGGGGCATTTTCCCGGCAATCCCATTGTGCCCGGCGTGGTGCAGTGCGAAATCATCGCACAGGCCGCCTGCGTGCTCTTTGCCGAGAAGCTCAAGCAGTCCACGCCCCTTTATACCAGCATTGACAAGGTTCGGTTCAAGGGACAGGTAAAGCCCGGCGACCGGTTGGATCTGGAGATTCGCTTGCGCCGGACAAAGGGCCCCTTCTACTTCACCGAAGGCAAGGCGACGGTGGATGGGAAGCTTGTGGCCAGCGGCGAGTTTTCCTTTGCTTTGATTCAGAAGGATTCATAACATGTTGGCCCGCCGCATGGGGTTGCTCAGCGGCGGGCCAATGTGAAAAGTCCGTCTATCCAAGGAGGCTACGGCTTGTTTAACAAGATTTTAATCGCCAATCGCGGCGAAATCGCGGTGCGGATCATCCGTGCCTGCAAGGAGATGGGAATCTTAACCGTATCGGTATTTTCCGAGGCGGACCGGGATGCCCTGCACGTGAGCCTGGCGGATGAAAGCTATTGTATCGGTCCGGCCAAGGTCGCGGATAGCTACCTGAACATGGGCGCGATCTTGTCGGTGGCGGTGGCCAGCGGTGCGGAAGCGGTCCATCCCGGTTATGGCTTACTCAGCGAGAACGCCAAGTTTGCCGAACTATGCGCCCAGTGCAACCTGGTCTTTATTGGGCCGCCGGCCGAGGTAATCGCCCGGATGGGCGACAAGGAGGCGGCGCGCCGCACCATGATCGAAGCGGGCGTACCGGTTATTCCCGGATGCGACCTGGTGGAGACGGTGGAGGAAGCCAAGCGCCAAGCGGAGCGGATTGGCTATCCACTGCTCATTAAGGCGCGGGCCGGCGGCGGCGGGCGGGGCATCCGCATGGTGAAGGGCCCGGATCAGGTGGAAGAGGCCTTTCAAAACGCCTCTTTCGAGGCACGAAACGCCTTTGGCGACGGCGCGGTTTATATGGAAAAGTATTTGAAACCGGTGAAGCATGTAGAGATGCAGTTGCTGTGCGATCATAGCGGCTCCGTCGTGTGTTTAGGAGAACGGGATTGCTCTGTCCAGCGCAAGAATCAAAAGCTCATTGAAGAAAGCCCCTGTTACCGGGTGGATGAAGCGCTCCGGCAGCGCATGATGGAAAGCTCCGTCAAGGCCGCCAGGGCTGCAGGCTACCTGGGCGCGGGTACAATCGAATACCTGCTGGATCAGGAAGGAAACTATTACTTCATGGAAATGAATACCCGCCTGCAGGTGGAGCATCCCGTGACTGAGATGGTAACCAATATCGACCTGGTCAAATGGCAGATCCGCATTGCGGCTGGACTTCCCATGGACTTTACCCAAGAGGATATCCGGCTGGATAGCCATGCCATTGAGTGCCGGATCAACGCGGAAAATCCTGATCTTAATTTCCGGCCCAGCTGCGGGCGCATCAGCTTGCTCCATATCCCGGGAGGCCCTCGGGTGCGATTTGATACGGCGCTTTACCAGGATTATCAGGTGCCTCCTTTCTATGATTCCATGATCGGCAAGCTGATCGTCAGCGCCAGCACCCGTCAGGAGGCCATCCGTAAGATGCAGGCCGCCCTATGCGAACTGGTCATTGAAGGCGTGGATCATAATGGTGAGCTGCAGATGGAGCTGCTGGGGGACGAGCGCTTCCTAGACGGTTCCTATACCACCGACATGCTGGGATAAGGAGGGTTTATGCTTAAACGAGGTCTCTTCAGAAAGCCGAATATTCCCCTGGAAGCGGAAGGCAGCCGCCCGGGTAGCCAGGCCGCCATTCCGGAGGAGCTTTGCGTGGCCTGCAAAGGCTGCAAACGCACGCTTTTCACCCGTGATTTGGCTCAATCCGCTTATGTGTGCCCCAGCTGCGGCTATCATTTCCGCATGAACGCCCGTGAGCGGTTGGCTCTGATCTGCGACGAAGGTAGCTTTGAGGAGCTGGACGGATCGTTGGATTCCCGTAATCTAATCGATTTTCCCGGATACGAAAAAAAGCTGGAGGCTGCAAAGAAGGCCAGCGGCCTCGCCGAAGGCGTGGTCTGCGGCCGGTGCAGCATCGACGGTCACCCTGTAGCGATATTTGTCATGGATGCCGCCTTTATGATGGGCTCCATGGGGACTGTGGTCGGAGAGAAGATTACCCGCCTCTTTGAGACCGCACTTCAGGCACGGCTGCCGGTGGTGGGCTTTACCGTTTCCGGCGGCGCCCGTATGCAGGAGGGCATCCTCTCGCTGATGCAGATGGCGAAAACCAGCGGCGCGGTAAAGCGCCACAGCGACGCCGGACTTTTATATATTACGGTGCTGACTGATCCGACCACCGGCGGTGTAACGGCCAGCTTCGCTATGGAAGGCGATATCATCCTATCCGAGCCTCGGGCGCTTATCGGTTTTGCGGGGCCGCGGGTAATCGAACAGACCATCCGGCAAAAGCTGCCCGAAGGCTTTCAGCGGGCGGAATTCCTGCTGGAGAAGGGATTTGTGGACGCGATTGTGGATCGCAGGGATGAGAAACGTTGCCTGGCGCAGCTGCTGGCGCTGCATGATGAGGAGGTGGGCTCATGACCGCATGGGAACGGGTGACGGCAGCCCGAGCCAAGGGAAGGCCCACGGCCCAGGCGTATATTGATGCGATATTTACCGATTTTATAGAGATGCATGGCGACCGGTGCTACGGCGACGATCCCGCGGTGGTCTGCGGCCTGGCCAGGCTGAATGGGCGGCCGGTTACGGTCGTTGGCCTGGAAAAGGGGGTGGATACCGCAGAAAAGGTGAAACGAAACTTTGGCGCGGCCCATCCCGAGGGATATCGTAAGGCCCTGCGACAGATGAAGCTGGCTGAAAAGTTTCGCCGGCCGGTTATCTGCCTGGTGGATACCTCCGGCGCATACTGCGGTATTGGCGCCGAGGAGCGGGGGCAGGGCCAAGCCATCGCCCAAAACCTAATGGAGATGATGACCCTGAAAACGCCGGTGCTCTCGCTGCTGATCGGCGAGGGCGGCAGCGGCGGGGCGCTGGCCCTGGCTGTCGCCGATGAGGTTTGGATGATGGAGAACGCCATCTACTCGGTAATCTCGCCGGAAGGCTGCGCATCCATCCTGTGGAAGGATCCAGCCCAGACACAGCAGGCTGCGGCATGTCTGCGCTTGACGGCCCAAGACCTGTTTTCCCTGGGCGTCATTGAGCGGGTCATTGGGGAGGATCAGCCCTGGGACATGATTTTTGCCGGCCTGCGGGACGCGATGGATCGGGTCGTGACCGAGAACATCCAGCGGCCGCTGGAAGAGCTGCTTGCGCGGCGCTATCAGAAATTTCGCAAAATAGGAGAGCAGCAATGATTGCAATCGTTACGGACAGTACCGCCTATCTGACGCAGCGCGAAGCGCAGCAGATGGGCGTGCGGCTGGTCCCGATTTCCTATACGGTTAATTCACGAAGCTACAACGAAACCTACGCCGACAAGAACGGAAACTTCGAGCGGATCATCGCGCTTTCCGGCGGCGACTGCCAGGTGACGACCTCACAAACGACGCTGCCGGTATTTATGGCCACGTTCGAGGAGCTGATCCGAAAAGGATATGAGGTGCTGTGCATTACCCTGTCCTCGCGGCTCAGCGGCACTTATTCCAACGCATCGGTGGCGGCGCGGAACCTGGGCGGGGCGCATATTCACATTGTGGACAGTATGCTGGCTGCAGGAGGCACCTATCTTCTAATACAGAAGGCGGCGGAGATGATCCGCCAGGAACGCTCCATGGAGGAGATCATTGACCGGCTGATGAAGCTGAGGGAGCGGATCGGGATCGTTTTTTCTGTCAGCGATATGGGGCCGTTACGGCGCAGCGGCCGGTTGGGCATCGTGCGCCAATCGGTGGGTACGGTGCTCAATATTCGCCCCATCTTAAAGGTGTATGAAGGATGCGTCGTATCCGATGGCATTGCCCGCGGACGGCATGACCAGATGCGTCAGATGATCGCCCGAGTGCCTGAGCGGGTTGACCGGCTCATCGTTCACGAAATCGGCGGCGGTACCGCCAGCCAGGCGCTGCAGGAGCGGCTGAGCCAGCAATATCCCGGCGTAAGCATTCAGCGACGCAGCGTGGGCCCGGTGCTGGGTATCCATCTGGGGATGGACGTAATCGGTATTGTATGGGAGCAGCAGGACGATCTATAGAGAGAACGCGTTCAAGCAAAAAAGGCGGTATGCGCGCGCATACCGCCTTTTGCTGCAATCAGGGAAAGACCGGATGATTCCGGCATATTTCAGCGTCCGGGCGCATACGATGGGCCAAGGCGAAAAAAGAAAAAACATGGCACAAAAGAGCCATGTTCGTTTCTTGCCTTCAGGCGCCGGACGTTATACGTTGCGCTGAACCTTGCCAGAGCGCAGGCAACGGGTGCATACGTTCAGCGTGGTAGGGGTACCGTCCACGATGGCGCGGACACGCTGGATGTTGGGCGCCCAGGTGCGCTTCGTTTTGCGGACGGAATGGCTGACACGGTTACCGTGCACGGCCTTTTTTGCACAGATCTCGCAGAATTTAGCCATAGCTAAACACCTCCTCATGGTGAGTAAATTCTTCAAATTCAAAACATGATTATTCTAACAGACCAGAAGAAATTTGGCAAGCCTTTTTTCACGGATCACGACAATTTGAACGAAAATTACGCCGATACAGGCGCATGAGAAAAGAAAAGGGACCGATCAACTTGTATTTAGCGCCATTATCGTTTAGAATAATACCGTAAATAGGCAAAAGTCAAGGCCGCAGGAGAACAGGAGGATCATGATGGCTACGTTGACCAATGAGATGGGCACCATCCAGATCGCGGATGATGTGATCGCTAAAATAGCCGGCCGCAGCGCGGAAAGCTGCTATGGCATCGTAGGTATGGCCGCCAAAAAGGCCAGCGACGGGCTGGTTGAGCTGCTCAACCGTGAGAATTTTACCCGGGGGATCCGCGTGTCAACGACGGATAACGAGCTTGTAATTGATATGTTTGTGATCGTGGAATACGGCATTTCGATTTTTGCCGTCTCTTCCTCGGCCATCGATACGGTCAAGTACAACGTGGAAAATCAGACCGGATTGAAGGTCAGCAAGGTGAATGTCACGGTTGAAGGCATTCGCGTAAACTAAAGAGGGAGTTGTGGACGTGAATATTGCAAAGATCGATGGAGGGCTGCTTAAGGAGATGATCCATAACGGCCTGATGCTGCTGGAGCGCAATAAAAAGGCGGTAGACGCGCTGAACGTGTTCCCAGTGCCGGACGGCGATACGGGCACCAACATGTCGCTGACGCTCCGCAGCGCTGCAAAGGAAGTGGAAAAGACCCAAAGCAACTCGGCAGGCGACGTGGCCGAAGCCATGTCCCGCGGCGCGCTGAAGGGCGCGCGGGGTAACTCCGGCGTGATCTTATCCCAGCTTTTCCGAGGATTCTTTAAAGGGGTACAGGGTAAGGAAGAGCTAACGCCGGCGGATATGGCGGCCGCTTTCCGGGGCGGAGTGGAAATGGCCTATAAGGCGGTTATGAAGCCCCGAGAAGGTACGGTACTCACGGTTTCCCGAGGATTTGCCGATGCTGCAATTGCCAGCGCTGAACGCCAGGGCGCGGACGCTGATATGATCCTGATGATGGAAGAGGCGCTGGCGGCGGGCCAGGCGACGCTGGAGCGTACGCCGGACATGCTGGAAGTGCTGAAACAGGCCGGTGTAGTGGATGCTGGCGGCAAAGGGCTGCTCACCATTTACGAAGGCTGGTTGGGCGCGCTGCGGGGCGAAGAAATTGAGGGTGAAGCGGAGACAGAGCCTTCCGTTGCCCCGGCAGGCCCGGCTGAAGCAGACGGGGATGAGTCGCTTTCCGCCGCTGCCGGGTCACTGCAGGAGATTACTTTCGGCTATTGCACCGAATTCATTGTGACCCACCTGAAAGAGGGCGTTGATGAAGCGGATGTGGACAGGCTGAAAGGCCGCTTAAGCATCATTGGTGATTCGTTGGTGGTCGTAGGCGACGAGTCGGTCATCAAGGTACACGTGCATACCAATATGCCCGGCAAGGTGCTGCAATATGCGCTGCGCCTGGGCGAATTAAGCAACATCAAGATCGATAATATGCGCGAGCAGCATCGTAATCTGGTGGTCAAGGCAGCTGAGGCCGCGGCAGAGCCTGTGCCCCATAAGCCCTATGGAATGGTAACGGTAGCAGCTGGTGCGGGCATCCGGGCGATCTTTAAGGATCTTCAGGTAGACGGCTTCGTGGAGGGCGGGCAGACGATGAACCCCTCTACGGAAGATATCCTGGAAGCGATTAGAGGATTAAACGCGGATTGCGTATATGTGCTGCCCAACAACTCCAATATCATCATGGCCGCGCGACAGGCGGCGGAATTGGCCCAGTGTGAGGTGCATGTAATTCCCACCAAGACCGTGCCCCAGGGCCTGGCGGCTGTGCTGGCCTTTAATCCCGACGCCGATGGCGATCAGAACGAGCAGGAGATGACCGACGCGATTTCCTTCGTTAAAACCGGGCAGGTCACTTTTGCGGTGCGCGATTCCAATTTCGACGGCCTGGATATCCATAAGGACGATATCATGGGGATGAACGAAGGGAAAATCGAGGTGCTGGGCACCTCCGTCCGGGAAGTTACGTTGGATCTGGTCGAGAAAATGCGCGCCGATGAGGAGATCATTACCCTCTACTATGGCAAGGACGTGAGCGAGGAGGAAGCTATCGCGCTTCGAGATGACCTTAGGGAGCGCTATCCTGACTGCGACGTGGAAGCGCATAATGCGGGGCAGCCCCTTTATTATTACATTCTTTCGTTGGAATAGTCCTTCGGCCGGCGGTTTGATCCGCCGGCTTTTTTGCGCATTATGGGGTAAAAAACCTCCTTGTTCCGAAATTCGTCAGCCTGTGGTATAATGGCTTTACATCTTTTGCGCCAAAATGGCGAAGTTGGGAAAAGGAGTTTATCGAGTATGCAGCAGATACGTGTGATGATCATGGCGGCCGGCGAGGGAAAGCGGATGAAATCGAACCTTGCGAAGGTGCTGCACCAGGTCCATGGACGGCCGATGATTGATTGGGTGCTGGATGCAGCCCGGACGGCCGATCCACATCCGGTGGTGATCGTGGGTCACGGACGGGATCAGCTGATCGGACGGCTGGCTGATGTGGATATTGCTGTGCAGCAAGAGCAAAAAGGCACTGGGCATGCGGTGATGATGGCGAAAGATTTTATTCCAAGCCAGGGATACGTGGTGGTTATGGCCGGCGACATGCCTTTGCTCAAGGGGGAAACCGTCGCCCGTCTGGTGGAATCAGCCCGGCAGGACGGCGCCAAGGCCTGCGTGCTGACGGCGGTGCTGCCCGATGCGACGGGCTATGGACGGGTCATCCGTGACGAGAAGGGCCAGGTATGTTGTATTGTGGAGCATCGGGACGCCACTGAACAGCAGCGGCAAGTGCGGGAGATCAACACCTCGGTGTACTGCTTTGACGCCCAAAGCCTGGCGTGGGGCCTGGAGCGGCTGGACAACCACAATGACCAGCATGAATACTATCTAACCGATGTGATCGGTCTTTTGGTGAAAGCAGGCGAAAAGGTAACCGCTATGGTGGCTGACGCAGCGGAATCGGCCGGTGTGAACGACCGGGCGCAGCTGGCCCAGGCAGGTCGCGTTATGGGTCTGCGCATCGCCAGGGAACACATGCTCAACGGCGTGGAGCTGGTGGATCCGGAGCGTACCTATATTGAAAAAGGCGTGGAGATCGGGCGGGATACGCTGATCTATCCGGACAATTATCTTCAGTCGGGCACGGTGATCGGCGAGGGCTGTGTGCTGTATCCCGGAAACCGCATAAGTCAGAGCCGCCTAGGAGACGGATGCTGCGCCGAAGCCTCGGTGATGGAGCAGGCCCAGGTAGGCGACCGTTGTCAGGTCGGTCCCTTTGCGTATCTTAGGCCCGGCGCTCATGTGGAATCCGATTGCCGTATCGGCGACTTTGTGGAAATAAAAAATGCAAATATTGGGCACGATACCAAGGTATCCCATCTGAGCTATGTAGGGGATGCGGATGTAGGCAGCCGCGTGAACGTGGGTTGCGGCACGGTATTCGTTAACTATGACGGGCAGCGTAAGCAGCGCTCGCGGGTGGGCGACGCGGCCTTTATCGGTTGCAATACCAATCTGGTGGCTCCGGTAACGGTGGGCGAAGGCGCCTATACGGCGGCGGGCAGCACCATTACGGAGGATGTGCCAGACGGCGCGCTGGGGATCGCCCGCAGCCGGCAGGAAAACAAGGCGGATTGGGCTCAAAAGCGGCGAAAGCAATAACCGCCCTATCTTGGGGCGGATCAAGGAGGAAAAGGAATGCAGCAGCAGGGGATCAAGCTCTTTGCGGGCAATGCGTCAAGGACGCTGGCGGAGCGGATCGCGGCCGTGCTGGGGCTTGAACTGGGCGACTGCGAGGTGGGCCGGTTCAGCGACGGCGAAATATCGGTCAATATCCGGGAGACCGTCCGAGGAATGGACGTATTCCTGGTGCAGTCCACATCCGACCCGGTCAATGACAGCCTGATGGAGCTTCTGATTCTGACCGACGCCTGCAGGCGTGCCTCGGCTGCCAGTGTAACGGCCGTAATTCCGTACTTCGGTTACGCCCGGCAGGATCGGAAGACCAAGGCCCGCGACCCCATCACCGCCAAGCTGGTATCGGACCTGATTGCAGCGGCCGGCGTGGACCGCGTGCTGACAATGGACCTGCATGCGCCGCAAATCCAAGGCTTCTTCAATGTGCCGGTAGACCATATTATGGGCGCGCCCATCCTAAGCGGCTATTTTGCCGGCGAGGGACTGGGGGGCGAGCAGCTTGTGGTGGTATCGCCGGATCTGGGCAGCGTGAGCCGCACCCGCAGCTTTGCAGCCCGGTTAGGGGCTTCCATGGCCATTATCGATAAGCGGCGGCAGCGGGCCAACGTATCCGAGGTAATGCACATTATCGGAGACGTGGAAGGGAAACGATGCTTGCTTGTGGATGATATGATCGATACAGCCGGCACGCTATGCCACGCGGCCGATGCACTGGTGCATGCCGGCGCAACAGAGGTGCGAGCCTGCGCGACGCACGGCGTGCTTTCCGGCCCGGCTGTGGAGCGCTTATCCGCTTCGCCCATTCAGGAAGTCGTCCTGCTGGATACCATTGCGCTGCCGGCGTATAAGCGTATCCCCAAAATAAAGGTGCTCTCCGTGGAGCTTATTTTTGCGGAAGCCATTGAGCGCATTTACCAGCGCCGGCCGGTGAGCCCACTTTTTGATGAAGCGCCGGCAACAGTGCGGCCCATCGGCTATCAGGAGCGCATGGAGGCACTGTAGCCTCGAGTAGCATAAAGGATTCGGAAGGGCTAGGATGCATGCTTGCATCCTAGCCTGTTTTTCGATAAAATAATACCGATCATGATAGGATACCGGGGGGATTGGCGAATCCCCCTTATTTGCATGAAAGGATTATGCTATGTATATCATTGTAGGCCTGGGAAATCCGGGTAGGGAATATGCCCAAACCCGCCACAACATGGGCTTTTTGACGCTGGACGTGCTGGCTGAGCGATGGCGGATTCCCCTTTCGACCAAGGGCTTTCAGGGCCTTTATGGTAAGGGGATAGCAGCGGGCGAGCGGGTGATGCTGGTAGCGCCGCAGACGTATATGAACGCTTCGGGCGAATGCGTGGGCGCCATGGCCCGGTATTTTGACGTGCCCAAGGATCATATCTTAGTGATATATGATGATATTGACCTCCCGGTAGGAAGGCTTCGGGTGCGTCAGGCAGGATCGGCGGGGACGCATAATGGCATGAAGTCGCTGATCGCCCACCTGGGAGGCGGGGAGTTTCCCCGGATCCGCATCGGCGTGGGCAAGCCTGAACCTGGCACGCTGTTAGCGGACTATGTGCTCGGCATTCCCACCAAGGCAGAGCGGGAAACCCTGGCACAGGTAAGGCAAGCGGCGGCAGACGCCGCCACAGAGATCATCCGGGGCGATATGGATGAGGCAATGCGGTTTGCCAATACGTTCCAGGGATAGGGAGGAAGTGCGTCATGCATTATGAACAGGCCCTGATGGGCCCGCTGTACAGTTCGGCTGGCTGGCAGCAAATCGAGCGAGCGGCACAGGAAGGAAGGACGCCTTGCGCTGTGCTGGGGCCCTCCGAGGGCATGAAGAGCCACCTGGTTGCGGCGCTTATGCTCAAGGGTTATGGGCCGGTTCTCGTCATTACGCCCTCTGATGAGGCGGCTGCGCGCATCTGCGAGGACATGGAGGCAATGGGCGGGATCCGCGCCGCATCGTTTCCTGCAAGGCCTGCGACCCTTTATCGCGCGGAGGCGGTGTCCCGGGAAATAGAGGCGCGCCGTATTGGGGTTTTAGGTGCGCTGTTGGAGGGGCATATCGACGTGCTGTGTGCCCCGGCTGATGCGCTGTGCCAGCCGCTGCCGCCGGCTTCGGCTTTCCGTCAGGCTATGTTTACCCTGGAAACAGGCCAGCGCATTGCAGTAGAAACGCTTTGCATGCGGCTGGTTGGCGCCGGATATGCCAGGGAGGAACGGGTAGAGGGCGCGGGCCAATTTGCGGCGCGGGGCGGCATCGTGGATATTTTCCCCGTGGGCGCCGAGCACCCTGTGCGGGTGGAATTCTTTGACGATGAGATCGACGCGCTACGGAGCTTTGACGTGATGAATCAGCGCTCCATCGAAGCGCTTGCGCAGGCACGGATACTTCCAGCTGGAGAATGCCCCATTGATGAGGCGGCCATGGAATATGGCGTCAACCATCTGCGCAAGCAGGTGGCGGAAGGTGTGCGCCGCCTCAAGCGGATGGCGCAAACGGCAGAGAGCCGGCGGCATGAGGATACGCTTCAAAGCGTTGCGCTTTTAACCGGAGCGCGGGAGCAGCAGCCATGGGAGCGGTTGACGGAGCGGCTGGCTCAATGGGAGCAGAAACTGGCGCTGCAGGGGCGCTTTGAGGGGATGGAGAACCTCATCCCCTGCTTTTATCCCCAGACGGCGGGGCTAGTGGATTACTTTAAGCCGGGCTGCCTGGTGCTGGACGAGCCCCAGCGGTCCAAAGAGCGGATAGAAAACGCACTGATGGAATATCAGCGATCCTATGAAGATGCCATGGCCTCAGGGGGGGCGCTGCCTATCCAGGCTCAGCTTATGCGGGATTTTGAAGGAATTCTGGAATCCTGCGCCGGAACGCCTCTTTTTTGCTTTCAAACGATGGCTACGGCTCAGTTAGCCGTCCAACCCGTGAAGGTTGTGCGCCTGGAAGGGCGCGGTATGCATACCTTGCGGGGGCAGTTTGATATGCTGCGGGGCGACCTTTCCCGCTGGAAACAGGCGGGATGCCGGGTAGCGCTGCTGGCAGGCAGCCTGCACCGCGCTCAACGGCTGCAAGCCACGCTGGTGGATTTTGATATCTTTGCCTCGGTATTGGAAAAGGATCGGGAGCTGGAGCCCGGCGAGACGGTGATCTTGCCCATGAGCCTGCATCAGGGCTTTGAATACAGCCAGTGCCCGCTGGCTGTGATTTCTGAGCGGGAGCTTTTCGGCGCTTCCCGCTCGCCCAAACCCACACGCAAGCGGCGCAACACCGGCAACGTGCTGGATATCTTTACGGATCTTTCCGTGGGCGATTATGTGGTGCATGAAGTACACGGTATCGGCCGCTTTGACGGGATCGTCAAACTGACTGCCGACGGCGTCACGCGGGATTATATCAAAATCAGCTACCGCGGGGAGGACGCGCTTTACGTGCCCACCGAACAGATGGACCGGGTGCAGAAATACATCGGAGCTGAGGGGAAGGAGCCCACGGTAAACCGATTGGGCGGCAACGAGTGGCGTAACGCCAAGGGGCGCGTCAGCAAGCATATTCAGGACATGGCGGACGAGCTGCTGGCGCTTTACGCCAAACGCCAGGCGGTCAAGGGCCACGCTTTTGGGCCGGATACGCCTTGGCAGCGGGAGATGGAAGAGAACTTTCCCTATGAGGAAACCCCGGATCAGCTTAAAGCCATCGAGGAGATCAAGGAGGACATGGAATCGCCGCAGGTGATGGACCGGCTGCTATGTGGGGACGTGGGCTATGGGAAGACGGAGGTAGCGCTACGAGCCGCTTTCAAGGCCGTTATGGACGGTAAACAGGTAGCCTTTTTGGCTCCGACCACCGTGCTGGCGCACCAGCATTATGCCACCATGCTTAAGCGATTTGAGGGCTTCAGCGTCAATGTGGATGTAATTTCGCGCTTTCGCACGCCCCATGAGGTTAAGCAGGCCCTTTCCCGCCTGGCTGCGGGCAAGACCGACATAATCGCCGGCACGCACCGGCTGCTGAGTAAAGACGTGATCTTTAAGGATCTGGGCCTTTTGATTGTGGATGAAGAGCAGCGCTTCGGCGTGGCCCAGAAGGAGAAGATTAAGCAGCTGAAGCATTCGGTGGACGTACTGACCCTGACGGCGACGCCTATTCCGCGCACCCTGCATATGTCCATGGTCGGTATCCGGGATATTTCTGTGCTGGATACCCCGCCGGAGGAGCGCTATCCCGTACAGACCTTGGTGATGGAGTATGATGAGGGAATGGTTCGGGATGCGATCTATCGGGAGGTAGGCCGGGGCGGACAGGTATACTTTTTGTATAATCGGGTGGAGTCCATCGACCATATGCACCGGCGGCTCCAGGCGCTGGCGCCGGGTGTGCGGATCGCTGTGGGTCATGGACAGATGGCCGAACACGAGCTGGAAAAGGTTATGATGCAGTTTATGCAGGGTGAGTTTGACGTGCTGCTGTGTACTACCATCATCGAATCAGGGCTAGATATCCCCTCGGCGAATACGTTGATCGTTTATGAGGCGGATCGCTTTGGCCTGGCGCAACTTTACCAGCTGCGGGGGCGCGTGGGGCGCTCGAACCGCCTGGCTTACGCTTATTTCACCTATCAAAGGGAGAAGGTGCTTTCCGAGGTGGCCGAGAAACGGCTCACTGCAATCCGGGAGTTCACCGAGTTTGGCAGCGGGTTCCGGGTGGCAATGCGGGATCTGGAGATCCGGGGCGCGGGCAACCTGCTGGGCGCCCAGCAAAGCGGTCATATGGCCTCGGTGGGCTATGGCCTATACTGCAAGATGATTGAGGAGACGGTGGCGCGCCTGCGCGGCGAGGTGGACGAAACGGCGGTGGATCCGGTGCTGGACGTTAAGGTGGATGCCTACCTGCCCGACGGCTATGTCCCCGACAGCAGCGACCGCCTAGAGCTATACCGCCGCATTGCCCAGGTGCGCAGCAGCGAAGAGCGGGAAGACGTGCTGGACGAGCTTATCGACCGCTTTGGCGAACCGCCGGCGCCGGCCCTCCGGCTGCTGGACGTGGCTCAGCTGCGCAGCCGCTGCATGCACGCGGGAATTGACTCTATCCGCCAAGACGGCTTTACCTGCCTGATCCGGTTTATTCCCGCCGCGCCCATCGATGGAGTAAAGCTTTTCGCTCTCCTGACCGGGTGGGACGGCAAGCTGGCCTTGACGGCAAAGGAGCCGCCCACGCTGCGGCTGATTTTGCCACGGGATGAAAAAAAGCCGGTGCTGGAGCTGCTGCTGGAGCTAACGGAACAACTAGGGGCTTGCAGGCGGCAGGAAAATTAAGAAATTCACAAATTGTTTTGAAAAAGGCATAGGCTTTCTGGTATAATAGGATACATGCCTTTGGGCAAAGAGGAATAGCGAAAGGACGAGAAACATGAGAAGAGGTTTTTCCATTTTGGCCCTGGCCCTGGCGCTGCTGCTGGCAATGACCGGCTGCTCCATGGTGCAGGTCAATGAAGAGCGCGACGGGCAGACGGTTGTCGCCGTTGTTGGCGGCGAGGAAATATATAAGAAGGACTTCAAGGACACGCTGAACCGCACGCTGATGCAGAGCGGGATCGATCCGGAGAGCACGGATTCAGGCGTAGCCGAATATGTTTCCTATATTTCTACAACGACGCTGAATGCCTTGGTAAACCAGAAAATCATGTTAATTAAGGCCAAGGAAATGGGCTTGGACACGCTGACGGAAGAGGAGCAGGCCACCGTGCAGGCTTCCTATGACGATACCATCGCAACGCTGAAGGAATCGGCCGAGGCCACGGTTACCCAAGAGAACACCGACAACAATGTCACGATGTCCGAGGCAGAATTTAACGAAGCGGTGGAAAAGGAGATTGACGCCGCCTTTGAGGCCATGTATTTTACCCGGGAAACTTATATGGACTATCTTGAGATGTACGCGGTGATGGACAAGGTACAGGATAAGATCACCGAAGGTTTGGCACCCACCGAGGAGGAAATCCAGACCACCTACGATGAAAAGGTACAATCTGCCCAGGAGGACTACACCGAAACGCCGAGGAACTATGAATCTGCCTTTGCCAGCGGCAGCGTCATTTACTATGTGCCCGAAGGCGTGCGCATCGTGCAGCATATCCTGATTGGTTTGACGGAAGAGCAGCAAACGGAGCTGAGCACCCTGCGCGGCGAGGACAAAAACGACGAGGCAGACGCCAAGCGCGAAGAATACCTGGCGGGGATTAAGGCGGAAGCTGACGAGGTGCTGGGTAAGATTAGCGCCGACCATGCGAATTTCTTGGATGTGATGAAGGAGAACAGCGACGATACTGGTTCGGCTGACGGCATGGAATTCGCCGTGGCGCCGGGAGGCAGTTATTATGCCGAGGAATTCATGAACGCGGCGCTGGCCATGAAGGAAGTCGGCGAAATGAGCGGCCTTGTCGCCAGCGACTTTGGTTATCATATTTTGCTGTGCACGCAGATCCCCACCTCCGGTGCAGTGCCGCTGGGAGATGTAAAGGATGAGATCAGCGAGCAGCTGCTTTCCGAGATGCAGACGGAAAAGCTGACGGAAACCCTAGCGACTTGGTCGGAGGAGCTTTCCGTTAAGACCTATACCGATCGTTTGTCGTAGCGATCGATTGCAACCGGGCCACGCGAGATTATAGGCGCGTAGCCCGGTTCTATTTTAGGTGGAATTGCGCAAAAAAGCGGCCCTTTTCGGGCCGCGTGTGAGGCGGGAGACTATAGGTGTGCGCCTAGCCAATGGGCGCCGTAATAGGCGGCGATTGGAGCTGCATCTTCGGCGCAGGCCAGCGCGGCGACGCCATGATAGGCCCGGAGCGCGGCTTCAGCCTGTGCAGCAGTGGGAGCGGAGAAAACAAGCGGGAGTTTGAACATGTCCTGGCCTTCCGCCAGGAGCGAGGCGATTTCTTCCGGCGGCATATCGCCCAGCTCAAGGAGCAGGCAGGCGGCTTCCTCATCCTGCGCCTCCATCGCTTCGTCCAGCAGGTCGTAGAGGTCGCTACCTGCGGCGCAGCGAATCGTAAAGGGACGGGCAAGCGCCTGATCAAGGGGTAGAAGCGAGCGCTTGGTGGTTAGCTGGGGCGCAACCGCTGGATGCGCGGGAGCGGGCATTCCTTCGATCAAATGAGCCATGGCAGCGATGTGAGCCGGCGTTGTGCCGCAGCAGCCGCCAATCCCGTCGGCTCCGGCCGCCAAAATGTCCTGCATGCGTTGGGCCATGGGCTCGGGAGCGAAGGGGAAGCAGGTTTTTCCATCTACCACCTGAGGAAGCCCGGCATTGGGCTGCACGATCAGCGGCAGGCTGGTAGCGGCGCGCATGGCTTGAACGATGGGCAGCAACTCTTCAGGGCCGCCGGAGCAGTTGACCCCCACAGCGCTGGCGCCCAGCGCCTGGGTGAGATATGCGCAGACCTCAGGCGGATTGCCCATAAGCGTACGCCCGTTTTCAAAGGTGAACGATGCCACGTACGGCGTTCCGCCGCAACCTTTGGCGGCCAACATGGCCACTCGGGCTTCGGCCAAGTCGCATTGGGTTTCAATATAAAATACGTCGGCGCTGCGACCGGATTGCATTTGCGCCGCATATGCGGCGTAAAGGGCATCTAGGGTCAGGCTGCCATAGGGCTCCAGGAAATCGCCGGTAGGGCCTATGGAGAGGGCGGCCAGCGTGCCGGCGGGCAGGCGGTCGCGGATAATGGCCAGCGCTGCGGCGTTGATGGCCTCCAGCTGCGGCTGGCATCCGGATTTTTCTAGCTTAATGGCATTGGCACCCAGCGTATTTGTCTCTACGATCATGGCGCCGGCCTCGACATACTGCCGCTGGATGGCGGCGATGGCCTCTGGATGGGTTAGGTTGAGCAGCTCGGGGCATTCGCCGGTTTCGATTCCGCTTGCCTGCAGCATGGTGCCCATGCCGCCGTCAAATAGAAAGCGAGGCTTTTTTGTCAAATCAGAAAAGGGCATAGGGGTTCTCCTTTTTTGCTTTATTGTACCATACCGTTGCCATAAGTGCATCCAAAACCGCGGGATAAAGAAAAAAATGCGCGGATTTGCCGGGGAAAGAGTTGCGCGGATTTGCCGTGTATGGTATGATTGCAGTTAATGTGCACAGGTATGCAAATCTGCTTTTTCTGTGTTCTTCTATGAATCTTATTCTCTTGAGGAGGAATAATTGTATGAGCGCTGTTTGTGAGAAGACCGGTACCAATGAGGTGCGGCTGACGATTACCGTAGGCGCGGCCGAGTTTGAGGAGGCTATGAACAAAGCCTATTTGAAGGCCCGTAAGTCCATCAACATCCCTGGATTCCGTAAGGGTAAGGCGCCCCGCAAGGTCATTGAAAATTTCTACTCTGAGGCGGTTTTTTACGAGGACGCCTTTGATATGGTTTTCCCCAAGGCCTATGACGATGCGATTGTCGAGACGGGGATCTACCCTGTCGACCGCCCCAGCGTTGATGTAACGACCATTGGCGGCGGCGAAGATTTGGTCTTTACCTGCGATGTAACGGTGAAGCCCGAGGTAAAGCTGGGCAGCTATCAAGGTATAGAAGCGACTCGTCCCGAGTATAATGTCACCGATGACGATGTGGAGGATGAGCTGAAAAAGGATCAGGAGCGGGTAGCCCGCTGGATCACGGTGGAGGATCGCGCGGTGGAAAACGGCGACCGTATCACCCTGGACTATGCCGGCTTCTGCGATGGCGAGCAGTTCCCCGGCGGCACCGCCACCGATCAGACGCTGGAGGTGGGCTCCGGCCGCTTTATTCCTGGGTTTGAGGAGCAGCTGGTAGGAATGAAGCTGGAAGAAGAGGGTACGGTTAACGTCACCTTCCCCGCTGAGTATCATGCGCCGGATCTAGCGGGTAAAGATGCCATCTTTAACGTGAAGGTTCACAAGATCGAGGTGAAAGAGCTGCCGGAAATGGACGACGAATTTGCCAAGGACGTCAGCGACTGCGATACGCTGGAGGAGTATAAGGCCAAGATTCGTGAGCGCCTGGAAAAGACGGCTGAAACCCGCGCCAAGAACGAACTGGATGAGCAGCTGGTCAATGCGGTGGTAGAGGCCTCTGAGGTGGAAATTCCCGAATGCATGGTCAACTCCCAGCTGGATTATATGCTCCAGGAGATGGAGTACCGTATGATGTATCAGGGCATCAGCATGGAGGACTACACCCGTATGACCGGCCAGACCCGCGAGTCTATCCGCGAGGAGAACCGCGAGGAGGCTGGGAAGATCGTCAAGCGCCAGCTGGTGCTGGAAGCCCTGCAGAAGGACGCTGGCCTGGAGGTATCCGACGAGGAGCTGGATGCGGAGATCGCCAAAATGGCTACGGAAACCCGTACGGTAGAGGACATCAAAAAGACGCTGCGCGATTCGGACTACGATTATCTCAAGGGCAACGTGCTGCTGGAGAAGACTCTGCAGCTGCTGGAGGATAATGCGGTCATCAGATAGGCGGTTTGATTTTCCAAGAAGGAAGGTATGAAAATGAATCTGATCCCCTATGTCGTAGAGCAAACCAACCGGGGCGAGCGGTCCTATGATATCTATTCGCGGCTGCTGAACGACCGGATTATATTCTTAAGCGGCGAGGTGCGCGACGATATGGCCAACACCATCGTGGCCCAGCTGCTGTATTTGGAGGCCCAGGATCCGGGCAAAGACATCATGCTGTACATCAACAGCCCCGGCGGCTCCGTCACCGCGGGCATGGCGATTTACGACACCATGCAGTATATCCGCTCAGATGTATCGACGATCTGTGTCGGCCTGGCGGCGTCTATGGGTGCGTTCTTGCTGGCTGCAGGCGCGAAGGGCAAGCGCAAAGCCCTGCCCAACAGCGAAATTATGATCCATCAACCTTCGGGCGGCGCGCAGGGCCAGGCCACGGATATTGCCATCCAGGCTGAACAGATTCTGCGGGTTAAGCGGAATATGAACCGCCTGCTCTCGGAAATGACCGGCCAGCCCCTGGAAAAGGTTCAGGCGGATGTGGAGCGGGACAACTACATGACGGCGCAGGACGCGCTACAATATGGGCTTATCGACGAGGTGATTACGCCCGCCCGGTAGGCTCAGGAACCGGAGGATAGTGAATGGCGAAAGTAGACGACAAAAAGCAGCTTCGGTGTTCCTTCTGTGGCAAAGCCCAGGAGCAGGTGCGCCGCCTGGTAGCGGGCCCCGGGGTCTATATCTGCGACGAGTGCATCGAGCTGTGCCAGGAGATTATCGAAGAAGATCTCCATGATGCCGCTCCCGCCGCGCCGGAAGAGATCCTTAAGCCCGCTGAGATCAAGGCCACCTTGGACGAGTATGTAATCGGCCAGGAATATGCCAAGAAATCATTGGCGGTTGCCGTGTATAACCATTATAAGCGTATCTATACCGACACCAAGAACGCCGATGTGGAGCTGCAGAAAAGCAACATTGTGATGCTGGGCCCTACCGGCTGCGGAAAGACCTATCTGGCCCAAAGTCTCGCCCGCATTCTAAACGTGCCCTTTGCAGTGGCCGATGCTACGGCGCTGACGGAAGCGGGCTACGTGGGCGAGGATGTAGAGAACATCCTGCTGAAGCTGATCCAGGCAGCCGATTACGATATCGCCCGGGCGGAGAAGGGGATTATTTATATCGATGAGATCGATAAAATTGCCCGTAAGAGCGAGAATCCCTCGATCACCCGCGATGTATCCGGCGAAGGCGTGCAACAGGCGCTGCTGAAGATCCTGGAAGGCACCGTAGCCTCCGTACCGCCTCAAGGCGGCCGTAAGCACCCCCATCAGGAGTTTTTGCAGATCGATACGACCAATATCCTGTTTATTTGCGGCGGCGCCTTTAACGGACTGGAAAAGATTATCGAGGCGCGGGTCGGACAGAAGACCATGGGATTTGGTGCCGATGTAAAAGCGCCCCATGAGATGGATGTGGGCGCGCTGTTCCAGCAGGCGTTGCCGGAAGATCTGCTCAAGTTTGGCTTGATTCCTGAATTTATCGGCCGCGTGCCGGTGATGGTGACGCTCCATGGGCTGGATGAAGAGGCACTCATTAATGTGATGACCAAGCCTCGTAATGCGTTGGTTCGTCAGTATCAATATATGTTTAGCATGGATCATGTGGAGCTGGAGTTTGAACCGGAAGCCCTTAAGGCGGTGGCCCATAAAGCCATGGAGCGCAAAACGGGCGCTCGAGGCCTGAGAGCAATCCTGGAGAACGCCATGATGGACATCATGTATGATATCCCGTCACGGGAAGATGTGAAAAAGTGCGTGGTGACCCGGGAGACCATCGAAGAAGGGAAGCCGCCCGTGCTGATTACAGCGACCCGCTCGCTTCCGACGCCGCCGCCAGCGCCCGCGTTGGAGGAGCAGGATTCTTCGCACGCCGGATAACCGGATCGATATAACTTTTGATATCATAAGGCCCCTGCCGTTGATGGCAGGGGCCTTTTTATGGATAAACGGCGGGGTATGACGCATGCAATGGGATAAATATAAGCCCAGCTGCCGGACAACCGGCAGCTGGGCTTTATCGGCAATATTGAATACGGCTACAGCTCCTTAAAGAATTCGATGCTTTCTCCGCCGGGCCCCTGGCAGAAGCCGCATCGGATCGCCATGTCTCCGATACGGGCATCCTTGGCGGGAATGGTGGTCGGCGCGCCAAACTGGGCGGCACGGGCCAGCGCTCCATCCACATCATCCACGCGATAGGCCATATGATAGTATCCGTTTTGGGTCTGAGGGACGGGCTCGGTTCCGGCAAAGAGCTCCAGATGGCCCCCGTCAGACAGCTGCAAGAGAGCTGCGCCTTCCCAACGGGCGCGGATGGTAAGGCCTAGCGCTTCGGTATAGAAAGCCAGCGCCTCGTCGAAATTGGGCACCCGCAGCGCCACATGATGAAAACCGGTTTTAAGGGATTCTGCCATGATATGTGCTCCTCCTTTGGATACGATTGGGACTTACGCCTATCATAACACGGCGCAAGACGCCTTTCAATACGCCTACCAGTCAAAGAAGCGGGAAAAGAAGTCCCTTTCGTGACGGGGTTCTTCTGCTCCAAGGGTGATGATATCGGTTTTACCGCCAAGAAAGGGATGCTCTCCGGTATCCAGAAGCACGGATTGCAGATAGTATTGATAGACTTGTCCATCCTGGGCCGTTCGATCCTCCCAATCGACGGCTGCGTGTCCCGGATCAAATTGAGCGACCTTTTGATAGCTTTGACCGCCGTCGCTGCTGCGGTATAGGTAAGTGGCATAGTCCGGCTCCTTCTGTAGAAAGCGGATGTAGGGCCGCCCTGCTTCGTTTACCCCGCTGCCAGTGATAACCGGTGCGGCAGGAAAGCTCCAGTAGGTGCTGGAGGCTGTAGGTTCGGTACCGCGCTTGAAATAATCGACCAGGCGGGAAGCGGCGGGCGTATAGGCCGATGCCAGCATCAGCTGACCATGCTCAATGGCCGCCTGATCGACCGTGGCCTGTACCACGCCGGCAGGCGGTGCAAAATCCGGCGCGCCGCCTTGCGGGTAAAGCGCAGCGAACACGCGGGCCAGCATAGGAACCGGATACTTCCCCCCGCTGGCGGAAGAGGGCATGCAGTGCTCCGGGTCGGTAGTATCAAATCCCATCCAACATACCCCGACATATTCCTCATTATAGGCCGCCGCCCAGATATCCCGAACGCCTTCTACGCCGTCTTGCTCGTAAGCCACCGTGCCGGTTTTGCAGGCCAGCGGAATTCCGGCGGACTTGAGCGCCTGGGCGCTGCCTTCTTCTACGGTATCGGTTAGCATGTCGCTGATCAGGAAGCTGGTTTCTTCGCTGAATACGCGCTTTTGCTCATCTTTATGCTCATAGACGACCTTTCCTGTGCTATCGGTAATCCGCCGGATCAGCGCCGGCTCATGGGCTATACCGCCGTCGGCAAAGGTAGTATAGGCCCCAGCCAGCGAGATGGGCGAAACCCCTTGGGTGAAGCCGCCCAGCGCCAGGGCCAGGCTATTATCCTGGGGATCGAAGGTAATGCCGGCGGCTTCCGCGTAGCTTTTCGCCAGCGATACGCCGGTCTGCTGAAGCAGCTGCACGGCCGGCACGTTAACCGAATGGCTCAGGGCATAGCGCAGCGTGATCCAGCCTTGATAGGTATCGGAGGCATTGCGGGGCGTATAGCCGTTAAAATCCATCGGTTCATCTAGAATGGGCGTGGCCGGGGAATAGCCCTTTAGCTCGATGGCCGGCCCAAAGCAAAGCAGCGGTTTAATCGTGGACCCGGGCTGCCGCAGGGCCTGGGAGCTGCGGTCAAACCCCCGGCGCGCGGTATATTCCCGGCCTCCCATCAGCGCTGCGGCTAAGCCGGTATCCGAAGAAAGAAATACCATCGCGCCCTGTACCTGGGTGCCGTCGGCAGCGTTGGAGGGAAAGAGGCTGTCATCGGCAAACGCCTCCTCGCACGCTTGCTGCAGCCAAGGCTCTAGACCGGTATAGATACGGTACCCGGAGCTCACCAGTTCCTCATAAGACATCCCCAGCTTTTCCATCGCTTCGTTGATGGCAGCATCGATATAGTAGCCATAATCATATTGGCCAGGCCGGGAAAGCTTAAGCTCCGGTTCCTCCTGAAGGGCGCTTTGATATAGCGTTTCGTCAATGAAGCCTTGTTCTCGCATCAGACGCAGAATGAGATTACGCCGTTCCACGGACTTCTCCATGTTGATGTGGGGCGCATAGGTGCTGGGCGCTTTGACGATACCCGCCAGCTGCGCTGCCTCCGCACACGTCAGGTCAGCCGCGGACTTGCCAAAATACGACTGTGCAGCAGCTTCAGCGCCGTATGCGCCGTTACCAAAATACACCACGTTCAAATATAGCGTCAAAATCTCATCTTTGGTGTAGTGCTGCTCTACCTGCAGGGCCAGGATTGCTTCCTGGATTTTGCGGGTGAACGTCTTTTCATTGGATAGGTGCGTCAGCTTGACCAGCTGCTGCGTCAGCGTGCTGGCCCCCTGGGCGCGGCTGCCGGATTTAAGATCCGCCCAAAGGGCTCCGAAGATGCGCTTAATGTCGATTCCGGGATGGGAATAAAAACGCGTGTCCTCGGTAGCGATAAAGGCTTGCTGCAAGTAAGGAGATATTTTGGACAGCGGTACCAACACGCGATTCTCCTGGCTGGCAAGATTAGCGACAGGTTGGTCCTGGCTGTCATAGATAAAGATGGTTTGTTTCATATTTTCTAGGCGGTCCAGATCGAGCTGCTTCCAGGAATCGCCCTGCATCCAGACCATGATGAAAATACCGCAAGCCAATATCAGTGCGGCCGCGGCGGCTAGGCACCCGATGAGGACGGATTTCCACCGGCTTTTCTTCGCATGCTTCATGAATATACTCTCCTTTATCCGGCTGTTGCGATATGCGGATAGTATGGCCGGAAGCGGGGCCGGCCATGCAGGGTAATTTCCTGCAAAATAGTGACGCTTCGCCAATCTTCGCGGCAGGAATGCGGCGCGCAGATCTTGAATATTGCTGGGTAATCCCGAAGGGGACAAACTCGCTTGGAGGGAAAGGATGAATATCACATACCAGCACCGAGGCTCGGCGCTCTGGGTGCAGCTGGAGGGCGAGCTGGATCATCATTCAGCGGCGATATGCCGCAGTCAGCTGGATGAAGTTCTCGCCCAGCATCCGGAGATTCGCCAGATGCGGGTCAACCTATGCCAGCTGGATTTTATGGACAGTTCGGGGATCGGCGTACTGATCGGCCGCTATAAGACCATCCGGGAGCGCAGAGGCGTTATGACGCTTTACGGGCTAAAGCCCGCGGTGGCTAAGATCGTCGAAATGGCGGGCCTGGATCAAATAATGAATGTGGAGTGAGGTTTGACCATGCTTAATGATATGAAGCTAGTGATCCCCGCAATGTCAGAAAATGAGGCGCTGGCAAGATCCGTAGTCGGAGCTTTTGCTGCGCGGCTGGATCCGACGCTGGAGGAGGTGGAGGATATCCGTACCGCTGTATCCGAAGCCGTGACCAACGCCATCATCCACGGCTATGAGGGAATGGAAGAGGGCGAAGTGACGCTTTATGCGCTGGCGCAGGGGCAGCAGATAACCCTAGAGATTGTGGATCATGGCCGGGGCATCGGCAACATTGAGCAGGCGCGGGCGCCTTTTTATACTTCGAGACCGGATTTGGAACGCAGCGGCATGGGCTTTACCATCATGGAAAGCTTTATGGATCAGGTGGAGGTGGTCTCCCACCCAGGCGAAGGGACCGTGGTGCGGATGATGAAGACCATAAAGGGGGCGGAGGAGGCCGGAAGCGGTGCATGAAGCGCTTGCAGGGCCCCAATCGGCAGGGACGGTGCAAGAGGAGAATCAGATCAGGGAAACAAAAATACAGGATAATATGGCGCTGGTCTACGCCATGGCCCGCCGCTTGACCATTCCCGAGGGAGAGCGGGAGGATGTGATCCAGGCGGGTTTTGTCGGGCTGACGCAGGCGGCAAATCGGTATGATCCAAGACGCGGCATCCAATTTTCCACCTATGCCGTGCCGCTGATCTTAGGCGAAATGCGCGAACAGCTCCGCCGCTCCCGTACCATCCGGGTAGGACGGCGAACGGCGGGACGTTCGGCGAGAATCCTACGCTTTCAGGAGGAGCTCACCGGACGCCTGGGCCGCAAACCTACGCTGCGGGAGCTGGCCGATGCGGCTGGAATTACGCCGGAAGAAGCCGCGCTGGACTTGGAGGCAATGCTGCCTGTGGCTTCTATGGATGCCGAGGATGAGGAAGGGGCTGTAAGGCAGATTAAAGACGAAACCGACATGGAGGAGCGGACGGTAGACGCCATGGCGGCGCGCGAGGCTTTGGAAAGGCTGGATGAGCGGCAGCGCCGGCTGCTTTTGCTCAGATTCTATCAGGATAAAACCCAGAGCGAGGTAAGCCAGCGGCTGGGCATTTCCCAGGTGCAGGTGTCTCGCCTGGAGAAAAAAGCGCTGCAGCGCTTACGGGAGCAGCTGGGTGAAGGATAAAGGCATAAAAAGGGGCTTGCACTGCGCAAGTCCCTTTTTTTCATGTTTTGTATAGCAGGCAGGATGGAAAAACATGCTGGACGGCAGAAGCGTTGAATTAAGTTGCTTGGGCGCATACTAGGGCTATCAAAAGGAGGAATGCGCGATGGAGAAAGCGAAGCGCCGCGGCCTTATCACGGTTTCCATACTGGTAGCCGTTCTGCTGGCCGTCTTGGCTGCGGCAATCTTTTATTATTGGAAACTACAGACCAAAACACCGGATACCTCCGGGCTTCTTTTGGTGAACGCCGTATGGACGGGAGGATTTGGAAGATGAATTACCGAAACGACCAAGATCCGAACGCACGTAAGCAGTATGCCCGGATTATCAGCCGCTATAATCCCAAATCACCGATCCTGGCGGACTGTGTCAAAGCATTTGTGGTGGGCGGGATTATCTGCATGCTCGGCCAGGGTGTTTCCCAGTTTGGAGAAGAGGTGCTGCGCCTGACGCCGGAGCACGTTTCGTCCTTCACCTCCATGGTCATGGTCTTTTTGGGGGCGCTGCTGACGGGCCTTGGCATCTATGATAAAATCGGCTGCTTTGCCGGCGCCGGTTCGGCTGTGCCGATCACCGGCTTTGCAAATTCGGTGGTAGCGCCGGCCATGGAGTTTCGGTCCGAGGGCGTCATCATGGGTACGGGGGCGCGAATTTTTTCCATAGCCGGTCCCGTATTGGTCCATGGCTTGCTTACCTCTATCATCATTGCCCTCATCCGTATGTTCATTTGACGGAGGTATAAGATGGGTATCATCAATCACACACATGTTCTAGCGAACCGCCCGGGCGTGGTCAGCCATGCCGCTATCGTAGGCCCTAAGGAAGGCGAGGGCCCTTTTAAGGGATATTTTGACGAGATATGCGCCGACGATAAGATGGGTGAGGATAGCTTTGAGAAAAGCGAATGCCTTTTTCTGCAGAAGAGCATCCAGATGGCCTTGGAGCGGGCGGGCCTAAATGCGGATCAGGTTTCGTTTCTACTCTCCGGCGACCTACTCAACCAGATTATTTCAGCCTCGTTCGCTGCCCGGCAAATTAAGATGCCCTTTTTGGGCCTCTATGGAGCCTGTTCGACCATGGCCGAATCGCTGGCATTGGGCGCTCTGCTGGTGAATGCAGGATATGGACAGCATGCGGTTTGCGCTACGGCAAGCCACTTCTCTACGGCGGAGCGGCAATACCGCACGCCGCTGGAGATGGGCTGCCAGCGTCCGCCCACGGCACAGCGCACGGTAACGGGAGCCGGCGCAACGGTACTGGGAGCAAAAGGCGGCAGCATCGTCATCCCGCGGGTTACCATAGGCGAGGTGATTGATATGGGAGTAACCGACGTGAACCAGATGGGAGCGGCCATGGCGCCGGCTGCGGCCGATACCTTGACCCGGCATTTTGAGGAGGCCGGCCTTACTCCTGAGGATTACGACCTGATTGTTACCGGCGACCTAGGCGAGATCGGAATTCAGATCTTGGAGGAGTTAATGGAGAAATCCGGGTGGAAGCTGGGCGACCGGCTGATGGACTGCGGCGCAGAAATTTACAAGGGGCTGGAGAATGTGGACGCCGGAGGCAGTGGGGCCGCCTGCTCGGCCAGCGTACTCAATGGCGTGATCCTTCCCCGCATGGAGGAAGGCGCTTATCAAAAGGTACTGTTTATGGCTACGGGCGCGCTGCTTTCTCCGACTACAACGATGCAGAAGGAAAGTATCCCGGGGATTGCGCACGCGGTAGCCTTTGAAAGGAGGGAGTAACATGGAGTATCTCAAGGCCTTCCTGATCGGCGGCGCACTGTGCGTCATCGGCCAGCTGCTGATCGATCTAACCAAGCTGACCCCGGCCCGTATTCTGGTGGTGTTCGTGGTCGCGGGCGGAATCCTTTCGGGGCTGGGCTGGTATGAGCCGTTGGTGGAATTTGCCGGGGCGGGGGCGACCATTCCCCTTTCGGGATTCGGCCACTCTTTGGTCAAGGGAGCCACCGAGGCGGCGCGCACGGACGGGATTATCGGCGCCTTTACCGGCGGCATTACCGCGACGGCAGCCGGCGTAGCCGCCGCGTTGGTCTTTGGCTACCTTGTCGCGCTGATTTTCAAACCCAAAACCAAAATGTAGAAATCCGCAAAGCGGCGTCAGATCGACGCCGCTTTTTTGCGTGGAATCGGCATATATGCTATACTGGTAAAAAACGGCGGAGGAAGAGCGGGATGAAGCTGTACGCCTATGCGCGCGAGGCTGAAGGAGATCGCCTAATCCATGTATGGGAGGCAGAGCGGCTGCGGCGGGAGCATCCGGAGTCGGCTCGTTTGCTGCGCTATTACAGCACGGAACTGGATCATAGCCAGCGTAGGGAAGTTGTGCTGGTATGCCGGGAGGGAAGGCTGTTTTTTCGCTATAAGGAGCTGCCGGATCCGCCGCCCTCCGCCTCGGCGCAGACATTGACCCATCTGAAGGCAAAGGAGATTCTAAGCCGGATGAAACGGGTGAGGTTTTTGCTGCCCGAGGGCGAATTGACGATCTGGGCTGGAGAATGGCAGGCGGAAAAGCGCATTCCTCTGCCCGGAGGAGAACTTGCGATTGCCGATCTATCCTGCGAGGTGCTGGCAAGCCAGCCGCCGGAGACGGCCGCTCAATGGCAGGGAAAGCTGCTGGTGGAGGTTGTCGTGACCCATCCCAGCACCCCCGAAAGGCTAGCCGCGCTGCAGAATCTGGGCTGGCCCGTGATCGAGATCACCATCGGGCCGCGTTGGCTCATACCGGAGGGTCCCGGTGTGTCGGAGAAGCAGGTACGGCTGGCGGAAGAGGCCATGGAGCGCGGCTTCCACCAAGGGATTCGCGCGCGTATTGCAGCAGATCCGAGACAAGCGACGCCATCGGAGCAGGGGCTATGGAGCAGAATGCGCCGGTTTATAGACGAAATTATTATAAATTAGCCGATGAAATCGGGATATGCGTGGGTGGACATCATAGGGGGATTTTGCTATAATCGCACATAAAGCTAGGAGGATTGGAGCATGGTGCATCAGCGTTTGGCGTCATTAGGCGTTGCGGTTCCGGCAATTATGCTGCCGGCCCCAGGCGTGGATCTCGACCGGTGGGGCGTGGTGGCCTGCGATCAATATACCGCGCAGCCAGAATATTGGATGCAAGCCTATGAAAAGGTGGGCGGAGAGCCCTCCACGCTGGCGATGATTCTACCGGAGGCTTTTCTTGGCACGGAAAGGGCGGCTCATCTGGAACGTGAGGGGCCGATAAACATGCAGCGATACCTGGACGAGGGCGTGTTAACCGCCCGGGAGCCTGGCATGATCCTGGTAGAGCGCGACCTAGGGGGACGATTGCGTAGTGGCCTGATGCTGGCCCTGGATCTGGAGCGGTATGATTATGGCGAAAAGTCACAAAGCCTGATCCGCGCGACGGAAAAGACGATTGTGGAGCGCATCCCGCCGCGCATGAAGATTCGCCGGCAGGCCCCTCTGGAGTTGCCCCATATTATGGTGCTGATCGACGACCCACAGGATCGCGTGCTGCAAGCCGCCCGCGGCGGAGCTGATCGCACCCATCCCCTCTATACGGCCAACCTGATGCTGGGCGGCGGACGCGTAAGCGGGTATGCTGTAAAGCAAAGGGCGCTGGAGCCGATCGCCGATGCGCTGGAAGCATTGGCCGCCGGCCAGGAGCACCCGATGCTTTTTGCCATGGGCGACGGTAATCATTCCCTGGCAACGGCGAAGGCATGCTGGGAGGAGCTAAAGCTGGAGCTGCAAGGGGCAGAGCGGGAAAACCATCCGGCCCGATACGCTCTGGTGGAGGTGGTTAACTTGCATGATCCGGCGTTGACTTTTGAGCCCATTCATCGGGTCGTTTTTGATACCAATCCGCAAGCGTGCCTAGATCGATTGGAGGCCGCTTTAAACCGGGCCGGTTGCCCCACGAGGCGCGGCCCTGGAGGAAAGGGGTGCCCCATTGGGATTACCACCTCGGCGGGGATGGATACGCTTTGGCTGGAAATTGCGCCACGGCAGCTGCCGGTGTCCCTGCTGCAACCGGCACTGGATGAGGCGCTGGATCCGAAGGAAACCCTTGATTTCATTCATGGTGAAGATACGGTGCGCAGCCTATGTGCCAAGGAGGGCAGGCTGGGACTTGTGATGCCGCCCTTTGATAAAGGGGCCCTTTTTCCCACGGTGCAGGTTCAGGGCCCGCTGCCCCGAAAAAGCTTCTCCATGGGAGAGGCTCATGAAAAGCGATATTATTTTGAATGCAGGCGCATTCGTAACATATAGGAGGACCCGATGGGTATAAAGGTAGCAAAGTTTGGCGGCACCTCGCTGGCTAACGCAGCGCAGTTCGCCAAGGTGATCGACATTGTCCGAAGCGATGAGGATCGCAGGTATGTGGTTCCTTCCGCCCCGGGTAAGCGCCATAGCGACGACGACAAGGTGACGGATTTGCTGCTGCACTGCCACCGTGTACAGGGAAATGAGGACGAGCTAAAAAGCGTATTTGGCTATATTTGTTCCCGCTTTCAGGAAATAATAGACGGACTTGGCCTGACGCTTGATTTATCGGATACCTTTGAAGAGATCTATCGCCGTATTGCTTCGGGCGCTAGCCTGGATTATTGTGCCAGCCGCGGCGAATATCTTAGCGGCCGCATTCTGGCCCACGCGCTCGGCTATGAATTTGTCGATCCGGCGGAGCACATCTTTTTTACCATGCGCGGGGCCTTTGATTCCGACGCCACCCATCTTTCATTGGCTAAGCGGCTCAGGCGCTGTCCGCGGGCGGTGATTCCCGGCTTTTACGGCGCCTACCAGGACGGACGGATCAAGACCTTTTCCCGTGGTGGCTCCGACGTCACCGGGTCGATCGTCGCCCGGGCTGTGCAGGCGGAGGAATACGAAAATTGGACCGATGTTTCGGGCTTTATGATGGCCGACCCCAGGATTGTAGCGGATGCCCAGACCATACGCCGAATGTCCTATCGAGAGCTGCGGGAATTGTCCTATATGGGGGCCAATGTGCTGCATGAGGATTCTATTTTTCCGGTTCGGCAGGCGGGTATTCCCATCCACATCCGCAATACCAACCGCCCGCAGGACGCAGGTACGCTTATTGAGAACAAGACGCCGGAGGGGAAACATTCGGTCATCACCGGCGTAGCCGGGCGCAAAGGCTTTACCTTCATCATGGTGGAGAAGGCGATGATGAACTCGGAGCTGGGATTTGGCCGCAGGGTGCTGTCTGTGCTTGAGAACCATGGGATCAGCTTTGAATACATGCCCACGGGGATTGATACCCTTTCGGTGGTGGTATCCAGCGCTTCGATGGAGGGAAAGCGCGACGCGGTGATGGAGGATATTGCCGAATCGGTCGATCCGGATCATCTAGAGCTTGTAGAAAATATGGCGATTATTGCAACCGTGGGCCACGGCATGGTTAACACGCCCGGTACGGCCGCCAAAATATTCGTGGGCCTGGCCCAAGCAAACGTCAATATCCGGATGATCGATCAGGGTTCGTCGGAGCTGAATGTCATTGTCGGCGTGGAGGCCGGCGATTACGAACGGGCCATTGATGCGATCTATCACGCCTTTATGCCCAGGAAGGGCTAAATTATAAGAGGAGGCTTTTGAGATGAATACCATGCTGGCAGCTCAAATGTATACGCTGCGGGAATTCCTTCAGACGCCGGAGGGGATCGAAAAGGCGCTGGAAAAGGTTCGAGCCATTGGATATGAGGCGGTGCAGATGTCGGCTTGGAAGCGCATTGATCCCAAGCTGCTTCGCAAGATGGCCGATCAGAACGGACTTGAGATCTGCGCTACGCACGTTGGCTTTGCAGATATTGTGGAGCATACGGAACAAACCATAGAGGAGCATCAGATCTACGGCACGCAATATATCGGCCTGGGTGCCATGCCCGAGGAATTCCGTTCCAGCGCCGAGGGTATGATTGCCTTTGCTGAAGCGATTGGTCCGGCCGCCCAAAAGATTCACGATGCGGGCTTAACGCTCATTTACCACAACCATAATTTTGAGATGGCGAAGTTCGGCGGGAAAACCGGGTTGGAGCTTTTAATGGAGCATACCGATCCAGCCTGCTTCCAGTTTGAGATCGATACCTATTGGATCACTGCCGGAGGCGGAGATCCCTGCGAATGGATCCGAAAGATGAAAGGCCGCATGGATGTGGTGCATTTCAAGGACATGGTCTATGATCCTAAGAGCAAAAGCCCGGTGTTTGCAGAGATTGGCCAAGGGAACCTGAACTGGCAGGGGATTATTAAGGCCTGCGGCCAGATAGGCGCCCGCTGGCATATTGTGGAGCAAGATATCTGTCAAGGCGATCCCTTTGAGAGTTTGGCCATTAGCTATCGCTACCTTCAGCACTTGGGGCTGCGTTAAAAAGTGCTTGACAAACAAACCTGCCCGTCATATAATACCCACAAGTGAATCGGAAAGGCTGTGAAGAGAAGAGTAGGCGGTTCCGTTCTTTTTTAGAGAGTCCCGGTAGCTGAAAAGGGATAAAGGACAAACGGCTGAACATGGTCTCGGAGCTGCGCACCGAAACGCCAGAGGCGTTAGGCTGCGACGGATGCGTCCGTTATATTGCGCTAGGCTATCGGCCCCCTGCGGCCCGTAGTTGATAAGGTTCATACCGCGAGGTATGAATGAAAATGGGTGGTAACACGAAGCGTTTGCTCTCGTCCCTCGGAATGATATTCCGTCGGCGGGAGCTTTTATTTTTTCATGGGGGAGGGCGCTGACATGAGCAAAATTTTTGTGGCGGGCAGCTTGAATATGGATCTGACCATTCAGACTGACCGGGTACCCGGATCAGGCGAAACGGTAACAGGTTATGGTTTTATCACAAATCCTGGCGGCAAGGGAGCCAACCAGGCTGCGGCTGCGGCGCGTCTAGGCGCAGAGGTGGAGATGGTCGGCTCCGTAGGACAGGATGGATTTGGCCGGGAGCTGATTGCCGCGCTGGGCGCCAGCGGCGCCCATACGGGATGGATCGTACGCTCGCCAGAGCTTCATACCGGCGTGGCCATGATTATCGTCAGCGGCGGCGATAACCGGATTATTCTGGACGCCGGCGCCAACGGAGGCGTAACCGGAGCGCAGCTTTGCCATGCGCTATGTGGTGCGCAGGCGGGGGACTACCTGGTAGCCCAGCTTGAGATTCCGCTTCCTGCCGTGCTGCAGGCGCTGAAGGCGGCGCGGGCCGGAGGACTGCACACGGTGCTAAACCCTGCGCCTGCGGTAGAACTGACAGATGAATTCTTTTCAGCGGCAGAGCTTTTCGTGCCCAATGAGCATGAGTGCGCGCTGCTATGCGGGATCATGCCGGAGGATGAAGACAGCATGCTGCGGGCGGGCCGATGGTTTCTTGAACGGGGCGTAGGGGCGGCGATCATTACTTTGGGCAGCCGTGGAGCAGCGCTCATCAATGAAGATGGCCTATGGCTATGCCCCAGTCCCAAGGTTACTGCAGTGGACAGCACAGCTGCGGGCGATTGTTTCATCGGAGCCATGGTCAGCGCCCTGGCACGCGGCGATACGCTGCAGCGGGCGGTTTGGATGGGTACCCGGGCTGGCGCATTGACGGTGACCCGGCTGGGTGCGCAGCAATCGCTGCCTACGCAGGGAGAATTGAAACGATTTATCGAGGGAGAGGGGCGAGAATAGCATGGATCGGACGGGCGAATTCATTGATCTTTTCCGAAGGCTGGAAGCCGCGCTAAGGGAAAACGCCCTTACCGGCACCGGCCCTAGGGAGTTCAATGGCATGATCAACGCATTGGCACGGCAGGATCCCTTTATTCAGGCCCGATGGAATGAGATCGACCTTTGCCGGCAGATTCGGAATATTCTTTCACATTTCCCTACGGTTGAGGGGCGGCGGCCGCTCGTGCCGGATCAAGCGCTGCTGGATGTGCTGTCCGAAACCATTGAGCACCTGGAACATCCCGTCCGGGCTAGCGATGCGGCTCGCGCCCGTGAGTTCCTCTATACGGTAGGGCTGGATAGCCCCGTGCAGCCGACGCTATGGCAGATGCGTAAACGGGGTTTCTCTCATGTGCCGGTCATGGAGGGGAGCCGGTTGATCGCGGTCTTCTCGGTAGGCACCGTCTTTTCGGCAGCTTGCCGGGGGGCGATTCCGCCTATGGATGAGGCGCGGATCAGGGATTTTATGCCGGATATCGAGCTGGAGCGCCATGAAAATGAACGATATGTTTTCGTCGCTGCAGACGAACCCCTTACCCAGGTAAAGGAGCTTTTCCAGCGCCCCAAGCAAAGCCGGCGAAAAGTAGCGGCGGTCTTCGTCACAGCAGGCGGAGACGCTGCTGAGCCCCTTGAGGGCATGATTACGCCCTGGGACGTACTGCAGGCCATGGACGACTAAAGGAGATGGAAATGACGGAGGCAATGATTGAGATTAAAAACCTGACCAAGTCCTTCGCCAGCAAAAGCGGCGAGGTGACCGCCCTGGAGGACGTCAGTCTCTCCATCGGCGCAGGTGAGATTTACGGCATTATCGGCATGAGCGGTGCGGGCAAAAGCACGCTGGTGCGATGCATGAACTATCTAGAGCAGCCTACCAAAGGGACGGTTGCCGTGGACGGCCGAATGCTGGGATCGCTGAGCAAGCAGGAGCTGGCCCAGTTGCGGCGGGATATCGCTATGGTATTCCAGCATTTTAACTTGCTGATGCAGCGCACGGTGCTGGCCAACGTGCTTTTTCCCCTGAAGCTTGCCAAAATGCCCAAGGCTGATGCGCAGAAAAGGGCAATGGAGCTGCTGGAGCTGGTCGGGCTTGCCGATAAGGCCCGCGCTTATCCTTCCCAGCTATCCGGCGGGCAGAAGCAGCGGGTGGCCATCGCGCGGGCACTAGCCACGGAGCCCAAGGTACTCCTTTGCGACGAAGCAACAAGCGCCCTGGATCCGATGACCACCCGATCCATCTTAGCGCTTTTGAAGGATATTAACCGCAAATTGGGCCTGACGATCGTGATTATCACCCACGAGATGGCAGTGATCCGAGAAATCTGTACCCGCGTGGCAGTGATGGAGAACGCGCGATTGGTGGAAGAAGGGACGGTGGAGGCTGTATTTGCCCATCCCAAATCCAAGGCGGCGCTGAATCTTTTTTACCCCGGACAGGAGCTGGTGGATATCCGCCCGGCTGCTGGAGGGCGGCTTTGCAGGGTGGTGTTTAACGGTCAAGACGCCTTTGAGCCATATATTGCCCGAGCCGTCCTGGACACGGGGGTGCTGGTGAACGTGCTGCATAGCGATTTGCAGCAGGTAGGCGATCAGGTTTTCGGTCAAATGGCCTTGTCCTTGCCGCAGGATCCCGATCAGGCGCGAAGGATCGTGGCGGAATTGAAGAGCCGTGGGCTTATTGTGGAGGAGGAAAACCATGTTTGATCAGGCGATGCTGACGTTGATGGGCGAAGGTATTTGGGAGACGCTTTACATGACCTTGGCCTCAACGCTGCTGGCATATGTATTCGGGCTGCCGCTGGGCGTGTTGCTTGTGGTGACCGACGAGAAAGGGATCCTGCCCTGCAAGCCGCTTAAGGCGGTGCTGGATGTGATTGTCAACGTTACGCGTTCTATCCCCTTTTTGATCCTGATGATTGCCGTGATCCCTTTTACGCGGGCCATAACCGGCACATCGATCGGTGCGAACGCTACTGTGGTTCCTCTGGTGCTGGCGGCCATTCCCTTTGTGGGGCGTATGGTAGAATCCTCCATCCGGGAGGTGGATGCAGGCGTGGTGGAAGCCGCTCAATCCATGGGTGCGACTCCGTTCCAGATTATTTGCCGGGTCATGATTCCCGAGGCGCTGCCATCGCTGGTGAATGGTGCTGCCATCGCCACCACGACCATCCTGGGATATTCAGCCATGGCCGGCGCAGTTGGCGGCGGCGGGCTGGGCGTGATCGCCATCAATTATGGCTATCACCGCTATCAATCGGACGTCATGCTTGTAACCATTATACTGCTCGTCATTATCGTTCAGATCCTTCAGTGGATTGGCACAACGCTGGCCAATCGCTTGGATAAGAAAAAGGTTTAGGAGGGAATATCATGAAGAAACATCGTATTGCTGTAGCGCTGCTGTCTTTGACGCTGTGCCTGGCCCTGTTTGCCGGCTGCTCCAACAGCGCACCCACGACGACCACGGCGGCCGGAGGCGACGCCACCACTGCTTCCGGAGAAACCGTCACCTTGAAGGTGGGCGCAACGCCTAACCCCCACGCGGAGATTTTGGCTCAGGTCAAGGATCTGCTGGCTCAGGAGGGCGTCAACCTGGAGGTCGTCGAGTTTACCGACTATCCGCTGATCAATACCGCGCTGAACGACGGCTCGCTGGACGCCAACTTTTTCCAGCATAAACCCTATCTGGATAACTTCAACCTAGAAAACAAAACGGAGCTGATTTCAGTAGGAACGGTCCATTACGAGCCCATGGGTATCTTTGCCGGCAAGACCAAGACGCTGGAGGAGCTTAAGGACGGCGCAACCATCGCTGTACCCAACGATACGACCAACGAGGCGCGGGCATTGCTGCTGTTGGAGGCAGAGGGCCTGATTAAGATCAAGGAGGGCGCGGGCATCAACGCAACCAAGACCGATATCGTGGAGAATCCCAAGAACCTGAAGATTGAGGAATTGGCTGCCGAGCAGCTGCCCCGATCCCTCCCGGATGTGGACCTTGCGGTCATCAATGGTAACTATGCGCTCCAGGGCGGCCTGAAGGTGACCGACGCGCTGGCCACGGAGGCATCGGATTCCCTGGCGGCTGAGACTTACGCCAACGTGATCGCCGTGCGCAAGGGTGACGAGAGCCGCCCGGAAATTCAAAAGCTGGTGGAAGCGCTCAATTCTGATACCATCCGCCAGTATATTGAGGATACCTATGAGGGTGCTGTGGTGCCGAAGTTCTAAGTTAATAACATAGCAAAAAGCACGGCCTTTGTGCCGTGCTTTTGTGATGAAATTTTTGACCGATCCGACATCGTTTGGAGCCAAGACAGAGGGATAAGGTAAAGGCGGGGCACACAAAACAACCAGAAGGGCGCGCCCTTCTGGTTGTTGCTGACCGGGAAAATAACCGGTTAAGGTTCAATCAGCAGCCGGCTCATTTTTTCAATATCCCCGGCGCCCAGGGTGAGAATCGTGTCGCCGGGTTCGGCCCAGCTGCGCACCAGCTGCGCCGCTTTTTCAAAGCTTTCAGCATAATAAACCTGGGTGCGGCCGCGCTGGGCGATAGCATCTGCCAGCATGGAGGCACTGATATCGCCGGGATTGGTTTCTCGGGCGGCGTAAATATCTAAAAGCACAAGGCGGTCGACTTCATCAAAACTTTCAATAAAGTCCTGAAACAGCGCTTTGGTCCGGGAATAAGTATGAGGTTGGAATACGCAGTAAAGCCGCCGGTCGGCCAATTGGCGTGCCGCAGACAGGGTGGCCTTAATTTCTGTGGGATGGTGTGCATAATCATGAAATACGTTGGCGCTCCGGTAGTCGCCTGCCTTTTCAAAACGGCGATGGGCTCCGGTAAAGCCGCTGAGGATTTGGGCAGCTTCTTCCAGTGGGACGCCGGCGTGATAGGCGACCGCCATGGCAGCGCAGGCGTTGAGCACATTGTGCCGGCCCATGACCTGAAGCTGAACGTGAACCGCTGGCTCGCCGTCATGCAGCAGGGTAAAGGCATAGCTGCCGTGATTCTGGCTGAGCGCTACCGCGCGCCAGGATACGTTTTCATCAAAGCCAAAGGTTTCATAAGGACAGGGGGCCTTGGAGAGCACACGCAGCACGCGGGGATCGTCGCCATTGCCCAGAGCCAGACCGTCGGCTGGCGTCAGCTGGATAAAGCGCGTAAAAGACGCTTCGATAGCGTCGATATCTTTAAAATAATCGAGATGATCGGCATCAATATTCAGAATCACAGCCAGGGTGGGGAAGAAGCGCAGAAAGCTATCTTTGTATTCGCAGGCTTCCGCAACAAAGAAATCCTTGCCGCCCACCTGCGTGGCGCTCCCAATCAGAGGCAAGGTACCGCCTAGATGGATGGTGGGATGCTTTCCAGCCAACTCCAGAATGGTGGCGATCATGGAGGAAGCGGTAGTCTTGCCATGGGCGCCGGACACGCAGATTACCTCATCATAGTCCTGCATAAGCTGACCGAGCAACGTGCCGCGTTCCATGACGGGAATGCCCAATTGACGGGCCATCGTGATTTCGGGGTTGCCGTCGGAAATCGCGGCGGTGCGCACGACAAGGCCGGCGTCCTCGACAAACTCCGGCTTATGCCCTACGGCGCAAGGGATCCCAATAGCCCGAAGCTGTTGCAAAGTTTCGGATTCCTTTTGATCGGAGCCGGTTACCCGGTATCCCGCTTTTACCAGCATGAGCGCCAGGCCGCTCATGGAAACGCCACCGATCCCTGTGAAATGAATGGTTTTATCCTTGAAATCTTTTATATGCATCAAGCATGAATCTCCTATTCAGTAATCTTTCCTATTATACGCTTATGATAGGGGTTTCATCAAGGGATATGGCGGGAATTTCAAAAATAATTCCGGATTTTTCCGCTTTTTCGGGGAAATCATAGGGCGGGGGCAAGGTGAAATGCTAAAAAAACAGACTGTTTTTCTGTATGCGTTCAAGAAATTTCGGATATATACCAAATGATGCTGTTCAAGACGCGGTAAATGTACTATAATTACGAGTGTTTTACGAACATTCAAAGTAAGGAAGATGCGTCGATGGATAAAATCAAACGAAATGAACGGATCAGCGCTATGATTAAGGTTTTATCGGACGCGCCTAACAAGATTTACACGCTCAGCTATTTTAGCGAGCTATTTGGCGCGGCCAAATCCACCATTTCCGAAGATATCGACTTGGCTCAAGGCATCTTGGAGCGCTTTTCCCTGGGCGCCTTGGAAACGGTGACCGGCGCGGCCGGGGGCGTGAAGTTCCTTCCGGCGGCCAGCGAGGAGGCAAACCGGCGCTACATATCGGAAATGTGCCTGCGGATGAGCGATGCCGACCGGATCCTGCCCGGCGGCTATCTGTACATGGTGGATATCCTACAGAACCCGGCAATGGTCGCCCGCATGGGCGAGATCCTAGCCATGTGGTTTTACAAGTCGCGCCCCGACTATGTGGTGACGGTAGAGACAAAAGGAATCCCGGTGGCGCTGATGGTCGCTCGCTCTCTGAATATCCCCCTGGTGGTAGCGCGGCGGGATGTGCGTATCACGGATGGTTCGGTGGTTACGATCAATTATCTTTCCGGATCAAGCCAGCGGATCCAGACAATGTCCCTGCCGAAACGCTCCATTAAGGAGGGGCAGCGGGCTTTAATCATCGACGACTTTATGAAGGGCGGCGGCTCGGTCAAAGGCATGATGGACATGATGAAGGAGTTCTCCGTTGTGGTAGCCGGCGTGGGTGTCGTCATGGCGACGGCGACGCCGGAGCGCAAGATGGTGGACGACGTTAAATCCCTGATGGTGCTGCATTCGGTAGATGAGCAGACCCGTCGGGTTGACGTGAGACCCTCCAGCCTCTTTGCCCGCAGTGCGTATTGACGTCGCTACGATCTTGGCATAAAAAAGAAAAAGCGCTGAAATTGATCAATTTCAGCGCTTTTTTGATAAGGTTCCGTTACTCCTCGTCCTCGGGCTCCTCGTCGGTGAGCACGTCGTCCAATTCGCCGGAAAGGAACTTATCGGCGAAAGCCAGCACTTCTTCCTCCAGCTCGTCGGGGATGGGTACGAACTCTTCATTTTCTTCGTCGACCGGCACAACCTGCATGACATAAACGTCTACGCTGTCATGATCGTGACCGCAGCCGCATTCGCAGTTTTCGTCATGCTCATGATCACACTCGCAATCCTCTTCTGCGCAGGTATCGGCCAGCACGACATAGTCGTTACCATTATAGTTGAAGTAGTCCATGATCTCCAGCTCAAAGGTATTGCCCTCGTCATCTTCAAAGGTGACGATGTTTTCCATTTCGTCCATGGTGTCCTCCGGTTTTTTATTACCCCTCTTATTATACCGAATCTGCGGGAATTATGCAACTGGAAGGCAGGAAAAAGCTTTCGTCTTGCGCGATTGGGCGAAAGCTTCTATAATAAAGGCGGTATTTATGATGCAGAGCAAGGAGGCGCGCATGGCCAGCGTAATCATCAAAGAGATTGAGCTGCCGCCGTATGGGCGGTGCCTGAAGATGGAAAATGCCCTAATAGAATTGATTGTGACCCTGGAGGTAGGCCCTCGGGTGATACGGTTTGCCGTGCCAGGCAAAGCAAATATGATGGCGGAGCTCCCGGATATGCAGTGGGAGAACGGCTGGAAGATCTGGGGAGGTCATCGGCTCTGGGCTGCGCCAGAGTCAATGCCGCTGACCTACGAGCTGGACAACACACCCTGCGAATATGAGATTTTGGAGAACGGCGCGCGGTTTTGGCGGCAGAAGGATCCGATTTCGGGATTGTCCAAGGAGATCGAAATCGGTATGGATGGTGAAACCTCGGTGGTGGATCTCGTTCACCGTATCCGTAACGATAATCCCTGGGAGATCGAATATGCAGCTTGGGCGCTGACCGTCCTTGCTCCGGGCGGCAAAGAAGTTGTCCCATTTAACCGGCGGGATACCGGACTTTTGGCGAACCGAACGCTGGCGCTGTGGCCCTATAGCCGCATGAACGATCCGCGTGTCTGGTGGGGCGAGCGGTATGTAACCCTTACCCAACGGGCGCTGGAGGGAGAACCTCCCTTCAAAGTGGGTATGGATAACGAATCGGGTTGGGCGGCGTATTTTAAGGATGATTGCCTATTCGTCAAATATTTCATGCATGATATGGACGGACGCTACCCCGACGGCGGCATGAGTTTTGAAACCTACACGAACGAGCGTTTTCTAGAGATGGAGTCCCTTTCTCCTATGGAGTTGGTTGCGCCGGGCGAGCAGATTGAGCACGTGGAAGTTTGGGAGCTGATGCCCGGATTCGGCCTTCCGGAGAACGATGATAAAGCCTTAGATGAGCTGATGGGCCCCATTGTCGATTCGATCGGCTGCGACGGTGACTGCGATGCCTGCGGCCATGATGAGTGCCATAGCGGGCACGGGTGCCACGGATGATTTACTCGAAATGGATCATTGGCGCGATGCCGCCGGAGGCGGAGGCGATCCGCCGCCAAGTTTTTGTGCAGGAGCAAGGGTTCTCAGAGCAAAGCCAATTTGATAGCCTGGACGAGCGTTCTTGGCATCTGCTGGTGCAGGAGGGCGACGAGATTGTGGCCACCGGTCGGCTTACCCTGGACGCGGAAGGCTGTTGGAAGTTGGGCTGTATCGCAGTGCTGCCCGACTTCCGAGGCAAACATATTGGTGATTTTGTGGTGCGGCTGCTGGTGGACAGGGCGCTATCCATGCCGCAAGCGCCTATTTATGTCGTAGCCCAGCAACATGCAGTGGAATTCTACCGGCGTATTGGCTTTGTGGAGGAGGGGGAGCCCTTTGCAATTGAGGGGCGGCCGCATCAGCGGATGGTCTTCCCCAAGGGCGCGTCGCTGAGCGGGTGCTGCGGCCATCAGCCGTAGCGGCGAAATAGCATGGCATTAGAATCAATTTCATCGATCAGGTTCAGGCCCCCTCGTGGTGGGGCCTTTTCTTATCGGCGGCATGCCGGATTCGGAGAAGCCTGCGCAGTCATAGCGCCGGAACCCTGTGAGGAGGGAGCGAGCATTGCAAAGCATAAAAAGGTGCTCGTATCATCCCATCTCCAAGACCTGTACTTTGCGGCAAATGGCATTCAGCCCATATCGATCACGGGCGATCACGACGGCACTTACTGAACCAGCGCGTCTGGCGCGCGTACCGCGGCAGCGCAGGCGAGCCATGGTTCGGGTAAGACGGGCGATATTTCTCCTATCGGCCTGCTGGCAGCGCTTGTCGCAGTCAGCAATTCTGTGCTGGCTCAGTGATTACGGCCAAGCATCGGCGCGGCAAAGCGTAACTTAGCGTCAGATCGAATTCAGCGGGATACATCCAAAGGGGCGCCATCTCACGATGGCGCCCCCTTTTGATCAGTTTTTTTATCATGGGCGGCACAGCGGCCGCTTATAGCTTCTTTTTCCATGCGTAGCACCCCAGCGTGGCCAAGGAAAGGGCTGCCAGCGCGGCGCTGGCCCCGAAGAGGATCTGCAGCCCCCAAAGCCTGGAAAGCAGGCCGCCGGCCAGCGCGCCCACAACTCGGGCAAAGCCATAGCTGATCATGCCCAAAAGCGTCTGCCCGGAAGAGCGCAGCTTTTCCGGTACGTTCAAGGCAATGTATTTGGCCATAGCGAACATCATGACGATAAACCCGCCCCCTTGAAGCAGCTGCGTGGCCACGGCCCAGACGGGAGAGGGCAAAAGGGCCAGCAGCATCCAGCGCAGCGCCATGAACGCTGCGGACACGCACAGCAGCTTTCCTGCGCCGAACCGCTCAAAAAGCCGGTCAGCTGCCAGCAGGAAAGGCACCTCGCTCAGGGACCCAATAAAGTAAGCCCAACCCAGCAACTGACGGCTGGCGCCCAGCTGCTGGGTGAAGTAGACCGGATAAAAAGAGAAGAAAAAACCCATGGTAATCTGCAGAAGGGCCACGAAAGACAGCAGCACCATAAGCTGCTTGTCCTTGAAGAGCACGAAGGGGTTGGGGAAACGCTGATCCTCTGCAGGCGGCTGCTTTAGCAGCGTGAAGCTGGCAGCCAGGCTGACAAGGAGCGCCAGCGCAGTAACCCAGGGCATCCACGAACCCCAGGATTCAAAAATACGGCCCGATATCAGCGTGACCAGGGCAAAGGCCAGCGTACCGCCGACGCGGATAGGGCCAAAGGGCTTCCCCTGCGCGTTAAGGGCATCCAACACAATGGAATCGGATATGGGCTGCAGGCTGGTTTGGAACAGCGCAAAAAGACATACGCCCATGACCAAAAGCGCAAAGCTTCGCTCAAAGGGGTAGGCGGCGACGGCAAGAGCGGAAGCCACGATAAGGCCGCGGAGCACCCAACGGCGGTCGGGCGAACGGTCGGCAGCGTAGCCCCAGGCGGGCTGAGCGGCGATAGCGACCATCGGGGCGGCAGCCTGAAGTAAGCCGACGGCTGCATGATCGAATCCTTGTGAGGCAAAATAAAGGCTGGAATAGCTCTGATAAACGCCGGTGACAGCGTAGCAAGCCATATAGTAAAACATCATGGGGCTTAGGATATGCGAGCATTTCATCACAAAAAAACGTCCTTCCATACAGGCATCAGCCTTAGTATGGTTGGACGCATGGGTTTTATGTGGCGAGGCCCAGGCCGCGCAGCAGGACCGGGTATAGAGGCGCAGGTAGCGGCGGCAGCAAGAGGAGCGAAGCCTCCGGCGGCGCCTCCAGCCAGATGAGGATACGGTTCGCCGCATCGTCCGCCTCCTGTAAGGCAAAAGCAGGGATAAGCTGCGACACGATGCCGTCATAGGGCAGCAAATCAGCGCCCAACTGCGGATCAAAAGCGGCGGTTACAGCAAGCATGGCGTCCGGACAATGGCGGCTCAGCGCGGCAGCTGAGGCGGACGCATGGCGCTGCCATAGGGGATCTGCCGCAAGCTCGGGCGTCAGCTGGTCGTCCATGGCAATGAGCGGCAGTCCATGGCCGGAAAAGGCGGCAGCCTCCTGCTCAAAAAGGGTGTCAAGGGTTTTTAAGCATTGCTTCCCTTCCGGTTCTTTGGCCAATCCAGAGGCCAGCCGCGGCTCGATCCATTCTTGAATTAGGCGGCTGTAGGGCGAGGGAAAGGCTTTCCCCCAAGCAATATCCCCGTTCAGGGGTGAAAAGAAGCTTTCGGGCAGACCAACGGCCTGAATATCGCTGCAAAAGGCGCAAAGGGCCGCCAGCTGGCTGCTTCGGCGGACAAAGCTGCTCTGTAGGACCCAGGGCGCTTCAGGAGCAGAGCGGGTATATTTTGAGCTAAGCCGGCCGGCAGGGGTATAGAGCGTGTCCTGCCGGGCCAGCTCCGCATGCTTGCGCACCAGGGCGCTGTGCGGATGCTCCAAGCGGTAGGGCGTTACAAAGGAAAGGGTGGGAATGGTGCAGCGGGCCAAATATTCCAGGGCCTGAGGAGGGGGCGTCAACGCCGCCAGAGGCAGCGTGCGGAAAGCAGGATAACGCTGAAGAAGTTGCTCATAGGCCTGGAACATGGACGCCTCCTTATGATAGAATCGTAAACCGTACTTCTGAAGAAGTATATTTCAACCGTCCGGGGCTGGGCGCACGGCGGCCTCTGTGCGGCAGGATGGTTTGCCCGGCAAACGGCCGCGCAGGCTGCCGGCAATGTTCCCGCAGCGCGGCGCCTCGACATGCTTCTTCATTTTATCATAGATTTTCATGCTTTAAAAGATCGTTTCCCGGCGGAAAGCTTCATTGACAAACGCGGCAGGTCCACTATAATAAAGGGATGGAACCGGCTTTGTAACGAAAACGTCAAACAAAATATCTTAAAAGACGGAACAATAGAAGGAAAGGCAGTTGATCGATTTGCCCAGTAGAACGCCAGACGACAGGAGGGCCCAGCGGCCGGCCGCACGCGCTCCTCAGGGTGCGCGAGGCGCGGCACGCGCTACGGCATCCGGCCGCCAGGCTGCGCCCCAGGGCTATGCGGCCCGCAGAAGCGAAGGAGCCCCCCATTCCCGCACCGCGCCCGCCCAGAGGACGAACGCTGCACCGCGGGGCAGCGCACAAGGCGGTAAAAGCGGCGGCCATGGCCCCAAGCGCTCGCGTGTCGTGGATATTCTGATTTTGGCGGTAGCCATTGTACTGATCATCGCTATCGTCGCTCCGCTTGTGGAGAACAACGGAGGCGGCACGCCCAGCGCCACTGCTCCGGGCAGCTCCCAGGGGGACGGGACCACTACGCCGGTGGACGGCAGCACGCTGATGATTACCGAAGCCATGTCCTCCAACAAGGGTGCCCTTTGCTCGGTTGATGGAGGATATTATGATTGGGTCGAGCTTTATAACCCTACCGACCAGCCCATCAGCTTGCAGGGATATGGGTTGACGGATAAGCTGGACAATCCCAACCGGTTTGTATTTGATAAGATGGTGCTGGAACCGAAGAGCTACCTCATCGTCTATTGCTCGGATCTGACCGGCGACAATGTGCCCGAAGGCGAGCTGCACGCCCCCTTCAAGCTCAGCTCCTCCGGCGATAATATTTACCTTTGCGATACATACGGGAATGAGATGCAGAAGGTAGCGTTGCCGGCGATGGGTTCGGATATTTCCTATGGGCTGGACTCGGCTACCAACCAATGGCGGAATTATGAACGATATACGCCTGGGTATAGCAATGACGACGCCGGCTGGGAGGCATTCCAGAAGTCGATTCGCGTGGAGGACTCTACGCTGCTTCTGAATGAGATTATGACTTCCAATAACGTGACGCTAAAGGACGGGGACGGACAGTATAACGATTGGGTAGAGATCGTGAACAATGGTACGGAGACGGTCGACCTGTCCGGCTATGGCCTGAGCGACACCGTAAGCAGCCCCAAGCAGTGGAGCTTCCCGGAGGGGACGAAGATCGAGCCGGGCGCGATGCTGGTCGTCTTCTGCTCGAAGAAAAATACCACGGATGAAGCGGGGTACCTGCATACGGACTTTGGCCTGAACTCTGCCGAGGAAACGGTTGTGCTATCCGATAAGCAGGGCCGTATCCTGGATGAGGTGGAAGTTAAAGGCCTGGAAGCGGACAGCAGCTACGCGCGGGACGGCAGCGGTTCCTGGTCGGTACAGACCAAGCCCACGCCGGGATTTGCCAACAATGACGATGGTTACAACGCTTTTCAGTCCAGCCGTGTGCAGGCGAATGAAACAGGTATTTTCATTACAGAGGTCATGCTCAACAATGTGGATACCTTGGCCGATGAATTTGAGCAGTACGGCAGCTGGATTGAGATTACCAACCGTTCCGGACAAGCGGTTAACCTGGCCGGATATGGGCTAACCGACAATACGAAGCATTTGGGTACATGGAAGTTCCCCGACGTGACGCTGCAGGCCGGTGAGCGTACGATTGTCTTTGCCAATAGCCAGGGCGTCTCAGGCGAGTTGTCTGCCGCGCAGAAGTTGAATGCAAATTTTAGTATCTCCTCCTCGGGAGAGACCCTGGTATTGACAGACCCCGACAACAACGTGATCGATATTTGCCAGGTGTCGCGGGTTCCTGCAGGGATGACCTTTGCCCGGGCCGAGGGGGAGAGCGCCTTTCTCTATATGTCCAATCCAACGCCGGGCGCAGCCAACAGCGGGGAGAGCTACCTAGGAATGTGCCCCATGCCTCAGGCGATTACGCTGGGGGGAATCTATGATAGCGCCCAGCAGGTGGAGATTAACGTACCGGAGGGAACGACGGTCTACTATACGACCGACTGCACCGAGCCCACCCAACAGAGTACGCAATACACCGGCCCTATTACGGTGGACAAGAATACGGTAATCCGCACAAAGGCTTTCCGGGACGGGTATTTGGGCAGTGATATTGATTCCGTTACGATCCTGATTGGCGAAGATCATACGCTGCCGGTTGTATCGGTGGTGGCCGATCCCGACGACCTTTTCAGCGATGAAAAAGGCATCTATGCACTAGGCACCGAAGCAAAGGCCAAGTATACCTATCCCAGCAGCGAGGATTTCCCTTATCGGGACGCCAATTTCAACCAAAATTGGGAGCGCCTGGGTCATATTGAGCTGCTGGAAACGGATGGCAGCGTGTCCTTGGACCAGAATTTCGGGCTTCGGATCTTTGGCGCGTATTCTCGCGGGCACGTGAAAAAGTCCTTTGCCTGCATGGCGCGCGGCGAGTATGGCGAGGCGTATTTCAATTATCCGATCTTCGATAATCTGCCCTATGAGCAGTATAAGAGTTTCGTGCTGCGCTCCGGCGCTTCCGAGTGGAACATGACCATGATCCGTGATGTCCTGAATTCTTCACTGGCGATGGACCACACTGACGTGTTGGCACAGTCCTTCCGGCCGGTGGTCATGTATCTGAACGGCCAGTATTGGGGTGTCTACTTTATCCAGGAAAAGACAAACGCGCAGTTTATCGCGCGGCATACCGGCGCCGATCCTGATAAGGTGAACCTACTGGTGGGTAATGGTAACAAAGCCTCCTACGTACAGCAGGGGAGCAACGAGGATTATTTGGCCCTGCTGGAATACGTGAAGACCCATGATATGTCCGTAACCGAGAACTATGAATACGTCAAAACCAAAATGGATGTGCAGAACTTTATCGACTACATGCTGATCGAGATGTACTGCGGCAATACCGATACCGGCAATATTAAGTTCTACATGTCGCCGGACACCGATGGCAAGTGGCGCTGGGTGCTGTACGATACGGACTGGTCCTTTATGACAAGATATATCTCCCTGGACATGGTGGAGGAATACATCGATCCACGGGGTCATGGTACCGGCAATATGTTCGATACCACCCTGCAGGTGAACTTGCTGAAAAACAGTGAGTTCCGCAGCCTGTTCCTGGAGCGGGCCGCCTATATCTGTAATGTGATGTACAATCCCGAGACCGTGGTGGCGCGCATCAACGAGCTGGAGGCCATGCTGGATCCCGAGATGGAGCGCGACCGCACCTACTGGAACCAATACAGCAAGGACGACCCCAACGCCGGCGCGATCTCCTACGCCGGCTGGAAGAAGATGGTCGGACGGCTTCGGGAGTATGCGACGGGGCATCCGGAGTATTTTAAGCAGTATATCCGGGAAGATCTCCACATGACCGACGCGGAATACGCACAGTACTTTGGAGAGTGAGGCGGAAGATGGCGACCATCAACGGCAGACAGCTGCGCTATGAGCTGAAATACTTTATAACCGAAGGCGAGTATGTGGTGCTCCGTGACCGTCTCCTAGCGGCAATGCCCCTGGACGATAACGCTCGGGACGATATGCGGGGCTACCATATCCGTTCGCTGTATTTTGACGACATTTATAATACTGCCATGTGGGAAAAGCAGGACGGCGTTATCGTGCGGAAAAAATTCCGTATCCGTATCTACAACCTGCAGGATCACAGCATAAAGCTGGAGAAAAAGATGAAATTCGACCAGATGACCGCTAAAGATTCAACAGGGCTGTCGCGGAAAATGTGTGATTCGATCCTTCAAAACGATTGGCAGTCAATTCGCCTGGGTAAGAGCGCGCTGATTGACGAGCTCTATGCCGACATGCGTACCCGGTTGCTTAAGCCGGTGGTCATCGTGGATTATCATCGCGAGGCTTATACCTATCAGGCGGGGAATGTACGCGTCACTTTCGACCGATTCCTGCATTCCGGGCAGTTTTCCACGGACATCTTTTCCGGCCATGTGTCTACGGTCCCGATCCTGCCCCCAGGGGTTATGATCTTGGAGGTTAAGTACGATAACTTCCTCCCGCCCCACATTCAGGGAATCCTTTCCAGTATCAAGGCCACACGGTCTGCGATTTCAAAATATGCCCTATGCCGTCGCTTCCACTGACGGAAAAGAAGGAAATGAAACGAGGGAGGAACTGATATGCTACTTACCACAACCGGCTTTGGCGACATCATTAAGGATGGATTCCTGGCCAACTTTACCTCAGGATCGATAGACGTGCTGGATCTTCTTCTGGCTATGGCGGTATCCTTTGGTTTGGGTGTGTTCATCTTCTTTATCTATAAGCGTACCTTTAACGGCGTGCTGTATTCCAAGACGTTTAACCAGTCGCTGATCATGCTGGCCATGGTTACAACGCTGATCATCCGATGCATCACGGCAAACCTGGCGCTGTCGCTGGGCATGGTCGGCGCCTTGTCCATCGTCCGTTTCCGTACAGCGGTGAAGGACGTCATCGACACGGTTTATATGTTCTGGGCTATCGCAGTGGGCATCACCATTGGCGCGGGCACAGGGTTTTACCTATACGCCATCGTTGGATCCGCGCTCATCGGCTTGGTCATGTATCTGCTTTATATGTTCAGCGGTAAGGGCAGCTTTGCGTATCTGCTCATTATTCGTCACGCCTTTGATGCCACCAACGAGGTGGCCTATGCGGTGAACCGGCTGCCCAAACCTGCCCGCATGAAGTCCAAGGCCGTGACCCCTAACGGCGTAGAGCTGACCATAGAGCTGCGCTTGAACGGCGATAACAACTATATCGTCAATGACTTAATGGCCATTGAGGGCGTTTATGACGCTACGCTTATTTCCTATCAGGGCGACTATGCCGCCTAGCCACGTTGCCCATACCGCTCTAGTTATCGTAAAAGAAGCCGTGCACGCACGGCTTCTTTTTTCTTGTGCATCCCGCTGCTCGGATACTAAATTGGCCCCTTGTCTCATAAGTATGGGATATAGAATAAGGAGGATGCGCAATGGAACCGAAGAAGACGATACCAAAGCTGAAAATGCAGCCCCTTCCGCCGAGGGAATCCCCTTTGGAGGCAAAGCCGAAAGCTGCGCCCCTTCCGATAACGACGCCGCCCATCCGGCGCAGGCCGGCGTCGGTTCAGGCGAGGCGCGTGCGGGTTTACCGCCCCAAGGTCAGCGGCCGGGTGCCGGCCAAGCGCGCCTCGCCATCCATGGGCCGCAGCCTAGCGCTGCAGTGCATGGTTTGCGCCCTGATCTTTTTGATGGTGCTGGGTATCCAGAAACTGGAGCTGCCAGCCAGCGACGAGCTAGTCAACGGCTTGCGGTTCGTGGTGTCGAACGACGCCGAATTTGTCGAGGAAGGCCGCCAGCAGGTAGGGCAATGGATGGAGCAGGCAGTGGCCGTTTTCGCTGGAGGAGGCGGGCTTACCGTGCGCCAGCCGGCTGAGGGTACGGCGGAAAAGACCGAGCGCGGGCTGGTTTACACGGCGCAAGGGCCAGTGTGCGCTGTGGCCGACGGCACGGTATTCTATAAAGGCACCCGGGACGATGGCACACCCTATGTGCGGCTGCGCCACGGGAGCGGGTATGAAAGCCTTTACGAGGGCATTCTGACCAGCGTATCCGTGGGGCAGGAGTTGCGGGCGGGCGATATTATCGGATCCATCAGCCAAGGGGAGCGACTTGTGTTTCAATTCACCCAGAACGGTACGGCAGTGGATCTTGCCGCTTTGGACAGCGGACAATAGCGCCTCCCGGCGGAGGGAGCCAGCCTGCGGCGGGAGAGGGTGGAGGAGAGTATGCGGATCGGCTGGATCAGGGGCTGTGAGATCAGGCTCCACCCGATGCTGATGGCGCTTATAGTCCTGGCCGCCTGGGCAGGGCAGCTGCCCCTTTTCCTGGTGGCCTTTGGATCAGTGCTGTATCATGAGCTGTGCCATGTGCTGGCGGCGGTGCTGTGCGGTTACTCCGTTACGCGCATTGAAGTGCTTCCCTTCGGGAGTGTGGCTCAGATCCAGGGGCTTTTTGAAGAGCGGCCTCAGTCGGAAATGCTGATCGCACTGGCAGGCCCGGCCGCCAACGTTTTGATGGTGATGATCCTAACTACGCTGCAGCATTATACAGGGCTGGCGCTTCCTTATCAGGAGCCCTTTGTGGCCGCCAATTTGCAGCTGGCGGTCTTTAACCTTTTGCCGCTGCTGCCAATGGATGGGGGACGGATTCTCCGTAGTGCCTTGGCACGATGCATCAGCTTGGGCAAGGCCACGCGTCTGGCTGCAGATCTCGGTATCCTGGGTGGAACGGCCTTATGCGTGGCCGCGGCCGCTGGATGGCTGCGAGGGTCGGGGCGTGCGGTAACCATTCTGCTGGGGTTGACGGTGCTTTTGACGGCGCTGCGGGAGCGAAGGAACGCTAGCTGGCTGTGGCTGCGCGAGCTGACGGGCAAAAAGCAGAAGCTGCTGAGCGAAGAGACGATGGCCGTACGGCAAATTGTCGCCCGGTGGGATATGCCCTTGGGGCAGCTGGCCATGCGCTTTATTCCGCACCGCTATCACCTGATCACCGTTTTGAACGAAAAATGCGACCCCATCGCCACGCTCGGAGAGAACGAGGTGATGGAAGCGCTGATGAAAAAAGGGGCAAATACGCGAATTTGCGCGATAATTCCTGGGAAAGGTTGACCCGGAGGGGATAAGAGTGATACAGTATAATCCGAGAAAAGAAAACGGAGAACCAAAATGCTGAAGGATCAACTGGAAGCGCTGCTGCCTCTTGTGCAAAAGCCGGCGCGCTATACCGGCGGGGAATTAAACAGCGTAGTCAAAAATCCCGCGCAGATAAAAGCGCGGGTTGCCTTTTGTTTTGCCGATGTTTATGAGGTTGGCATGTCCCATCTGGGGCTTAGGATCCTATACGATTGCCTCAATAAGATGGACAAGGTATGGTGCGAGCGGGTATGCGCGCCATGGTGCGATATGGAGGCGCTGCTGCGAGAGAGAGGGCTGCCGCTGACAACCCTAGAGAGCAAAACGCCGCTCCATGAGCTGGATTTCGTTGCATTCACCCTGCAGTATGAAATGAGCTACACCAATATCCTGAACATGCTGGATCTGGGCGGCGTGCCGGTGCTGGCATGCGAGCGCACCGATGACTACCCGCTGGTACTGGCGGGAGGACCCTGCGCCAATCATCCCGAGCCGCTGGCTGATTTCGTCGATATCTTTTCTATCGGCGAGGGCGAGGAGGCGCTGCCGGAGCTGATGGAGGCATACATGGCCCATCGGGCGGCCGGTGGCAGCCGGCGGAGCTTTTTGGAAGCGGCAGCCCGGCTCAAGGGTTTCTATGTACCCAGCCTATATCGCCCGGAATATGGCGAGGACGGCTCCTTTAAGGGAACGTTCCCCATCCATAGCTGGGTACCGGAAAAGATTGAAAAACGCTTGGTAGCCGACTTTGAAACGGCTTCCTGGCCGGAAAAGCCGATCGTCCCCTTCCTGGATCTAGTGCACGACCGGATCACGCTGGAAATTTTTAGAGGTTGCAGCCGGGGATGCCGGTTCTGTCAGGCGGGCATGATCTACCGCCCGGTGCGGGAGCGCTCGGTGGAGACGCTGGTGCGCCAGGCGATGGACAATATGGCGGCTTCGGGCTATGATGAAATCTCCCTGTCGTCGCTGTCTACCGGCGATTACAGCCAGCTGACCGAGCTGATCCACCAGCTGGTCGCACGAACCAAGCAATGCCATACCACCATTTCCTTGCCGAGCTTGCGTATCGACGCCTATGCCAAGGACTATATGACCGATCTGGAAAACGAGCGAAAGGCGGGGCTGACCTTGGCCCCAGAGGCTGGTACGCAGCGCTTGCGGGATGTGATCAACAAAAATGTGACCGAGCAGAACTTGATGGAATCGGTAGGGGACGCCTTTTCTTCCGGCTGGGATCGAGTGAAGCTATACTTTATGACGGGCCTGCCTACTGAAACGGAGGCGGACGTACTGGGCATTGCGGACTTGGCTCGGAAGGTGACGGAAGTATATCGGGCGACCCCCAGAGATCAGCGCAGTAAAAAGCGCCTGACCGTCACGGTATCCACTTCAGTCTTTGTGCCAAAACCCTTTACGCCTTTTCAGTGGTGCCCCCAGGATACGCTGGATAGGGTGGAAGAAAAGCAGGCGCTGCTGCGCAAGGCGCTTAAAGGCATTCCCGGCGTGACATATAACTGGCACGACGGCAAGCTCTCCAGGCTGGAAGCGGTTATCGCCCGGGGCGATCGTCGGGTGGGCCGGGTGATTTATCGCGCCTGGCAGCTAGGCGCACGCTTCGACGGTTGGAGCGATCAGTTCAAATATGACGTATGGATGCAGGCTTTCCGCGATACCGGCGTCAATCCGGATGACTATGCCGCCCGTGCGCGCCGGAAGGATGAACCTTTTCCTTGGGATCACATCGATGTGGGCGTGAACCGGGCGTTCCTGTGGCATGAATACGAGAAGGCGCTGAAAGAGCAGACTACGCCGGATTGCCGCCAGGGCTGCCAGGGGTGCGGCATGAATCGCTTGGCCCGCCAGAAGGGAGTTTCGCCATGCGTATCATGATCCGGTTTAGCAAGCAAGAGGCGATCCGATACGTCTCCCATCTCGACCTGATGCGGGCGGCCCGGCGAATGTTCCGGCGGGCGAATCTGCCCCTCGCCTATTCGGAAGGCTATCATCCCCATCCGATTTTATCCTTTGCCATGGCTTTGCCTGTCGGAGCTGCTTCCCAGGGGGAGTATATGGACCTTTCCCTGGCAGAATCGATGCCCTGTGACGAAATATTGCGGCGGCTCCAGGACGTTCAGCCCCAGGGCCTGTCGGTCACCGGCGTATGGATCATGGAGGAGGAAGCCCCCTCGCAGATGGCGATGGTCGCCGCGGCAAAGTGGCGGCTGCTTTTTCTAGATGCGGATAGGGACAGCCTGCAGCAGGCTGCAGCACGCATCTTGCAGGCAGAAACGGTTATGGTGGAGAAAAGCAACGGGAAACGCATCCAGCAGGTGGATATCCGGGCGGGTATCCGAGTGCTATGCGCAGAGAAGGCGCCGGAGATAACGGCGCTGCTGGATGCGGGCAGCAGAAACAACATTCAGCCCCAGAGTCTGGCCGACGCGCTGCTGTGCGGACCTTCGTTGGGCAGGGTGATGGTGGAGCGCACTGCGCTATATGGGATAAAAGACGGGGAGCTTGTTCCCTTGGAGAACTGTGACGGGGTAAGGCATGAGTAATCGGATCGTTATCGAAGTGCAGCCCCTCCAAACCCGGGTGGCTTTGGTGGAAAACGGCGTACTTGCGGAGTATTATGTGGAGCGGCCGGGAAGGGAGCGGCTGGCGGGCAATATTTATAAAGGAAGGGTGGCCAACGTGCTGCCCGGGATGGAAGCGGCATTTGTAGACATCGGGCTGGAGCGAAACGCTTTTCTATATGCTGGCGATGTGGCGCTAAATCCAGAGGAATTTGAGTTTGAAGGGAGTAAGTCCAGCCCAGTTGGCGCCAGCCGGCCTTCTATCCGGGAACTGGTGCGTGCGGGGCAGGAGCTGATGGTGCAGGTCACCAAAGATCCGGCAGGGTCTAAGGGGGCGCGGATCACAACCCACGTGACCCTGCCGGGCAGGCTTTTAGTACTAATGCCGACGGTAGACTATGTCGGCGTTTCCCGTAGGATTGAAGATGAAAATTTGCGAGCCGAGCTGAAGGCTAAGATCGAGTCGCTTCGCCCCCACGGCATGGGTATTATCGTGCGTACCGTAGCGGCCGAGGCTTCCCAGGAGGAGATGGCCGAGGAAATCGCCTCTCTATTGGAGATATGGGATCAGATTCAGCATGAGCTCCATCGTACAACGGCGCCGGCTTGCTTATATAGAGACAGCGATCTGCTGATGCGAGCCGTGCGTGATATGTTCAGCGATCACATCGACGAGATGGTCATCAATGATGCCGAAGCTTATGAAAAGGCGCGGCGCATGGCGGAGCGGATCTGTCCGGAGCTCCGGGGTAGAATTCGCCATTTTACGGATTCGGCCGATATTTTTGACTATTATTCGCTGGAGGAAAAGGTCGATAAGTCTTTTTCACGAAAGGTGTGGCTTAAAAGCGGCGGCTATCTTGTGATCGATCATACAGAGGCATTGACGGCGATAGATGTCAACACCGGCAAATACGTGGGAGAGAAGGATCTGCAGAAGACCCTGGTTAAAACGAACCTGGAAGCGGCGCAGGAAATTGCCCATCAGGTACGGCTTCGGGATATTGGCGGGATCATCATTATTGACTTTATCGACATGCTGCAAGCGGAGCATCAGCAGCAGGTTGTTGCCGCGCTGAAGGACGCGCTTAAAAGCGATTCCACCCGCACCAACGTACTGGGAATGACCTCTCTTGGATTGGTGGAAATGACGAGGAAAAAGGTGCGACAGCGGGTGTCCACCATTTTGCATGAGACATGTCCTTATTGCAATGGCAGCGGCCGGGTGCTGACTGCGGAGTCGGTTGCCCTTAAAGTGCTGAAAGAACTGCGTAAGCTGCGCCAAGAGGATGCGGAAGGCCGCTATATGCTGAAAGCCCATGCCGACGTAGCCGACTATTTAGAACAGGGCGCCCTACTGGACGACCGGGTGGAGATTTACCGTAGCCGTTCCGCCCATATTGAATTTTTCCGTATTTCACCGGTTTTATAACCCATCTACCGCGCTTTTTGCTTGACAAGAGGCAACGTTTATTGTAAAATAATCCGGTAGCCGCGCGGATCGGGTGAATAAACGGGCGATTGCCCTACCTTGTGTGTCCGGCGAGACTGGGTTGAGGAGGTGCAAAAACATGTATGCTATTATTCGTGCAGGCGGTTCGCAGCAGAAGGTGGCTCCGGGCGATGTCATCATCGTAGACAAGCTGTCCCTAGAGGACGGCGCCGAGGTCAGCTATGACGCGCTGTTGGTGGCCGATGGCGAGAACGTTCGCGTTGGTACGCCCGTTGTTGAAGGCGTGAAGGTAACGGGGCGTGTGGTTCGTCAGGTCAAGGGCCAGAAGATCATCGTATTTAAGTTCAAGGCCAAGAAGAACTATCGCAAAAAGCAGGGCCATCGTCAGCCCTATACGCAGGTCGAGATTACAGCCATCAACGGCTAATCCATCAAAAATCTTACGGAGGTGTAAGACATGGCTCATAAGAAAGGTGTTGGCTCTTCGCGTAACGGACGCGATAGCGCCGCGCAGCGTCTTGGCACCAAGAGATGCGATGGCCAGTTCGTTCTGGCTGGAAACATCCTGGTTCGCCAGCGTGGTACCCACATTCATCCCGGCAATAACGTAGGTCGGGGTAGCGATGATACGCTGTTTGCCCTGAAGGATGGCGTGGTGAAGTTCGAGCGCTATGATAAGACTCGCCGCCAGGTTTCCGTATATCCTGTGGCGGAGAAGACCACGGCTAACTAAGCCTGCTAAGGCGTCCCTTACGGACGCCTTTTTCTCGTTTTGGCAAAGGTGAAGGAGAAAAAAGATGGAACTGTTGGGCTTTGAACCGGTGGCGGGGGAACGCCCGCGCCTTTTAATCCTGGGTACTATGCCATCGGCGGTATCGTTGGACAAAGCCCAGTATTATGGCCATCCACGAAACGCATTCTGGCCGATCCAGTTCCACCTGGCGCGGGTGGAGGCGGTTGAGGACTATGGGGCTCGCTGCCAGATGATCCGGGAGCGGGGCATTGCGCTGTGGGATGTCCTGGCTCGATGCGAGCGTACCGGGTCGCTGGATGCGGCAATACGGCAGCCCACGCCCAACGATATTGAAGGCTTTCTGGCTCGCTATCCGACCGTTCAGGCGATTGCCTTTAATGGCGGCAGCGCGCAAAAACTCTTTGACCGCTTGATCCGTCCTAACCTGCAATGGCAGGGAACTATGCTGGCTCTGCCTTCCACATCTCCCGCTTATACGCTGCCCTTTTCAGAAAAGCTTCTGCGTTGGCGCGTGATCAATGATTGGCTATAAAGTAGTGAAGGCTGCGATGCGACAAATGGGCGGCTCAAAATGACCATTGAGGGACAACGTATTCCCCTTTGCCGGGGATTGGCTATACTGATTGTATTTGGAATCGAAGACAGGAGGGATTGCTTTGCAGCCGGCCTCAGTGAAGATCGTAACGGATTCGACCAACGACCTTACCCCCGAGCTTTTATCGAAGTATGATATATCAGTGATACCCCTATATACGGTGCTGGATGAAACAAGCTACCGCGACGGCGTGGATATCGATTGTGGGCGCCTGCTTGACTGGTGCAACAGCCACAAAACGACCCCGAAAACAGCGGCGGTTTCAGTGGTGGATTTCACCCAATTTTTCGCGCCGTACATTCAGGAGGGGAGAGATATCGTCTATATTGGCATTTCTTCAGAGATGTCTTCTACCGTGCAGAACGCGCGCCTTGCGGCTCAGGAGTTTGAGCCTGGACAGGTAGAAGTCGTTGATTCGCTGAATCTCTCGACAGGAATCGGATACCTGGTGCTGGAAGCGGCGGAGATGGCGCAGCAAGGCAAGTCGGCCCGGCAGGTTCGCGAGGCGGTTGAGGCTATGGTTCCCAAGATAAACGTAAGTTTTGTCATCGATACCTTAACCTTCCTCTATCGGGGCGGCCGGTGCTCTGCCCTGCAATATCTGGGAGCCAATATGCTTTCTCTGAAACCGGAGATCATTGTGCGTGAGGGCAAGATGACCACCCGACGCAAGTACCGCGGCAGCATCGCAAAAGCGTTGGGCCGCTATACGCAGGATCATTTGGCTGAAGGACAGTCGATGGATCCCAAGCGCATCATCATTACCCATTCGCCGATGGATGCAGAGCTGGTAGCCCAAGTGCGCAAGCAAGTGGAGGATGCCGGCTATTTTCGCGAGGTGCTCACCACCCAGGCGGGTTGTGTTATCACCAGCCACTGCGGAGCCAATACGCTGGGCGTAATTTATATGGACCGTTAGTTCCCCCATACAGAGGGAAAAGATTCTCTCTTTTTCGGTAAAAACCATCAAAAAAGCGATCCATACTTGATCATCAGAGCAAAGCCTGCTATGATAAAGCATATAGCTTTGGGAAGCGCGGCTTCCTATGAGGAGGATTGGATGAATCACGAAACCATTGTAATCTTGGATAATGGTTCGGCCGTGGGGCAGCTTGTCTCACGGGCTACCCGTGACATGGGCGTATACAGCGTGTTAGCCCCCTTTGACATTGCGCAGGAAAAGCTGATGGAGAAAGCTCCGGTCGGCGTTATCGTCATTGGCGGGGATGAATGCGCGCTAAACAAGGCCAAGACGGCGGGCGTCCCTGTGATGGAGCTGGAGGATGCGGAGATCCCTTCGGAACAAGCCTGTAAGCAGTTCCTCTATGATCAGTGCGGATGCCATGCGGATTGGACGACAGAGGCCTTTGTAGAGGAAGGAATTGAGGCGATTCGTCGGCAGGTCGGCGATAAGAAGGTATTGCTGGCTCTATCCGGCGGTGTCGACAGCTCGGTCTGCGCTGCGATGATCAGCAAGGCCATTGGCCGTCGACTTACCTGTATCTTTGTGGATACGGGATTGATGCGCAAGAACGAAGGCGACCAGGTCGAGGAGATCTTTACCTCTCGGTTTGATTTTAACTTTATCCGAGTCAATGCGGAGACGCGTTTTTTGTCCAAGCTGGCTGGAGTGGATGATCCGGAGCAGAAGCGTAAGATCATTGGCGCTGAGTTTATCCGCGTCTTCGAGGAGGAAGCTTCCAAGTTGGGCCAGATCGAGTTCCTGGCGCAGGGCACGATCTATCCTGACATTATTGAATCGGGCATCGGTAAGAATGCGGTTATCAAGAGCCACCACAATGTGGGTGGGTTGCCGGCCAACGTGGGCTTTGATGGGCTGGTTGAGCCGCTGAAGGACCTCTTTAAAGATGAATGCCGCGCTGTCGGTACGGTGTTGGGCTTGCCGGATGATATGGTCTGGCGCCAGCCTTTCCCGGGCCCTGGCCTGGGGGTGCGTTGCTTGGGCGAGGTCACCAAGGAGAAGCTGGATGTGCTGCGCGATGCAGACGCAATTTTCCGCGAAGAGGTGGCGAAGGCAGGCCTGGATCGCAGCATCTGGCAGTATTTTGCCGTGATGACCAACGAGCGCGCCGTGGGCATCAAGCAAGCCAAACGCTTTTATGGGCGGGCCGTGATCCTGCGAGCTGTCCACAGTGTAGACGCGATGACAGCCTCCATCGCCCATATCCCCTATGAGGTACTGGAGCGCACCGCTGAGCGTATCATCCGCGAGGTGGACGCTGTCGCCCGCGTAGCTTATGATATTACGATGAAGCCTCCGGGTACGATTGAGTGGGAATAAAACGAAACGCCGTAAAAATCCAGTATTTATGCGGGTTTGCGGCGTTCGGAGAAGTCTTTTGATAACAATTT
>CAJFUN010000007.1 GCA_904420205.1 Candidatus Parachristensenella avicola | reverse complement strand
GTTCGGCTAAGGCGGTCTGCGTGTGCAGGTCCATGGCCTCCCCCGACGGCCTGTATTGCCCTAACATCCTCCAGTAAACTTCTTCAAGCGGTATGCGTCAAGCAGCTCAAGGCGATCCATACCCAGGAGGCGCGCAAGAAAGGCACCTGAGAGAAAGCCAAAGTGCGCTCTCATAAAATTAAAGAAAAATTAAAGAGGCCGCAAAGATGGGTGGGGTGGGCATCAAAAATAGCGATCCATTGCGCTATTCCCAATGAGCATTGGACTTGTAGCCATACCAACAATGCCATTGAAAAGCTACGTCGGGAGGTTTAACGCCTCACCCATGTGATGAGTGGTTTCCGGGAGCCTTATGCTGGTCTGTATCCGGCTTATAGCCGCTACTCAATGGGGCGACAGCAAACATATGGGCACGAAGTGGAGACCACGGTTACGCATGCCTGCATGGTCAGATGACTTCACATATCTCAGCGGCTATAGACTAATTTGCGCAAAACGCTTAACATGGCCGTTTGCTGGCTTAGTCGTCAAAGGCTTTGGATGCTCTTCTAAAAAACGGTTTTTGAAATACAGTGGGCTATGATGTACCGTCAGGATCCCTTTAAATGCTTACTGATCATTCATGTGTCTCCGGAAACGTTGTTGACGAATACGGAGAGAGGCTTGACGTAATTTGGCGCAGATTGTTCGATTTGGTGGAGAAATTTTATCATGCAACCGAAAGTAGCAGAAAAGTTGCTGGACGGCGGCTGAATATTAGGATATGATGCACCTATAATTGGAGGAGGATCGGATGAAAATAGGCGCACGAATACGATGGTTCCGCGAGCAGCAGCATATGTCCCAGGAGACGCTAGCGGAGAAAATGAACGTTTCAAGGCAAGCGGTAACCAAATGGGAATCGGATAAATCATTGCCCAGCACAGCGAACTTGTTGGAGCTGTGCAACATATTTGGAACGTCTTTCGATGAGCTCACCGGCAGCACTCAAGTAGATCAAGCAGATTCGCTACCTACGCGCCCAGCTGGAAGCAGCAAGAAACGGTATACGATTTGGATACTAGCCGCGGTCAATCTGCTGATGCTGGTAGCTTCGGGACTTGTATATCGAATCGATCATGCCGATTCGGTACCGATGGATGCAATTGGATATGCACAAGGGCCAACGGATATCATGGTGATAGGTACGCCAGGATACTGTTACCTTTTATATGGGGCAACGCTGATCATGACGGCTGTGACAATAGCTTTCGTGGTGAAAACCATTTTCAAAAGGAAGGTAAGAAAATGAGGAAGCTATTATGGCCGCTATGCATGGTAGCGGTGGGATACATCCTTGCGACGCTAAGCGGATGCGCGCCTGCTGAGGATTTAGAACAACGCGCGCCTGCACCCAGCTTCATTCAGCTCGATCGATGGCCAGAAAACGAGTATACGAAGCATATCCCCAAACCACAGGACGGCGAACCAGATTACGCCATATTTGACGCACTATCCGGATATTACGCTATATTTTTATCGGATATAACGCGCATTGAAGGCGAACGATATATCGAGAATCTCCGGCAGGAGGGGTTCATCCCAAGGCATATTGACGCCGGTGAAGTCAACATTGGCACGATACTGGAAAAAAGCGGCGTCTATGTAGGCGTAAGTGCGTCAGACCATGGGATGGGGCTCTATATCGCTTTTTCGTAATTAGTAGAAGGGAAATCGGCGGCAAAATATGCTATACTACCCTTATGATAAAAGAAGGAGCCGATCTACCGATGGAAATCTCTGTAGAATGCATCAGCTGCTTGATTGACAAAGGAGCACGCCAACTGCAGGGTTATCACGATATGCGAAAACGGGCATGCATGCGAGATATCCTGAAAATGATGAGTGAGCTGGAGCCCGGCGTTAGCGCACCCTTAGCGGTGTATAGAATGGAAGCAATCATTAGGCGGTATTATCCCAAGCATGATGCATATGCAGAGCGAAAGCGCTACGACAACAAGCGCATGATGGCGCTTAAGCCAAGGCTGGAGCAACGAATTCGATCGTCCCCAAAGCCGCTGGCCGAAGCGATACGATATGCGATTATCGGAAACTATATCGACTTTGGCGCGCTTAACGAGGTAAAAGACGAACAGATTGATGCAATGTTGGAATCGAATATATCGCTGCCAGAAGATGAACTATCTTGCTTAGCCAGCGAGCTAAGGCATGCGAAAAAGATTGCATACCTGCATGATAACTGCGGAGAGATTGCGTTGGATACACTGCTGATAGATGAGATCCACCGGCAATTTCCCTGCGAGGTGATGAGTATCGTACGAGGGGAACCCGTGCTGAACGACGCGACCGGAGCGGACGCTCGTATGTGTGGGATCGACCGCTACATGGGTAATGGTACCGCCATCGCCGGAACGGAACTTTCCTTGATCTGCGATGAAGCCCGTAGCTGGATTGATCAGAGTGATTTGATCATCAGTAAGGGGCAGGGGAACTTTGAAACACTCTATGGACATGGGATGAATGTCTATTACCTGTTCCTATGCAAATGCGAATATTTTACCCGAAGATTTGGATTGAAGCAATTTGAAGGGGTATTCGCAAACGAGCGGAGAATGAAGACACTGCGCTGTGGAGAATAACGCAGGTAAAGGACAACAAGAGGAGGGCGAACAGGAAGCCTTCCATTCGTGGAGCGTACTTGAAAATTCAAAGGGGTTTTAGCTGAAAAGGGCTAACCGCCCACAGATCGCAGGCGGTTAGCCCTTAATTTTTGCCTTGACATAGCGCTTATTGTGAGATTCGCATTTCTTATAAGGCGATTGCAGTGGTACATAGAGACTCGAATCGTGCATTCCACCCGAGAAAGGCAGCTCAACGAGCTACGCAATCTATAAACGAACCGCTACAGGACAATGGGATAAAGCATTTGCGGGCAGGCCTGCATCACATCAGCCGTTGCACCATTAAGCTTGGATTGCAGACGATACGCGCGAGGGAGGCTATGCGGAATCGTTCAGCATTCACCCCATATACTTGGCGGCTGTAATTAGAGCGGGGTGACATTATACTGCAGGAGTGACCCAATTCGTCCCATATTGCTTGATTTCCTTCGGATTCAAGATAGAGGCACACTCGCCGGTACGGTCGTAGACCCCAGACCTTTTCCGACAGATTTCGTGAAATCGATTCGCGATTTCGATGAATTCCTCAGGGAGATATGTCATTGCCCGCGATTTGATCTGAAGCATGGCCGGGTCGATGCTGCCATTTAGCGATCCGGTTTGCGCGGCATAATAGGTCCAGGCAATCGAACCTGTGAATAGCACCCGTAGTATCGCAATCACCGCCAATGGATATAACATTTCGGATAGCGTCTTCAAAACTCTCAGATTCCAAAAAGGCGACCATGGCCTGAGGGACCGAACCCTGGCAGGAACCGTCAAATTGATAAGTTTGCCGTATAGAATCGAGCGTGAAACTGAGATCATAATAATATTTGCCGATATACTGCCGGATTTGAGCTTTCGACTTTCCACATTTCGCCAGATATATCGCGGCAGAGACTGCCTCGGCGCCCTTGATTCCTTCCGGATGGTTATGCGTAACGGCGGCGCTGGCTCTTGCTGAAGCCAAGGCTTCCTCTAGGGTAACGGCGGCCAATCCACAGGGAGAAACACGCATGGCCGAACCGTTTCCATAGCTTCCATAGGGCCGTGGATTTTCCTGGGAAATCCACTGGGCAAAGCCTGTGCCATAAGCGCCCAGTGGGGCAGGGTAACGCTTTCCGAAATCCCGCATCACATCGACCAGCAGCGCTTGAAATCCTTTCCCGCTTGCACGGCTATCGTCATGCTCGCGAAGGCTCAGCATGATCGCCTGGGCCACGGCTGCTGTCATAATCGTGTCGTCCGTATAATCGCATCCCTTTGAAAAGAGGGGGAAATCCTTGGTTTTTATGTTGTTGAATTCATATTTTGAGCCGACAATATCGCCTATGAACGCGCCATACATGACAAAACCTCCCGCATAAATTTATTTAAGGAAAAGATGAAACAAAACGTCAATCCACGCTTGCAACCATTCGTGGGAAAGCGACCGATGCATCTCGGACGATCAAATAAAATTGTTCCCTGGGAAATATAACCGGATGCGCTCATCGTTCTGCATTCGTTATGAGAAGCCCGGTGATGTCGGAAATCAAATACAAGAAAACCCCATTTGGCACTTAGCATATCCTAAGGCCATCAAATGGGGAGACAGCGCATTGATCCATGGATCCTTTGCCTTGTATTAAAAAGGAATTAACGATGGTCGCCCATGAAGAAAAGCGCGACAACGCCAGGGCCGGTATGGCTGCCGATTACGGGGCCGACCTCATGGTAAGTGATGGATTGAACCGGGAAGCGTTGCTGAATTAAGCTTCCCACATACTGTGCATCCTCGAGGCAATCGCCATGACTGATAAAGATATCCTGTGCCTCGGGATGAACGACAAGACGCCCCATTTCCTCTACCAGCGCTTTCAACGACTGTTTACGGCCGCGCGTTTTGCTCATGGCGATCAAATGGCCTTCGTTATCCATATGCATAACAGGCTTAATGGACAGCATGGTGCCCAAAATGGCCGTAGTGGCGGAAATACGTCCGCCCCTGCGAAGATGATTGAGATCGTCGACCGTGAACCAGTGGGCCAGGTTCAGCTTATGATCCTCCAACCATTTCGCGTTATCCGCAAGCGACATACCTTTGGCTTGATTCGCCAGGGCATAGTGCACCAAAAGCCCCTGGCCCAGGGATGCGGCCAAGGTATCGACGACTCGAATATCCCGCTGAGGGAACTGCTCTTTCAGCTGATTTGCCGCGATCATCGCCGACTGAACGCTGCCGCTTAACCCGGAGGAAAAGCCGACATAGAGGATATCCTCGCCCTGCTGAAGGATAGGCGTGAAAAACTCAACGTATCGCTCCGTATTGATGAGCGTAGTCTTGGAAGTCTGCCCCTGTCGAATACGATCGTAGAAGCTTTTAGGCGTGATAGCGCGGAAATTATCATCCTCAAAGGTCTCGCCGTTAATGGTATACATCAGCCCTAAAACTTTGAGCGGATGGGCGTCAATATAGGAAGGAGAAAGATCGCAGGAGGAATCCGTACAGATAATGTAAGACATCGAGAAGTGCTCCTTTCTCAATTGAATCGTCAACATCGTATTAAAAACCATATGATACGGCACATCTGTGGATATTGTATGATACTTATGCCTGAAAATCAAGGGCGTTTTGGCGCTTTGACCGATGAGAATAAAAAGTTTTATCATGCGAAATATAAGCGAACACCGCAAGAAAAATGGTTGTACAGGCTGACAGGCGGATACGGCATATCTTACAGAATTATGGAGCTTTTTGATTTTGAAATTGACTTAAATGACATTTTGGACTAAAATAACTTAGTTATTGAAGAAAGAAACGGAGAATGGTGATGGCCGAAATGGGACTGCTGCAGGAGCAGATCGCAAAACGAAGGACGTTCGCAATTATTTCGCATCCGGACGCAGGCAAAACGACCTTGACGGAAAAGCTGCTGCTATACGGCGGCGCGATTCATCTGGCCGGTTCGGTTAAAGCGCGTAAATCATCGCGCCACGCTGTGTCCGACTGGATGGAAATTGAAAAGCAGCGCGGCATTTCCGTGACAAGTTCGGCTATGCAGTTCAGCTATAAAGGCTTCCATATTAATATCCTGGATACGCCGGGGCATCAAGATTTTTCTGAGGATACCTACCGGACGCTAGTGGCTGCGGACAGTGCGGTCATGCTTATCGACGGTGCTAAGGGTGTCGAGCCGCAGACGATTAAGCTGTTCCATGTATGCCGGATGCGGGGCATCCCGATTTTTACCTTTATAAACAAAATGGACCGGGCGGCTAAACATCCTTTTGAACTCATGGATGAAATCGAGCAGGTGTTAGGGATTGCCAGCAGCCCCATCAATTGGCCCATCGGTGTGGAGGGCGATTTTAAGGGCATTTACCATCGGGATACAAAGCTGGTGGAGCTCTATGATGAAGCGGATCATCATGGGGCTGCCCAGGTGGAGTCCATCACGGGGACGCTGGAGGATCCGGAGATTCAGCAGCGGCTTGGCAGCTACTATATAGAAAAGCTGCAGGAAGAAATTGAGCTGCTGGACGGCGCGGGGGATGCGCTGGACATGGAGCGCGTAAAACAGGGCCAGCTGACGCCCATGTTCTTCGGCTCCGCAATGAATAATTTCGGCGTCGAGGTTTTTCTGAATCGGTTCCTGGAGTATTCGCTGCCGCCCCAGCCCCGTCAATCCGATCAGGGGCCGATCGACCCCTTTAGCGAAAATTTCTCCGCCTTGGTATTTAAGATTCAAGCGAATATGGATCCGGCTCACCGGGACAGGCTCGCCTTTATCCGGATCTGCTCGGGCCGGTTCGTGAAAGGCATGGAGGCCCGCCTGATTCAGCAGAAAAAGACCGTTAAATTAACCCAGCCGCAGCAGTTCATGGCTCAGGAGCGTGAAACGGTGGAGGAGGCGGTGGCAGGCGATATCATCGGCCTGTTTGACCCGGGAATCTACCATTTGGGCGATACGCTGGCGGCGGGGAACGCTTCCTTCCGGTATGAAGGCATTCCGATGTTTGCGCCGGAATATTTCGCCAGGGTGGCGCCGGTGGATTCCTTAAAGCGCAAACAGTTCGTCAAAGGCATCAATCAGCTGGCCGAGGAAGGCGCGATTCAGACATTCCGGAGGCTGGATATTGGGCTGGAGGAGCATATTGTCGGCGTGGTAGGCGTGCTGCAGTTTGACGTGCTGAAATTCCGTCTGGAGCGAGAATACGGTGCCAATGTGCAAATGGAACGTTTGCCCTTCCGCTTTGTGCGATGGGTTAAAAACGAAGGGCTTAAGCCTGAAAGCCTCTCGCTCGTCAGCACAACGCGGCCGGCGGCGGACGAGGATGGGCGGCTGGTGCTGCTTTTTGAAAATGAATGGTCCATCCAGTGGGCCCTTGAACATAACACAGGTTTGGAGCTAAGCGATACGGCGCCTAGGACGATGAAAGAGTAGAATAGTATGCGTAGGGAAGATTTACGAAATATTGCAATCATTGCTCATGTTGACCATGGAAAGACCACGCTGGTGGATGCAATGCTGCGCCAGAGCGGTACCTTCCGGGAAAATCAGACGGTAAACGAGCGCGTCATGGATTCGGGAGACCTGGAACGGGAGCGTGGCATTACGATCCTGGCCAAAAATACGGCAATCCATTGGAAAGACACAAAGATCAATATTATCGACACACCGGGGCACGCTGACTTTGGCGGAGAGGTGGAACGCGTGCTGCAGATGGTCAACGGCGTGCTGCTGGTGGTGGACGCCTATGAGGGGCCCATGCCGCAGACGCGGTTCGTCCTGCAGAAGGCCCTGGCTTTGGGCCTGACGGTTGTGATCGTGGTGAACAAGATCGACCGCCCCGAGGCTCGCCCGGAGGAGGTGCGGGACGACACGCTAATGCTGCTAATGGAACTGGGCGCCAGCGACGAGCAGTTGGATAGCGCGGTTGTATATGTATCGGCGCGGGATGGGTATGCCAGCCTGGATCCGACGGTGCGCGGAGAGGATTTGAAGCCGCTTTTCGACTGCATTCTGGAAAATATCCCCGCGCCAGAGGGGGAGGAGCAAGGGCCGACACAGATGCTGATTTCCACGATCGACTACAATTCCTTCCTGGGAAGGATCGGGATTGGCCGGCTGAACCGGGGCAGCATTCGCGTGGGTGATTCGGTGGTATTGTGCGGCTATCATAGCGGCAACGTATCTCCGGCTACCCGGGTAACGGCCATCTATCAGTTCGAGGGCTTGCGTAGGGAGCCGGTACAGGAGGCCCGGATGGGCGACGTAGTAGCGGTTTCTGGCATTGAGAATTTAGAAATTGGCGATACCCTCTGCGATCCGGAGGCTGTAGAGCCGTTGCCTTTTGTCAAGATCAGTCAGCCGACGGTGATCATGACCTTTATGGTAAACGACAGCCCTATGGCCGGAAGAGAGGGCAAATACGTGACCAGCCGCCATCTGCGGGAGCGGCTCATGCGAGAGATGGAGACCGACGTGTCCTTAAAGGTGGAGGATACGGAACGAACGGATGCCTTCAAAGTATACGGTAGAGGCGAGCTTCACCTTTCTATCCTGATCGAAACCATGCGGCGCCAGGGCTATGAATTTGCCGTATCCAAGCCCGACGTGCTGACCCGGCAGACGGAAAACGGCCTGGAGGAACCGCTGGAGCGGCTGGAGGTGGACGTGCCGGATGAAAGCGTGGGATCGGTAATGGAAAAGCTCAGCCGGCGTAAGGGCGAAATGACGGAGATGATGTCCCGAGATGGACGGACCCGTATTACCTTTATCATACCGGCCCGCGGCTTGTTTGGCTATCGCGGTGAATTTATGACCGACACGCGGGGCGAGGGGATCATGAACTCGGTATTTGAAGGCTATGGCCCTTGGCGCGGGGCGATTTCCCGCCGCAATCTTGGCGCGTTGGTAGCGACCCAGGCGGGCGTAACCACGCCGTACGCACTATTCGGCATCCAAGACCGTGGTACGCTGTTTGTTGAGCCGGGCACGCAGGTGTATGCCGGTATGGTGGTGGGCGCGGGAAATCGGGCGGACGATATTGAAATCAATGTGTGCCGCCGTAAGCAGATGACCAATACCCGCTCGGCGGGTAAGGATGACAACGTCATCTTGGCGCCAGCGATGGTCCCTACACTGGAGCAGGCGCTGGAATATATCGACGACGACGAACTGCTGGAGGTAACGCCGCAGAACCTGCGGATTCGCAAGCGCATCCTAGATTCGGTGGAGCGATACCGTAGCAAGCGGCGCGAGATGCGGAACGACTGACGAAAGCGCTCCAGGCTCTGGGGCATCACGAAGGCCTCTCGGAGCGTGCGCTCCGAGAGGCCTTTTCAATCGTGAGACATGGGCGGCGGCCTATACCGATAAAAGGGGAAGGCGCGTTCTGAAGCGCTGTTGCGTATCTTGGGGAAGGGGAAAGGAGGGTATGCCATGAAAAGATGGTGGCAAAGGCAGAGCACCATTGGAAAATACTGCATCGCTACCTTACTGACCGGTATGGGGCTGATTCTGTTCTGGACGCTGCTTTCATCCTTTGACGATTTGTGGGAAAGCTTTCTGAATATGCTGCGCGACATCGGCGTGCTGCTTGTGCCTTTCCTGGCGGCCCTTTTGATCTCCTATGCACTCGCTCCGGCGGTGAACGCCCTAGAAAAGGGGCTGAATCGGGCGACAAGGGGAAGGCTCGGTAAAACCAGAATAATCGCGATCACGCTGCTGTACGCTGTGATTTTGGGGTTCTGCTTTTGGGTGGCCGCAGATTTTGTACCTAAGGTATTGGCGGATATGAAGGCTTTTGCCCGTTGGGCGCCGAACTATTTTGAAGATATCAAACGCTATTATGAAAAAAGCTTGCTGACCCAACCGGCAATGCAGAACAGCGCCGTTCGCAGCTTGATGGATAGTGTGACGGATAAACTGGGGGAGATTACGGCAGAAATGGGCTCGGCGGCTGTCAATACCGTGATCGGAACGCTATGGAACGTGGGTGCCGTGCTGTTTAACGTACTACTTTCTATGGTATTATCCTTTTATCTTTTGAGCAGCTCACGGCAAATTTTCGGGGGTTTGAACCGATTCTTGGCCCGGCGGATAGGTAAGGAAAGAGCGCGGGCGCTGATGGATGCAGGCAGACGTGTGGACTGGGTTTGCGGACGGTATATTGGTGCGAAAATCATAGAATCGGTGATCGTTTTCGTGATGTGCCAGGTGGCTTTTTGGCTGATTCCCGCTCGCTATGGCACCTTGATGAGCCTTACCGTGGCCGTATGCAACCTGGTGCCCTATGTGGGCCCGATCTTTTCCGGCGCGGCGGCGATAGGCGTGGCCTTGCTGCAGGATCCCGCCCTAGCGCTGTGGACGGGGGGCGCGCTTGTGCTGATCCATATCATAGACGCATGGTGGATTGCGCCCCGGATTGTAGGCGATAAGCTGGGGTTGCATCCCTTCTGGACGCTGGCGGTGGTGTTGATCGGATGGCGGCTGGCCGGCGTGCCCGGCATGCTGGCGGCAGTGCCGGTGGCGGCCGTCGTAAAAACGATTTTTTCGATGCGCGGTTATCGCAAACAGCCGGAGCACCAAAGGCCGCCTATGGAAGCGGAGAACATACAGCCGCCGGAAACTCGGGCAAGTTGAGAAAGCGCCTTAGGGCCTGCACATCGCTGCAGACCCTTTTTTGCTAGTTTCACAGGATACGACCTGAAGACGGCAAAGGCGGAGGGATTTGGGGACTTGCTTTTTTCTACGCCGCAGGGCATAATAAAAAATGTAAACGCTTACAAGGGGGGAGCCATGAATATATACGACATCGCCCAGCGGGCGGGAGTTTCGATTGCCACCGTGTCGCGGGTTATGAACGGCAATTCTCATGTAAGCGACGCGACACGCAAGCGGGTGCTGACTGTCATTGAGGAGCTGGGCTTTACGCCGAGCGTGCATGCGCGAAGCTTGGGCAAGGGATCTATGAAGACGATCGGCGTGCTGTGCGCAGATGCATCGGATCTTTTCCTGGCCCAGGCAGTGAACCATATTGAGGGTATGCTGCGCTTGGAAGGATACAACGCCCTACTATGCTGCACCGGCCATGCGCTGGAAAATAAGCGGCGGGCCATCAAACTGCTGCTGGGCAAGCAAGTGGACGCTTTGCTACTAGTCGGCTCTCAATTTCAGGAAGCGGAGGATAACCGCCATATCCTGCAAGCAGCCCGCCAGGTGCCGGTGGTGCTCATTAACGGTACGCTGCACAGCGGCAATCTGGCCTGTGTGCGGCTGGACCATCGCCTAGCCATCTACAGGGCGACCCAAAAGCTTATCCGGCAGGGCAGGAAGGTGCTGTATCTGCATGATTCTTTAACCCATAGCGGACGGGAGAAGCTGGAAGGCTACCAGCAGGCCATAGATGAAGCCGGCAGGGAGCCCGCTACTGTCATGCGCTGCGCCCGAGAGGTGGATTCGGCCCGGACTGTGTCCCGCAGGCTGCTGCAGGCCATGGGGAGCCGGCAGGTCGGCGTGGTGGCCTCGGAAGATTTTTTGGCGATTGGCGCCTTAAAGGCGGCAAAAGAGGCGGGATTTTCGGTGCCCGACCAGGTTTCCCTGATCGGGTTTAACAACTCCCTCCTGTGCCAATGCTGCCAGCCTGAACTGAGCAGCGTGGATAGCCGGGTTCAGCAATTATGCCAAGAGGCGGTAGCCCGGGCGATGGATATGCTAGCTGGACGGACAACTGAGCGGGAACGCATTCTGGAAGGGATCTATGTGGGCCGTGGAACGACCTGCGACGATAAGGAGGAGCAACCATGAAAGCCTTTATGGACGAATCGTTTTTATTGCATACGCCAACGGCGCGGCATCTGTATGAAGATTATGCCAAGGATATGCCGATCATCGATTATCACTGCCATATCAGCCCCCAGCAGATTGCCGAGGACCACCGGTTTTCTACCATAACAGAGGCTTGGTTAGGCGGCGATCATTATAAATGGCGGGTAATGCGGGCCCAAGGGATTGACGAGGATTATATTACCGGTGGTGCCTCCGATTGGGAAAAGTTTGAAAAATGGGCCGAGATTATGCCCATGCTCATTGGCAATCCCCTTTATCATTGGACCCACTTGGAACTAAAGCGGTATTTTGGCATCGATAAGCAGCTGAACGCACATACGGCCCGGGAGATCTGGCTGGCGTGCAATGAGAAGCTTCAGAAGCCGGATATGTCGGTGCGAGGATTGCTGCGCGCGAGAAAGGTAAAATATGTATGCACGACCGATGACCCGGCCGATAGCCTGGCATATCACAAGCAGCTCCAAGCGGATTCGGACTTTGAGATCAAGGTGCTGCCGGGCTGGCGCCCCGACATGGCGCTGGGCATTGATTCGCCGGAATTCGGCGCATACTTGGAAAAATTGGAAGCGGCCAGCGGCGTGACCATTCATTCCTTTGCGGAGCTATGCCAGGCGCTAAAAGCGCGTATGGATGAATTCGACCGCTTGGGTTGCCGCGTATGCGATCACGGCCTGGAGCAGATCCCGTGCGTGATGATCACTGAAGCGGAGGCGAACCAGGCAATGTCCGCGGCAAAGAGGGGCGAAGCGCTTACACAGGCGATGATCGATGGCTTCCGTACGCGGCTGATGCTTTTCTTGGGGCGGGAATATGCAGAACGCGGCTGGGTGATGCAGCTGCATTACGGCGCCCTGCGCAGCATCAACCGTCGCATGGTCTCGGCTATCGGGCCTAATACCGGCTATGATTCCGTGGGAGACGCTGGCTGCGGTAAAGCGCTGGCCGGTTTGCTCAACGCGCTGCGGGAGGCGGATGCACTGCCCAAGACGGTGGTATTCTCCCTGAATCCCAACGATAACGACATGATATCCTCGATTCTGGGGTGCTTCTGGGAGGGTGGAACCATCGGAAAAATGCAGCTGGGCGCCGCCTGGTGGTTCAACGATACCAAGCCGGGCATGATTCAACAGCTGGTTAGCTATGCCAGCACGGCGGTATTGGGGAATTTCATCGGCATGCTGACGGACTCCCGGAGTTTCCTTTCCTATACCAGGCATGAGTACTTCCGGCGTATCCTGGCGGACGTAATCGGCCAATGGGTGGAGGATGGAGAATATCCGGCGGACGAAGAAGCCCTTCGCGCGATCATGGAAGGAATTTGCTACAAAAATGCAGCGCGGTTCCTGGGGCTTGAATAAGGGCGCGGCCAGAGCGCTTGCACGCCGGCAAGCGCAAGAAAGGGAGGACTGTTCCTTGACAAGGGGACATTCCTCTTTTATCATGAAGGGGCAAAACATAGGAGGAAAACCATCCCATGCTGCGCCAGTGGACTCAAGGATTGGGGCGCTTCTGGCGGCCATGGCCCTTTTGCTAACAGGCTGCCAGGGTGAGATTGGGATACCTGTGGGCCGATCGGGGCGACTTGGTCGGCTTAGTCGGTTCGATCAGCGTGGACAAATCGACATTGCTGAAGGCTCTAGCCTGTCGGATCCCCCGCGTGCGGTTGCCTCAATATGGCCTCTGGCAGCTTATCGGATTTCGCGGACGGCAACTGGCTCAGCTACTGGCCTTTAATCAGGATCGCTACGTGCCCTTTTCCTACACGGCAAGGCAAGCGGTAGAGATGGGGCGGCATCCCTCTCTTTCCGGTCGGGGAGCGCCCGGCGCGACCACGCGGTGGTGGATCAGGCGCTGGCCGGCGCGGACTGCCTCAAGAGAGCGGATATGCCGGTGACGGCTTTATCGGGCGCGGATGGCAGCAGGTGATGCTTGTTCGGCCCTGGCACAGATACCGCAGATGTTTCCGGCGGACGAGCCGACTGCAAGCTTGGATACCTGCCACAGCCTGCAGGTGTTTGGCAGGCTTCGCGTTATGAGCCAATCCGGCGGTTGCGTGGTGGCTCATGCATGCCTTGCGCCTGGTGGCGCGCTACTGTACCCGCCTTAATTGGCGGAGGGGTAGCGCTGGCTCAAGGAAGACCCGGGCAGGTGTTGACAGAAACGCTTTTGCAACAGGCATATGGGATTGATGATCGGTTACCGTAACCCGGCCGGGGATTGGGACTATTCTATAGGCGGCGGACAGGTAGGAAATGGAGGTACCCATGCAGAAAAGAGCGGATAAGCGGACAAGCCGTAAGCAGGCGCGCAAGCAGCGCAAAAGCAACCGGATTACCAATGTGATCTTGGTAATCTGTTTGGGCGTCTTTATCTTTGCATCCTATAAGCTCATCCAGATTTTTTTAGAATATAAGGCGGGCAGCGACGAATATGCAGGGCTGACCCAATATGCGCCCACAGTGACCCTTCAGCAGACGGATACGGCGACGGAAACAACGGCCGCCGGGGAAATTACGACGGCGGATTCCTGGGTCAAACCCGATACATCGCTGCCGCTGATGGACTTTTCCGATCTGGAGGCAATCAATGGCGATGTCAAAGCCTGGCTGACGATTTTTGACACCCGCATTAACTATCCGGTGGTGCAGACAGATGATGATGAAACCTATCTGCACCGGACTTTCGAGGGCAAAAGCAACGCCTCGGGCTGCTTATTTATCAGTCAGTATAATACGGGCTTTGATGATTCCAATACGGTGATCTACGGCCACAATATGAAAAATGGAAGTATGTTCCACGATCTTGTAAACTTTAAAGATGAGGAATTCTTCCAGAAACATCGATATGGCGTGCTGTATACGCCGGAAAAGACGTATTGGCTTGATATCTTTGCAGCCTACGTGGTGCCGGCCGACGGCGGCTTCGACCAGGTGCTTTTTTCCTCCGACGAGGAAGAGGCTGCGTACTTTGAAAAGCTTCTGGAGCGTGCGCCGCAGCAACTGGGCTATACGGCCGATGGGCTGGCGCCTATCCTGACGCTTTCCACCTGCACCTATGAATACAATGACGCGCGCTTTGTGGTGCATGCGCGGATTATGGAGTAGGGATTTCCCTGTATGTTTCGCTCGCAGCGCAAGGAGGTTGCGCCATGATAGAGGGAGTGCCCCAATCCGGTTCTGACAATGCGCGAGGCGGGCTACGCGGCGAACGCGCATGGCCCACGCCCGAACTTATTGCCGCGATTTGCGCGGACTTTGGTTTTGACCAGCTATATGATTGGCGTGATATCGGAGGTTCGTCCTGCCTGAACCTGCTCATGATGCGAGACGGAGCACGCTACGTCGCGCGCGTTTACCGGCCCTATGTGACGGAAGCGCGGCTGCGGGATATACAGCGTGTGCGCAGCATATTGAAATGCTAGGGGATTCCCTGCGCGAATTTATTGCCCGCTGTCTCGGGAGCGCCCTATATTCGCTATCAGGGAAGGCTTATCGAGGCGGAAGGCTATGTGGATCACGACGGTTATATGGATACGCTTGCGCAGCTTAAGCGGGGCCTGCCGGTGCTGGGGCGCATGACAAGCGCGCTGAGACATGTGACTGCCCTGAGCCAGGACGCCATGCGTCCCGTACTCGCAAACCATTTGCCCTTTGAGCAGATCCTACCTGCTACGCAAAAAGGCTGTGACAGGATCTGCGGATGGAACCCCAACGCCTACGAGCGCCAGCTGGTGAAAGCATCGCTGCGGTTGGCCGGCGACGTATGGCAGGCCGGCAGCGGGCTGTTTGAGCGCCTGCCATGCCAGCTTGCGCATGGTGATTTCTGGGATAATAACGTGCTGTTTCGTGGCAAAGCGGTTGTCCTGGTGCAGGATTTTGACTTTATGGGTGAGCGGAGGCGGATCGACGACATCGCGTTGACGCTATACTATGCTAATGCTGATTTGAAGAATGCCGGTATGCCGGAATGGCGCCGCGCTGCGGAGATGAAGGGGCTGTTGAACGCATATGAGTCAGGGCTGGATATACCGCTTGAGCCGGACGAACGCGCTGCGCTACCCATTGCAATAGCCGCTCAACCGCTTTGGTCAATCGGCGGCTGGGTTGCCGCGCTTGATAGCGAGTATACGGCGCGTAAACATGCGTCCGATATGTTAGCGTATGTGGAAGAGGCGCAGCGCATCATCGATAATCTGGCCCGGTGGCAGGCTGCGTTTATGGGCGGTTAGGCTCGCCTCGAAATGCAGCAAGTCACATGCGACGATAACGCGCCGCCATTGAAGGCACGCAATCGAATAACAATCAAGGGCTCTGGCGGATCGGCGCTTCCTTGCTTACGGGAACCGTTTCCAAATGCCAGAGCCCTTGCGGTTTATACGGCCAGTTTGATAGGGTGATTCCGGAGCGCTGCCCGATGCCGTCCAATCCCTTTGAAGCGGTAACCGGCTGACCGGAAAACGCTACCAGTCGGCCACGGAGCCGTCCTTATGATAATAGCGGGGGGAATCCCAATCGCCAGGGAAGGAGCGGGCCCGAACGACATCCTCGTCCACTTCGATGCCCAATCCGGGGCCGGTGGGCACGGGGATGGATCCGTTTACAATGGTAAAGGGCGTTTTAAGATAGCCCTCCCCGCGATCCCAGCCGTTGTCTAGGCCGGGATGTTCCTGGATGAGGAAGTTTGGCGTGCAGGCGTCCACCTGGAGGCAGGCGGCCAACGAGATGGGGCCCAACGGATTATGGGGCGCAATGGAGGCAAAATAGGGCTCGGCCATGGCCGCAATCTTTCGCAGCTCAAAGATCCCGCCGGCATGGCAAGTATCCGGCTGCAATACGGCGGCAGCCTGCTTTTCCAGCACCTCGCGGAAGGCGTAGCGGGTAAAAAGGCGTTCGCCGGTGGCAATGGGGATGGTGGTGGAGCGTGCTACAGTGGCCAGCGCGTCTACGTTTTCCGGTAGCACGGGTTCCTCAACGAACATGGGATAGTATGGCTCGATGGCTTTGCAGATCCGGATGGACATGGCAGGAGAAACCTGACCGTGGAAGTCCACGGCAATATCCAACTCTTTCCCCACCAGCTCCCTGGCGGCGGCAAAGCGGTTGGCAAAGCGGTCTACAAAGGCAAAAGAATCGATCGCCTCCACCGGGCCGGTCATGGAGGTCTTCACCGCAGTAAAGCCTTGGGCCATGCGCTGCTGGGCATTGGCGGCAAATTCTTCAGCGTCTTTGCCGCCGCAATGGGAATACATGCGGATGTGATCGCGCACTCTGCCGCCCAGCATTTCATAGACGGGCAGCCCATAATATTTCCCCTTGATATCCCATAAGGCTTGCTCAATGCCGGAGATGGCGCTGGTCAGCACAGGGCCGCCGCGATAAAAGGTCGTGCGGTACATGGTCTGAAAAAGGTGCTCAATCCGAAGGGGATCCTCGCCGATCAATACGCGGGAGAGCTCCTCCACCGCTTTGGCTACGGTCTGAGCCCGGGACTCCACTACGGGCTCGCCCCAGCCCACGATACCTTCGTCGGTGGTGATCTTCAGAAAATTCCACCGGGGCAAGACGAAAAAGCACTCCATGGATGTGATTCTCATTGAATGCGTCCTCCTTTTTAGGGAAATGATTCCCGCTTCTTCTATTATAGCGTCTTGTCCGCCCTTGAACATGGGAAAATTTGCAGCGTTTATGCCGCGCTATGTCCGGTTTGCCGGTAACGGTTGGATTTGGGCGTTCAAGGCGGTATAATCAAATATAAAGGCGGAGGAAAAGCCAGCCCGGTTGCTCGCAGCTTTTCTGTCCAGATTGATGTGATAGGAGATGATTGAACTGGCGCTTTTGCATGTGGACTTTTTTTCACAAGCCTTGGGGTTTGGCACCAACATGGACGTGATCTTGCCCCAACGGACGCGGGGGCAGATCGGCATGGAAGGTGAGGCGGATCAGCGCCCCTATCAAACGCTGTATTTGCTGCACGGGATGAGCGACGACCATACCGCTTGGCAGCGCCGTACCAGCATCGAGCGCTATGTGGCGCCCTTGGGCCTGGCGGTGGTGATGCCGGCGGTGCAGTTCAGCTGGTATACGGACCTGCCCTCCGGCTCTCGGTATTGGGCGTATATCCATGAAGAGCTGCCTGCGATTTGCCGCGAATTTTTCCCTCTTTCCGACCGCAGAGAGGATACTTTTGTAGCGGGGCTTTCCATGGGCGGCTATGGCGCGATGAAGATTGCCCTGGCCGACGGCGAGCATTTTGGCGCGGCCGCATCGCTTTCCGGCGCGCTGGATATGCGGCGGGTGATCAAGGAGTTCCATCATCCGTCCTATGCCAATGCTTTTGGCAGCGCAGAGGCCTTTGAGGGCAGCGATCATGACCTTTTTGCCTTGGCGAAGCGGCGCAAAGCCCAAGGCGGTATCATTCCGAAACTTTACCTTTGGTGCGGCACCGAGGACTTCCTGCTGCAGGACAACGAACGCTTTGCCGGATACCTCCGGGAGCTGGGATATGACATAGACTATCGTACATCGCCGGGTGATCATCAGTGGAAGTGCTGGGATGAACAAATTCAGCATGTTTTGGATTGGCTGCCCCTGCGGGGGAACGTCGACAAATAACGCGCGCCGGCGTCGGAAAACCGGTTGGAGGCTTGGAAAGCCCGATGCCCAGGGATCGTAGCGGTTTCCGAAAGATACTACGACATTCTGCAGTTTTTGCCCGCCCTTTTGCGCGGGCCTTTTCTTTTGCGCAAAAGGGAGCGCTCTTTCGACAGCCCGGTTCGACACCGTATGCCCTTGCCCTTTGCTATGCTTTCAGAAAAAGGACAAGCCGCCCGCGGGCGGCTTCTGGACGGGAGGAAAGGGTTTGAAAGAGGCAATGAACCGATTGGCAAAAACGATATGGAGGGCGTTGTCGCGTATAAAGCCCTATCTCGCCCTGCTGGCTGCTGCGGCTGCCGGGTTTGCAGCCGCAGGATGTATCTGGATGCAGGATCTCCGGGTCGGCGTGCTGGCGGTTACGGCCGCTTGCTCTTTCTGGAACTTGCCGGTGGGCGGCGCGGCGTTGGGCGCGGCGTTGGGGCTTTTCTTTCAGGGGCCGGATGCTTGGATCCGCCTGCCTTCCGTGGCGGCGCTGCTGACGATGCTGCTGGCTACGCGCCATGCCGGGTGGGGAAAAAATATATGGGTGCGCCTCGCCATGATGACGTTGGCGCAGTCAGTTACCTTGTTTTTCCTCCGAGGGCAGGGGTTTATGATGATCCTTCTGGCCTTAGAAACCTTGGGCGCATGGGGCGTCGCATTGGCGCTGATCGGGGCAGGCGGCCATGTCACCCGGGTTAGTCCCTTGACGGCAGGCAATGCGGCGATCTGTTTGACGGTATCGGTGGCCGTGCTGGCTTCCGGGCTGCCCGGCGTATACGAGGGCCCCTGGGCGCCCTGTATGCTCGTTATGGCGGTAGCGGTGATGGCCGCCGGCACGGTGGGAGGCCCTTCGGTGGGTGCGGCAGCGGGGCTGGCGCTGGGGGCGCTGGCGGCGCTGGCAAGCCGCACGCCATGGGCGGCAGCCGGTGCCATGGGCATGGGGGCGTTGACGGCGGCCGCTCTTTCAGGTCTAGGACGTCCCTTTTCAGCGCTGGGATTTGCGCTGGGGCTTTGTGCGCTGGCCGTGTTGGAGGGCGTCAGTCCCTTAGCCATCATCCCATATCCGGCGATGATTACAGCTTGCCTGGCCTTTGCCGTGACGCCGAAATCTTGGTGGGATCGAACGATGGTGCGCCTCATTGAGCCGGCGGTTCAGCCGGCTGCGGTGCCGGCTACTCCGCTGGAGGAAGCGGGCACCAAGATACGGAATCTGTCGGGGTGCTTGCGGCAGCTTTCGTCCGTATTCCTGGAGATGGCGGCGCCTGACGATATGGATCAAGGCGAGCTGCTGGAGCCGCTACTGCAGACGGTTGCATCCCAGGCATGCCAGGGATGCGCGCGGGCAAAGCTTTGCTGGGATACCCAGCAGGAAGCGACTCGGCAGGCCTTTATCGAGGCGCTACAGGCACCCGGCGAACGGCGGGTTATTTGGGAGGAGGATTTTCCCATGGCCTTTCGGGCGCGATGCCCGCGGATGCATAAAGTAATGGGCGTGATGACCGGCGCTTACGGCCTATATCGGGCGCATAGCGGATATCACCGCCGGATTGACGAATGCCGCGCCCTGGTGGGTAAGCAGCTTATAGGCATGGCATCCGTCATGGATAATCTGGCCGGTGAAATGCGCATCCGCCTGGGCCCGGTGGGGGATAAGCAGCGTATGGTACGCCAGACGTTGCGGGAAGCGGGCCTGGATCCACAGGGTGTGGCGGTAACTCAGGATGGCACCGGGCGCTGGACAGTAGCGCTGCAGGTGACGAGCTGCGGCGGGCGCAAGATGTGCCGCACGGTGATTGCGCCGTTATTATCCAAAATACTGGCGCGTCCGATGCTGCCCGAGGAGGGCAGCTGCGGCGGTGTGGGCGGCATGTGCCACTTGGTTTTCCGGCAGGCGCGGGTTTTCAAGGTGGACAGCGGCGCGGCACAGCAGGCGGCAGGTGCGGTCTGCGGCGATGCGCTGATGCACCGGGCGCTGGAGCGGTCCGGATTTCTCATGGCCATCTCCGATGGGATGGGGATTGGCTCCGGCGCGGCTCAAGAGGCCCAGGCCACGCTAAAGCTGCTGGAGTGTTTCTATGAAGCAGGATTTGAGGAGGATGTAATCTTCCATACCATCAACCAGGTGCTGCTGATACGATCCGTGCGGGAAATGTATGCGACGGTGGATCTGTGCCTGGTGGATATTACGGAAGGGCAGGCTCGATTTATCAAGATCGGCGCGCCGCCCTCCTACATCCTAAGGGGCGAGCAGGTCATCGTCATCGCCACGCCGACCCTGCCGCTGGGGATCCTGGAGGATGTGGAGCCGGCCACCATCAACCGCGTGCTGCAGGACGGCGACGTGGTGGTGCTGGCTTCGGACGGGCTGGATGGCGGTAATGGCTGGATAGAGCAGGTGCTGCCGTCATTGGGCCATATGGCGCCGGAGGATATGGCACAGGCGCTGATGGAAGCCTCCAGGCAATGGGCCCCGGGAGCTGACGACCGGTCGGTGGTGGTAGCGCGGGTCAGCTGCCCTGAGCAGGACGAGATCGCTTACTTCAAGCGCCAAAGGTTGCAGCTTTGGAAAGCGCGCGTGGGTACCTGAAAATGGATGGAAAAACCGCACTGGATTCGTCCGGTGCGGTTTTTGCCGTGCCGGCTGCTGCGGTATGGATGCAAAGGGCGAAAGGATGTTAAATAATTATAGATTTTTCGCCATCGCCTTGCCATTGTCGACTAAAACCGATACAATATACTATGCATTGTCGCAGGAGGATCAGCATGCTGGAGGAAACCGCAGCCGGTTTTTTGAAGGATCATGGCCTATGGGGACGGGGCGCCGTCTGCTTGGTGGCCGTTTCCGGCGGCGTTGATTCGGTATCGCTGCTATGGGCGCTGGCGCGGTTGCGTCAGCCGGCAGGATTCACCCTATATGCCGCGCATCTCAACCATGGGTTGCGTTTGGAGGCGGACCGGGACGAGGATTTTGTCCGCCGCCTGTGCCAAAGCCTTGGCGTCCCCTGTACGGTGGGACGCGCACGGGTTGCGCAGTGGCGAGGCGGGCGTTCGACGGAGATGGCGGCGCGAGATATCCGACGGGCCTTTTTGTTTGCGGCCAAGGATGCCTGCGGGGCCGAAGTGATCTTCACCGCGCACCATGGCGGCGATCAGCTGGAAACCATGCTGATGCGGATGGCAAGAGGCACCTCGCTGACTGGACTGGCCGGCATACGGCCTTTTGCCGGGGGTATGGCCCGGCCACTGCTGACAGTAAGCCGAGATCAAATCGAGGCCTATGCCCGGGAACAGGGGCTCCGGTGGATGGAAGACGCCACCAACCAGGATGAAACCATCGACCGAAACCGGATACGGCACCAGGTTACGCCGGCGCTGATGGCGCTTAATCCGCAGTTGATCGGGGCGGTAGGCAGGCTGAGCCAGCGACTGCAGCGGGATGAGGACTATATCGCTGCCCAAGCGGCGGCGGCCATCCATGCGATTGAGCGGATCCCATCGGGCGTACGCTGGCAGGTTCAAGCGCTGCATCCTGCGCTCATGAGCCGGGTTATCGTGGCCATGATGGACGCGTGCGGCATGACGGTGATCACCGGCCGAGATGTGGATGCCCTGATACGGCTGGCCGGTGAGCCCCAGGGTGGGCAGGTGCAGCTGCCGCAGCAGCGCTGCGCCCGGCTGGAGCATGGCTATCTAGTGATGTATCGGCTTCCGGATGGGTCCTCTCAATTGTGGGAACAGTTTTTTGCCGTTCCCGGCGATACGAATACGCCTCGCGGCAGATTTATCGCGACGCTGGTAGAAGCACGGGGTGCGGATGGGGAATTTATCCAGCATTTTGACGCCGACGCATTTCCGAAGGATGCCGTCGCCCGCACGCGGCGGCAGGGCGACCGTATCCACCCGCTGGGGGCGCCGGGGCGGATGAGCCTGAAGAAGGCGATGAACATGCGGCGTTTGCCGGCCATAGCCCGGGACGGATGGCCGATTTTAGCGTCGGGATCGCGCGTGCTGTGGGTGCCCGGCGCGAACCTGATGGATGACGCAATCGCCTGCCGCCCCGATACCCGACGGTGGCTGAAAGTTGAATACCAAGGAGAGGAGCATTCCTATGGCACATATCCACGATGAAGATATCGACCACATCCTATTGACGGAACCGCAGATTGCGAGCCGGGTTCAGGCGTTGGGCGAGCAGATCTCGCGCGATTACCAGGGGAAGGAACTGCTGGTAGTCGGCATACTCAAAGGGGCGGTGGTCTTCTACTCCGATCTGATCCGCCGGATTAACCTACCCATGCAGATGGATTTCATGGTGGTCTCCAGCTACGGCAGTTCCACCGATTCCAGCGGCGTTGTCCGCATTTTAAAAGACCTTTCCCAGGACATTCAAGGCAAGCACGTGCTGATCGTGGAGGATATCCTTGATACCGGGCTGACGCTGCACTATCTCACGCAGATTTTGAAGCACCGGTCGCCGGCCAGCATCGAGATATGCACCTTGATGGATAAGCCGGAGCGGAGAAAGGCGGATATTCATGCAAAATATGTCGGATTTACGATCCCCGATGCCTTTGTAGTGGGGTATGGATTGGACTATGATGAAAAATATCGCAATATGCCGTCGGTCGGCGTGCTGAAAGAAGAAGTTTATCGGCGCGGATGATTGATAGCGTCCGCATTTTTATGGTATAATAGAGAGAATGCTTATATCCACAAGGAGGATTTGTCATTTGAAAAACAACCGCATGATACGCAGTGTCGTGCTGCTGGTGCTTTTGGTGGCGGTGGTCATCGGCATGGCGTATTTGTTTAACGGCTCTCTAGCCCCCAAAGCGACTGAGTATCAATATACGGAATTCATCAAGCAGGTCAAAGACGGCAAGGTGGATGCGGTTTATGCTGTGCAAACCCAGCTGGTAGGGCGGTATAAGGATTCCAGCATTCCGGAATCCGCTTTCCCGGACCGGTATGACTTCAGTGCTTCCATCCCGTCGACCGACCAGCTGATGGAGGACCTCAAACGTATAGCCGCCGAAAGCCAGAATGTCAGCGCCGACGACATTACTTCGGCCGACCTGACGATCGACGTCAAAATCGGCCAGCCGGCTCGGGAATCGCTATTTACCCAGTTGCTTCCGCTGCTGATCTCCGTGGCGCTGATGGCCTTCCTATGGTGGCTGTTTATGCGCCAGATGCAGGGCGCCAATAAGAGTACCATGAATTTCGGCAAATCAAGGGCTAAGCTCAGCGAGGACGGCAGCACGAAGGTTACCTTTGCCAACGTGGCCGGCGAAGACGAAGAAAAGGAAGAGCTGGCCGAGGTGGTAGACTTTTTGAAGTCGCCCAAGAAATATATCGCCCTGGGCGCGCGCATCCCCAAGGGCATTCTGCTGGTGGGCCCGCCGGGAACCGGCAAAACCCTGCTGGCTAAGGCGGTGGCTGGCGAGGCTGGCGTGCCTTTCTACTCCATCTCCGGTTCGGATTTTGTGGAGATGTATGTGGGCGTCGGCGCCAGCCGCGTGCGCGACCTATTTGAGCAGGCTAAGCGCTCCGCGCCCTGCATCATCTTCATCGACGAAATCGACGCGGTAGGGCGCCACCGTGGCGCAGGATTGGGTGGCGGCCACGACGAACGCGAGCAGACGCTTAACCAGCTGCTGGTGGAGATGGACGGTTTCAGCACCAACGAGGGCATTATTATCATCGCTGCCACCAACCGCCCGGACATCTTGGATCCCGCACTGCTGCGGCCCGGTCGCTTTGACCGCCGGGTAACGGTATATGCGCCCGACGTAAAAGGCCGCGAAGCCGTACTGGAGGTTCATGCCAAGGGCAAGCCCCTGGCGGACGATGTGAAGCTGGACGTCTTGGCTCGTATGACGCCTGGATTCACCGGGGCCGATCTGGAGAACTGCTTGAATGAGGCGGCGCTGTTGGCGGCGCGCCGGAACCTATCGAAAATTACAATGACCGAAATCAAGGAAGCCATCAACCGCGTGGAGATGGGCCCGGAGAAAAAATCCCTGAAGGTAACCAAGCGGGATCGGAACCTCGTGGCCTATCACGAGGCGGGGCATGCAGTTGTGGCATGGGCCGTGCCAGGGAATGATCCTGTCAACGAGGTTTCCATTATTCCCCGCGGCGGCGCAGGCGGTTATACGCAGACGCTGTCGGATGAGGAGTCCAGTTTCGTCACCCGCGCTATGCTGCAGGCCCATATTGCCCTTGCCATGGGCGGCTATATGGCTGAGCGCATCAAATTTGGCGATATTACGACCGGAGCTTCCAGCGATATCAAGAATGCAACCAACCTGGCCCGGCGGATGGTTACCGAGTGGGGAATGTCCACGGACATTGGGCCGGTGTTCTTAGGCGGCGAGCAGGAGGTATTCCTAGGCCGCGATTATGGCCAGTCCCATTCCTATTCGGAGACGCTTTCCGCCAGAATCGACGCGGAAGTGCATGCCCTTATCGAGCGCGGCCGCAGCCAGGCGGAGGAAGTATTGACCGGTAACTGGGATAAACTTGAAAAGCTGGTAGCGGCGCTGCTGGATCGTGAAAAGATCGATGGCAACGAGTTCAAGATCCTAATGGAGGGCGGCACGCTGGAGCCGGTTTCCCAGCCGGAAGAACTGCGTCAGCCCGAAGAAGCCAAACCAGAGGAGACGGGTTCAGCGCCTGCGGGCGAAGAAACGCAAGAGAAATAATCCGGGCGCAGCCCTGATAGACAAGACAGACGGCAAATCAACCGAAAGGCGGCTCCCAAGAGCCGCTTTTGTTTTCGGATCGGCAAAACGCGCTTGACGGCTTTCGATTGACGAAGGCGGGGCGCTAATAAAGGAGGAGAAACCATGCCTTTACTCGAAATCTGCGTAGGCTCGGTAGCATCGGCGCGAATTGCGCAACAGGCCGGGGGCGGCCGGCTGGAGCTCTGTGCAGCGCTGCAGCTAGGCGGCTATACGCCCAGTTGGGGACTGATGACTGCGGTACGGGACGCGGTCACCATTCCGATGAACGTAATTATCCGCAATGTCGCCGACCGGTATGTCTTTACCCCCGATGAAATCGACGTGATGGTGCGGGATATCCGCATGGCCCGGGAAGCAGGCGCCGACGGTGTAGTGATCGGCGCGCTGACGGCCGACGGGCGGGTGGACATGGAGGCATGCCTGCCGATGATGGAGGCAGCCCGGGGGCTTCCCGTTACCTTTCACCGTGCCTTTGACCAGGTGGCCGATAAGCGGCAGGGCCTGGAAGATTTGATCCGGTTGGGCTGTGCGCGCGTGCTGACCAGCGCGGGCGCCCCGGTAGTCCCCCAGGGGCTGGAGGGGCTCAAGGCGCTGATGGATCAAGCTGGCGATCGGATTATTGTGATGCCTGGCGGAGGCGTAACGGCGCAGAACGCTGCGCAAATCGTTCAGATCCTGCATAACCGGGAGATGCACGGTACATTCCGCGCGCCGGGGGCGGCGTTGGCCGCCGATACCAGCGCGGAGGAGCTGAGCCGGGCGGTGGAGAGCCTGCGCGGGCTGTAATCCCAGCCCGGTGCCGGGCGGTTCGCGTTATTCATTTGGAAAATTTTATCGAATATGGAAACAAAGCATCCGTTGTTTTCGTCCTAAAGCCGTACCCTACATCTTGTGTTTTTGTATCAGGGGTCGCGGCTTTTTTCGTTGAAAGCATAAGGTAGGCATGATATAATATGATGGATATGGAATCATCGAATGGAGGGGTGGAGCGTGATAGTGGATCTACACCTGCATTCGACCGCTTCCGATGGAGAGCTGACGCCGGAGCAGGTGGTAGAACAGGCGAAGCATATGGGGATCGATGGCATCGCTCTGTCCGACCACGATACGGTGGCAGGCGTGGAGCGGGCCCAGGCGGCTGGAAGGCGGCTTGGGGTGGCCGTCGTGCCCGCCATTGAGCTTTCCGCCGCCTTTGCCGGGGAGCTTCATATTCTGGGATATGGACTCGATATTCATCATGCGGATTTTGCCGCCTTTACCCGCCGGCAGCAGCTTCGGCGCACACAACGCAACCGGCGGATGATAGAAGCATTGCAGCAGGCGGGCCTCGCCGTTACCGAGGAAGATTGCCGCCGGCTTGCGCCCGGCGCCGGCGATAACTGGGGCCGTAGCCATATGGCCCGCGCCCTGGTGGAAAAAGGTTATTGCGGCGACACAAAGGATGCTTTTAACCGCTATTTGGGATATGGTAAAAGTTGTTATGTGCCACGGGAAAAAACGCCGCCGTCGGAATGCATCGGGCTTATTCACCGCTGCGGGGGTTTGGCGGTTCTGGCGCATCCGGGGCTGATCCAGGTGCCGGAGCATCAACTTTTTGCGCTGATCCATAGCTTAAAGGAGCAGGGACTGGATGGGCTGGAGGCCTATTATCCTCAGCATAGCGGTAAACAAGCCGCTCAATATGTCCGATTTGCCCGCATGCTGGAGCTGTATGTCACCTATGGCAGTGATTTTCACGGGCCGTCCCGAGCTGGAAACGAGATGCTGGCCGGTTGGCAGGCGCATCATCCAGAGCGGGACGTAGTAAGGTTTTGGGATCGATTGATGGAGGAAAAGCAGAAGGGAAATGCCCACTCGTTCAAATAATCACCGTAATACGCCGCGCGATAGCCGACGTTATCCAGCTGCACCGCAGAGAGCAACGGGCTCCCAGCGGTATCCGGCCGCTCGCGGGGACTCGTCCAGTTCCCAGAGCCGACGGACAAATCAGCAGCCCCCGCGCCCAGGGACCCAAGGCGCTGCAAACCGGAATAGGCCGGCTAGAGGCCTGACAGCGCAGGGGCGCCCAACCGCGTCGGGCGGCCGGGGACGGGCCTCCGCGGGGCGGAACAGTTCCGGTTATGCCCGCGGCACGAGGCCGTCCGGGCGTTCAGGGCGTGCGCCGGCCCGCGGAAGCGCGGGCGGGAATCCAAATCAGCCACGGGGTGGTATGTCGCCCAAAAGACGCAATATGTGGATCCGGCGCTGCATCTTCTTTGCGGCCTTGCTAGGTGTGTTGATTTTTTGGGGCACACGGTATTATCAGCCCATACTTGTGCCCGGCGTACATATCAATGGGGTGGACATGTCCGGTAAGACAAGGGAGGAGGCTATCGCCCTGTTGGAACAGCAGATGGAATCGCTTAAGGATTCTATCGCCGTTACACTGAAATACGAGGATCGTTCTTGGGTGCTGACCAAACAGGATTTTGATGTAGACGCACCCATCGAGCACACGGTTGACCAGGCGATGCTGGTAGCGCGGGAAGGGAATGTGTTCAAGCGCATGCTGGACGGCTGGGACGCGCGCCGCAAGCAGCCGAATTATCAGGCGTCGCTGGGTGTGGAGGATGCGAACCTAACAGAGAAAATCGCCCAGATCGCGGCGGAACTGGATATCCCGGCAACGGATGCCACGATTAGTTTTGATCCTCAAGAAGTCGAATTCACCATTACGGAGGGGACCCAAGGGCGCGTATTGGATCAGGAAAGCCTGCGCGATACGATCATGCAGGCTTTGGAAAAGGACCTTTCCTGCACCATTGAGCTGACCATGCAGACCACGGAGCCGAAAATAACCAAGGCCCAACTTTCGCAGGCTACCGACCGCATTTCCTTTTTCGAGACGGAAGTAAACGGGTCAGAGAACCGAATCGATAACGTCAAGCTGGCGCTGGCGCAGTTTAACGGCATGGTTATCGCTCCCGGCCAGACGATATCCTTCAATGAAACGACCGGCGAGCGTTCGGCGGATAACGGCTATAAGGAAGCGCCGGGAATTAACGCGGATAAAGGCCTGGAGGATACGCTGGGGGGCGGGGTTTGCCAGGCGTCTACGACGCTGTACAACGCGGCGTTGATGGCAAACTGCAAAATTGAAGAGCGGCATCGCCACTCTTTCCCATCCAGCTATGTGAAAAAGGGCTTTGACGCGATGGTCAATTGGCCTAACTCCGATTTCAAGTTTTCCAATCAGTCGGAGTATCCGCTTTTTATCCGCACATATGTGGGCGAGCGGGATGGCAAAATTTACGCGCAGGTATGGTTTTACGGCAAGAAGCTGGAAAACGGCATTACCCTACAGCGGCAGTCTGTGGTTGTAGAAGAGACGGAAAGGCCGGAACCGGAGCTTATTGAGGATACCACCGGCAAATACGCCGACTATGTGACCTATGATGACGAGGCTTATGTAGCCGTGTCTTCCCGGGCTGGCATGGTGGTAGAGGCTTATCTTATCACCAAAGACGCCGATGGGAATGAGATTGATAAAAAACTGCTATATACGGATAATTTCCCGGCCATCACCGGCAAACATTATTACGGCAGCAAGAAGCGACCCGCAGGCGAGCGCCCCGAAGCTAAGGCCGGCTGCTACCTGCTGCCCCATGCGACCTATGTACCAGTGGATACGCCAAAGCCGACATCGACGCCGCGGCCTGACCCAACGCAGGAGCCGGAAGAAGGAGAGCCGGATACGCCCGACGAAGAATAGATTTCATCAAACCGCGATCATAAAAAAGGAGGCTACGACATGAGCAACTTCAAGGTAGGTATGCTGACCGACGGCTTTAAGCTGGATCTGCGCAGCGGCATTGCCAAGGCGGCCAGCCTGGGCGCCAAGGGCGTGCAGGTTTATGCGGTGGAGGGTGAGATGCACTATAGCAATCTTTCCGCCCAGGCCCGCAAGGATCTGCTCCATTTTACCCAGGATCAGGGGCTTGTCTTTTCCGCGCTCTGCGGCGATCCCGGCGGCCACGGATTTGCTGTAAAAGAGGAGAACCCCGCGCGGGTGGAGATGAGCAAGCGCATCCTGGATCTGGCGCTGGATCTGGAGTGTAATGTGGTAACAACCCACATTGGCTGCGTGCCGGAGACCTTTGATAACGAAACCTACGACGCCATGGCGTCAGCCTGCAGCCAGATGAGCGAATATGCCAACTCGGTGGGCGGCCACTTTGCTATTGAAACCGGCCCGGAGCCCTCCGATCTGCTGCGGCGCTTCCTGGATACGCTGCCGGGCAAAGGCGTAGGCGTGAATTTTGATCCGGCTAACCTGGCCATGGTGATTGGAGAGGACATCCCGCAGGCGGTTCGTAATCTGGGCCCCTACATTGTCCACACCCATGCTAAGGATGGGCGTATGCTCCGCAAGGGCCGGCGCGAGGTGATTTATGGCGTATTTGCTGAGGAGGGTATTGAAAGCCTGGGCAAGGAGCCTTACTTTATCGAGACGCCGCTGGGCCAGGGATCCGTGCCCTGGAAGGAATACCTGGCTGCGCTGGAAGAAGTCGGTTACCATGGATTCCTGACCATTGAGCGCGAGCTGGGAGAAGATCCGGCCGCCGACATGGCCATGGCCGTCGGCTTCCTGGAAAACCTGATTGGATAAAAAAAGTAAAGCAAGGGCCCCGCGAGAAACGGGGCCTTCGTTATAAGGAGGCGTCAATGCAATACAGACCGATTCAGCGTGAGGAGTGGGAGGCCGCCGAGCGGCTCAGCTCCATCGCATTTTGGTATCCCATTGATCCGGAAAAAATTCGGGAGAGCGTGGAGAAGGACCCCGACATGACCCATGCCACCACGCGGGCGGCGATCGATGAGCAGGGGAAGCTGGTGGCCAAAATCGAGCTGATCCCCTTCAAGATTTGGTTTGACGGCCAGCAAGCGGGTATGGGCGGTATCGGCGGCGTCGCCTCTCGGCCGGAGAGCCGCCGGGGCGGCCACATCCGTCAGCTGATGACGAACGCGCTGGAAGAAATGAACGAGCAGGGGATGACCTTTTCCTACCTGTACCCCTTCAGCTATGCCTTTTATGGAAAATTCGGTTATGACCCCAGCGCCGGGTATGCTCGGATTACTGCGCCGCTGGAGCCGCTGCTGGCCTGTCCGGTGGAAGGTGAACTGACGGAATACTATCCTGGCGAGCCGGTTGAACCCTTTATGCAGGTATACGACGCCTTTGCCCAAACCCGAAACCTGCTGGTGGTACGGGATGAGGCGCGCTTTAAGAATCATCTGAAGCATGATCCGGAGGCTTCGGGCGTCTTTACCTGGTTGTATCGTGCGGCCGATGGAACGCCCAAAGGCTATATCACCTATACGCAAGGGCCGGATAACGGCATGGACGTAAAGGATATGGCTTGGAGCGATCGGGAGGGGCTGATGGGCCTGATGGGTCTGCTGGGCCGCTTCACCGGCAACAAGGAGCGGGTAAGGATGCCCGTGATGCCGGGTTTTGTTCCGGAAGTGTTTTGGAAAAACCTCTATATGGTGAAGAGCGAAGAGCAGTTCGGCGGAATGAACCGCATCGTGAATGCGCAGCGTGCCTTTGAACTGTGCCGGAAGCCTTGGTTTGCCGGCGCATGCACGGTGGAGATCCAGGATCCCACCTGCCCGTGGAATACAGGCAGCTACCGGATTGAATGGGAGAACGGAGGACAGCAGGTAAGCCGCACGCAGCAGCCGGGGGATATCGCGTTGACGGCCAATGCGCTTTCAGCTATGGTGACCGGACGGCTATCTCTGGAGGAGCTGGGAATGTTGGATCAGGTAGAGATCCGCGGCAATGAAACCATGCTGCAGGCCCTTTTCCCACGCAAGGGCAGCTGCATTCAGGATTATTTTTAAGTATAAGTCCTATTTCATACAAAAAGAAGGCTCGCCTAGCGGCGGGCCTTCTTTTGATGGGCACGCTGGGTTAGCGTACCAAGCTATACCCTATCCCGGAAACTCCACACGATATTTAAGCAATATTCCGTAGCCGCGGTATGCTTCTCGATGCCCTCAAATTCGATGGAGATTTTCTTATCCTATCGGGAATCCCTGATGGTTCCGAGATACGGGGAATATCCATACCGGCCTGGCCTAGGATAGCGGCGCGCTACCCTAAAGAAGGCCAATCCCGGATGCGTTGCCAGAAAGCAAGCGTACGATAGGGAAAAGTAACGATAAATCACCATTGAAGATAAGAAAACCCGAAAGCATAGGGAAGCAGAATTTATATTGAAAAAATAAAATATATTTCGCTTCCGGGAAAGGCAGGGCTTACGAAAAGGGCAGAGAATATATAAAAGATTGATTCACGGCAACAAGGGGGACAAAATGCAATACGATGTAATCATACGCGGTGGAACCGTGGTGGATGGAAGCGGAAAGGCGCCTTATCATGCGGATCTTGCGCTGAAAGACGGGCGGATTGCAGCAATTGGATCGCTGCAGGGCGAGCCTGCGCTGGATGAAATTGACGCGACGGGTCTTTATGTGCTGCCAGGCTTTATTGATACCCATGTGCACTCTGACATGGCGCTGCTGCACGACCGGCAGCATGCCAATGGATTAGCGCAAGGCATTACAACGGAGATTTTAGGGCAGGATGGCATATCTTATGCGCCGCTTTCGCCGGAGAATAGGCGGCAGTACGCGCTGTATAACCGCGGCTTGAACGGATGCTTTGACGATGTGGCGCTGGATTTTTCCAGTGTGGAAGAGTACTTAAGCCGCTTTGACAATAATGCCGGGATTAACGCCGCTTATAACGTACCCCATGGTGCAATCCGTCTGGAAGCGCTGGGGTTCCATGACCTGCCGCTTCGGGGTTACGCGCTGGATAAGGCGAAAGATCTGATGCGCGAAAGCTTCGAGCAGGGGGCGGTAGGCTTCTCAACAGGCCTAAGCTATTATCCCCATTCCTACAGTGATACCCAGGAGATGGTGGAGCTGTGCTCGGTCTGCGCCGAATATGATGTGCCCCTCGTGATCCACCTGCGGACAGTACCCCGTCCCGGAGTTGAACTCCCTGCCGTTCCGGAGGCGCTGGAGATCGGTAAAAGAAGCGGATGCGCCGTTCATTTCTCTCACTTCCGCACAGGAGCGGGTAACGCGGGACAGGCGCGCGAGATCGTGAAACCGATGGAGGAAGCCATAGCCGCGGGGCAGAAGGTAACGCTGGAGTGCTATCCCTATTACTCCGGAAGCGGATATCCGGTGGTATGCCTTCCGCCATGGGCGGTGGAAGGCGGCTATGAAGCCACGCTAAAGCGCCTGGCAGATCCCACGCTGCGCGACGCGCTGATAAAGGGCATGCGGGACAACGCCGCCAAATGCGAGGGCACTTTTACCCATGTCCCCCATCATCCCAGCTATGTGGGGCGCGATTTTGTCGATGTAGCCGAGGAGCGGGGGCAGTCGGTAGAGGATATGATGTGCGACCTGCTGCTGGAAGAAAAGCTCGATGTGGGGTATTTTAGCAATCCCGAAGGCACCGATGAAGAGAAAGCTTTAATGGACCGGGACTTTGTCGAGCTGCTTTCGCGGCCTTATTATATGATCGGCTCCGACGCAATTCCTTACGGCCCCCGTCCCCATCCCAGGGCCTTTGGCGCCTTCCCGCGCTTTTTCCGGTTGGCGCGGGAGCAGGGTATGCCCATTGAGACGTTTGCCTATCACGCCAGCGCTCTGCCAGCCCGCACCTTTAAGCTTAAGGACCGCGGAGAGATTCGCGTAGGCAACTATGGCGATTTAGTGGTGCTGGACCGGGAGCGCGTGACCGATACGTCCACCTATCAGCATCCCCGCCGCGGCCCCAAAGGCATTGAGTATGTGCTGGTAAACGGGCAGATCAGCCTTTGGCAGGGACAGGTAACCGGTATCTTCGCCGGCAGGGGGCTGCGCTGCGGACGGTAAGGACGAGCCGCAAGGCGGCGGAAGGATACCGATAGGTCGCCTAATGCGGCAATGAAAAAGCGGCTAAGTGGGGAACATGGGGACTTGAAAGGGGAGACGTGGATTGGTTAAGGACAAACAATTCTATAAGACCCTTCTGATCATTGCGATACCCGTTGCGCTGCAGAACCTGCTGTCTTTTGCGGTCAATATGCTGGATACGGTCATGGTGGGAACGCTGGGCGACGTAACGCTTTCGGCAACATCGTTGGCCAACCAGGTATCGATCTATATGATGATGATCGTCCGCGGCCTGGGGGGAGGCGCGGCCATGATGATCTCCCAGTATTGGGGCAAGCAGGATATCGGGCGTATCAAATCCATTTTCAGCATCGGGATGAAGGCTTCGGTAGCCATATCGCTGCTAGCGACGGTGCTGATCATGGTAATTCCGGAAACGATGATGGGCATCTTTACCAACGACCCGCTGATCATTGCGGAAGGTGTGAAATATCTGGTCATCGTTGCCTTTTCCTTTGTGATTTATGCGGTATCGCAAACGCTGGTAGCCATGCTGCGCTGCGTGGAGATCGTACGCATCGGGTTAACCACCTCTATTGCAGCCTTTGTGGTCAATGTCGTCGGCAACTACGTGCTGATCTTCGGTAAGCTGGGTTTTCAACCTATGGGCATTACCGGCGCAGCTGTGGCTACGCTGCTATCCCGCGTGGTAGAATGCCTGATGGTGATTTATTACGTGGCGTTTGTCGATAAAAAACTGCACCTGAAGATGCGCGATCTGCTGGCCAACGACTGGGTGCTGTGGAAGGATTACCTTAAGCATGGCCTGCCGATCGCCAGCGGAGATATCCTCTGGGGTTTAGTCGGCGTATTCAAGGCGGCGATCATCGGCCGCCTGGCCGCATCGGCAATTTCGGCCAACAGCATCAGTGAAGTGGTGCTGCAGCTGGCTACCACCTTTATCGGCGGGCTTTCCAGCGCGGCCTGCATTATGATCGGCAAGACGGTAGGCGCTAAAGAATACGATAAAACGAGGCAGTACGCTAAGACTTTGCAGATCCTTTTCTTTGCCTTCGGATTTGTGGCCGCCGCTTTCACGCTGCTGATTCGCGAACCGATTATCGCGCTATACGATGTGACGCCTGAGGCCAAGGCATATGCTATGGAGTTTTTGTTCTATGGCGCAATCACCATATGGGGAACGTCCTATGCAGCCTCTTGTTTCGTGGGCATTAATCGGGGCAGCGGCGATGCGCGCTTCGTGGTGGCGACCGACATGATCTGTGGATGGCTGATCGTGCTGCCGCTGATGTTCCTGGCGCTGAAGCTGGGTTGGCCGCCTCCCATCGTATTTTTGATGTCCCGGATTGATCAGATCCTCAAGATGGGCATTGCCTTTGTGCGGCTGAATCTGACGGATCGGTGGATTCGCAACGTTACCCGAGATTGACCGGATATGATTTGGGGCCCGCCTTCGATCAGGCGGGCCTTTTGACGATGAGCTGCGCAGTTTTAAGTTGATTTAAGGGAAACCTGCTATGCTTGCAAAAAGCATAGGAGGAGACGCGCGGTGAATGCTATGAGCGGATGGCCGGCGCAGGAGGCGGAATTCTATGGGGAAACGCTCCAATTGCTGGCGGCCGCAGAAGCGGCGATTATAGAACGCGTGGACCGCATCCGGCAAGCCGAAGTGGAACGGATGGGCCGTGATCCGGTGGAGCATGTTAAGGCACGAATCAAAAAGGCCAAATCGATGCGGGAAAAGCTGGTGCGCCGGGGATTCGCGCCTACGGCGGAGGCTGCGCTGAACTGCGTTCACGACGCGGTAGGCGTGCGGATCGTATGCAGCTTTTTAGAGGACGTATACCGAATGGCGAATCGAATGCAGGCGCAAGAAAATTGGAGCGTAGTTTGCGTAAAAGACTATATCCGCAAACCTAAGCGTAACGGATACCGCAGCTATCATCTCATTATTCAGCTCGATGCGCCGTACGATGGAGGCCGAGGGTTGGTATATGGGGAAGTTCAGCTGCGCACTTTGGCCATGGATACGTGGGCTAGCCTGGAGCATGAGATGAAATATAAACGTACGCTGCCCAATCAAGCCATGATTGTGGACGAGCTTAGGCGATGCGCGGATGAGATTGCCTCTACGGATCTATCGCTGCAAACGCTGAGGGACCTGATGAACGGATCGCTTGAGCGGTAACAGGCGGTATGACGAGATACGATGAAGGGGGGAGACGGCATGCGGCTGCTGCTGGCAGAGGATGAAAAAGAGCTTTCCAAGGCGCTGGTAGCGATCCTCAAGCATAATCACTATTCGGTCGACGCCGTTTACAACGGTAACGACGCTTTGGACTATGGGCTGGCAGGCCAATATGACGGCATGATCCTGGACATCATGATGCCTGGCCTGGACGGCCTCGAGGTACTGGCGAAGCTACGCGAGCAAGGCATAGCAACGCCTGTGCTGATGCTGACGGCGAAAACCCAGGTAAACGACAGGATTACCGGCCTGGACACCGGAGCAGACGACTATTTGACCAAGCCCTTTGCCATGGGCGAATTGCTGGCCCGGCTGCGGGCGATGATGCGCAGACGCGCGGATTTTGCGCCTAATGTGATGCACTGCGGCAACATAACGCTTAACCGGGGGAACTTTGAGCTCTCCAATGGCGAAGCAGGCTTTCGGTTGGGAAATAAGGAATTCCAGATGATGGAAATGCTGCTGCTTCATCCGGGCCAATTGATCTCCAGCGAGCAGCTCATGGAGCGGATCTGGGGATATGATTCAGATACAGAGATCAGCGTGGTGTGGGTTTACATTTCCTATCTGCGTAAGAAGCTGGCCGCGCTGGGGGCGACGGTAGAAATTAAGGCGACCCGAGGCGTGGGATATATGCTGGAGGACAAAGCATGATACGGCGCTTACAGCGGAAATTCGTCGCCATCGCTATGGGTTCCCTGTTAGCGGTCATGGTCGTGGTGATTGGAGCGATCAATGCTGCTAATTTTGTACAGATTAACAGCCGCGCCCAGTGGCTGCTTCAGACGCTGGCGGAAAACGACGGCAGGTTTCCCGAATTTGAAAAAGGCAAGCCGCCCGGGCCGGTGCCGAAAATGGGATTTGAAATGACGGCGGAAACCCGATTTGAAACGCGATATTTCCTGGCCCGGGCCGATGCGTCCGGCAGCATTACCGAAATAGATACGGGCCACATCGCGGCCGTTTCATCGGAACAGGCTCGACAGATGGCGGAGAGCGTCCTCAACAGCGGCCGTACCGGCGGATATCTCGATTATTACCGATACATGGTCACTGCAGCCGAGGAGGGCAGTCTGGTGCTGTTCGTAGACTGCGGCTCGCAGATTCGGACGGGCTTGTCTTTCTTGCTTGCTTCCTGCGGCGTGGGGGTCGTTTGCTTCTGTGTGGTGTTTATCTTGGTGACGGTTTTTTCAAGGCGCGCCGTTGCCCCCGTGATCGAGAGCCTGGAAAAGCAGCGGCGGTTTATGACTGACGCAAGCCATGAGATTAAAACGCCGCTGGCGATCATATCGGCCAATACGGATGTGCTGGAACTGGAGGAGGGCGAAAGTGAGTGGATCCAAAGCATACGGAACCAGACGCAAAGGCTGAACAGGCTGGTTGAAAAGCTGATGCTGCTCTGCAAGATGGAGGAGGAAGAGAATCAAGCTGTCTTTGCTCCTTTTCATCTAAGCGAAGCTGTGGCGGATGCGGCGGCTCCCTTTGAAACGCTGGCGGAGAGCCGGGGAAAAACGCTGAAGGCGACCATCGGGCCAGGAATAACGATGAAGGGCGATGAAAGCGGCATCCGGGAACTGATAGCCATTTTGCTGGACAACGCGGTGAAATATGCCGACAATGGCAGCGAGATCAGCCTGGAACTCGCCCGCAAAGCCAGGGGCGTGCAGTTGAAGGTCAGCAATTTGTGCAGCTCGCCGCCAGAGGGCAACCTGGAGCGGCTGTTTGACCGCTTTTACCGTGCAGATAGCTCAAGAAGCCGGGAGACAGGCGGCTATGGCGTAGGGCTCTCAATCGCCCGCGCTATCGTTCAAACCCATCGGGGGAAAATAGCGGCCCAAAGTATCACCAAAGATAAGACCGTATGCTTTATCATAACCCTTCCCATCGCATAAAAGCAAAGGGCGCTGGAATATTTTCCAGCGCCCTTTGCGCTGCTAAAAGGCCTCAAATACGGCAAATTCTTTGCAAATGGGGCGTAAGCCTTAAGCTTCATTTAAGGGATGCGACGTATGATAAAGAAAACGAAGGCCGGCGGCCTGGAAAGAAGGGAAGATATTGCCGTATCAGGATGTTTTTCAGCGATATGAAAAGAAGTACCTGCTGACACCGGCGCAATATGAGCGTCTGCTGCCCTGTCTGGATACGCATATGAAACCGGATCCTTATGGGGAAAGTATGGTGCGAAACCTATATTTTGATACGCCGGATTATCGGCTGATCCGCATGTCCCTGGATAAGCCGGTTTATAAAGAAAAGCTGCGGTTGCGCTGCTATGGCACGCCGGAGGATCAGAGCCCCGCTTTTGTAGAGCTGAAAAAGAAATATAAGGGCATCGTTTTTAAGCGCAGAGTGGATCTGCCGCTGGCTCAGGCAGAAGCCTATCTGCTTCGAGGGCAAACACCACACCGGGAGGGGCAAATCTTTCGGGAAATCGACTGGTTCCTGCGGTATTACCCAGGGCTGGCCCCGCGCATGTTTATTGGTTACCAACGCCGCGCCTTTTACGGAATTCAGGATTTGGGGCTGCGTGTGACCTTCGACAGCCAGATCGGCTGGCGGACCGATTGCCTCCGGCTTCAGGAGGGCGGCTGGGGGCGGATGCTGTTAGCTCCGGGACAGCAGCTGATGGAAATCAAAATTCCCGGCGCGATGCCCCTGTGGTTGGCCCGTGTGCTGGGGGCGCTCGCAATTTACCCGGTATCTTTCTCCAAATATGGACAGGGATTTCTGGCCTATCAAAGCATGAATGCATACAAGGAGGACGATCAAGCGTGTTCAACCTATTCGACAGTGTGCTGACGGACGCGACTGCGTCCGGGACAGCCCTTTCCCTGGGACCCTTCATGATTTGCACGGCATGCTCGCTGATTTTGGGCGCGGCCATCGCCGGGCTCTATACTTTCCGTAGCTATGCCAGCAAAAGCTTTGTCGTAACGCTGGCGCTGCTGCCCCCCATGGTGCAGCTGGTCATCATGCTGGTCAACGGGAACCTGGGTACCGGCGTGGCGGTGATGGGCGCTTTCAGCTTGGTTCGTTTCCGCTCCGTGCCCGGAAGTGCCAGGGAGATCGCCAGCATTTTTCTAGCTATGGCCGTAGGATTGGCCACTGGTACCGGATATGTCGGCGTGGCCGCGGTGTCCGTTGCAATTATCGGGCTGGCTGGGATGCTTTATACGGTGACCGGTTTCGGAGAAAACAGGAATCAGGAAAAAGAACTGAAAATTACGATCCCTGAAAGCTTGGATTATACGGGGGTATTTGACGATATTTTTCAGCAATATACCCGGCGCTGGGAGCTGGTGCAGGTGAGGACGGCCAATATGGGCAGCCTTTACCGGCTGGATTATCGCATTATCTTGAAAAACGCGGATAAGGAAAAGGCTTTTTTGGATGAGCTGCGCTGCAGAAACGGGAACCTGGAAATTAGCTGCGGCAGGATAGCGACCGCCCGGGAGGAACTATAGCAAGACCAAAAGGAGGAAGCGATGAAGAAAGGAAAAGGATGGCCGGCAGCCCTGCTGGCCTGCCTATTGCTGAGCGGTTGTCAAGGAGGCGGTACAGCCGCGACGGAAACGACAACGCCAAGCGAAGCAACGATGCAGGCCCAAACCCAACAGGCGGCCTTAAACGCAGATACCTCCGGCATGGATTTGACCTTTTCGGCCAGGGACTTGGATGTGGGCTATGAGGAAACGACCGCCTGCTTCATCCAATTTTCCGATCAGGACATCCTAATAGAGGGAGAAGGCGCTTCGGAGGCAGAAGGCGTGTTGACCATTACCGCCGAAGGAACCTACGTGCTTTCCGGCAGCCTAAACGAGGGGCGGGTCATCGTCAACGCGGGAGAAAACGATAAGGTACAACTGGTGCTGAACGGCGTATCGATTCAAAGCGCAGATTACGCCGCGCTGACCATTGAGCAGGCGGATAAGGTCTTTATAACTTTGTCGGAAGATACCCAGAATATCATAGGCGACAGCGCAAGCTATACCCTCGCTTCAGAGGAGGACAATGTGGATGCCGCCATATTCAGCCGGGCGGATTTGACGATCAATGGTTCAGGTAGGCTGCAGGTGACAGGCAACTACCAGCATGGGATCGTATCCAAAGACGATCTTGTCATTACGGGCGGCGAGCTGACGGTACAAGCAGAGGGCGACGCGTTATGCGGTAAGGACTGCGTTAAAATATCCGGCGGCAAGCTGACGCTGGAGGCAGGCGGCGAAGGCATTCAATCGGATAATGCGGAACAGGCCGACCGAGGCTTTATCTATATAGCCGGCGGCGAGATTACCATTACGGCCGGAGCAGACGGCATAGAAGCCGAAACGCTGCTTAAGGTGGAGGGCGGTACGCTGGACATTACTTCTGGCGGCGGAACTTCCGGCGGGCAAGGCACCGCGGCATTCGCTGGGGAGGATGCGGAATCCTCCAGCGCTAAAGGGCTGAAAGCAGGGGCGCTGCTACAGATCAGCGGCGGCGTTATACAGGTGGACGCGTTGGACGATGCCCTGCACACAGACGGAGAGATGGCCATCACAGGCGGAGAACTAACCTTATCTTCCGATGATGACGGCATCCATGCCGACGATTCGGTGACCATCGCTGGGGGAACGCTGACGATTACTCAGAGCTACGAGGGCATCGAGGGGGCCAATGTGACGATCAGCGGCGGCGTTATCAGCGTATCGGCCGACGATGACGGTATCAATTCGGCCGGCGGCAGTGATACGGGTTCAGAAAACCGACCAGGACGCGACGGATTTATCAGCGGAGAAGCGTACGATATCCGGATCAGCGGCGGTGAGATTACCGTGCGGGCGCAGGGGGACGGCATAGACGCCAATGGCGGATTCTATCTTGAGGGCGGTACGGTGTGGATCCATGGGCCTACTGGCGGAGGCAACGGCGCGCTGGATTATGCCGGAACAGGCCAGGTAACCGGAGGGTTGCTGGTAGCATCCGGCAGCGCAGCCATGGCGCTGGGCTTTGACGATAGCTCCACACAGTGTTCGATCCTGTACGACTTTTCCCAAGAGCATCAGGCTGGGGACGTTATCGCTTTGACCGACAACTCGGGCGTTACGGTCGTATCCTTTACGCCGGAAAAGGCCTATGCCTCTGTGGTTATTACTTCTCCCGATCTGGTACAGGGGGAGGAATATACCCTGGAAAGCGGAGGTGAAACCCAGAATCTAACGCTAACCGAGCGGGTGACGTCCAATCATACCGGTATGGGCGATTTTGGGCGGCGAGGCGGCAGACATACCCCGGGCGGATGACAACACGCGCTGAACCACATAACAATGAGCCGGCCTATATGGCCGGCTCATCGGCATTAAAGTGCTTGCGGGAACAAAGATCATAGCGCATACGATCCAAGGCGCGGGGCGCATAATAGAGGAAAATGGACGAATCGGATCCCAAACAGGGATATCCTCCGCGCTGCAGCGCACCTCCGATAAGCTACCTGGATGAGATCCATCGCCGCGCCGCCACAGCAGTCGGTTCGGCGCGTCAAGCCGTCTTATCGCCAGGGCCTGCGGGCCGGCTGGCGTATGCTCCCCCTGTTTCGGCCATTCCAAATGCGGCGGATACGGCGACATAAAAGAAGCCACCCGGCAAAAGCAGCCGCATTTGCCGGCGTCAGGTGAAGCAATGCCTCCGTGCACGGGGAATCTCCAGAATTTAAGATGGATGCGGCCAATTGCGCGGTGCCGGGCTTGCGCCATGGCTTGAGCTACGCCCCAGGAGCGGAACAAAAGCAGCCATCGGACAGGAACGACTTGGGATGAGCCGCGCGAGGGCCCATGGACAGCCTATGGTGCGCCCAAAGATAGGGAACGGCTACCGGCGGCGGGGAGCGGTTTGCCGCCGCTGCGCTTTTTTTCGTACCGAATAGCCGAATTTGCCCAGCTGCTTTCCCAGCACGTAGTATTGTCCATGGGCGTAAGCCACCAGACCGGAGCGCTCCAGATGAAGTCCTGTATCGTCCACGAGATCTTCCCGCACATTGACCGCTACAATGCGGGAGAGGAACATATCGTGGCTGCCCAGGGGCAGGATCTGCTCAACTCGGCACTCCAAACTGATGGGGCTTTGGGCAATCATCGGGGCGGAAATCTGCGTGCAGGCTTCGGCTTCTAAGCCCATTTGCTTGAATTTATCCACATCGCGTCCGCTGCGCACGCCGCAGTAATCGGCGGCGCGGGTCAGGGCTGCGTGGGTTAGGTTAATGGCGAACTCGCCGCTTTCCCGGATTAAGCCATAGCTAAAGCGGCTGGGCCGCAGTGAAATATAGGTCATTGCCGGATCAGAGCATACGATACCCGTCCAGGCCACGGTCAGCGCGTTCGGCCGCTGCAGCGTGCCGCAAGATACCAATGCCGGCGGCACGGGATACAGCAGCGTGCCCGGCTTCCAGGCAATTTTTGTCATGTCATCTCCTCCTCTATCTGATATAATCATACCATAACGCCAAAGGGCGAACAACCAGGGGAAGGAGGGGGCGCATGCGTTCCGGAATCGATCAAACGCAGCAATGGCAGCGCCTGCTGGAAGGGAAGCGGGCGGGCCTGATTACAAACCCTACTGGCGTGGACAGCGCGCTTGAATCGGATATTGACAGGCTGCTGCCCTATCTTGGATGCCTTTTTGGCCCGGAGCACGGGATACGGGCCGTAGCGCAGGACGAACTTGCGGTAGAGCATGGGCGCGATGAGCGCACCGGGCTGGTAGAATATAGCCTTTTCGGCTCAGTTACATCCCCCACTGCAGACATGCTTAAGGGGCTGGATCTGCTGATCTTTGACATTCAGGATGTAGGCGTGCGTTTTTACACCTACGGGGCGACCATGGCGCTGAGCATGCAGGCTGCCGCTCGGGCTGGGATTGGCTTTGTCGTGCTGGACCGGCCTAATCCGCTGGGCAGCCGCGCGGAGGGGCTGATAAGGGGCGAATCGTTTAGAAGCTTCCTGAGCTTTGCGCCGGTATGCACCCGCCATGGCCTGACCATGGGCGAGCTGGCCCTGCTGATTAAGGAATGGCTCGGGTTGGATCTGGCGCTGACGGTGATCCCGGTGGAGGGATATGATGGAGCGCCGATGGAAGAGGATGGAAGATGGGTACCGCCCAGCCCGAATATGCCTGCCATGAGCACCGTACGGGTTTATCCCGGTACATGCCTGGTGGAGGGGACAAACGTTTCGGAAGGGAGAGGTACCACGAAGCCTTTTGAATGGATCGGCGCGCCCTGGATAAACGGCCGGCACCTGGCCGACCGGCTCAATGAAAAACGCCTGCCGGGATGCTGGTTTCGCCCCATCTCCTTTACCCCGCTGGCTTTTAAGCATGCAGGGCAGCTGTGCCATGGGGTGCAGGTGCATGTAACGGATCGCCGGGCCCTGCAGCCGGTGCGAATGGGCATCACGCTGATTCGCACGCTTCAGGCGTGCTCGGGCAGCCACTTTTCCTGGCGGTATTTACCGGAATATGGCCATTATATGGTGGACCTGCTCCATGGGGACGACAGCTTGCGCAAAGGCGCGCCCCTGGAGGAGATCGAGGAGCGAATGGAGGCGGATGAACGTGCGTTCCAGCGGACAGCATCCCGCTTCCAGATATATGGATCATAAAAAGGAGGCAAGTATGAGAAAAGTCGTGGTTTTGTCGGCGGATGCCATGGTGAGCGAGGACCTTGCAACGCTGAAGGGATTGCCGAACTACCGGCAGTATCTTCAGGGCGGCAGCGAAATTACCCGTGTACGTTCGATTTATCCGACGATTACCTATCCGGCCCATACCACCATGGCGACGGGCGTATATCCCGACCGCCATGGGATCGACGGCAACTTGGTATTTGAGGCGCGGGAGGGCGAGCTGCCCTGGAAGTGGTTCCATGATGCGGTAAAGGCGCCGGACATTTTTACCGCCGCCAAGCGTGCGGGGCGCACCACTGCCGCGGTTTTCTGGCCGGTTACTGGTAATCATCCGGATATTGATTTTCTGATTGACGAATATTGGACGCAGGGGGAAGCGGACACGCTGGAGGACGCCTTTGCCCGCAGTGGATCCAATGAGCAGGTCATGGAGATTGTCCGGAAACACAAGGCGCTGATCGAAGGGCACGAACGGCAGCATCCCGCCTGCGACCGGTTCATCATTGCCTGCGCCTGCGATATGCTCCGTCAGTTTAAGCCGGATCTTATGATGATCCACCCGGCCAATATCGACGGATATCGGCACCGCTATGGCCTCTTTAACGATCGCGTAACCGAAGGCGTCATTGAAACGGATCAGTGGATCGGCGACCTATTTCGGGCTATGGAAGAGGCAGGCACGCTGAAGGATACGGACTTTTTCCTCGTCAGCGATCATGGACAGCTGGAGATCAAACGGATCGTCAACCTCAACGTGCTGCTGGCCGAGGCCGGCCTGATTTGGCTGGATAGCCAGGGACGGATCGCCGATTGGAAAGCATACTGCCTATCGGGCGGCATGTCGGCGCTGGTATACCTGAAGGACCCGCGGGATCAGCAGGCCTATGATAAAACGTGGGCGCTGCTAAAAGAGATCGAGCAGGAAGGCGTATATGGTATCAGCCGGGTTTATACGGCAGAGGAGGCCCAGCGGGAGCAGCGCTTGTCAGGCCCTTTCCAATTTGTGCTCGAGACGGATGGCTATACCTCATTTGGAGACTCGGCTTTACGGCCGCTGGTAAAAGGTTTTGACAGCGGCGATTACCGCTACGGCCGCGCCACCCATGGATACCTGCCGGAAAAAGGGCCGCAGCCGATACTGGTAGCCCAGGGGCCGGACATTGCCCAGGGCGTAGTGCTGCCGGGGGGGCGGCTCATCGATGAAGCGCCGACCTTCGCCAGGCTGCTGGGCGCCGAGATGACAGACGTCGATGGCCGGGTCATAGAAGCGATCCTGCGGTAACGCGGCCCTGGCGCAGCGCATGGCCTGCCATGATAGGGAAGGGATTGAAAACAAACGAACGTAACGGCTGATAAATAGGTTGCGACGAAAGCGGGTGAGAAGGTTGACGGTTTCTCACCCGTTCATTTCTATCTCCAGTGGAACGATAGAACGGCGTTTGGGTGCACCTAAGGGTGCTTAGCTTCGCCTTTGCCGCTTATCTGGCAGCTTCTTGAGGAGTAAAGCCGTTAGCCGCTCCTTTCAGGCGCTCTTGGCGCCTGGGCATCCATGAACATAGAAGCTGGTGTCATGCGGTTCCGTTGCCGACTCTTTCGCTGGGGTTTCTTGGTAGAAAGGAATCGTGCGGATTGTAGAAAATGCAAAAACGGATACGCTTATCGTAAAAAACGCGGCTTTCACATGTCCAGTAATCCGATTAAAAAAACGGCAGTAGAAGCCAATGGCTTCATAACTGCCGTTGGTCAGCGATCTAAACGCCAAACCTTGGGTTAAAGTTTGCAATTATTCGTTTGCGAACGCAATATGGACGTCGCCATTATTGCTGGATACATTCAGCGTTTTTTCCCCGCGATCGTGATCGCCCGGCAAATTGCTCTCGCCCTTTTTGATTTCGGATTGAATGGCAAAATCGTCAGGACTTCCTATAATTGTGCCGCTGATATCCCCGTTTTTGGCAGTTAGGTATAGGGCATTGCCTACGGCTAAGCTTCCAAAGCCGATATTTCCTCCGTTAGAGGAAAGGTTTATCCTTCCTGTTACGGCCAGCGATGAGAGTGATATGTCTTCGTTTGTGGTGGATAGCGTAAGGGTGACTAAACGGGCGTCCGGTATCTGCAACGATATTTTCCGATACTCGGCGGCGGAATTCCCTCCAATGTAATCGGTCCAATTCTTGTTGCTAACGCTCGTCATCGTCAATCCATTTTCGTCTGAAACCGTAATGGTATAAGTTTCTTTGCTGTTTTCATAATAGGAAATGTGGATTTGATCGTCTTTCGATGGGGATACTTCTATCTGCCTGTCGCGTACATCGATATTGATTTCTTCGATTTGGGATACGTCCGCTGTATATTCCTTCTGAACAAACGGATCGCTGTTGTCCGAGCAAGCGCTCAAAAAAGTGCAGCCCAACACAAGGCACAATGCGAGTGAAATCTTTTTTTTCATTTTAATTCCTCCTTATTTCAGTCGGTATGATTTATAGCTCTAGCGCATAGCGGCATTCTGCTTTATTGGTCGCATCGATGGGATGAAACCCGAGAGAAAGGGATAGTGCCTTCGCAGCCGCATTTGCATTATTTATGATTATGATGACTTTTTTTACGCCTTGAATTCTCAGGCCCCGCAAGATGTGCGCCAAGGCCTTTTCCTCAAGCCCTTTTTGTTGAAATCGATCATCCACCATAAAGCGGCAAATGGTCGCCGTATCAGGCTGATTTTCTGCGCGCGTATACATAAAAAATCCAATTAGAACGTTATTGCTGTAAATCACATTGGGATGCATTTCTGAATTATAGCTTGCTTCCGCGATAGAAATTGCGTTGCAACAAGGGCATCCTCCCGCCGTCGTATGCATGGGATCTTGGTTTGTTGTCAATTCGCATGCGTCCAATATATTTTGTGCGTCAACCGCCTTTATCCGAATCATGGCTATCCCTCGAATCTATAGCGTTTTCCTTTTCAAGACCACAAGGCCCCCGAGCGATAGAGCGGCGCTTAACAACAGACAGATGCAGATGTGTGGGATGGCACTGCTGTTAAGCATGACAATCCGAAAAAATCCGGCCAAGATTGCGCGTAACGGTGCAATGGGTGTAAAAATGCAGATGACTGCAACCAACGCTGCATCGGCCAACCAACCATACCAATGCGCCTGCATAGATAACAGCATATGAAGAAAAACCATAACGAGCAGTAAAAAGAGCATTTGCTGCAATCCGGCAACGATCATCCCGTTTTCGGTCCATTTGCAGACGTCCATCATATTGATTACGGTTGACGCTGCATACAGGGGATCAATCCAAAGATGTATTATGGTGTTGGCAAGCGAAATGCAAAACGCCAAGAACCCATAGCTGATGAGGCAACCGAGGAAATAGTCTTTCTTGCTCGCGCCCAAATGCATGAGCTTTGTAAAATCATAATGCACAAAAAAGAATGGGGTTAAGACGGCGAGCAGCCAGGTATAATTTCCATTGCTTAAAACGACATCGCCGGAAGAGGTGGCACAAAGCACCACAAGAACCGTAATGATGTAACTGACTTTGTTGCTTGCAAGCAAGCGTTTCACGACTGCAAATATAGCTGTCATTTTATTGATCCGCCCTTATGACCGACCATTTTTATAAAGAAATCCTGCAAAGACAGAGGCTGGATTTCAAGTGAAGCCGTTTGCTGCGGCGGCTGGTCGAAGATATAGATGGTTGAAAGGCCCCCAACGGTTTCCCGACCAATGATGTGGAGGTTTTGGGTTGCAGCTTCCACGTCCTTTTGCAGCCCGCTGATACAAAAGGCTTTTGATTCAATCGATTGCAGCGTATCGAAGAATCGAATACTTCCTTTATCGATAATGATCAGCTTTTGAATGGTCTTTGCAATTTCTTCAATGATGTGAGTGGATATGATCAGAATTCGTGGATGCTTCTGAAAGCTCTCCGTCAGCATATCGTAAAATTCCACGCGCATCATGGCATCGAAGCCGAGAACCGGTTCATCTAAAAGAATCACCTCTTTATTGCTGGCCAAAGAGATAATCGTCGAAACCATCGTTTTCATGCCAAGGGAGAGATGATTAAACTTCTTTTTGCCATCCAGTTCAAAACGCTCCATCATTTCTGAAGCAAAGTCATAATCATAGCGGGGGTTTAGTTCAGCGGCGATCCGCAGCAGTTTCCGTACCGGAAGATTAAAATGCTTGGCAAAGTTTTCTATATAGCTAACGCCGGTGTCCATGGTGGAGGTCGTAATTGCCTTACCGTTTACTTGAATGATGCCCTTTGTGATGTTTTGATATCCGGCTATCGATTTAAGAAGCGTCGTTTTGCCCGCGCCATTTCTGCCCAGCAGACAATAGATCCCCGGTTCGTCGATAGAAAGGGTGACGCTTTTTAGTACGGTTGCTTGCCCGTATTGCTTCGTTACTTGTTTGAGTTCGATCATGCGGCCATTCCTCCATACTGCATGCTTGTATCTGTTGTTTTCCGCGGTTTGCTGTGCTAGAATGCATGATTGACCTTTGTGCTACACAAAGGTCAATAGGAGAAATAGAAAATGAAAAAATATTTTTCAGTGAGCGAAGCTGCAAAGGCTGCCCATACTACGAGCGAAACGCTGCGGCACTACGACCGCATTGGCTTGGTGAAACCAAGCAAAAAAGACGAATGGACCCACTATCGCTATTATACGGAGCAGGACATTGTCCGATTAAATACGGTTCGCGCTTTGCAGCTTATGGATTTGCCGCTGCAGGAGATAAAAAGGGTTTTAGCCTATGATGATCTTGAGAAAATTATCGACTTTTTAGGGCAGGCGGAAAAAAAGGCCGATGAAAAAATTGCGGCCTTACAATATAGCAAGTCAAAAATCAAGTTGGCGAAGGCGGACTATGAAAAAAAGCTGCAGAGCCAGGCAAAGTTCAATAGCGCATTTCTCAAAGATTGCCCAGAACGTGTTATTCTGCTATCAAATACGTTAGAAACGCCGACGCTTGATAACCTTTGGAATTATCTCAGCCATTTTTACGCTCAGGTTACGCCTGCCCTAGAAGAGCGATTTTCCTTTGAGGATTTGGCCGGGATATACACCGAAAACGGAATCGCAAGGCTTTTTGCCGTCTGCATTCGTTATGTGAATGTGGAAGGAATTAAGATATTGCCCAAAGGGAAATACTTATGCGCTGCGTGCACCGAAGAAAATAGAGAGCAAACGTTGCGCGAGTTAATGCATATGGCCCAAACGCAATACGGCGTAGAACCGGCATTTGCGGTACAGCTCATAGTTGTATCGGGTATTCTGCAATGGAACTATGAGATTCAGGTTTATATTGGTCAATAAACGGCAAAGAGAAGGCAGGACGGCATAGCAAAATGCTATGCCGTCCTGCCTTTTTATGGGAGTGCGACGGACCGCAACTGACATCCTCTTCGCGTATGGCCGCGCAAAGCGCTCCCGGCAATCTTAATCGGATTCGGCGTTAACGACAGCGGCACTCCAGCGCGCGAAAGCCTCCGCCGCATTGGTGGTAAAATCTTCAATGAGTTGCGGTGTATAATATCCGGAAGAGGCAGGAGAATGCTGCTGATGCCAATGCTGGTTGCGGAGCACCGCATCTTCCAGGGCTTGAGCGGGGATACCGCAATAAACCGCTCTGGGAAGCGCGCGGCAATAGTCCGCCATTTGATTCCAGCAGGCCGGAGCCCAGTCGGCATGATGATAGTACCAGCAGGAGGCTTCGTTGATGGCGTTGCGATAGGGAAGAAACCAGTCACCATCTTTATACAGGGCGCGGAAATCAACCTGCGGCCCCTGATCCCACAGCACGTCCACATACAGGTGCAACGCGAAACCATGGGTATATGGGTCAGCCATGTCGTGACTGCGCACCCAGCCTGCCAGCGCAGAGAGGCGCTGGGGTTGGTCGCGATAATGCAAGGCATCCTTAAACGTGCGCTCTCCTATAGCATCGGGCGCCAGCGTGCCGGCAAAGTAGCTGGAGGGCCCCTGAAGCCAATGTTTGCGGGCGGCTAACAGATGAATCATGGAAGAAGGCATAATGGATCCTTTCCGTATGGGCTATTCACCGTGCGACTTGGCCAAGCGGTCGGCAAGATAGCGGTAGTTAAAGGTAAAATCAAGTCCGGCGTGGCTAAGGCCGGAAGGTGGGGCAAGCTCGTAGATAAAAGCGCCGGTATAGGGGATGGCGGCCAGCGCGTCCAGCACATCCGCCCACGCGATGACGCCCCGGCCTGGCAGCCAGTGCTTTTCGTCTACTCCGTCATCGTCGGAGATATGCACGGTGATAAGTTTATGGGACAGCAGGCGAATAAAGTCGGCCGGCGGCTCGTGATGGGGGTGGTTGGTATCCATACAGAGCCCGGCGCGCGTCCCCTCCAGCAGCGCCTGCGTTTCCTCGGCTGTGGAGCACAAGCAGCTTCGCGGCAGGCACTCGATGGCCAGATGCAGGCTTTCACCGCTGCGGACGGTTAACTCCTCAATGGAACGGCGGCACTGATCCATATGGCGGGCGCGGTCAGCGGACGCGATAGGCTCGGCACTGGGATGGGCCACGGCAATGCGCGCGCCTCCTTCGGCGGCGCAGTCCATCATGCGGCTGTACAGATCCACGGCAAAGCGACGGGTGGCCTCGCTGGGACTTGATAGGTCGTAGGCCGTGCCAAAAGGCAGATGAACGCTCCAAATTGCACAGCCTTCCCGGGAGATGGATCGCATGAGCAGCACAAGCGAGGACGCTTGCGCGCTGGTAAAATCAATCTTATCGTGAAAGCCGGTAAAAAAGCCGAGCTCCAAAGCCCCCAGTCCGTCCCTTTTCCAGCGAGGCGCAAGCCGGGCGGCCTGCCGTAGGGTCGGCGCAAAATCCTCTAAAGGATTGGAGAAAGAAAAGCCAATCGGCCCGGATAGCGGTGCACGATCCATCATGACAAACCTCCTTGTTATGATATATCCAGCGCAGATTGCGCCAGCGCCTCCCATTGCTTGGGAGGATAGACGCCTTTTAGGACGGCCATAGCCTGCTCGTAATCATGCTTCCCCAGCGCGGGCGGGCTGGAACGCACCGGCCGGAAGCCCAGCCGGTGATAGAGCCGAATCGCCTTATGGCTCCAGGTCTGGGTATGCAGCACCACAGGAAAGGAATCGGATTGCCGGAAAAGCTCCATCGCCTGGCAAACCAAGGCCCCACCCAGTCCAAGACCCTGGCGCTGAGGATGGACGGCTACCCAGTGAATCATAAAGAGCGGCCTAGGATCATACTGCTCCCAGGCAGTACAGGTACCCACATAATGACCTTTGGGATCAAGGGCGAAAAGGCAGCGGCGACGCACCATATCAAGATGCGGACGGAATTCCCGCTCCCAATAAGCCAAGGCGTCGGATGCCTGACCGAATTCGCCCACCGAGGTTTCAATGGCGGCCCAGTGCGCCTCGTCCCCATCTTGGTAGGGGCGGATGACATAGCCGGGGGGCGGAGGAGCGGATCGCGAAGGATCCCATCCCGCTGCGACCATGATCATTTCATAATAGGGTATGCTTTTATCCAGCATGGTTAATCTCCCTTGCTTTGATCATCATAAGTATAGCACAATTCACAGGACGTGGGCAGGTGTTCGCCGGGGAAAGGCGGAAAAGGCCATTGCGCGGCGCACGGGGATCAGGTATGATCAACAAAAAAAGGAGGCAGTCAATGAGGGGAACACATTGGATGATTACCGGCGGGGCGATGGGGATTGGGCGGTGCGTCGCCCAATTCGCAGCGCAGGCGGGCGCGAACCTATCCATTCTTGATCAGGACGAAGAGGCGGGCCGCGATACCGTGCGCCGCCTGGAAGCGCTGGGCGTACGAGCGCACCTTACGGTGGGCGATGCGGCGGATAAGGCGAGCCTGGAGCGCTTTGCCAAGGAGAGCGTGGAGGAGATGGGGCAGGTCCATGCGCTGATCCATAACGCCTGCTTTTCGAGGGGCGGGCTGATCTCAGGATGCGGATGGGAGGACTTTAACCGCGTGCTGCAAGCGGGCGTGACGGCGCCTTATTATTTGACTTTTCTGCTGATGGATCATTTCGCGCCCTGGGCCAGCGTGGTCAATCTATCCTCAACGCGCGCTTTTATGTCCCAAGCGGATACGGAAAGCTATTCGGCGGCAAAAGGCGGAATTACAGCGCTGACCCATGCTATGGCAATGAGCTTGGCTGGACGGGCGCGCGTGAACGCCATAGCGCCAGGCTGGATAGATACCGGCGCCTATCACGGAGAGGGAAAAGCCGCTAGACATAGTTGGGCGGATGAATGCCAGCATCCCTCGGGCCGGGTTGGCACGCCAGAGGACGTTGCTCGGGCCGTGCTTTTTCTGTGCGATCCAGCCAACCGGTTTATCAATGGGGAAACGCTGGTAGTGGATGGCGGGATGACCCGCAAGATGATCTATGACGGGGACGAAGGTTGGCATTTATCGCCGCAAACGGAAAAATAGTACAAAAGGCCCGGGATCTTGGAAGAGAGCCTGGGCCTTTTGGGACGCCAATAGCGATGATACCTTCAGTTGAATTGGGGCTAACAAAAACACTTTAGTGCAAAAAAAACTCCAGTGCTAGAATAGAAGGGGGTAGGCAACCACGAAAAAGGCGCACTGGTGGCTCATACCAATGGATAACATAAAAGGTCTGTCACATCGCAAGGTAGATGCAAATTTCATATTGCCGTTGCGCCCAAATATCGTAGGCAGATCATCGATAAAAAATGTAGCAAAAATTCTGCGGGAGGCTACGAAGGCGCCATACGAGGATACCTATGCAATCAACTGCAAGACGGTAGAGCCAACGACCAGTTGAACGAGAAAAAGTATGCAGACCCATTCACTGAAGAGAAAGCGAAAAAGGCATAAAAAGAGCCCCCAAGTAGGGGGCGGTCCGCAGCGAAAGTGTAGTTGCCAGACTTTTCAGAGCACCCTTTAGGGAGCTATCGCAGATACTAGGCCCTTATCGGGCTTGTCCAAATCAACCGTTCGGTTTTGATTTATGGCGATGACAACGGCAGGATGACAGTGAACGTGGTGCCTACGCCCAGTGTGCTGGAGACGCCGACCGTTCCGCCATGGGCCTTTACGATCCAGGCAACCATGGACAGGCCAAGGCCTGAGCTGCCCGATTGGGCGCTGCGGGAGGGATCGGCCCGGTAAAAACGCTCGAAGATATGAGGCGTATGCTCCGGTGCGATCCCGATCCCATTGTCCTCCACACGGAGCTCGGCCTGGCGGCCGTCATCCGTAAGGCTGACCAGCACGAAGCCGCCGGAGCGTCCGTACTGTATGGCGTTGGACACCAGGTTCAGAATCAGACGCATCATCAGGGATGGATCGCCGAAGAAGGAGAGGTTAGGCTTTAAGCGGGTGCGAAACTCTATGCCGCACGCCTGCGCCTGCGGCTCCATTTGCTCCAATACTACCTCGATTAGTTCGCTGAGGTCGAATGACTCTTTGCGGATGGCAGCGCGCTGCTGGTCGGCCCGGGTGAGCTCCAGAAGCTGCGAGACCAAGGTGGACATGCGTTTGGCCTGGCGCTGAATACGTTCCAGGCACATCCGCTGCTCGGCGTTGTCTTCCGGCAGCGACAGCGCGTATTCACACTGAGTGAGGATAGCGGCTATGGGGGTACGAAGCTCGTGAGAAGCGTCGGATGCAAACTGACGTTCCCGGTTAAAGGACTCCTCCAGGCGGGCGAACATCTCGTCAAAAGCATGACCCAAGGCGTAGATTTCATCGTGCTCGTTGCCAGCTAATCCAATCCGCCGGGTTAGGTCGCTTCCGCTGCTGATGGCCTCAGCGGCCTTTACAATTTCCTGCACGGGACGGAAAGCGCGGCGCGTTATGGCGTAACCGCCTGCCAGGGCCAGCAGGATGAAGAGCGGCAGGGCGACGAGGGAGAGGGTAACAATGGAGCGGAGAATGCTCTGCCCGGTACTTAGCGAACCAATGCCGCGGATCCACAGCCCGCTGGCGCCATAAGCGATATAGAGATCATAAACCTGCCAGCGCGTTTCTCCGGCGGATACTTCCTGAAACTGATCGGAAACAAGGGGCGTGTCAGCGGGAAACTGAGCGGGCGGCGTGCCCAATAGCGGCGTACCCTCGGGCCCATAGAGCACCAGGGTGACGCCATCCGGATAAAGATCAATTTCCGGATCAATTTGCAGGTAGTCCTCCTCGAATTCAACCTGGTTGCCAGCCTGCTTGACAGCGCTTTCCAGCATGCGGTGAGAGGAGCCGGTTAGCTGGTAATCGGACGCCAGGAAAAGAAAGGCCAGCGTTAGCGCCAGCAGCAGAATCATGGCGACGGTATAAAACAGCGTGACCCGTACCTTGATAGAAAGTCGGCTCATGGTTCGCTCCGAAGCACGTATCCGGCCCCACGGACAGTGTGCAGCAGCTTTTTCTCAAAGCCGGCGTCAATCTTGCGCCGCAGATAGCGGATATATACGTCGACCACATTGCTGCCGCCTTCAAAATCATAGTTCCATACGTGCTGCTCGATGCGGTCTCGGCTTAGCACGACGCCTTTATTGCGCAACATATATTCCAGAATGGCATATTCCTTGGCCGACAGCGCCAAGATCTGACCGCCTCGGGTAACCTGGTGGGCGGACAAATCCATGGATAGATCGTCCAGGGTAAGCACGCTGGTAATCTGCTCTGCTGGGCCGCGCCGCAACAGTACGCGGACGCGGGCCGATAGCTCGTCATAGGCGAAGGGCTTGACTAGATAGTCGTCCGCGCCGGCGTCCAAGCCTGCAACCCGGTCCTCCACCGCATCACGGGCTGTTAATAGCAGCACGGGCACTGCGTTCCCTGCCTCGCGCATCCGGCGCAGCAGGGTTAATCCATCCAGCTTGGGCAGCATCAGGTCGAGAATAACGGCGTCATAATGGGTGACCTCCAGATAATCCCAGGCCTGCTGTCCGTCGGCGCAGGTATCCACGCTGTAGCCCTCTGCCGCCAGGCGCCGCGCCGTCACCGTACGGATATCCTCTTCATCTTCCACATAAAGAAGACGCATTACAACCTCCTTACAGTTTTTCTTCATTATAACCGAAAACACGCCGTCCGTGGAGGGGATGAAAAAATTTTTTCAAAATCGTCCTGTTCTCATTTTTCTTTCATCTTGGTAAGGTAGGATGAAGGCAACACAAACAAGGGAGGCAAAACATGAAGCTGAACAAGAAGAGAATAAGCATTCTTGCGGTGGCGTTGGTGGTGATAGCGGCCGTCGCAGTTGCGGCACTGGCTCCCCGCGGAGCAAAGGCCTACTCGGAGGATTACGCCAAGCGCCTGGCAGACGGCAAAGTACCGTCGGGATCGCAGATGATGGGAATGGAACAGGATGACGACGAATACGAGTTCCTCTACGTAAGCGCCGACGGAACCCAGCGGTATGAGATTGAGGTGAGCAAGCAAACCGGCGAAATGGTCAAATATGAGCGGGAGGCTGTCGCGCCACAACGCAGCGCCGAGGTAAAGCTATCGGAACAGCAGGCTAAGGACGTCCTACTCAAAGAATATCCGCAGGCTGAGCTGCTTTCCATCCGGCTGGATCAGGACGACGGCAATGCGGAATATGAAGCGGTCTTTACTACAGACGGATATCAAGGCAGCATGGAGATTCAGGCGGCCAGCGGGGAGATCCTGGAGATCAAGCTGAAGCTGGGCCAGCGGATTGTGATTCCGGCGGGTACGGCTGACGGCGAATATCTCTCGGAAGACGAGATTCGCAGCCGGGCGCTGGAGCTGGTGCCGGGCGCTACGATCGCCGATCTGGATCTTGATAAGAAATCCAGCGGGTATGTGTATGAGCTGGAGCTTTATAAAGACGGGGTGGAATATGAGCTGACGCTGGATGCTAAGACCGGAGAACAGCGCTCGTTGAAAAGCGAGTGGGGCGCCGCTGGGCTGAATACGCAAACCGCCACCACCACGGCTGCTGCAACGACGGCGACCCAGACGACAACCACGGCCCCTGCGACCAGCGAGACGGCCGAAGCGAGCCAGACGAACGCGGCTACATCCAAGACCACTGCCGCGGCGCCCAAGACGACAACTGCGGCCCAGTCGAACGATAGCGGACGTATTTCCCAACAAGAGGCGGAGCAGATTGCCCTGAAAAAAGTTCCGGGAGCTACGGTGAAAAAGATAAAGCTGGAAAAGGACGATGGCCGCTGGCAGTACGAGGGCGAGCTAATTACCGATAGCGCAGAATATGATTTTGAGATTGACGCCGCTACCGGCGCAATCCTGAAATGGGAGCAGGAAAACAAAACGCCCAAAACCACGGCTGCCCAGGAGAAGACAACCATTTCTTCCGAGAAGGCGCGATCCATCGTGCTGGCTAAGGCGCCTGGAGCTACGATCATAGAGATGGAGTTGGATCGGGATGACGGACGCATGACCTATGAAGGGGAAGCGCGTAAGGACGGCATGGAATACGAATTCGAGCTGGACGCATACACCGGCACCATATTGAAATGGGACGAGGAGCGGGAGGACCGCGACTAAGAACGCATATACCAGGCGGGGGAGAATGAATCCCCCGCCTTTTTGCATGCCGGCTCGGGGCAATGGAAGACCGCAAGAAGACGGCCCCCACGCGGCACATGGTAAAGGCCGGGGATAAGCGAAAAATCCCAACTTTATCATTTTAAACGATCGGGAATTGTAATCAGATGGGTATTGTGGTAAAATTATATCATACGAAACAGGGAGGATATAACATGAGCAAGATTTCAATCGGCATCATGGGATATGGCAACATTGGCCGGGGCGTCGAAATGGCGATCCGGCAGAATCCGGATATGCAGCTGACGGCGATCTTTACCCGGCGGGATCCCGGGGAGATGGGTGAAGCTTCGGCCCCCTTTGTATCGGTGAAGGATATGGCGCAATACGTGGGCAAAATCGACGTGATGATGCTTTGCGGCGGTTCAGCTACGGATCTGCCCCAGCAGGGCCCCGAGGCGGCCAAGCTGTTCAATACGGTAGATAGCTTTGATACTCATGCCAAGATTCCGGAATATTTCAGCGCGGTGGACGAGGCGGCCCGAAAGGCTGGACACCTGAGCCTGATTTCAGGCGGCTGGGATCCGGGCCTGTTTTCTATGATGCGGGTGCTGGGGCAGGCTGTGCTGCCGGAAGGCAGTGACGCCACCTTCTGGGGGCCGGGCGTCAGCCAGGGCCACTCCGATGCGATTCGCCGGGTGCCCGGCGTGGCGGATGCTCGCCAGTATACCATGCCTGTTGAGGCGGCGGTCGATGCGGCACGGCACGGACAAGCTCAGGGGCTTACCACCCGGCAGAAGCATACGCGGGTATGCTACGTAGTGGCGAAAGAGGGAGCGGATCAAGAGGCGATCCGCCAAGCGATCGTTACCATGCCCAACTACTTTGCCGACTATGATACGACCGTGCATTTTGTCGATCAGGAAACCCTGCTCCGGGAGCATGGCGGTATCCCCCACGGCGGATTTGTCATCCGCAGCGGCCGCTCGGACGCCGGCACGAAGCAGACCATGGAATTCTCCCTAAAGCTGGGGAGCAATCCGGAGTTCACCTCTTCGGTGCTGGTTGCCTGCGCCAGGGCAGTTTACCGGCTGCACCAGGAGGGAAAAACCGGTGCGGCGACGGTGCTGGATCTGCCCATCGCAGCGCTGTCCCCCTTGACGCCGGACGAGCTGCGCGCCAAGATGCTATAATATAAGTATCCCCATGGGAAAGAAAAAGAAGCGGAAAGCTTTGAGGCTAACCGCTTCTTTTTTGCATAATATCCGGAGTGCGGAATCAGGTCATGTTGGCAAAGCGCTCTACGGCCTTGGTAAAGTTGGCGATGGTTTTATCCGCGTCGCCGTGTTCAATCCCGTCGCGTACGCAGTGATTGATATGCCCCTCCAGCACCACCTGGCCCACGCGGTGCAGCGCGGATTTCGCGGCATTGATCTGAGCTAACACGTCCTCGCAGGGGATGTCTTCATCAACCATCCGGTCGATCGCCTGGATCTGCCCAATAATTTTTTTCAACCGCCGATGCAGATTATCAGCGTCCATACATTGCCTCATGGCATGCCTCCTATTTAGAATATTTGCTCCGCTTTAGGAGAGAAGTGAAGGATAAATGTGTAAAAATAGCTATTGAGAAAACGAGAAAATTCAAATCGGGCATAAGCGCAATCCCTCTTTGACGGCAGCCGTTTTGCTTCTAGCCAGAGGATTATCACCATTGATTAACCGCTTGCCGAATAAGCCCTATCAACCTCGGATGATCGACCGGAGCCTCTTTTTCCAGTTTGCTGGCTGCTAGAAAAGCCAGCCAGCTTTTCCATTCAGCATCAGAACGGCCGGCATACGCTTCATAGCAAGCGCGATATGCCCGTTTCCACAGATCACGGCTTTGGTGCAATTGAACCGGATCTACTCCGGAATTTTATCGTTGCTTTCAACGATGAGGCGCATCCTGGCTATATCAAGCCAAAGAGAATCGCACATGGCGTCACACCCATCAATTAATCAGAGGCCGTCTTTGGCGATTATAATGTTTCCCGGATGGATATCTGTATGGCAGCCGCTGCCGCCTTGTGGAATCAAATCCAATAGTTTTTGTACCTTCGCTTTTGTGCCTTCATCCAGAAGACGGACGTTACAGATGCGTCTATGCAGAACACCATGCCCTTTTGAAAATACCCTTCCGTCGAGGCGGTTTACTTCGCACTGTAATCTTGTCAGACAATCCGCATTTTTTAATATGAAAATTAGCCCCATCCCGCAGCATGAGGTCTAACATGCTCGGCCCGACAAGGTACTCCATTACAAATCTGCACCCGCGTTCATCGTTCACACGTTCATATATTCGGCACGCCGAAACGAATCGCAACCGCCGAAGATGTATATGTTATTTCGTTATCGATGCCGGGGTCTATTGATTCTCATGAAAACGCTTAAATATTTTGCCATTTCCTATATCATAGATGTCAGCCGTCCCGCCGGCCGCGTTTAGTCTTCCAGCGTTCGTGCGATCGTCCTGCAATTTAGGATTCAATACGTTCTTCATTCGCTATTCCCCGCTTGACCGATACGATGAAGCTATGCTTACTGCCATAATCCCATCATCGGAACCTACGGATACCGCTTTCATTTCCTAACCTCAAATCACGAAGCAGGTTATGTTTTCAATTGCCCCGAAAGCGCGACCGCCCCAAAGAGTATATTTATTTTATTCTTCATTATCTGGTGAATCGGCCGCTTTGTCAAGACGCGCTACCGGCAGGAAGCGATTTGTGGTATGATCTGTTTTAAGACGAGCTACAGGGAGCGCGCAGGCAGAGGAGAAGAGCGGATGATACCGATGGAACAGTTAGCCTTTCGGGGCGTATTTCGCGAATATCAGCAGGCCATTTTAGATCGGTGCGGGCAATACCTAAAGGATCGGAAAATCCATATTGTAGCGGCGCCGGGCAGTGGTAAGACAATCCTGGGCCTAGAGCTTATCCGCCGCGTCGGCAAGCCGGCGCTGATTCTTTCGCCGACGGTGACCATTCGCCAGCAGTGGGGGGAGCGGTTCGCTGAAAGTTTCCTGCCTGAAGGAGCGCCTTTGGCGGATTATCTTTCGACGAATCTGAAGGAGCCGGGATTCCTCACCTCCGTTACCTACCAAGCGCTGCATGCAGCGTATAGCCGCACGGTGCTGGAGGAAGAAGGGGAGGAGGCGGATGAATCAGAGGACTTCGGCGGATTCGACCTGATCGACGCCGTACGGGCCGCCGGGGTCGGCGTGGTGTGCCTGGACGAGGCGCATCACCTGCGCAGCCAATGGCAGCGGGATCTGGAAGCCTTCGTGGAAAAGCTGGGCGACGGCGTCACCATCATTGCGCTGACGGCGACGCCGCCCTACGACAGCACACGCGAAGCGTGGAACCGGTATGTTTCTCTCTGCGGAGAAATCGACGAAGAAATCCACGTTCCGCAGCTGGTGGCAGAGGGGACGTTATGCCCCCATCAGGACTATATCTACTTTACCTATCCTACTGCGCGGGAGGAGGGGGTGCTGAAGAGCTACCGGGCGAGCGTAACGGCTTGCCTGGAGACGCTTTTTACGACTGGCGTGCTGAGTAAGGCGCTGGAAGAATCCGGTATCCTAACGCAATACCGGCAGAAAGGCGAATGGATCTTGGAGCATGTTAAACCGGTGTCCGCTCTTTTAAGTATGGCGCGGTATGGGGGCGCCGAGATTCCCATAGGCCTTATGCGGCTTATCTCTCCCCGAGGCCGCCTTCCGCAGTTTACGCTGGAGCTGGGGGAGCAGGCGTTGCAGCTCATCCTGGACGAGCCAGAAGTATTTGAAAAAGCGGGCGCCGAAGCCCGTGACCTTTTGGTGCAGCATGGATTGATGGAGCGGGGACGGGTACGGCTTTTCCTGGACGAACGCGCAGGCAAAGCCCTGGTCCGTTCTGCCGGCAAGCTAAACGGAATTGAAGCGATCGTGCAGGAGGAGTATCGCCAGCTGGGAGGACGACTCCGCATGCTGATTCTGACCGATTACATTAGACGGGACAAAATGAGCCTGATCGGCAGCGGCGCATCGATCGACATGATGGGGGCTGTGCCGATTTTTGAGTGCGTGCGCCGCCTGGACATACCGGGCCTGCGGATCGCGGTGCTTTCCGGAAGCCTGGTGATTTTACCCGACGAGGCGCTGAATGCGGCCGCGGAGCTGGCGGAAAAGCGCGGCGTGCGCTTTTCCGTGCACCGTCTGGGCGGTACTGGATACAGCGAGGCGCGATTCAGCGGTAGCAATAAGCACCGGGTTCAGGTGCTGACCGAAATTTTCCAAATGGGGCTTATCCATGTCTTGGTGGGCACAGCGGCTTTGTTAGGGGAAGGATGGGATTCCCCCTGCATCAACGCTCTGATTCTGGCGAGTTTTGTGGGCAGCTTTATGCTTTCCAATCAAATGCGGGGACGGGCCATACGGATTGACCGAAGCCAGCCGGATAAAACGGCCAACATCTGGCATCTGGTGACCGTGGAAACGCCCGTTTTGCCTGAATCGGGCGGCATAGCGCAGCTCACGCGGCTCTTTCAGGATAATACGGTTATTCAGGGAGAGGATTTTGCGACGGTTCAGCGGCGCTTTGATTGCTTTATGGCGCCGGCCTATCACCGGAATGCCATTGAGAGCGGGATTGACCGGGTGGATATCCTTAAACCGCCTTATACGCCGGAGGGAATAGCGCGCATCAACCGGGAAATGCTGGCGCTTTCAGGCGATCGGGCGGCCATGGCCGGACGCTGGAGGCAGACCATGGCCAACGCTGTTCATCCAGAGGTTATGGAGATTAGGGAGACGCCGTCCAAGGGGTTGCCCATGGGATTTTTGTTCCGCAACCTGCTGGCGGAGGGGATGCTTGCCGGCGGCTGCGCAGTGCTGGTTCAGCTGATGCGGCAGTGGTGGGAGCAAAGCGCCCGTTCACCTTTGCAGTTGGCCGCTGCGGGGCTGCTGGCTGTCCTGGCCGCGGCGCTGCTGTCCCGCGGGATGGTGCGGATCTTACGGTTTATTTCCCCTAAAAAGACCATTCAAACCCTGTGCGGTTGTATCCTGGATGCAATGAAGCAAGCAGGCGAAATTGAGAGCGAGCAGGCGGCAGTTTGGGTACGGAGCGACCTGGAGGGAACGATGATCGCCTGCGCCCTGCGGGGCGGGACGGAGCACGAAAAGCATCGCTTTGCCCAGGCAGTGGCGGAGCTGCTGTCATCCATTGACAATCCTCGTTATGTGCTGGTCAAGCGCTTCCGCCTGGCAGGCCGCGATCTTTATCATTACCGGGAGAGCTTTGCCTGCCCGTCCGTGCTGGGCGGGCAAAAGGAGCGCGCTGAATGCTTTGCCCGCTTGCTGAGCAAGCGGGCGGGCCAGTTTGCCTTAGTCTATACCCGCAGCGAAGCAGGCAGGCGTCAACTGCTGAAATGCCGACGCAACAGCTATATCAATGAAAACGAGCGCTACATCACCGGAAAACGGACGGTGGATAGCAGCTGGCAATAGGGACAAAAAAACGCCCGGCAGAGGCCGGGCAAAGGTAAAGGGATCCTAGGGCTCCCGCCACAGATAACCATCCTGCCGGATATGGAGTGTACCATGGGACGCGGGTGCGGAGATCTCAAAAAGATTGGGCGTTACATCGATGCGGGGTGTGATGGAAAGCGTTTCTTCTCCCAGCAGCGCCTTCAGCGATGTGGTATAATGGCCGTGAGCCGCGCCATAGTTGCGCTCACGGTAATAGAGCCTGCGCAGTTGCCATTTGATGGCTTCGTCTTCCGGCAGAGAAAAGGTCTGCTCATCATCTTGCGTAAACAGCAGATACCCCCAGAGCTCGGGCATATGGATATCGATGACGCCGGTGGGGGCCCAGACCCAGTTGGCCTCAGGCAGGGGGCGGCCTGTAGCAGGATCCAGGCGCTTCCGGTACTGCCCATCTACCACGTCCACCGTCCACTCCACCCGGGAAAAGTTCATTCGCCAGATTTCGCCGTCCTCCGGCGCCAAGCGGGCAGGATAGCACTCATTTTCGCCGCATTCCCGCAGGGAGAACCAGGGGATCACAAGCTCTAGCGACCAGAAGCGGTTATCGGCTGCCGGGCAGTTAAGCTTACCTTCGATATATACTGCGCTTTTAAGCCCATGGATATCCCAGCCAATGATGCGGCGGACGCCGTCGCGGGCCGGCTTTTCCATAAGCAAGTCCCATACGGTGTTGAGCGCATTCATCTCCAACTCATAGTATCGGTGGGTGCTGTCCTGCGGAGCCAGGAAAACCTCGAAGTCGTTATCCTCAAAAATCACGTGATCCCGCTGGGTTACCGTAGCCCAGATGGCGTCCTCCTGCAGGTAGGCGCCGATATAAAGCGCCTCGTCGTCCCATAGCAGCTTGGCCTGCACCAGCTTGGCGGGAGCCGGGCGGCTGTCACCTTCAATGTCATGGAAGGGGCTGGTCCAGGGCGCCTGCTCCCAAAAGGGCTTATCCAGCCGGCCATCCGGTTCGCCCAGGGGGATGCGCGTCCGGCGGCAGACATAGTGGGGCGGATGAAAATCGACGATTGGTTCGTGTACCGATGGCAGCATGGCGGAATCCTCCTTGATACGCATGGATTGGGATACCCTCTTTACGATTGTATGCAATCCTTCCGGGACTGTCAAATAAAAAGGATAAAGGAAAAATACAAAAATGAAAAATCAGACAAAATATACGCAGATTAACGCGCAGACCATCGACGAATGGGTGGACGGCGGCTGGGAATGGGGGCGCCCCATCGACCATGCAACCTTCGAGCGCGCCAAGCAAGGCTGCTGGAGTATGCTGCTTTCCCCTACAAAGCCGGTACCTAAATCCTGGTTCGGCAACCTGAATGGTGCAGATGTACTGGGACTTGCCTGCGGGGGCGGACAGCAGATGCCAATCTTTGCCGCCCTGGGCGCACGGTGTACGGTGCTGGACTACTCCGCCCGGCAGCTGGAGAGCGAGGACATGGTAGCTAAGCGGGAAGGATATACCATACGAATCATCCGGGCAGATATGACTGAGCCTATCCCCCTGGGGGATGAAGGATTCGACCTAATCTTTCATCCGGTGAGCAACTGCTATGTGGAGAAGGTAGAACCGATCTGGCAAGAATGCTACCGGCTGCTTAAGCCCGGCGGGATCCTTTTGGCCGGCCTGGATAACGGCATCAATTACCTTTTCAACGAGGATGAAACGCAGCTGATCCATGGATTGCCTTATAACCCGCTGAAAGAACCGGAGCTATACCGCGAATCTGTGGAAAAGCATTGGGGTATTCAATTTTCCCATACCCTGGAAGAGCAGCTGGGCGGGCAGCTACGGGCAGGGTTCATGCTGACGGACGTATACGAAGACACCAACGGGGAGGGACGTCTCCACGAGATGGGCATTCCGACTTTCTGGGTGACCCGCGCCGTCAAGCCGCAGGATCGCCCCTAGCTCCAGTTATGGGAGGAAAGCGCCCTTGATTTTTGGGGGCGCCTCCCGCATAATGATGCGGTAACCCCTTTAGGGGGAATCGGGGTAAGGAGGAAAACATATGCTCGTTTCGCTCGCAATCGCGGCGGCGGCGCTCATCCTGGATCAGCTGACTAAATATTGGGCGCAGACCTCGCTTCAGGCGGTGGGGGATATTCCGTTGTGGGAAGGCGTTTTTCACTTCCACTATGCCCGCAATACCGGCGCTGCCTTTTCCATATTGGAGGGGCAAAATTGGCTCTTTTTCATCTTCACGGCCGTGGTGGTGGCGGGCATGGGCTGGTATCTTTTCCGAAACCGTAAAGGCATGCATCCGCTGCTGAAGGTGGCGCTGGGGCTGGTAATCGGCGGCGCGCTCGGGAATTTTATCGACCGGATAACGCTGGGCTATGTGGTGGACTTTCTGTACTTTAAACTCATTAACTTTGCTATTTTTAACGTGGCGGACAGTGCGCTGGTGGTGGGCTGCATCCTGATGGGGATTTATATCCTGCTCATCCACGACCGATATACCCGCCAAATGAAGCGCCCGGAGGAGGGGGATCATGGCGCTGGAGACGATCAACCTGCTGGTTGAGGAAGCGGGCGCCCGCCTGGACGTTTATCTGGCGGGGCAGGCGCTGTCTCTGACCCGCTCCCGCATCCAGAAGCTGGTGGAAGAGGGGCAGGTGCTGGTAAACGGCGCGGTGAAGAAGGCGAATTACCGGGTGAATCAGGGAGACAGGATTGCCCTATCGCTGCCTGAGCCGGAGGAAATCCCTCTGGAGCCCGAAAATATACCGCTGGATGTAGTTTATGAGGATAGCGATATTATCGTTATCAATAAGCCAAGGGGTATGGTGGTGCATCCGGCGACGGGTAACTATACGGGCACATTGGTACAGGCGCTGCTGTATCATTGCGAGGATTTGTCCGGCATCGGCGGCGAGGCTCGCCCGGGAATCGTTCATCGGATCGATAAGGATACCACAGGCCTTCTGGTGGTGGCGAAGAACGATACGGCCCATCAGAGCTTGGCCCGGCAGATTCAACTTAAGGAGGCGGGGCGCGTCTACCTGGCGCTGGTGGAAGGGCGAATCGCCCTGCCGGGCAGGGTAGAGGCGCCCATTGGGCGGGATCCCAAGGACCGCAAGCGTATGGCGGTGGTGCCGGCAGGGCGCGAAGCGGCGACGGAATACTGGCCAAAGGAGCAATACCGCCATGAAACGCTGCTGGAGCTCAAACTTGAGACCGGACGCACCCACCAGATCCGGGTGCATATGGCCCATATTGGACATCCGGTGGTAGGCGACCCGATATATGGCTACCGGCGCCAGCGATTTAGCCTTCAAGGGCAGCTGCTTCATGCTTGGCAGCTGCACCTGACGCATCCGAGAACCGGCGAGCGCATGACCTTCCAAGCGCCGTTGCCGGAAGATTTTACGCATGTGCTGCAGGTGCTTCGCGCCCGCGAAGGACGCTGCGGCGAATGATTTTCTTCTTTTCTGCGTATGGACAAACCCTGCGCGCTGTGCTATGATAGCAGCAGTAGACCTGTATCCTTTAAATCGGTCCCGTGAGGCCGGCAAGGTTCAGTGCGTTTTTTGTGATACCGTTATACTGCGCCTTGCCCTTTGCGGCAGGGCGTTTTTTGCGCCTGGAAAGGAGTGCGCGTGATGCGGGAGAAAACCCTATTGATGGACAGCGCGGCGATGAACCGCGCAATGCTTCGGATTTCCCATGAGATCATCGAACGAAACCATGGCGTAGAGAATGTCGTGCTGATCGGCATTCAGCGCCGCGGCGTGCCGATGGCCCAGGCGATTGCCGGCAACATTGGACGGGTCGAGGGCGTCGAGGTGCCTGTGGGCACCTTGGACATTACTTTTTACCGGGACGATCTTTCTTTGCTGAATGAGCAGCCGAAGGTAAACGGCACCGATGTGCCCTTTATGGTGACGGGACGCCATGTGGTCGTGGTGGACGATGTGCTCTATACGGGGCGCACGGCCCGGGCGGCCATTGAGGCCATTATGGATATGGGCAGGCCTAAGAGCATTCAGTTGGCGGTGCTGGTAGATCGGGGGCACCGGGAGCTGCCGATCCGAGCCGATTATGTGGGCAAGAACGTGCCTACCAGCCGCAGCGAGCTGATCGGCGTATCCTTCACGCAGTTTGACGGCGAGGATGTAGTCAAGCTTTGGGAGATGTAGTGGAACGCTGTAAGGTGTCCTTGGCGGAATGCCGAAGCTACGACCGGGCGGCGGTTACCCGGGCGCTGGAGGCGGCGATGGAGCCCTTGGGCGGCCTTGAATGGGTGAAGCCGGGCATGCGTATCGCGGTCAAGGCGAACCTGGTTTCCGCCATGAAACCGGATGCGGCGGCGACAACCCATCCCGCTCTGCTGTGCGCCTTGACAGAGCAGCTCAAGGTTCGGGGCGCGGAGGTCGTTATCGGCGATAGCCCCGGAGGCCTGTATACCAAAGCCTATGTGGAGCACGTGTACTCTGCCACGGGAATGCGGCAGGTTGAAGCTGCCGGCGCTCTATTGAACCGGGACTTTTCCGTGAAAGAGGCCGCATATGCAGATGCCCGGGTTGCAAAAAACTTCACCTATACGGCCTGGCTGGACCGGGCAGATGCCGTCATTAACGTTTCCAAGCTTAAAACTCACGGCATGATGTCCATGAGTGCGGCGGCAAAGAACCTCTTTGGCGCCGTTCCTGGTACGGTCAAGCCGGAATATCATTACCGCTTTCCCAATCCTTCGGATTTCGCTGATATGATCGTTGATCTCAACGAATATTTCTGTCCCCGTCTATGCCTGATCGATGCGGTGGTGGGGATGGAGGGGAACGGACCGACCGCCGGCGAGGCGCGGCCTATCGGCCTTATACTGGCGTCGCCAAGCCCCCATGCGGCCGATTTGCTGGCGGCGGCGCTTATCGGGTTAAAGCCCGGCGAAGTACCTACGTTGGCAGCGGCGATTTGCCGCGGGCTGATTCCCGATGATCCCGGGAAGCTGGACATTATGGGTCCCGACTGGAGGACGCAGGTGGTAGCCGACTACAAGCGCGTGGGAACCGTCCGCTCCCTGCGCTTTAGCCGGGATTCGACCGGAATCTTTGGACGGGCTGCCGCAGGGCTAATGGATTGGGCGCTGGCTTCAACGCCAAAGCTGCAGGCGGAGGAATGCGTAGGGTGCGGCGGATGCGCCCGCCTCTGTCCCGCTAAGGCGATCGCTATGGAGGACAGACGGCCGCGGATTAACCGGAAGGCATGCATTCGCTGTTTCTGTTGCCAGGAATTCTGCCCCAAAGGCGCCATGAAGGTACATCGGACGCCTCTGGCCAGGTTGCTGGCGCATGGGTAATCGAAGAAAGGATGGAAACATGGTCAAAAAGCAAAAGGATTTGCTGGGCCTGCGGGGCGTCAGCGCGGAGCAGATTACGGAGATCTTGGATACGGCCGCCCGGCTGAAAAGCATCCTGTCGGCGCCGAACAAAAAAACGCCCCATCTGCAGGGCAAGTCCATCGTCACGCTTTTCTATGAGAACAGCACCCGCACGCGGATGAGCTTTGAACTGGCTGCTAAATACATGTCGGGTGTCGCCGCCAATATATCGGCCTCCACCTCCTCGGTGGCCAAAGGCGAAACGCTGATCGATACGGGCCGTACCCTGGATGCGATGGGAACCGATATCATCATCATCCGGCATCCCATGTCTGGCGCGCCTCACCTATTGAGCCAATATACCCGGGCTTCGGTGATCAATGCCGGCGACGGCATGAATGAGCACCCCACCCAAGCGCTGCTGGATATGCTGACCATGCGGGAGAAGTTGGGCAGCCTGAAAGGCCTTCATGTGGCTATTATTGGTGATGTGCTGCACAGCCGCGTGGCCCGCAGCAATATCTGGGGGCTGAGAACCATGGGGGCAGAGGTTACGCTATCCGGCCCGCCCACCATGATGCCGCCCTGCCTGGAGCAGATGGGCGTGCGGGTGACGAGCCGGGTTGAGGAGGCAGTCCGGGACGCTGACGTGGTCATGGGACTGCGCATCCAGCTGGAGCGCCAGCAGGCGGGCCTGTTTCCATCGGTGCGGGAATATCACGCGCGCTTTGGCTTGAACGACGAGCGATTGGCGCTGGCAAAACCCCATGCCCTTGTGATGCATCCGGGCCCCATGAACCGGGGCGTGGAAATCTCTAGTTTTCTGGCCGACGGTCCCGATTCTGTGATCCAGGAGCAGGTGACCAACGGCGTGGCCGTCCGCATGGCGGTAATGTTTTTGCTGACAAGGAGGGGTGAAGCATGAGCGGAATGCTGATTCGAGGCGCGCATGTGGTCGATCCCAGCCAGGGGATCGATGAAGTCATGGACATTGAGTTAGCCGAAGGGCGCATCGTTCGGCTGGGCCGTGGATTGACAGCCGATGGCCTGGAGACAATCGATGCCCAGGGGCTTTATGCCATGCCGGGACTCATCGATATGCACGTGCATCTGCGGGAACCGGGACTTGAATATAAGGAAACCATCCGCACGGGCACGGCGGCGGCGGCCAAGGGCGGCTTTACCGCCGTATGCTGCATGCCGAACACCTCGCCGGTCAACGATAACGCTGCAGTGACAACGCGGATTCTGGATATTGCCCGCCGGGAAGGATCGGTGAAAGTATACCCGATCGGCGCGATTACCAAGGGTCAGCAGGGAAGGGAGATCACGGAGGCGGCGGAGCTGAAAGACGCCGGATGCGTAGCCTTATCGGACGATGGCCGGCCGGTGGCAGATAGCCGCAAAATGATGCTGGCCATGCAATACGCCGCAGCCTTCGGGCTGAAGCTGATTTCCCACTGCGAGGATCTTACGCTGGCAGAGGGCGGCGACATGAACGAAGGCGCCGTCTCTACGCGGCTGGGCCTGCGGGGAATCCCTGCTGCGGCCGAAGAGATCATGGTGGCCCGAGAGCTAATGCTGGCCGGCCAGCTGGGGCTGCCGGTACATATCGCGCATGTTTCCACGGCTAGGGCACTTTCGATGATCCGATGGGCCAAGGATAACGGCATTCAGGTAACCTGCGAAAGCTGCCCCCATTACTTTGCCGCCACAGAGGAACTGGTGGACGGCTATTCGACCTATACCAAAGTTAACCCGCCGCTGCGCACTGAGGCGGACCGGCAGGCAGTGGCCCGCGCCATTGCCGACGGCACGGTGGACGCCATTGTGACCGACCACGCGCCCCATCACCGAGACGATAAGCTGGTGGAGTACCACCAGGCGGCCAACGGGATATCGGGCATCGAAACGTCGCTGGCGTTGAGCTATACTTATCTGGTCAAACCCGGCATCCTTTCCCTTCCGCGAATGGTAGAGGCCATGAGCTGCACGCCTGCCCGTATCCTGGGCCTGGAGGGCGGCACGCTGAAGCCGGGCGCGCCGGCCGACGTGACGCTGGCTGACCTAAACACCGAATATGCCATTTGCGCGCAGGATTTTGCCTCCAAAGGGAAGAATACGCCCTTTGACGGCTGGAAGGTAACGGGCCGCGCCGTGGCAACCTTGGTAAACGGACGCATCGCTTACCGGTTTGACGGCTAGCGGGCATTGACAAAAAGATGTATAATATACAGCATAACAAATAAAAATGCAAATAGGAGGAGCGCCATGATCGTGGATCGGCTCATTGAGGCCATAGAGGACAGGGAAAACCCGACCGCCCTGGGGCTGGATACCCGCCTGGAATACTTGCCAGAGCGCTTTGCCGCTCAATTCGATACCAGTAACTTGGTGGGCGCTTCAGGCGCGATCCTGGCCTATAACAAGGCGCTGGTGGACGGATTGAAGGAGATCGTCCCCTGCGTGAAGGTGCAAGCGGCCTATTACGAAATGTACGGCATGCCGGGCATGGCGGCCATGGAGGAAACGGTGCGCTATGCCAAGGAGAACGGCCTTTATGTGATCCTGGATGTGAAGCGCAACGACATCGGGGCCACCAGCGAAGCCTATGCCAACGCCTACCTGGGCGAGACGCCCTTGAACGACCGAACGGTGCGAACCTTTTCGGCGGATTTCGCCACCATCAACCCCTACCTAGGGATTGATGGCGTAGCGCCCTTTTTGAAGGCCTGCCAGGAATATGACCGGGGAATTTTCCTTCTGGTCAAAACCAGCAACCCCTCATCCAGCCAGCTACAGGATATGCGCTTGGAAGACGGCCGCACCGTCTATGAAGCGGTGGCCGACTTGGTGAACCAATGGGGGAGCGACAGTGTCGGCAGCTATGGCTACTCGCGGGCGGGGGCTGTGGTGGGCGCCACGCATCCCGAGCAGGGGGCGGCTTTGCGCCGGCGTATGCCGCACACCTTCTTTCTGCTGCCGGGCTATGGCGCGCAAGGCGCCAAAGGCAAGGACCTGGTGGGGATGTTCGACGAGAAGAAGCGCGGCGCGGTGGTCAACGCTTCCCGCAGCCTGCTGTGCGCCTGGAAAAAGTGGCAGACTGAGGACTTTGTCACAGCGGCCCGGGAAGAAGCCTACAAGATGAAAGAGGATATCATGGATGCGCTGAGCGCTTCCAGGTAAAGCCTATGACGGATGTAAGGAGATGATATTGTGGCCTATCTAACGCTGGAAGACGGCACCATGTATGAGGGCGAGGCCTTTGGCGCCATGAACGATTCCATCGGCGAGGTTGTGTTCAATACCGGTATGACCGGTTACCAGGAAGCCTTTACCGACCCCTCCTATTACGGGCAGATCATCATGATGACCTATCCGTTGATTGGTAATTACGGTGTCAATTGGGAGGATCCGGAATCCACCAAACCCCAGGTAAAGGGAATCGTGGCCCGGGAGATTTGCGAGGTGCCCTCCAACTGGCATTCCGAGGGTTCGCTGAACGACTATCTGCGCCGCCATCATATTATGGGCATCCAGGGGATCGATACCCGAGCCCTGACCCGAAAGCTGCGCAGCGAGGGCACAATGCGGGGCATCATCACCCAGCGCCCGCCCACGCCGGAGCAGATGGAGCAGGTGCGCCGTTATCATATCGATAACCCTGCCGAATCGGTCACGACGCCGGAAAAGTTTGAGATCCCCGGCAGCGGGCCGCGCATTGCCGTGATGGATTACGGCGTGAAAGCCTCCATTTTATCCTCCCTGCGCCGTAGAAAGTGCCATCTGACGGTCTATCCTTCTTGGACGCCGCCGGAAGAGATCCTGAAGGAGAAATTTGACGGCCTGATGCTGTCTCCGGGCCCCGGAGATCCGGCCGACAACGTGAAAGAGATTGAAAACCTGAAGGGCCTGGTGGGGAAGCTGCCCATCTTCGGCATCTGTATGGGCCATTCGCTGCTGGCCATGGCGCTGGGCGGCCGTACGAAGAAGCTTAAATACGGCCATCACGGCTCCAATCACCCGGTGAAGGACCTGAAAAAGGATCGCGTTTACATAACGAGCCAAAACCACGGCTATGCGGTGGATGATGAACACCTGCCCCAGGGAGCCGTCGTAAGCCATCGCTCCTGGAATGACCAAACGGTGGAGGGGCTGGTTTATCCGGAGCTTAAGGCCTTTACCGTGCAGTATCATCCCGAGGCCAGTCCCGGCCCCAAGGATACGGGCTATCTGTTTGACGAATTTCTGGATATGATCCGTGAAAATCAGTAAAGGAGGGCTGGATAATGCCTAAAAATCCCCAAATCAATAAGGTGATGGTGATCGGTTCCGGCCCCATCATCATTGGTCAGGCTGCTGAGTTCGACTATGCCGGCACCCAGGCCTGCCGCGCCCTGAAGGAAGAGGGTCTGGAGGTCGTATTGGTGAACTCTAACCCGGCTACTATCATGACGGATCTGGATATAGCCGACAAGGTATATCTGGAGCCGCTGACCGCGGAGGTGCTCAAGACGATCATCCGGCGGGAGCGGCCCGACTCGCTGCTGCCTACGCTGGGCGGGCAGACGGGCCTGAACTTGGGCATGGAGCTGGCCGAATGCGGATTCCTGGACGAGATGGGCGTAAAGCTGCTGGGTACCACCATGGAGACCATCTATCGGGCGGAGGATCGCGAAGGCTTCAAAAACACCATGGAACAAATTGGAGAGCCCTGTATTGAATCGATCATTACCCACGACGTAGAGTCGGCCCTGAATTTTGCCGATTCGGTGGGCTATCCGGTGATCGTCCGTCCTGCCTATACCTTGGGAGGCTCCGGCGGCGGGTTTGCCCATAACCATGATGAGCTCGCCGTGATCTGTACAGACGGATTGCGGCGCAGCCGGGTAGGGCAGTGCTTGATCGAGAAATCGGTGGCGGGCTGGAAAGAGATTGAGTTTGAGGTGGTGCGCGATGCCAAGGACAACTGCATTACCATCTGCTCCATGGAAAATATCGACCCTGTGGGGATTCATACCGGCGACTCCATTGTTGTGGCCCCCAGCCAGACGCTGCGCGATGTGGAGTATCAGATGCTGCGCAGCTCGGCCATTAATATCATCCGCACTTTGAAGATCGAGGGCGGTTGTAACGTGCAGTACGCCCTGGATACCGACTCAATGAAATATTACGTCATTGAGGTGAATCCGCGCCTGTCCCGTTCTTCGGCGTTGGCCTCAAAGGCTACCGGCTATCCCATTGCCAAGGTGGCGACCAAGATCGCCATCGGCTACGGGTTGGATGAGATTGTTAACGCCGTGACGGGCAAGACCTTCGCCTGCTTTGAGCCCACCATCGACTATGTGGTGTGCAAATTCCCACGCTGGCCCTTTGATAAGTTCACCAAGGCGGAAAAGACCCTCAGCACGAAAATGAAGGCCACCGGCGAGGTGATGTCCATCGGTTCCAATTTTGAATCGGCTTTCCTCAAGTCGGTACGCTCCTTGGAGCTGGGCATGGATTCCCTGGAATTCCGCGACGCGGCCGCTTACAGCGATGAAGAACTGGTCAAGCTGCTGCACCGGCAGAGCGACGAGCGCATTTTTGCCGTTACGGAGGCGCTGCGCCGGGGCGTGCAGCCCAAGCAGATCTATGAGATTACCCGGATTGACCCATGGTATCTTTACAAGCTGCAGAACGTGGTGCAGGCGGAGGAAGCCCTGAAGCTGCAGGGGAAGGATTATCTGACCTATGATCATATGCGCAAGGTAAAGCGCATGGGATTTGCCGATTCGGCCATCGCCCGCTGGTGCGGCATGAAGACCGACGAGGTGCGGCAGATGCGCCGGGAGATGAAAATCTGGCCGGTATATAAGATGGTGGATACCTGCGGCGCCGAGTTTGACGCCCAGACGCCCTATTACTACTCCTGCTATGACATGGAGAATGAGGCGCAGCCTTCCGGGCGGCCCACGGTGGTGGTGCTGGGTTCGGGGCCCATTCGTATTGGCCAGGGCGTAGAATTCGATTACTGTTCGGTGCACGCCGTATGGGCCCTGAAAGAGGCCGGGTACGATACCGTCATCATCAACAATAATCCGGAGACGGTTTCCACCGACTTTGATACCTCAGACCGGCTGTACTTTGAGCCGCTGACCCCGGAAGAAGTGGAGAACGTGCTGGAGCTGGAGCAGCCGGTGGGCGTGCTGGTGCAGTTCGGCGGGCAGACGGCCATTAAGCTGGCCAAATCGGTCAAGGAGGCAGGGTTTACCATCCTTGGCACGGCGCTGGAGGATATCGACGCGGCGGAAGACCGGGAGCTCTTTGACGAACTGCTGGAGCGGCTGGGCATTGAGCGGCCTAAGGGCGGCACGGTCTTTACCACCGATGAGGCATTGGAGACGGCCAACCGGTTAGGCTATCCGGTGCTGGTGCGTCCCAGCTACGTGCTGGGCGGGCAGGGCATGGAGATCGCCTATGACGATCAGGATATCCGCGAATATATGGAGACGATCACAAAATATGGTACGCCGGAGCATCCCATTTTGGTGGATCAGTACATCATGGGGCAAGAGATCGAGGTAGATGCGATCTGCGACGGCGAGCACGTGCTGATTCCCGGCATCATGGAGCACGTGGAGCGGGCTGGCGTCCATTCCGGCGACTCCATCAGCGTATATCCTGCGCGGTCCTTGTCGGCAAAGATGGTGGAACGCGTCACCGAGGTGACCTGTCAGCTGGCCCTGAACCTGCACGTGAAAGGCATGATTAATATTCAGTATATCGTCATGCGCGACCAGCTCTACGTCATTGAGGTGAACCCGCGTTCCTCCCGTACGGTACCCTATATTTCCAAAGTGACCGGCGTGCCCATGGTTCGCTTGGCCGTGCGTGCTGCGCTGGGGATGGATCTTTCCCAGCAGGGCTATGGGGAAGGCCTTTATCCTTCGGCTGACTACTTTGCCATCAAGGTGCCGGTGTTCTCCTTTGAGAAGCTGCCGAACCTGGAAATTTCCTTGGGGCCGGAGATGAAATCCACCGGCGAAGTGCTAGGGCTCTCCCGTGATTATAACGAGGCGGTTCTAAAAGGGCTGATCGCTGCAGGCTTGCAGGTGCCCCAAAGCGGTGCGGTGCTGCTCTCGGTGAAGAACAAGGATAAGCAGGAGCTGGTGGCGATCGCCGAGGACCTGGCCATGATGGGCTATGACCTATATGCTACGCCGGGTACGGCCAATGTGCTGAACCATGCCTATGTGCCAACCAATGTGGTGCACGACGAGGCAGACATGGAGGATAAAATTCGCCAGGGCTTCTTTAAGCTCATTATCAACACGCCCACCCATGGCCGCGACTCCAGCCGTACGGGCTTTAAGATTCGCCGCCTGGCGGTGGAAAACGGGCTAACCTGCCTGACCAGCTTGGATACGGCCCGGGCGCTGGCCGCCTCACTGAAGCTTGGCAAGGGTGAAGCGGATCTGACGCCTTGCGGACTCCATGAGATCGCCCATCGGGCATAAGGAGGCAGCATGGATAACCGCTGTGAGATCTTATCCAGCTGTCCCGTGGCGCGGGACACTTATGAGTTGGTGCTGGCCTGCCCAGCGATTGCCGAGCAAGCTCAGCCGGGCAGCTTTGTTCATATCAAGGTGCCGGAAAACGGTGCGCTTTTGATGCGGCGGCCAATATCGATCCACCGCATTGATCGCGAAGAGGGGCAGATATCCCTTATTATCCAGCAAAAAGGAGAGGGGACGGCGCGAATCGTACAGTCCGGCGCTGGAACGGTGCTGGATGTGCTGGGGCCGCTGGGCAACGGATTCCCGCTGCCTGGCGGCGCCCGGCGCTGCGCCCTGGTGGGCGGCGGCATCGGATGCGCTCCGCTGTATACGATGGCCCAAGCCCATCCTGACGTGGCTTTCGACAGCTACCTGGGTTTCCGCAGCCAGGCGTATGTTTACGCGAAAGAAGCCTTCTCTCAGGCAACCAACCTGCATCTTGCGACCGACGATGGCTCGGCCGGTTTCCATGGGCGGGTCACCGAGCTGCTGAAAGCGGCGCTGCAGAAAGGCGGATATGACGCAGTCTATGCCTGCGGCCCCACCCCTATGTTTAAGGCGTTGGCCAAGGTAATGGAGGAATATCCGCAGATCCCCTGTTATGTGTCGCTGGAAGAGCGTATGGGCTGCGGTATTGGCGGCTGCGCCGTCTGCACCTGCAAGATTTTGGCGGAAGACGGTTGGCACTATAAGCGAGTCTGCAAGGATGGACCGGTATTTCAAATTCAGGAGGTGGCCTGGGATGAGTAAGCTTCAGGTCAATCTCTGCGGCGTCCCTTTTAAAAATCCGATCGTTGCCGCATCAGGATGCTTCGCCTTTGGAAGCGAGTTTAAGCCTTATATGAACCTCAATGAGATCGGCGGCATTTCCCTTAAGGCGCTGACGGCGCAGCGGCGGGAAGGTAATCCGGGCCCCCGTATAGCGGAAACACCCTCGGGTATCTTAAACGCCGTCGGCCTACAGAACCCTGGTATCGACGCATTCCTGAACCACTATCTGCCGGAGCTTGAGACGCTGGATACTGTGCTGATCGCCAATATCGCCGGCGCGGCCATTGAGGAATACTGCCAAGTGGCCGAGAAGTTGCGAGGCGTAAATGCGGTGAAGCTGATTGAGTTGAACATCTCCTGCCCGAACGTGGCCCATGGCGGCGCGGCGTTGGGCACCCGCCCTGAGCTGGTGGAGCAGGTGGTGTCGGCGGTGAAGCCTTGCTGCGATAAACCGCTCGTTGTCAAGCTTTCGCCCAACGTGACCGACATTGTCGAGATCGCCTTGGCAGCTCAGGAGGCGGGCGCAGATGCGCTGTCGCTCATTAATACGCTGACCGGCATGGCAGTGGATCTGGATCGGCGCAGGCCGGTTTTGGGCAATGTAACCGGTGGGCTTTCCGGCCCGGCGGTGAAGCCCATTGCTCTGCGAATGCTTAATCAGGTGCGCCAGGCCGTGCGGCTTCCGCTGATCGGCATGGGCGGCGTCATGACCGGGCGGGATGCCGCGGAATTTTTGCTCTGCGGCGCGACCTGTGTCATGGTGGGCACGGCCAACCTGGTGGATCCCGGCGCCTGCCTGCGAATTGCCCAGGAATTGGACGCTTTCCTGGAGGAAAAGGGCATTGCGGACGTCAATGACTGGATCAATACGCTGATCCGGTAAACCGCATACAAAAAGGCAAGGGAAGGTGAACGGCCCCAGTAAAAACGGACAATAGACAAAAGGCCCCCTAATGTAGGAAAATAGAACTACAATAGGGGGTCTTAGTATGTCC
>CAJFUN010000006.1 GCA_904420205.1 Candidatus Parachristensenella avicola | reverse complement strand
GATAATGAAAACAATACAAACACTCTGAGCTAAATCTCATAAGCAAATCCGTTTAGAATATGCTTAACAGGAGCGAGTGGGAATAAATAACGAAACTCACAAGGTTTCGACAGGCAAAAATCTTCCTGTTTAACAAACGGTCTTGCCAATTTTCAAAAGTTGGCAAGACCGTTTGTTTATTCTAGAATGGCGGTTTATACCCAATGGTATAAACTAATTTCCAAAACGAGACTTCCGCTTTTGCTGTTGATTCCCCTATCATAGAGTTAAAGAGAAGGAGCGCTTTAGAAATGGAAAAAAGAAAACTTGGAAACAGTGAACTGTATGTCAACCCTGTCGGGTTAGGGTGTATGGGATTCAGCCGTGCGTATGGCGATCCTACGGAAAAGCGTATGGCGATTAGAACGCTGCGGGAAGCCTTTGATATCGGATATAACTTTTTTGATACAGCGGAATCCTATACTGGCGTGAATCCCGATGGCACAATATCTTATAATGAGGAACTTGTGGGACAGGCGGTGAAAGGGATTCGGAATCAAGTGGTAATCGCCACGAAAATGGGTGTTAGCCATAATGATGACCGCTCTTTGAAACTGGACAGCAGCCCGGAGACGATCCGGAGGAGTTTAGCGGGTAGCTTGAAAAGGCTAGGGACAGACTATGTTGACCTATATTACCAACATAGGATTGACCCCAAAGTAGAGCCGGAAACAGTTGCTGAAACCATGGCGGAGCTGATAAAGGAGGGAAAAATCCGTTACTGGGGAATTTCCGAAGCAACGGAAGAATACCTGCGGAGAGCCGCCGCCGTCTGCCCGGTTACCGCAATTGAAAATCGCTATTCTATGATGGCGCGGTGGCATGAATCGATTTTCCCTGTATGTGAAGAATTACATGTCGCTTATGTCGCTTTCTCGCCCATAGCAAATGGCTTCCTTACAGGAAAATATACGCCTGCTACAAAATTTGATAGCATACAGGACTACCGCGCTGCCATGCCGCAGTATACGGAGGAAGGCTTTGCAAAAGCAAAGGAACTTCTCGATCTGCTGGCAAACATGGCAGCACAGAAGAATGCAACGATGGGACAGATATCCCTCGCCTGGATGATAAACAAAAAGCCTTATATCGTGCCGATTCCCGGATCCCGCAAGGTGGAACGCCTGAAAGAAAACTTTGAAGCGGGCAATATCATGCTAACAAAAGATGAGATCGCGATGATAGACGCCAAATTGGATACGATGAATTTTGACGTTTTTGGAGGGCATATCAGTCAATAAAATTTCTGATTGTAACTTATCGTGAAGGCGGTAAAGTCCGGTCGGGGCTTATCAATGGCCGCGATGAACGGCGCGTGTTACCTTCGCCGGCGGCTAAACCCTTTATCCTGCGGTATCTTTGCGTGGAGATTGGTGTCTGAAGTGGGTACAACACGGCGATGTAGAAATGCGGACGGGCAGATCCCTTTTAGCTTTATGATGGAGTCGGCTGCCTCAGGATGCTGTTGCTTTTTGATGATGAGTGGGTCTTGATATGAGATATTACACAAACGTCTTGACAGACGATGTCTATCACACTAAAATATTGCAAAGACTGAAAGGATGATTTTTATGCGCGTACTGCTCAAAACCCATCGCATAGCAAAGGCTATTGCGATTCATTCAATTTGAATTTTATCATGTAAAGTAGCTTTTGCTATGCCTTTTTTGGAGATAAATCCAATCAAGGAGAGCATTATGGGCTATCAATCTGCAAAAGACGTGTTACCTTCTCATTTAATAAAGGAAATTCAGCGCTATGTGGACGGCGAGTATCTCTATATCCCCAGCTGCAAACGAAAATCATGGGGCAGCCAAAATGGAGCGCGGGCTTTATATCGGCAGCGGGATCTTGAAATTTATAGAGCGTACCAGAACGGGGCTGATTTAAAGTCGTTATCGAAAAAATATTGCCTTTCCCCGAAAGGAATAGAGAAAATCCTTACGAAGCAGCGAAAGCAAAACGGATGAAAAGGAGCCGTAAGAAACCTTACGGCTCCCTACTTTTTCATACTGAATGAAACGGTCGGTTGATTCGGCCGCCAGACTCGTTTTATAATACAACCAACTGATCGATTACATCGCATGAAAGGAGCTTGCATGTTCGAGATTTCAACGGAAATGGTCATCCGCCTGATAAGCGAGCAATTTCCTCAATGGGCCGGGCTGGATATCCGCCCGGTGAGCCGGAGCGGACATGATAACAGGACTTTCCACCTGGGTGGTGAGATGACCGTTCGCCTGCCGAGCGGACAGGATTATGTACCGCAAATTGAAAAAGAAGCGAAATGGTTGCCATTCTTATCAAGGCATCTATCGCTCCCTATATCGCACCCCATTGCGCAGGGAAAACCTACACCGTATTACCCCTTCCCCTGGTCCATAAACCGGTACCTTAAAGGCGAACCATTGACTGAGATAAGCGTTTGCGATCAGTCCCGTATCGCCGAAGAGCTGGCGGCTTTCCTACGGGAGCTGCAGCGGATCCCCACCGAAGGCGCACCCGCGGCAGGCGCCCATAATTTTTACCGCGGCGCAAGCCCTGACGTGTACGGCGGACAGGTGGAGGATTCCCTGCGGGAGCTGAAAAGTGTCCTTCCGGCAGATAAGATTTGGGAAATATGGAAACAGGCCATTAGCTCCCGATGGGATAAGCCACCTGTGTGGCTGCATGGCGACATTGCGCCAGGCAATCTATTAGTCCATAATGGCGGTTTGTGTGGCGTCATTGATTTTGGTATTATGGGTGTGGGCGATCCTGCCTGCGATTATGCGATGGCCTGGACGTATTTTAACGGAAAAAGCAGGAAGATTTTCCTACAGGGCCTCGATAGCGATACGATCAATCGGGCAAGGGGCTGGGCGCTGTGGAAGGCGCTGTTGACTTATCATGCGCCGGATGCGCCGGTTGCAGATAACGCTCAATATACCGTGCGTGTGATTATCGAGGAGTACGATGCAAAAATGAAGGAGAACGTAAGATGATGAATACCCCCCTGCTGGAGACAGAACGTTTGATTTTAAGAAAATTTACCCAACAGGATATCGAAGCGCTGTTTTTGATTTTAAGCGATGAAGAAGTGAATACCTTTCTGCCTTGGTTCCCGGCGAAGAATTTAGAGGATGCAAGGCGATTTTTTGAGGAACGATTTGCGGTGGAGTATGCAAAGCCGCAGGCATATGCTTATGCCATTTGCTTCAAGCAGGGTAACGACCCGATCGGTTATATCAAGGTAGATATGGATGAGAGCCACGATTTTGGCTATGCAATCCGAAAGGAATTCTGGCACAAGGGGATTGTTACGGAAGCAAGCAAAGCGCTTGTGGAACAGGTAAAAAAAGACGGACTCCCCTATATCACCGCTACCCACGACATCAATAATCCCCGCAGTGGTGGCGTCATGAGGCAGATTGGCATGAAATACTGCTACTCCTATGAAGAGCAGTGGCAGCCCAAGAATTTTCCGGTTATCTTCAGGCTATACCAACTGAACTTTGATGGGCATGACGAACGAGTGTATAAAAAATACTGGGATACCTACGAGAACCATTTTATTGAGACGATTTAGCTGCAATGGGCAAATCAAAAGGCAATGTACATCATATCGCGCCCCGCCCTCCATTGAAATGCCTCCAAAAAGTTAGGCAATCCTTGGGGGAAAAGCTATTCAAGCAACGGAAAGGGCTTGTTGTCTGTGAAGAACAGGCAGCAAGCCCTTTCGCTTTGCCTTATTAATGCGCCGGTAAATGCGCTCCCAATTATGATTGCATACTTGGAATCGTTGCGGCGTCTTGCTGTAGCTTAGTTTTTCCTCCCGCATGGTTCCATTTTCTTAAATTCCAGTGTATATCGCTTGTTTGGTATCCCTTTTGGCATAATAATACGCCTCACTTTTTATTCAGTATTTCATACTGCTTAACCTGTGGGGCGCAGTTCACAAAGCGCTTGGCCTTTCTAATTGAGCGAAATATTTTGGCTAAGAGCCTTTTATCTGTTTCATTGGCACCGTACGATTCAGCAGCTCGTTCATCACGATCATTAGCACGACAAAGACAAATAGAAAGGCCGGATACAGCGTAATGCCGGCTTTCCCTGCAATAAATCCGAACAACGGCGGCATAAAAGTGGAGCCGGCATAGGCACTAGCCATCTGAATGCCGATGATGGCTTGAGAATTTTCCGGGCCGAAATTGGCGGGCGTGGCATGAATAATGGAGGGATAGATGGGTGCACTGCCAAAACCAATCATGACCAGGCCGGCCAGTGGAGGCCAGTCCACGCCCAGAGGCAGGCCTAATGCTGCCATGCCTAAGGTAATAACGGCTAGGCCAACCCGAATCATCAACCGATCACCCAGCCGGTCAGCAATGAACCCGCAGAGGAACCGCCCAGCCGTAATTCCCAAATAGAAAAGCGAAGCATACTGCGCCGCCGTATCTGCGTCGATACCCCGGCCCATTACGAGATAACTGGCTGCCCACAGGCCGGTTGTCGTCTCCATGGCGCAGTATCCAAAAAAGGTCAGCAACACAAACGGCACGCCGCGCATGGATATAATTTGAGAAAGCTTTAATACAGGCCCGGATGAAGTTTCCTCCACCCCTCGAACTTTCTGCCGCCCCCAAAGCGGCAGGCTTGCCATCAGCACTATGGTTAGGGCAATTTGCAGTATGGATACGATCCGGTAACCGCTCTGCCATCCCAGACCGCCGGTAAGCGCAAAGCTCATGATATAAGGGCTAACGGATGCGCCGATACCCCAAAAGCAATGCAGCCAGCTCATATGACGGGAAGCATAGTGTACTGCCACATAATTATTCAGCGCTGCATCCACCGCACCCGCGCCTAAGCCATAGGGAATGCTCCACAGGCAAAGCGATACAAAAGATCCGGAAAGCGAGAATCCCATTAGAGCGGCGGCTGTCATCAGCACGCTGACCGCCGTTACCAGGCCTGCGCCGAACCGCTTTGTTAAACGATCGGACATCAGGCTGGAGAGAATCGTGCCCCCGGCGATAATCATGGAAATCACGCCTGCATAGGACACAGGAACCTGCATTTGCGCCTGCATGACCGGCCATGCCGAGCCCAGCAGGGAATCAGGCAGGCCTAGACTGATAAAAGCCAGGTAAATGATCGCCAGCAATGCTGAAGCCATGCAATTACACTCCCTCATCATGCTATGATTTCAAATGTTTATGGTCAAGTATACGGTATACTCCAAAGGCTGTCAAGGAATCGGATTGCAGCACGTTCAACTTTAAAATATCAAATATGGGGCATCCTCCTGGCTGAGGATGCCCCATATGAATGTCTCCCATTGCCCGCAAAAGCTTAATGATACTCGGGCAACCAGCTTCCGTGCGCCTCGATCAGGTCGTCGCAGAGGCTACGGATATCATCCAGCGAAAGCTCGCTGGAAGTATGCGGATCCATAAAAGCGGCCTGATAAATGTACTCCTTCTTCCGGGTCAAGGCTGCCTCAATGGTCAACAGCTGTACGTTGATATTGGTACGGTTCAGGGCGGCGCACTGCACCGGCAAATTGCCGACCATGGTGCTGGTTACGCCGGAAGCATCGGCGATACAGGGAACCTCCACGCATGCCTCGCGGGGCAGATTGGCAATCTGCCCATAGGTATTCAGCACATTGCCGCCAAACTTGAAGGGCTGATTGGTCACCATAGCTTCCATGATGTGGGCCGCATATTCATGGGTGCGCTCATGCGTCAGCTCATGATTTTCCACAAGATCCTTGCGCATGGTCTCCCACTTTTTAATCTGCTCCACACACCGCCGAGGATATTCATCCAACGGAATATTAAACTGGTCGATGAGGCCAGGATATTTATCCTTAATGAAATAAGGCATATATTCCGCGTTATGCTCGCTGGATTCGGTTACATAATAGCCAAACTGGCGCATGATTTCATAGCGAACCATATCGCTATGCTTTTCGGTGCGGGCCAGAGCACGGCGTTTGATCTCCGGGTAGAGATCCTTGCCGTCCTTGGTAATCTCCAGCAGCCATGCCATATGGTTGATCCCCGCAATTTTCCACTGGATGGTGTCATCATATTCCATCCCCAAGCCCTTCAACAGGCCAGAGGCGCACACCTGGACGCTGTGGCAAAGTCCTACCAGCTTGACGGGCGTAGCCCGCAGCAGCGCTCCGGTCAGCATGGCCATGGGGTTGGTATAGTTAAGGAACCAAGCATTAGGGCATACCTGCATCATATCTTCGACGAAGTCCATCATCACCGGGATGGTACGCAGCGCACGGAAAATACCGCCGATGCCCAGCGTATCGCCAATGGTCTGACGCAAGCCATATTTTTTGGGTACTTCAAAATCCGTCACCGTACAGGGCTCATATAAGCCAACCTGGATGGCGTTAATGACAAAGTCTGCGCCGCGCAGCGCATCCTTGCGCTGCTCAACGCCCAGATACGCCTCAATGGTTGCCTTTCCGCCATGGTTGTTGTTGATATTGGTCAGCATCAGGCGGGAATCCTCTAGCCGGACGGGATCGATATCATACAGCGCAATGGTGGAATCCTGCAGCACGGGCGAAAGAATGCAATCACCCAGCACATTTTTCGCAAAGACAGAGCTCCCTGCCCCCATGAAGGTAATTTTTGCCATTATGGGCCTCCTCAAGTAAGATTGCATCCCCATTATAACCGAGTGGCGAGCCCTTTGGATATGCTAGGATTTGCCCATAACTATGGATTGCTTTTCTCTTCTTTCATCCGCCGCACATCCTCCTGGGTCAGCGGTGTAAATTTCCCCTGTCCATCGCCCAGGCAGTCCCGGCAAGTCCATCCACAGGCAGGGCAGATGCAGCGGCTATCCATCCCTCTGGTTTCCTGTATGGTGAGCGTACCGCATAGCGGGCATCCGCACTGCATCTTTATTCCTCCTTTGGCAGCGATTCACGCAGCCGCCGTAGCGTTTCCGGATCGATCAGCGTCTCCAGCGTGTGCCTTTTGGCGCTGCGATGGTGCTCCATGCAGGTATTTCGTTCTCGCCGCGCATTTCTTACGTCAATTTCCAGTTCCCTTGCGGATATGCGGCTGGCGCCACGGCCCATCACCACCACCTGCTCCACCCCGTCGCTGGTGGCAACACGTACGTCGTATTGGCGCGTGTCCAGGGTGGATACCAGCCGCTCAATATAATGGTCTGCCGTTTCCTTCTGCCGGGTAAAGACCACCTCCACCCCATTTCGCTGCTGCTGGGTCAGCAGCATGCGCTGGGTGTGATAGGCATCGAAAACCACGATTACCTGCGTATGCGTTGTGCCGGCGTAGTCCTCCAATTCCGCGATGAGACGGTCTCTGGCGCCGTCTAGCCCCACTTGCGCAATGGCTTGGTTCAGATGGCTCCAGCTATGCAGAATGTTATATCCGTCGACGATGAGTATGCCGGACATTACTTGGCGAATTTACGCTGGCGCACGGCCTCAAACATCAAGACGGCAGCGGCCACCGAGGCATTTAGCGAATCCACATGCCCGTGGATGGGGATCCCGGCTAATACGTCGCACTGTTCGCGCACCAGCCGGCGCAGCCCTACGCCCTCGTTGCCAATCACCAGGCCCAGCGGTCCGGAGGAAAAATCACAATCATAGCAGCAGACGCCGCCCATATCAGCCCCCACCATCTCTACGCCGCGCTGCTGGAGCGTTTCCATCGCGCGGACCAAATTGGTAGCTTTAGCTACCGGCATATGAGCGAGTGCTCCAGCGGATACCTTGGACACGGTAGCCGTTAAGCCAACGGCACGATGCTCCAGGATAATAATACCGTTGGCGCCGGCACAATCGGCGGTACGGATTATCGCGCCTAAATTATGGGGATCCTGCACTTCGTCCAGCAACACGAATACAGGCGCATCCGTAGCGGCAAAGGCGTCGTCAATGAGCTTGTCCAGCGGCGTATACTCCATGGCCGAAAGGTAGGCGATCACGCCTTGGTGCTTGTCGGTACCGGCGAGCTCTGCTACCCGGGCGCGCGGCACCCGCTCAATCTTCACCTTTTCCCGATAAGCTACGCCAAGGATGCCCTGCAGCGCCGTTTCATCCACCCCTTGTGCCACATAGAGCCGTTCCATCGAGCGACCGGCTTTCAGCGCCTCCCAAACCGCATTACGGCCAACCAGCAGGGTGGCATCGGCTTCTTGCTGTTGCGTTTCCATCTCAAGGGGTTTTTCATAAGCCTTAGGTTGAGGGCGGGGCTTTTTATCTCGGGGCAGCGGCGGAGCACCGCGCTGCACATAGGGATCGTAAAAATCCCGGGCCTTGGCGGCAGAAGATTTTTCGCCGTTACGACGTGAATGACCGCCAGCAGGTGAATAAGGCCGTTCATCGCGGTAACCACGCCCTTGCGCGGTACCATACGCACCATTCCCACGGGACCCGCTGCTTTTTTCATAGTTACCAGCGCGGCTTTCCTTGAACCCGTATTCACCACGGCTACCCAACTTTTCACGGGAATAGCCGCCGGAACGTCCGCGGCCATAGCTGGAATTTTCCGCCTTCGATTGTCCCTGAGTGCGCCGTCCGCGTTTTGTTGTGCTGTAGCCGCTCTGCGAAGAAGCGCCGCCGCGCTTACCTGACCGGTTATTTTCATTGGTATAGCTCATTTATTCTGCGTTCCTTTTCATCTGTATTTTTTCCATGAGGGTACGTTGGCGAGCCTGTACCGCATCGCCTTGGCCGCAGGTTTTTTTCCCCTCCGGGCACGCGCCAGTGATGCAGCCCGGCCCCGCCTGGGCAAAAAGATAGGGGGCGGCGTCGGCCGCCAGCTCAAGCATCTGCCATGCTACCGACCGAATTTCCCACTGGGCGCGGTTGCAGCAGCGCAGGCTAAAAAAGTGGATCAATTCACGGGCGTTCATCGTCATGATAAACTTTGTTTCCGCCGCGTTGGGCAGCACAAACCGGGCATCTTCAAAGGTTTTCTCGCCATGGTTTCCCAGCTTGTCCACCCATTCATCATACCAGGTTTGGATGGTATGCATCTGCTGGCGGAACGTATCGGCAGCCTCTGGGCCCAATGCCTCAATGGCTGGCGGGACAATATAGTTGAAACCATCCTCACCTTTCCCCGCCAGGCCCACATAGCGCTGAGATTTTACGGAAAAGCTAGCCAAGCGGTGCCGGGTAATCTGCGCCAACAGCGACCGGGAAACGCCCTCAATCCCAAAGGTAAAGCTAGCGTGTTCAATCGGCGAAAGGTGCCCCATCGACATAAGCCGTTGGATATATTTCCCTTGATCCCGGGCCTGTACGCCCTGCTCTAGCGCTTCGATATCCGCATCGGAATAACATAGTCGGGCAGCCATCGCCACAATCTCGTCGGGATTAGCGGTATGGCAGATCAGTTTTACCTTAGGATTGACCTGTGGCATTGTGTTCCTCCTTATTGGTCGATTCAAAAGCTTTTGCCATAAGCGCTTCAGCCCTTTGGGATTCGCCGGCTAAGTAAAGATATCCTAGAAGGGATTCAAAGGCAGTGGCATGACGGTAATCCGCAATCGAGGCGTGTTTAGGCATCGTGGGCGATTTGGCATTACGCCCCCGGCGCACCACAGCAGCCTCTTTCTCCGTCAACATATCCATCAGGCTCTGCAGCGCACGAGCCTGACCAGCCGCACAGACATAATGGATCGCCTGCTTATGCAGACGCCCCGCCTGGGCGTGCGTCGTCTGCACCAGGCGGGTTCTGACATATAGATCGTATAAAGTATCGCCCAAATAGGCCAACACCAAGGGGTTCAAAAGGGCCGGATCTTCGCCGTCATGCAGCGGTTCCGTAAAAAGGGGAAGTGTTTGCAACGTAAGGCCTCCCGCCAAATTGTTTTGCCAAGGCTAGACGTCTGCCTGTGGCTGCTGAAGATAAGTCACAATGCCCTGGCACAGCGCCTGAGCCAGGCGCTGCTGATAAGCGGCGTCCTGCAACAGCGCCTCCTCCTGCGGGTTGGACAAAAATCCGCACTCCACCAAGGCGCTGGGACATTGGGGCGTCTTAAGGATAAAGTAGTTGCCGGTAGCAGCGTTGCGCTTTTTTACCTGCTCTTCCAGCGCGTTCAGGCTCTGTTGCAGCGTCTGGGCCAACAACTGACCGTCAGAGCCCTCCTCAAAATAAAAGGCTTGAGCGCCGCGTACGCCAGAATCGCTATAGCGATTCATATGGATACTTACGACAAGCTGCGCCCGGGCTTGCTCGATCACATCCATGCGGCTAGCCATATCCTGCTGCTTGCGCGTCTTGCCAGCCTCCTGCTGATAGACGACCGTTTCATCGCTGCGGGTCATTACGACCTGAGCCCCCTCGCGCTGCAGGGCATCCCGTAGCGCAAAAGCCACCTGAAGGTTCAGCTCGGCTTCCGTGGTTCCGCTGACGCCCACACAGCCGCCGTCGTCCCCTCCATGCCCCGGATCTAGGGCAATGGTGATTCCCTCCAGGGGGCCAAGGGGCTCGGAGCTTGGCTGCGGGCTCGTCATAGGTGCAGGCGCTGGGCCTTGTGCGCAACCTGCGGCTAGCATGAGCGTGAGGCAAAGGACGAACGGGAGAAACTTGAGCGATGATTTTACCTTTTTCATGACCGGCAGCATCCTTTCCCGGGCTGCCAGGTGCGCATTATGGCGCCAAGGGCAGCGACGGCATAGCGTTCAGAGACAGCGGTGCAAACGCTCCCTTCATCAGCCGGTAATAAGCCGCGGCTCCAATCATCGCGGCGTTATCTGTACAGTGAATCAGGTTAGGATAGACCAGCTTCCGGTTCATGGCGGCTATAGCCGCTCCCATTTCCCGGCGCAGGCAGCTATTGGCCGCCACGCCGCCGGCAAGAGCCAGCGTCTGGTAGCCCAGTTCTTCCATGGCGATCTGTGCATGTTCCCGCAGCGTCTTGACAATAGCCTGCTGGTAGCTGGCCGCCAGGTCGGCACGATGGGGCTCAAGCCACCCAGGGTCTTGCTGCACCTTTTGATGCACCAGTTGGATTAGCGAGGTTTTCAAGCCGGAGAAGCTGAAATCCAGAGGCGCGTCCTTAACGCGGGCCTGCGGAAAGGAAAAAGCATCCGGCCGACCGTTTTGAGCCAGCTGATCCATATGCTTGCCTCCCGGATAAGGAAGGCCTAACACCCGGGCACCTTTATCGAAAGCCTCGCCTGCTGCATCGTCGCGGGTAGCGCCCAGTGGGCGGTACATACCATACCCTAGAACTTCGACCAGCTGGGTATGGCCGCCGGAAATAACCAGGCAAAGGAAAGGCGGAGACAGATCCGGATGATCCAGGTAGTTTGCACTGATGTGTCCTTCAATATGATGTACGCCGATCAGCGGCTTCTTTAGAACATATGCCATGGATTTTGCAAAAGATACGCCCACCAGCAGCGCGCCGACCAATCCTGGGCCGGCTGTAACAGCCAGCGCATCTACCTGCTCCAGGGAAACCCCTGCGTCTTTCAAGGCTAGGTCGGTGAGGGAACCAATCGCTTCCACATGCATGCGGGAGGCGATTTCCGGCACTACGCCGCCATATTCCACATGGGTGTCGATCTGAGAGGCAATCCGCAGGGAACGTACCTTTCGGCCAGAGTCAATCACCGCTACCGAGGTTTCGTCACAGGAGGACTCAAAAGCTAAAATAAGCGCCTCTTTTTTCTCGATTAGCCGTTGAACCTTTTCACGGCATAGGCTTTCATAGCTCATGGATGTTTCCTCGCCTTTCTCCTGCGATAAATTCCGTATATGGCTGCGGGTATAGCGGGTAAAAGCACCGCAGCCGACATCCAACCCAAGATCCCGACGGCCATCTGCTCAAAAAAGGCCTCCGGGAACATTTGAATCAATACATCGGTCCGCGGATCCAGCAGCCACAGATCGTTTGTGAACAGAAGCTGATGAAAAATGGTGAAGGCCCGGTTGAAATCTACCGCCATGGCGACGCCGACCACAACCGCAAAGAGCACAAAGCACCCTAGCCCCGCTAGATAGCCCCAGGCGAGCATATAAAAGGCGCGCTTCTTCTGCGTAGCCAGCAGCAGTACAATGCCGCAGGCCGCAATAATGACCGCCCAACGCCGTATTGCAAAGCCGATCATAAAAAGATGATGGACATCGGCCATATGCAGCAGCTCACGCTCACCAAAAACCGGCTGCATCTCGCCTTGGATCGTGGCTTCCATATCCAAGGACGCAGATTGGCCCTTTAGATAGTCTAAAAGGCGATCCGTTACCGCCATGAGGTCGGATTCGCTGATCCCGATCGCTTCCGCCCTGTCATATTGCTCGTAGGCCGAGGAATAACGGTCACGATCAAAGGCCACCAGCTGAACCGCCGTCAGCGCCAGCGCCAGCAAGCAGGCCGCGCCGGTGATGACCGCAATAACACGAACGATCCATTTGTTCATTCGGCTTCCTCCCGTACCAGGATAGCCCGGCAGGGCGCGCCGTCGCAGCCGCTAAGCTTCAGCGGCAGGCAGATCAGCTCATACCAGCCGGCTTCTACCTCGCTAAGGCACAGGCCCTCTAGAGCTACCGCGCCGACTTGAGAAAGAAATGCCCGGTGCGCCCGGGCGATGCTGCCGTCATCCAGCGCGCCGATGGAGAAATAGTCCAACCCGAAAAGCCGGATTCCCCGGCGCTTCAGCCAAAGGGCGCCCGATTCAGTTAGGCCGATAAAGTGTTCGCTAAAAGCACTGGACAGGGTCGCTTTACCATTCCCCGTTTTGACCAAGAGCCGCTCTACGCCGGAAGGTACGCCCGCAAAGGCGTCCTCGGTCAAATGCCCTTGCCAAGCGGTACAATCCGCCACATAAGCAGGCCCAACCAGCAGCGACAGTTCCATCGCTTCAACCGTGCTCCCTTCTGGGAAAAAGTGCCTTGGCGCATCCACATGGGTGCCGCAGTGAGCGCTCATCACAAGGAGCGAATCGTTGCTAACCGCATGGTCTTCCCCGATGCGCGTGCGCTGGATCCGGGTAAAAGGAACGTCTCCGGGCCAATGGGCCATGCCATCCCGCAGGGGCACTGAAATATCAATCAATTGCTTTGCCATTACTCCACTACAATGGGCGCTTCGTCGTCTACCATGCAGAACCAGCTTTTGCCGGGCATGAGGCAAACGTCTTTGCCCTGCTTATCCTTGAATACCAGCGGGTCGTCGATATTTTCCCGTTCCCAGGTGCCTTCAATCTGCACGCCGTTCATAAAGAACAGCGCTTCGCCGCTACCGGTGCTCTCCAGCTCCAAATGCCCGGCGGAGGTATCCAGCGTCTTATAGTTCATTTTCAGAACCACCAGATTCGTTACGGCAATCTGGGTGCCATCGGCATCCTCCATGGGGTCGCCGTCAGGCCAGTAGCGCAGCCATGCCTTTTGCTGGTCGTCATATTGATAGCTGGCAACATCATATTTCTCAGTGAAATTCACCTGTACCTTCGATACGGGATCACCCGCCGGTACGGCGTCGGAGAAGGTTAGCGCGTCCTGCGGATAATCCCATTCAGGTGTATCTTCCCGCAGCTGCTGCAGGTTGACCCGCAGGTTATGCGGGGCCTTTCGAGAGCTGTCGCGCCGGAAATACTCACTGTATCTGCCCTTCGTGTCGTCGATATAATACGGGATATTCTCCGAAACAATCCGGGTATCCACATCCACCGGAGCCACAGAGCTGCCGCCGCAGAAGGCGATGGGCGCTTCCCACATGGCCAAAATATCTAGGAAAGGAAAGCGGCAAGAGCGAACGGGGCCTGCATCGTCAGGAACATCGTCGTTAAAGATGGCAAGGAAACGCGTAACGCTGCGTCCCTCTTGCAGGAATTCATACACCACGTCGGCACGCTTGAGTTCCCATTGAGGGGATGCGCCTTTGGCATTGCTGATTACACAGGCTACCGGACGATAATCTGTATCCTCCTCCACCGGCATGCCTGTGGTGGGCGAACGCTTCACTTCTTCCGCTGCAGGCGTCGTTTCCGTCGTTGTGGTGGTTGCCGCCTGCGTCGTCGTTGTCGCAGATTCTGTAGCAGTCGCCGTTTCCGCCGGCGTTGTACCAGGCGCCTTAGCCGTGCATCCAGCCAGGGTCAGCATTATACAGGCCGCAAGAGCGGCTGCGCGCACTCTTTTGTTCATGTTTCCACCCCTTTTACATCTTTTTCAGATATTCATAGATGAACATATCCAGATCTCCGTCCATCACCGCGCTTACGTTGCCGGTTTCAGCCAGGGTACGGTGATCCTTGACCATGGTATAGGGCTGGAATACATAGGAACGGATCTGGCTGCCCCACTCGATTTTTTTAAGCTCGCCTTTGATATCGGACAGCTTTTCCATGGCTTCCCGCTCCTTCAGCTCAATCAACTTGGATTTAAGCATCCGCATGGCGGTCTCACGGTTTTGTACCTGGGAGCGTTCCGTCTGGCAGGAGGTCACAAACCCGGTAGGGATATGGGTAATCCGAACGGCAGAATCGGTTTTATTGATGTGCTGGCCGCCAGCGCCGGAGGAGCGATAAGTATCGATACGAAGATCTTCCGGGTTGATTTCAACCTCAATATCCTCGTCAAGCTCTGGCAGTACTTCTAACGAAGCGAAGGATGTATGGCGCCTGGCTGAAGCGTCAAAAGGCGAGATACGCACCAGACGATGCACGCCCTTTTCTGATTTGAGATACCCATAGGCGTTCAAACCGTTCACCTGGAAGGTAACGGATTTGATACCGGCTTCGTCGCCGTCCAGATAATCCATCACCTTGACGGTAAAATGATGCCGTTCAGCCCAACGGGTGTACATCCGGTAAAGCATCTGGGTCCAGTCCTGGGCTTCTGTGCCGCCAGCTCCGGCATGTAGGCTTAAAATGGCGTTGTTCGCATCGTATTCGCCGCTCAGGAGGGTGTTGATTTCCATCTCTTTCGCCTTGGTTTCCAGTTCGTCTACTTCGGCATTGATCTCGTCAACAAGGCTTTCATCCTCCTCCTCATTGGCAAGCTCCACCATCACCGAAAGATCCTCATGCTGGCGTACCAATGCTTGATGCTGCGCGATTTTGGATTCAAGATTGCTAACCTGCTTATTCACCTTGGAGGCATGGGCGACGTCATCCCAAAAGCCTGGCGAGCCCATCTCCGCATGCAGCTCATTGAGCTGGCGGTTCATGCCTTCCAAGTCAAAGTGCATCACCTGCCTCGTTGATTACTTTGCGGATCTTATCCAGCTTGCTTAAAGCGCTATCCAGCTGTACCAAACGAATCACCCCTTTTATGCCTGGTTTTTGCCATGGCACTTTTTATATTTTAATCCACTACCGCAGGGGCAGGGATCGTTACGCCCTACCTGGGGCAGCTTGCGGGCCGGCTGCTTCGGCGCCGGCTCTTCTGGCTCGTCGCCCGGCTGCACCGTACGGACGGGCTGGGCCACCTGCTTGCGCTCGGGTACCCGGTCCACATGAATGTGATATAAAATGGTCAAAGTATCTTCCTGGATGGCATTGACCATCTCGGTAAACATGTCAAAGCCTTCAAACTTATATTCCACCACAGGGTCCCGCTGCCCGACGGCCCGTAAGCCAATGCCTTTGCGCAGCTGGTCCATGTTGTCGATGTGATCCATCCATTTGGTATCCACCATCCGCAACAGGACGCTGTGCTCCACTGCACGCATGCTGATTCCTGCTTCGGTGATTTCAGCCTCTTTCTCCGCGTAAAGGCGTTGTCCGACGGCCTCCAGATCTTCCTTGAGCTTCTCTCGTTCCAGCGCACGAATCTGCTCCGGCGTATAGCTTAGCGCGCCCTCCGGCAGGTAGATACGCCGCAGGTATTCCATTAAGCCGCGAATATCCCAATCCTCCGATTCCAGCTCTTTGGAAGCGAAAGTATCCAGCGCGCGGTCCAATAGCTCGCTGCGCATTTGCGCGATCGCCTCCGACAGATCCTTACCCTCCAGTACCTGACGGCGCTGCTGGTAGATGATCGTTCGCTGCTGGTTCATCACGTCGTCGTACTGCAGCACATGCTTGCGGATATCGAAATTACGGGCTTCCACCTTCTTTTGGGCCGACTCAATCTGCGAGGATAAAAAGCCAAGCTCAATGGGCACGTCGTCGTCCAAGCCCATTTTATCCATCAAGTTTTCCACCCGCTCAGAGCCGAATAGACGCATTAGATCGTCCTCCAGCGCGATATAGAAGCGGGAGCTGCCCGGGTCGCCCTGGCGTCCGGAACGACCGCGCAACTGATTATCGATGCGGCGGCTTTCGTGGCGCTCTGTGCCGATAATATGCAGGCCGCCTAAGGCCACCACTTCGTCGTGGGCAGCGTCGGTCTTAACCTTAAACTGGTTATAGAGCTTTTGGTATTCGGCCCGGGCCTTCAGCACCTCTTCCTCATCCGAGGGCGTGATGCTGACCGCCTCTTCGACCATCTCCTCTGTATAGCCCTGTCGGCGCATCTCCTGACGGGCCATATATTCCGGGTTACCGCCTAATAGAATATCGGTGCCGCGGCCGGCCATATTGGTCGCAATGGTAACGGCCCCCTTTTGACCGGCTTGCGCTACGATCTCGGCTTCCTTAGCATGGTATTTGGCGTTTAGCACCACATGGGGTACACCCCGCCGTTCCAGCATCGAGCTCAATATCTCGCTTTTTTCTACTGAAACGGTGCCCACCAGAATTGGCTGCCCCTTTTCGTGGCGCTGAACAACCTCTTCGACCACGGCGGCAAACTTGCCTTTGACGGACTTATAGACCACGTCGTTGAGATCCTGGCGGATCATGGGACGATTGGTCGGTACTTCGACCACATCCATGTTATAAATGCTGCGGAATTCCTCTTCTTCGGTGGCAGCCGTACCGGTCATGCCGGATAGCTTCTCATACATCCTGAAATAATTCTGCAGCGTGATGGTGGCCAGCGTCTTGCTTTCCTGCTGTACCTTTACCTTTTCCTTGGCTTCGATAGCCTGATGCAGGCCCTCGGAATAACGCCGCCCAATCATTAGGCGTCCGGTAAATTCGTCTACGATGATAACTTCATCGTTTTGCACGATGTAATCCCGGTCCCGTTGAAACAGTGCATGTGCCTTTAGCGCTTGGTTTATATGATGGTTGATGGCGGTATTATCCATGTCCGATAGGTTATCGATGCCAAAATACCGTTCCGCTTTCCGAATTCCCTCTTCGGTCAGGGTGACCGCCTTCATCTTTTCATCCACCGTATAATCCGCTTCTGCCGTCAAGCGGCGGACAAAAGCGTCGGCCTTCGCGTATATCTCGGTGCTGTCTTCGCCCATACCGGAGATGATAAGCGGCGTGCGCGCCTCATCGATCAGGATACTGTCCACCTCGTCGACGATGGCGTAATGCAGCTTGCGCTGCACCTGCTGATCCAGGCTGACGACCATGTTGTCCCGCAGGTAATCGAAACCGAATTCGTTGTTTGTGCCGTAGGTAATGTCACACTGGTAAGCCTGCCGCTTTTCATCAGGCTCCATGCCCGGGATGACGAGGCCGACCGTCAACCCCAAAAAACGGTAGAGCAGGCCCATGCTTTCGCTTTGAAAGCTGGCTAGATAATCGTTAACCGTAACCACGTGGACGCCTTCGCCGGTAAGCGCGTTCAGATAGGCGGCAAGTACGGCGGTCAATGTTTTACCTTCACCCGTCTTCATCTCCGCAATGCGTCCCTGATGCAGCACAATTCCGCCAAGGATCTGCATGTCGAACAGCCGCTTGCCGAATACCCTTTTTGCGCCTTCACGCACCAGAGCATATGCCTTGGGCAGGATATCTTCCAGGGTTGAGCCGCCTTTGAGCTGATCACGAAATACCTGCGTCTGTTCGGCCAGCTCCCGATCGCTCATCGCTTCATAGCGCGGCTCCAAGTCGTTCACGGCTTCGACCTGACGCATCAGGCGCTTGACCTCCCTTTCATTGGCGCTGGGGAAAAGCTTTTTGAAAATATTAGGCATGTCCGCTCTCCAATACACAAAATGAGTCGAAGGTATTGTAGCATTTTTGCCGGTGGAACGCAAATAAAATGATGCGCATGATTCGCCTGGATTCCCCTCGAAGTTTCAGGCTGACAGCAAAAGACGGCCCTTCCCCTGTGGGAAGGGCCGTCCAACGTAGCGTAGATCGGATAATCTTTTTTATTTTAGTCGTCGTAATCCGGTTCGATCAGCCCATAGCGTCCGTCTTTGCGGCGGTAAAGCACGTTAACCTCGCCGGTGGCCGCGTTAGAGAAGACGTAGAAATCGTGCCCCAGCAGCTGCATCTGCAAAATTGCCTCTTCAACGTCCTGCGGCTTCACCGGAAAGCGTTTGACCCGATAAACCTGCGGGCCGGCATCCTCCTCATCCGCATCCAGCGGCGTAAAATCTTCCTCCTCGGCGGAATAGACAAAAGCGCCCTCGCGCAGCCGCTTGCTCAGCTTTGTCTTATGACGGCGAAGCTGGCGGACAAGCTTGTCAACCACCAGGTCGATGGAAGCATACATATCCTGCGTCTTTTCTTCGCAACGGATAATCATACCGTCAAAGGGGATGGTCACTTCAATCACTGCCAGATTTTTTTCGTTGGATACCCGCACTTGAGCGGTGACATCCTCCGTGAAGAACTTGTCAAGCTTTTTCAGCTTCTTCTCGATCTGCCGCTCCAAGGCTCCGGATAGCTCGATATTCCTGGCTGTCATTTTAATACGCATGATTTACTCTCCTTTCATGTTGAAGTGTATCCTTTTTCCTCCTTCCGTATTGGTTATATTCTGGATCAATCCGCCTTTTCCTGCCTATATGGATGAAAAATATTTTAACTTTCTGTGAAAAACATCCAATGCAGCCGCGGTCGCTGCCCAATACGCTTAAAGCTACGCATCCCATTGCCTTTTCGGAAACAACGTGGGGCCGGCGACCGCTGTGCGAAGAATTACCTATATTAAAAAGAGCCATCATCAGGCTCTTTTTTCTAAAATAGGGTTTTTGCACCGGCATATAAATTCCACATGCAAAAAGCGCTTCACATCTTCCGTACGACGGCAAACATCATCTGCGGGAAATCAGGCTCGACCGCGGTTATGCCCTGATGCAGGATAACCAGGCCGCTGCGCTCTATTTCTTTTTCCCACGTTGCGAATCCGACCATCCGGCAGGAGGTATTGGCAATTTGAATGGTTTGCCCCGTTTGCGAGTGAACGCGGCTTTGAAGGTCAAAGGCAGCGCGGATATCGGTTTGGCGCTCTTCTTTGCCGTCCCCCATCGTACAAATCAATGCAATCCCGTCAGGGCTCACATGATCCCGGACGAAGGAATAAAAAGCGTCTCTATCCCTATCTGGAACCAACATATGTACGACCGCGACAGCGTATATGAAATCAAACGTACCGCTTAACGATCCGGAAATGCAATCGAGAACTTGGAAGCGCTCCGCAAAAGCGGGCATCCTTTTCCGGCAAAAGGCGATCGCTTCCGGCGATACGTCGGTGGCCAGCAGGTCATAACCTTGCTGAAGTAAGGGAAAGGCATCCCGGCCCTCCCCGCACCCTATCTCCAGAAGCTTATGTTGGCACGTCATGGAAAACATGCGAATGGTTTCCATGACAATTGGCGAGGGTTGGTTGTGGAACCATTGCAGATTTTGTCCATGTACCTGGCGGTAACGATCATCATAGGCCTGATAATATTTCCGCTGAGACATTTATGCTCCTCCACTTGGGGACTCCTGATTTCAGACGAAAATCAGGGCTATATGCTCCTCATTATACGCGCATAGCCGATAAAAACAAGCCGACGTTTTCTCCTGCAACCCATACTGCGCCAGAGCCCGCCTTGCCGGCCGTATTTTAAAAAAGTGCTCGTTCTGTGCCTTCCTTGTTCCGGTCAAGCCTATCTTTTAGCGATCCTGCTTTTGAGCGCTCGCATCGCGTGCAAAAGGGCGGCGGTATCGCCTCTCTGCGACATTGCGCCCATGGCTTAAAACATAGGCACAAAAAAGCCTCTTTTATCAAGAAATAAAAGAGGCTTTTCATGGTACCCTCAAGGGGATTCGAACCCCTGTTGCCGCCGTGAGAGGGCGGTGTCCTAGGCCACTAGACCATGAGGGCATATGGCTGGG
>CAJFUN010000005.1 GCA_904420205.1 Candidatus Parachristensenella avicola | reverse complement strand
TAAGAAATATTTAGTTATAGTTGGACCAATTCGGAACCGAAGTAATGCTGAGGATGCTGCATATAATATTCTTCTATATGAGAAGCAATACGCCTATAGATACAATTCCAATTATGTATACCAATCACAAGATCAATATATCTTCGAAGTAGAATTTGATCCTGCAAAATCAATTTGGCATGTTCACTATTATTTAGATCCGACTTTATTATTCTTGGGTGTTGATTATCATGTGCTATTGTCTTCCGATGATGGAAGATTACTTGCCGCATGGACAGAGTAAATCGTTTTATTTCACAATAAAAATAATGATTATCCTATGATTCCTTGGTATCGATAATAATCTTTCATAGTTTTAGGAGGTTGCCCATGAACTTTTTTCCCAAATTGTTCCGGGTGTTACTATTACTTTTATTCATAACTATTTTGTGTTCGTGTGATCCCATGACATTTGATGGAATAACGCCTACATCTTATCCTAACACCCGATGGGTTTGCGAAAGAACCGATGTAGCCATTTATTTCTCTGTCGACGAAAACGGGAACCTCTGTGACGGTCTGTTTATATCGGGAGAAGATATTATCCCGATAAAAGGTTATATCCTTACTCCCAGAAGTAGCATAAGCACCTTTACTTATGTTGACGAAACTGGGGTTGAACGTGGATTGATTAGTGGCCCTGGTGAGTTTTCTGAAAACTACTTTATTATGTATGTTAAACTGAGTTACAAATCCAGGTATAATGACGTTCCGCTTGTATTCACTCGAGTCCCATCCGAATAATAAATAGTCACATTCTCTCCGCCCCTTCGGGGGCGGATTTTTTCTTTTATGGCTATATTCTGAGGAGCTTTCCTCTCCCGCTTCGAATATGCGTATATCCTATATCGTTACAGTGTTCCTTATATTGAAAATACGCAAAGGGCCGGGATTTTTATCTCCGGCCCGTATACGGCAATATGAAATTGGAATCCCTACCGAGCAAACAGGACGCCCACCGTGCGCAGCAGCGTACGGCAATTGCCTGCTAGGCTAAATTCCTGCAGTTCCTGCAGGTTATAACGCATTTTTTCTGGCAGAACCCGCTCGATATATACGGTATCCGCGTCCTCTGCGTTGGAAAGCAGTTCGGATTCATCTTTATATCGCAAACTAGCTTCGGAAGTAACCCCCGCCGGTAGCAGCAGCGTGGCCCACATCGCTCCGCTATAGTGGGCTACGTATTTTTCCACCTCTGGCCGCGTGCCTACAAAGCTCATATCACCCAACAAGATATTGATAAGCTGGGGCAACTCGTCTAGGCGGGTTTTTCGCAGCAGGCGCCCCACCCCAGTAATCCGCGCGTCGCCTTTTGTCGTAACCTGAGCGCCCAGCGATTCGGCATGATCCACCATCGTTCGGAACTTATAGATTCGGAAAGCACGGCCATATTGCGTTATTCTTACCTGGCGGAACATCACCGGGCCCTTGGAGTCGCACTTAATCACGATGGCGATAACCGCTAACACTGGCGAAAGCAGCACCAGCAAAACCAGAGATCCAGCCACATCCAGCGCCCGCTTAGCCGCCAGCTGTCCACGCCGAGCGGACAGAAGCTCATAATAGACTCTAACAGGCTCTATGCGCATTTTCTCGGGAAGCTCATCCCAGGGAAGCCATCTCATCTTTATTGCCCCCGAAGAACTTTCAGGAAGCATTCGGCTACATAGCCGACCTGCTCGTCGCTCAAGCAGGTATGCAGCGGAAGGGTGATTTCATTCTCGTAAAGATGATAGGCGTTCGGGTAATCCTCCATCCGGAATCCCAGATTCCGGTAAGCGGTCAAAAGGGGAAGCGGTTTATAATGCACATTGGTAGCTACGCCCAGGGCCGCCATGCGTTCAATGACCTCATTGCGCTCGCGTACATCCCGCCCCGTCATCCGTACCAGATACAAATGGCCGCTGCTGACGTGTTCTGCATCCCGATGGTTTAGTACCTTGACCGGTGCAGCCGCCAACGCATCATTATACCGCTGAATAATCTCATGCCGACGCGCGAGGATCGATTCATACCGTTTCAGCTGGGCCAGGCCCAAAGACGCCATAATATCGGTCATGTTGCACTTAAAATATGGCGCGACAATATCGTACTCCCAGGACCCCAGTTTGGTTTTAGACAGAGCGTCTTTATTTTGCCCATGCAGCGAGAGCAGCATAAGCTGCTTATAGATATCAGCGTTATCCACGCCAGGGATATTCCGCCAGGTAACCGCGCCGCCTTCTCCGGTGGTCAGGTTTTTAACCGCATGGAAAGAGAAGGTGGTGAAATCCGCAATTTCACCAGCGATTTTTCCCTTCCTGGTAGCGCCTAGGCTATGCGCGCCGTCGGCTACCACCGCAACACGGCCCATAGCTTCCTGAATCGGGGACGCAGGTGTGAATAGGGATCTTTTACGCTCCACGATGTCGAAAATGCGGTCGTAATCGCAAAGCACACCCGCTATATCCACCGGGATTATCGCCTTGGTACGGGGCGTGATCGCGCGTTCCAGCTGATCGTAATCCATCTCAAAGCAATCCGGCGCCGTATCCACCATAACGATCGTGGCGCCCACATGATCTACCACCGAAGCGGAAGCGGTATAGGTATAAGCCGGCACAATCACCTCATCGCCGGGCCCAATGCCCAGCACCCGAAGGGCCATCTCTGCGCAGGCAGTAGCCGAATTCAGGCATGCCACCGTATCTGTACGGCAATAAGCCGCCAATTTTTTCTCAAAGGCTTTGGTTTTCGGCCCGGTGGTAATCCACCCGGATCGCAGGGTATCTACCACCTCGGCAATTTCCTCTTCGCCGATATCCGGCGGAGAAAAAGGAACTTTCATCATGTCTCTGTCTCCTCACTGTGTTTTAATGCCGACGTCCAGCCGCTCCATCGTGTACGGCCGCTATGCTGGCGCTGATCATCCTGATCCTGCGGCAACTCTTTTTCCACCGATTCCTCATGCGATGCGGGCTGCTTTTCGATCAAGCTGCGCAGCGTAGCCAGATCCACATAATGGCCGCCTACCACATTGCGAATCTCCCGGGCAATGTATCCCTCGGTGGAGAAAACCATGACCCGCTTACCCCGGTAGCGCAGCAGCTGCAGCGCCCGCTCAAAGTCGCCGTCGCCACTGATGAGGATGGCCATATCATACTGATCGATGGTATTGAACATATCGACTACGATTTCAATGTCCAGATTCGCCTTGCGCCGGTACCCCCCGCTCTGTGCGTCATAGATGTTCTTAATTGGCTTAGTCACAACCGTATAGCCCATGCTGGGCAGCGCGTCCAGATAGCCCTGCTGACGGGGATCCGACTGGGTCTGCTGGCCGATATAGTAATAGGCGTCCACCACTTCGCCATACCGGGATAAATACGTCAGGATCTTCCTGGGATCCGCAAACCATCCCAATCCGTCCCGCTGCAGGAAAAAGAAATTCGCTCCGTCTACAAATACCGCAATTCTCATACTATACCTCTTTATAATAGTGCAATATGATGCTCCGCGCATCGGCGGGCTTGCTCTTGGGGCCATATGGAGGCCTGCACCTCGCCGATATGCGCTTTATCCAGCAAATACATACATATCCTGCTTTGGCCAATGCCGCCGCCCATGGTCAGCGGCAGCTCTCCGGAGAGCACCTGCCGGTGGAAGGGCAGCGCCAGCCGCTCCGGGCAGCCGCTTGCTTCGCACTGAGCCCGAAGGGAGGCCGCATCTACCCGAATGCCCATGGATGAAACCTCAAAAGCGCGATCCAATAGCGGATAATAGAATAAAATATCGCCGTTCAAGCTCCAATCGTCATAGTCTGGCGCGCGTCCGTCATGGGGCCTACCATCGGATAGAGGGCCGCCTATTCCCTCAATAAACACCGCGCCCCATTCCCGCGCAGCCGCATCCTCGCGCTGGGCGGGCGTTAGCTCCGGAAAGCGTTCCCGCAGCTGCTCCGCCGTAATAAAATGGATATGTTCCGGCAGTTTCCGCGTCAGCTGAGGCCATCGCTCCTTGAGCTGAGCCTGCACCGACAAAAACACCGTATAGATATCTTCCACCGTACGGTGCAGTCGGGCGCGCGTGCGCTCCTGTGGCGCAAGGATGACCTCCCAGTCCCACTGATCCACGTAGATAGAATGCAGATTATCCATCTGCTCGTCCCGCCGTATGGCGTTCATATCCGTATATAAGCCCTCGCCCTGAGCAAAGCCATAGCGATGCAGCGCCTGCCGCTTCCACTTCGCCAGGGAATGCACCACCTCGCACCGCGCGCCATCCATGTCCGCAATGTCAAAGCTGACCGGACGCTCCACGCCATTGAGGTTGTCGTTCAGCCCTGTCTGGGGCAATACGAAAAGCGGCGCCGATACCCGCGTCAGCTTTAAAAGGGCCGCCAATTCGCTTTCAAAAAGATCCTTGCATTGCTTGATAGCCCGTTCTGTCTCCACCAGGTTCAAGCTAGGACGGTATCCCTCAGGAATCGTCAATCGACGCATACTTGCAGTATCCTTCCCGCGCAAAGTCTGCCTTTGCGCCTCCATATTGATCCAAATGCCAGGCTGGCTGCCTACACCACCCTAATAGCGAACCAAGTATTCAGCCAGCTCCCAGTCGTACACGCGGATGCGATACTGATCCCACTGAGCTAACTGCGCCTGAGGCAGGCAGCGGCCAGTATGGGGCCCCAGCACCCGCATGATGACTTCGTCCTGCCGCAGGGCCGCCACCGCCTGGGCAATATCTTCCGGCAGCTTGGTTACCCCGGCCTGGGCAAGCTCCGCCTCGCTCATCTCATAGAGGTTGCACTCCATAGGGGCCGGCGGAGCCAGCTTGTTGCGGATCCCGTCCAGCCCGGCGCCCAGCACGCAGGCCATGGCCAGATAAGGGTTGCAGGATGGATCAGGATTGCGCAGCTCTACCCGGGTAGCCTGTCCGCGGGCGGCGGGGATCCGGATCAGGGGGCTGCGGTTCCGGGTCGCCCACGCCACATACACCGGCGCCTCAAAGCCCGATACCAAGCGCTTATAGGAATTAATGAGCGGATTGGTAATGGCCGCCATGCCCTTGGCGTGGGCCATCAGGCCGCCGATATAATGGTAGGCTTCCTGGGACAGTCCCAGCGGATCGTTCCCATCATAGAAGGCGTTGCGCCCATCCCTAGACAAAGACTGGTTGATATGCATACCCGAACCGGCGATTCCATAGATCGGCTTAGGCATGAAGGTTGCGTGCAGCCCATGGCGCTGGGCGATGGTTTTCACGACCAATTTAAAGGTCATCACTTTATCCGCCGTGGTCAGCGCCGTGTCATAGCGGAAATCGATCTCATGCTGCCCTGCCGCATTCTCATGATGGGATGCTTCGATTTCAAAACCCATCTCCTCCAGCGCCAGGCAAATATCCTGGCGGGCATCCTCGCCCCGGTCCACCGGCGCCAAGGAGAAGTACTCCGCCTTGTCGTGGGTATGGGTAGTGGGCTCACCTCCAGGGCCTGTCTGGAATAAGAAAAATTCGCATTCCGGTCCGGCATTAAAGCTATAGCCCATCTCCGCCGCTTCAGCCAGCGTCTTTTTTAAAATATACCGCGGATCACCCTCGAAGGGGCGCCCATCGGTTGTGTACACGTCACAGATTAGGCGAGCGACACGGTTACCTTGGTCGGTCCACGGAAAAATAACGAAGGTATCCGGATCGGGAATAAGCTTCATATCGCTTTCCTCAATACGGGCAAATCCCTCAATGGAGGATCCGTCAAAATTACACCCTTCCTCCAGTACCTTGTCCAGCTGGCTGCGGGTGATGGCCACATTTTTCAGCGTTCCGAACATGTCGGTAAACTGCAGGCGGATAAACCGTACGTCCTCTTCCCGGGCAATGCGCATTACATCCTGTGCTGTCATCTTTATTCCCCCATTGATACGCTATAGAAGGCTAAACGCCTTGCTTTCTTCCTTAACTTATTGATTATATCATAATCCTGCTAGATTTCCATAGGCAAATCCGTGCGCCACATCCGGCCACAAATTGGGTTGCCTCGCCACTGGCCGATAGGGTACAATAGTTTAATGGAGGTGATCGAATGGAAAGCGAAGTCATCGACCGCGGCCAAAGCATCATCGAAAAGCTCAAGGCCTTGGATCTGGCCAGCTTTACGCTGATGGATTTGATCTATATCGCCGGCGTCATCGCGCTGTTTATCCTTGCCGTAAAGGTTGTCAGCAAATTTCTCAAGCTAGCGCTGATCGTGCTGGCGCTGGCGCTGCTTGCGTATTGGCTCTACACCCTGGGGCTGTTCCCGCTTTAGTTGCCTTTGCCGGAAAGATTCCTTTTTCCTTGACATTCCAGGGGCTTTTCCCTATAATAATTCGGTAGAGTTTTATCGTGGGGTGATGCATCCCGGATATACGATAAGATAAAAAGATTGTGACAAAGGGGTAATCAACAATGAAGAAAACTTACCAGCCCAAGAAGGCTCAGCGCTCCCGGGTACACGGCTTCCGTGCCCGTATGTCCACCAAGAACGGCCGCAAGATTCTGGCCCGCCGCCGCGCTCGCGGCCGCAAGGTCCTTTCTGCCTAGCCGCACGGGGCTCATTGCTCATAAGGGAATATTGACATGCTTGAACGCAAGTACAGGTTGCAGAAGAACCGTCAGTTCCGGTACGTATACGCTCGGGGGCGGTCGCAGGCGACCAAATTACTTTCCTTGGTTCAGGTCCGGTCGGGCCCGCCCGCACAGCTGCGGGTGGGCTTTTCCGTCAGCAAAAAAGTCGGCAACGCGGTAACCCGAAACCGGGTGAAGCGGCGCATGCGCGAGGCTATGCGTGCGGAGCTGCCTTTGGTACGCGGCGGGCATCTTATGATTTTTGTTGCCCGTCCGGCGGCCGCCGAGGCCGATTACCACGCCCTGGCCCGGGATACGCAGGCGCTGCTGCGCCGGGCGAAACTATATAAGACGCCGGGAGGCCCGCAATGATCGCCCGGGCCGCGAAAGCGTTAATCCGGTTCTACCAGCGGCGCATTTCGCCGCTTTTCCCCCCTTCCTGCCGCTATATTCCGACCTGCTCGGCCTATACCTATGAAGCCATCGAGCGCTACGGAGCGGCTCGGGGGATCTGGATGGGGTTATGCCGCATTGCACGCTGTCATCCCTTCCATAAGGGCGGGTATGATCCCGTCCCCGATCGTCCCCGTCCCTGCTTGGACAAACATCATCATTCATCCCATCGTGGAAAGGAGTCAAACGATTGAGCGCTATCACGCAAGCCCTGCAGTCGGTGCTGGAGTGGATCTACGGCTTCATTGGGGACTATGGCTGGTCCGTTGTGCTCTTTACCATTGCCTTCCGCTTCTGCCTGATGCCTTTTGATGTCATCAGCCGGCGGTCCATGAAAAAGCAGGCCCTGGACATGGCCCGCATCCAACCTAAGCTGGACGCCATCAAGGCCAAGTATGCCAACGACCAGGATAAGCTAAACCGCAAGACGATGGAGCTGTACAAAAAGGAAAACGTCTCCATGTTCGGCGGCTGTGCCGGCGGCTGCTTGCCGCTTTTGATCCAGTGGCCGATCTTTATCGCCTTCTACGGCGCCATCCGAGGCGTATCGGAAATCCAGATTTACCAGATCTACCAGACGATCGCCTCTACCGGAGCCGCAGAGGTGCCCAAGTGGCTGTGGGTACAGAACCTGTGGCAGCCGGATACCTTCAACGCAACCGTATTGCCCAGTTACAGTGCCGTATCCCACTATCCCGCTTTCGCCAATGTAACCGAAGAGGCCTACAATACGGTGATGGCCCCTCTTCTATCCCAGTATGAAGGGATTGTCAACGGTCTATATATCCTGCCCATCCTAGCGGCTGGCGCTTCCCTGCTGCAGGGTTGGCTTTCCACCTACCTATCTAAAACGCCCGAGCAACGGGAAAAGGCTAAGCAGGATAAGGCTAAGGGGATCAAGGATCCCAACGAAAGCACAAGCAAAATTATGCAGTATATTTTTCCCATCATGAGCTTCTTTTTCTGTATGACCTCGTCAGCCGCGTTCGCGCTTTACTGGCTATCCTCCAACATTGCCAGCATCTGCTCCACGCTGCTTATCGACCGGGTCATCCTGCGCAATCTGGGAAAGGATAAAAAACCCAAGGAGGAAGTATTCTGATGCGTACCATTGAAGCCATCGGAAAAAATGCGGAAGAAGCGATCCGCAAGGGTTTGGAGCAACTGGGCATTAGCCGCGAAGAAGCCCAGATCAAGGTGCTAGATGAAGGCAGCCGGGGCGTATTTGGAATCTTTGCCAAGATGGCCCGGGTGGAAATCTCCGCGCCAGACCTGCCGGAACCTGATGCAGCCCCTGCGCCCGCCGCACATACCGCAGAGCCTGCGGCCGAAGAGGCCGCCCCAGCCCAACCTGAACCCCAGGAGCCTGCTCCCGCCCCCATCGATCCTGCTACGCTGTCGGAACCTTCCCGCCGCGCTTTCGCTTTCCTGTCCGATACCGCCCGCCTAATGGGCTTGGAGGAACCGGGCATCGCTTTTGCCGAGGATGAGCACGGCTTGAAGGTACGCGTGGAGGGCAGCCATGTCGGCGCGCTTATCGGCCATCGCGGTGAGACGCTGGACGCACTGCAGCTATTAACCGGTTTGGTGGTGAATCATCATCAGGGCGAGAATGACGCCGGCTATTGCCGCGTTACATTGGACATCGGCAGCTATCGCGCAAAGCGTGAGGAAACGTTGCAGGCCCTTGCCCTGCGGTTGGCCGCAAAAGCTAAGCGCAGCGGCCGCAGCGTCACCCTGGAGCCGATGAACAGCTATGAACGTCGCATTATTCACTCTGCCCTGCATGATTACGCGGGTGTAACCACTTATTCTGAAGGAGACGATCCGTATCGGTATGTGGTCATTGCGCCAAACAAATGAATGCGCTAACCGGAAGCGGAGCCCGTACGGGCTCCGCTTTTTCGATTCTCGATTCTCGCTCTCTTATCTTTAAATCAATCCTTTACGCTTAAAATACCAGATGCTCCCTCCAAGGCAGGCCAGACTCAGCGCGATTACGTATCCATATCCCCAATGCCAGGTGAATTCTGGCATAGGAAAATTCATGCCATACCAACCCACAATCAGCGAAAGCGGCAAAAAAATGGCTGCCAGTACCGTCAGCGTCATCATGGAACGGTTCAACCGGAGATCCAAATGGTTCTGATAAGCCTCCCGTACCTGAGCTACGTAGTTCTCTAGGTTAGCGATCTCTGCGTTCATGCGTCCGTTTCGCCGGTACAGCGTAGCCATCGCCCTCGACGCTTCCGTAGGCAGCAGGCCGCTTTCATTCTCATGGAGCAAGTCGCAGATTTCCTCAAGCGGCTGCCCATGCCGCTTGAGGCCCAGCAGCCTGCGGCGCAGCATAATGAAGTTTTGACCATTTACCGAGCGATCATGGCGGAGCACACGAGCCTCCAGGGCGGTAATTTTCTCTTCGGTACGCTCCAGCAAGCTTTGGTTATGATATGTGGCCAAGCTTAAAAGCAGGTACAACCCACGCAGAGCCCCGTCCAGCGGCATGGGTTGCCCCTCTCCGCTTACCAAAAGCTGCTGCAGCCGCTCCACCAGCCCCGCGCCTTCCGGACAGTTTAGCACCAGCTGCCCCGGCGACCAAAAGGCAATCAACGGACCTGGCTGTTCCATCACATCCAAGGAAAGAAAAAGTGCGTCCTCATAGCCGTCTACCCGGGTGCAGAGCTTATCGCTGCGGATAAATCGCCGCCATGGCCCCTTAAGCCCCAGCCTGTCCTCATATTCCTCCAGCTCGTCAGCGCTCGCAATCACCACCCGCTCCCCTTCGCCGGCCAGCAAAGATGGATCCGCCTCCAGCGCCCGTTCCCCTTCAAATCGGTAGATCTGCATACGCCCGCCTCCCATTATGGCCTTTTGCGCTATTTTGCCCCGCCTTCTCTTCTTCTATCCCCGCCGGAAATTCCGATTGCCGCCTTTCTTTTTTCCCGGAAGCTGTGATATGCTAAGGGTATTATCATAAAGGAGAATATCATGCCCATTCCCAATAGCATTCTGTACGCCATCACGCTGGCCGTCGCTGGAGGTGCCCTTATCATAGCCGGCTACTGGCTGGGAAGCCATCGGCATCGGTGGCGCCGGCTGCTCAGCCGCTTTCAGGGAGCTGTCCTGGATATGGATCAGCTCTTCGCGCTCTACGACGCCCATTTATACGACCGTGCGCTGGCGCTCTGCGACCAGGCGCTCATTGCGCGGCCTGAGGATCAAGAGGCGCTTTTTCATCGTGGGCTGTCTTTGGTGCAGTTGGAACGATATGATGAAGCCCTAGCCGCCTTTGCTGCGCTCACCCTGCGCCATCCCGATGATCTTCGCGCCCTTCATCAGCTTGCTTTTTGCCTGTTCCGCTCTAACCTTTCCCACGGCGCGCTGGCCTATATGGATTATGTAGCCGCTCAGGAGCCGGGAGATATCGGCTTTGCCCTTTCCCGGGCCGATGTGTTGTCGGATCTGGGCCGGCAGCAGGATGCGTTGGAGATTTTTTCTTCTGTTAGCGCGCCGGATGAAAAGGACGCGCAGGTTGCCATCGCTTGGGGAAAGGCTACCTGTTATGCGCGCCAGGGCCAATATGACCAGGCTGCCGCTCAATACCGCAGCGCACTGGAGCTGGGCTGCGATGATCCAGAATGCCGGCTGCTGCTTTCCCAGGTGCTGCAGCAGTCCGGAAAGGCCGACGAAGCGCTGGAGGCTGCCTTGCGGCAGATTCTGCTAACTCCGGATTTCGGCCCCTGCTATGCCCAGGCCGCCCGCCTTATGCTGGAGGCCGGGGATCCGGCTCAGGCCCTCTCCTATCTGGAGCAGGCGGCCGCGCGCATGGATGATCCGCTGCACTATGAGAAGGCCCGCTGCCTGGCCGCTTTGGGCCGAAAGGACGAGGCGCTGGAGGCGCTAAAGCTGATGATAGTTCAGCAAAGCGACGGTCTGCGGGAGTATCTGCGCCAGCAAGGCGAAAAGGATTTCCCTGCGCTGTGGGGAGATCCACAATTTGACCGGTTGATTCATGTATGATATCCATTGTGAGAATCATAACCATGTGGTAGAATAGACCGAATCCAATCCAAGGAAGGAGCCGATTGTCCATGGGTAAACGCGAACCGTATTATGGTCCAGTTTACCGCATTGCCCGGCAGGTCGTGCGTATTTATCTGGGCAAGCATCGGATTTACCACGAGGAAAACCTACGCACGCCGGCCATCTATGTATCCCGGCATCAGAATATGCATGGGCCTGTCCATACCATGGCCTATCTGCCTACGCCCGTACACATATGGTCCATGTACATGTTCCTAGATCGAAAGGCCTGCCAGGCTCACTTCCGGGATTTTACCTTTACGGCCCGGTTCGGTTGGCCTCGCTGGAAGGCCTCGCTGGTTGCCGGGCTAATCAGCCTGCCGGTCTCTGCCTGCCTCAAGAGCATGTCTGCCATCCCCGTGTATCGTGGCCAGCGCGAGGTCATAAAGACCTTCTCCCTCTCCCTCGATGCGCTGATCCGGGGTGAAAACTTAGTCATTTTCCCAGATATCATGTATGACGATACCTCCGACCAGGCTGGTGCCCTCTATACCGGCTACCTGCACTTAGCCCGAAGCTATTACAAAAAAACCGGTAAAGAGTTATCCATCGTACCGCTGTACTGCACGCAGTCCTCCCGCAAACTAATCCTTGGAGAGCCTATTGTCTTCTCCTGCCAGGCGCCCTTTTACGTGGAACGCGACAGGGTGGCAGCCGCCGTGCATGAAAGCCTGGACGAGCTTTCGCGGACATGGGAAAGTGCCTCAACGGAAAAATCCGAGGCGCTGGAGCAGAACCGCATCTCATAACGTGCCTATCGCCGCCCATGGGCGGCTTTTTTATGGCTCTTTGCCCGGCGCGAAAAACATGCTATAATGGAAAAAAACCTATCGGGGGCGTTTTTTATGACGACAACAGAAAAAATCCAGGCCCTGCGCCAGGAAATGATCCGGGCGAACATCCAAGCCTGCATTATTCCCAGCGGCGATCCGCATATGAGCGAATATTCCGCGCCGCGGTTTCATCAGCGCCAATGGATCAGCGGCTTTACTGGATCCATGGGCACCGTAGCCATTACCAGCCAGGATGCCGCCCTCTGGGTAGACGGCCGCTATATTGTCCAGGCTAAGGCCCAGGTGGCTGACGCGCCGATCGAGGTCTTTTTGCTGGGCGCTCTGGGCCAGCCGACCCTGGAGCAATGGCTTATGAGCAAGCTGCCTCAGGGCGGACGCGTCTGCGAAAGCGGCATGATGATTTCAGCCGCCGAAGGCATGGCTTTACGCCGCCGCCTGGCGCTGAACCGACTGACGCTCATCAGCGACATTGACCTGGTCAACCAGATTCGCCCCGGCATCCCGGCCCTGCCCGACAGCTCTGCCTGGGAGCTGCCGCTGGAGTTTGCCGGGCGCACCATCGCGCAAAAGGTGGCTGCCCTGCGGCTTCAAATGTCCGGAACCGGAGCCACCCATTATATCATCTCCTCGCTGGACGATATCGCTTGGCTCTTTAACCTGCGTGGCGGAGATATCGACTTCTTCCCGGTCAATTATGCCTTCGCCATGATTACCCCCGCCGGTGTGCAGCTTTTTATGAATATGTCTAAACTGACGGCCGGCGCGGCCGCTATGCTGGACGAGCAAGGCGTTACCATCGATGAATACGATCGGTTCCTGCCTCAGCTGGACATCCTGCCTCCGGATGCGGTGGTGGCGCTGGATCCCCGGCGGACCGCCCTTTCGGTTCGGGAGCGGATCAGCTGCTCCGTGGTGGAAATTGATGAATATACCCGCAACATGAAGTGCGTCAAAAACCCAGTGGAGGTGGAGTGTCTTAAGGGCGCTGCCGTGCGCGACGGTGTGGCTATGGTGCGTTTCCTCATGGCGCTGGAGCATCGGCTGATGGAAGGAGAAACGGTCACCGAAGGGGATATCGCCGTCATGCTCCGCGAGCAGCGCGCAAAGGACAGCCGCTATATCGGCGAATCTTTCCGCACCATTGCGGCCTATGGCCCCCATGGCGCCATGATGCACTATAGCGCCGGCGATAAGGGCGGCTCAGAGCTTGCGCCTGAGGGGCTCATGGTGGTAGATAGCGGCGCTCAATATAAAGACGGCACCACCGATATTACCCGCACGCTGGTGCTGGGTAACCCCACGCCCCTTGAAATGCACGATTTTACGCTGGTGCTGCGCAGCCATATCGCCCTGGCCTCCACCCGCTTTCTGCAGGGCGCTACCGGCTCCAACCTGGACGCGATTGCCCGCCGCCCGCTATGGGACGAGGGCTTGGATTACCGCTGCGGTACGGGCCACGGTGTGGGATATGTGCTTCATGTGCACGAGGATCCCTGCCGCTTCTCCCAGGTGCCCAATACCTGCGTGCTTAAACCCAACATGGTGCTAACGGTCGAGCCCGGTATCTATCGCGAAGGCGTCCATGGGATTCGTACGGAAAACATGGTGCTCATTACCGAGCACGAGCGCAATGAGTACGGCGCTTTCTTAAAAATGGAGCCGCTTACCTGGTGCCCCATCGATAAATCCGCCATCGACGCCTCCGTATTGACCCAGCAAGAACTTGACTGGATTAACGACTACCACGAGCAGGTATACCATACGCTCAGCCCTCACCTAAACGAGGATGAGCAGGCCTGGCTGAGGGAGGCCACGTCACCGATCATGGTGAAAGGCCGCCATAGCGCTTCATAAGCCGGAAAATCCGATCCTACTACAGGCCGTCTTGGGGAGGCGGCCTATTTTTTTGCGTTTGTGGGAATGATTTTGACGCAAACAGCATGCTTTCTCCTCTCATCTGCCTCAAGCTCTAATATATTTGGAAATATCTTCATAGAATAGTCGAAGTGTGCTATACTGGCGATAAGACTTTCTTGTGAAGGAGCTCTATCCATGGCACGCAAAGCCGCTCTGTTTGCCCTTTTTTTACTCATAGTTGCACCGGCCTATGCCTGTTCCCCGGAACGGAAGGCGGCGGTAGTCCATCAGCCGAATTTATCTGCCCTGGCGGAAGCGGCCAGCTTTACCTTCGCCGTACCCGTCCAGCTCCCTACAGGCTTTCTGCAAACGGATCTGTCCTTGGTCAACGGCCGTACCGTACGGATTCAATATGACGATGGGCAACGCCAGCTCTGTCTGTGGGCCGCCCCAAAGGCATCTGACGATGACGTAACCATGCTGGCGGATGGTATGGATCATCGCACGCTATTGGAAATGAACGGTTATGCCGTCGCCTTTTATACCCAGCAGGGGGATCTTACCGGACCGGGGCATGCCCTGTGGGACCAGTCCGGCACCTCCTATTGCCTGACCGGCGCCACGCCGCAGGAAGCAGCCGGCATGCTCTATTCCATGCAAGACGCCCGCGGCCTGACGGCGAACATCTATCTGGGCCGACCCCGCCAGGTGTATGAATCGCCGGAGGCTTTGGCGGCGGCGTTGGGATTCGCCTTTCCGCAGCCCGCCAGCCTTGCCGACAACTACCGCTTTGCCCAATGCTATGCCGTGGGCAGCCGTATTGCTGTGGCGGAGTATGAAAATGGATCCGGTCAGCTGACCTATCAGGCCTGCTCGGAGGATTTTGTCTACTACCCCTGCCAGGGAGACCGTCAAGAGACCGAGATACTCTTTGCCAATACCTCCTATGAGCTGCCCGTCACGCTGGTCTATTTGGAAGGAGAGACCGCGCGCCGTGAGGCCCGCTGGCAGGCAGAAGGCCTATATTACCGGCTAACCAGTTCAGGCGATACCACCCGCGAGCAGCTACTCACGCTGGTTCGGGAGTTCTCCGCCTGGATGGAATCCGCCGCGCAGCAGGCCGCATCATGAAGGCGTATATCAGCGAAAAGAATCGGCAGAGCTGGAACGACTATGCGGAGGCATATGCCCGGCATCATCATTCTGCCGGCATGCTCAGCCGTATCCTAGAGGATCCAGTCCGCGCCTTTCACCGCGAGGTATGGGCCCTGATGCGCCAATATGTGCCATCGATGGCCGGCCGCTCCGTCTGCGTGCCTTCCAGCGGGGACAATCTGGCTGTCTTCGCCTTTGCCCTGCTGGGGGCTCAGGTAACCTCCTGCGATATTTCCGAGAACCAGCTGGCCCATGCACAGGCGGCCGCTGAACGTATGGGCATATCTGCCCGCATTCGCTTCGTGTGTACCAATACCATGACGCTATCCGGCCTGCCGGACCGCACCTTTGATTTTGTCTATACCTCCAATGGCGTCCATGTGTGGATCGACGACCTTGCGGCTATGTATCGGAGCGTCTACCGGATAATGCGTCCCGGCGCTTATTATCTCATGTACGACGTCCGTCCTTTCCAGCGTCCCTTTGATCAGGACGCCCGCATCATAAAGCCCTATGACCGAACGGGCCCCTATGAGGACGTATATAACATTAATTTTGCCTGGCGCGTGCAGGATATTCTCAATGCAATGCTGGATGCCGGGCTCCGGCTTTCCCATATTGCGGAGCTCTTCGCGGAGAAGGATTACGAGGCCCCTTATTGGGCGCCCAGTGAATCGCTGGTGGCGGGGGCGACATTCAGCCGTGATGCGGTCGACCGGATGTATGACTGGCGCCAAAACCCCATGGCCGCGTTGCCCAACTGGCTGTGCCTGGCCGCGCAAAAGCCATAAGACGCGCAACGCGCGGAGCGTGTTCTTCGTTTATTTCTGACGCTTTCCGATGCACGAATGCGGGCTAGCGCTCGTCCGCCATATCCGTCATCCTATCTATAGACAGGAGGCCATCATGAGGCAACGAACCGCTTCTTTGGATCTGAGCGCCTGGACGCTAAAACTGACCGCCATGGCCGCCATGCTGATCGACCATGTTGCTTGGGTTTTTTGGCCGCAATCCTCCTGGCAAGGGATCCTTTCCCACACCATCGGCGCAATGGCCATGCCGATATTCAGCTTCTTCATCGCTGAAGGATATGCGCATACGCGAAGCGTATCCGCCTACGCCCGTCGGCTTGGGATTTTTGCGCTTCTCTCTTATCTTCCTTTTGTATGCTTTGTCGCCGGCATCCAATCCGGCGGAACGATCACAGCCGCCAGCTTTACTCGGCTGAATATGATTTATACCCTGCTGCTGGCGCTTGGCGCGCTATGGGCCTGGAATCATATCCCCCAGCTTGAACTGCGGCTGGTCTGCATCGTGCTTTTGTGCCTAGCCGCCCTGCCCGGCGATGGAGCGTTTTTTCCTGTGCTGCTGGCGCTGGCCTTTCACCATGCCCGTATTGACCGGCTGGCCGGCTTTACCGCCGCCACCGTGCTGTGTCTCATCATGTTCCTGATTACTTTAATGCCTTGCCTGGAGCAACCGGGAGGCCTTTCGCTGCGCACCTTTGCTGCCGAAGCGGGATACCGCCTCGGCCAGCTGCCTGCACTGGCGCTATTGGGCAGCTACAGGGGGCGCAAAGGCCGATCAGCCAAATATCTCTTTTATGGCTTCTACCCGCTGCATCTGGCGGCGCTGAGCCTGGTGCTGTGGATGAGATAACAAACGCGCCCCGAAAGTGTTTCCGGGACGCGCATGGGCATAACCTGGTTTGGCGCCCATGGAAGGGCGCTGAACCAAGCGTCCGTGTTCTGTGGGTAGGCCGAATTTAAATAAACCGCCGCGCCCGTTCCCATGCGCATTCCCCGGCGGCGGCCACGCGATGCTACCGCTTTGACCGGGAATGCTTTGTTTTGGCGCTCTCCATCTCTCGCGCCCAGCGGAAAAAGGTCGCATGGGTGATTTTAAGCTGCCTTGCCGCTTCCCGCCCGCTGATCTGCTGGCGCTTCCAACTGGTATAGACGGCCGGAAAAATTTCAGGCTTGGGCTTACAAGGCCGCCCGAACCGAACGCCCCGCATCTTGGCGGCGGCAATGCCCTCCGCCTGACGCTGGCGGATATTTTCGCGTTCCGTCTGCGCCACATAGGAAAGTAGCTGCAGGACGATATCGGCGATAAGCGTGCCGGTAAGATCCCGTCCCTTTCGAGTATCCAGGAGCGGCATATCGATCACAACTACATCGACTTTTTTCTCTTTGGTAATAATCCGCCATTGTTCCAGGATCTCTTTATAATTTCGTCCCAACCGGTCAATGGACTTAATGACCAGCACGTCCTCCGGCTTTAGCCTGCGCATCAGCTTCCGGTATTGCGGCCGGTTAAAATCTTTGCCGCTGAGTTTGTCCATATATAGGTTGCGCTCCTCCACTGGAAACTCCAGCATGGCGATTCGCTGCCGGTCCTCATTCTGCTCTCTGGTGGAGACGCGGATATACCCGTAGACATTCATGGCGTTTGCCCCCTTTCTCGAATTGGTTCAAGCATTACACATTCGAGCGCAGGAAGAAACTGGTAATTTTTTCCATTACTGATTTTTTATACTTTTTTACTCTGTATTTCCCTAAATTTGTGACAAAGGAGACGCTTATGCCCAAAGAAACGAAGACAAACGCCATGCGCTTTCTGGAGCAGCACAAAATCCCTTACCGCCTATACACGTATATTTGCGAGCATTTCACCGACGGGGTTTCCGTCGCCCAGCAGTTGGGGCAGCCGCCGGAGCGCACCTTCAAGACGCTGATCACCCAGGGCAGGGGGCGCGGCTTTTATGTTTTCGTCATTCCAGTAGCAGAGGAGCTCGATGTAAAAAAGGCCGCTCGAACCGTGCAGGAAAAGTCGCTCCATCTTTTGCCCGTCAAAGATATTCTGTCCGTCACAGGATATATCCGGGGCGGATGCACACCCATCGGCATGAAGAAGGCCTATCCCACCTATTTGCATGAAAGCTGCCTGAATTTTGATACCATCTTCGTCAGCGGCGGCCGGGTCGGCACGCAAATTGAGCTTTCTCCGCAGGCGTTGCTGCAGGCCTGCGGCGGGCAGACGGCTGATCTGACGGTAAGCAGCGCCCCGTAGCGGGGCCTATTGATTTACGTACCAAGGAGTATATCATGTCAAAAGGCAATGACCTCGGTCGCGATCCCATTTCCCGTTTGGTATGGAAGCTGGCAATTCCCTCTATGCTGGCCCAGCTTGTGAATGTCCTGTACGGGATCGTAGATCGAATATATATTGGAAATATTGAAGGGATCGGCGCCCAGGCTTTGGCTGGGGTCGGCGTCTGCGGCCCCATCGTTACGCTGATCACCTCCTTCGCATCGCTGGTAGGCCTGGGCGGCGCGCCTCTTGTGGCCATGCGTATGGGCGAAGGCAACCAATCCGGCGCGCGCCGCATCCTTTCCACCTGCTTTACCATGCTCTGCGCGCTGTCCGCAGTTTTAACGATTATCATCTTGCTTTTCAAGCGGCCGCTGCTTATGGCCTTTGGCGCCAGCCCGCAGACCTTCCCCTATGCCGACATCTATATGACCTACTACGCCGCCGGATCCGTCTTTGCCCTGCTATCCGTAGGGCTGAACCAGTTTATCATCTGCCAAGGCTACGCCACGGTCGGCATGATGACAGTGATCATCGGCGCACTTTTGAATATCGTGCTGGATCCGGTCTTCATTTTTCTTGTGGGCATGGACGTAGCCGGAGCGGCCCTGGCAACCGTACTTTCTCAGGCTGCCTCCTGCCTCTTTGTGCTGCTTTTTCTGCTGAGCCGCCGCGCGGCGATCCGTCTGCAGCCCTGGCAGCTGGATTGGGCCGTCGTCCGCCGGGTGCTTACCTTCGGGCTTTCCCCCTTTATTATCATCGCTACCGATAGCATCGTCATTATTGCCCTTAACAGCGTGCTACAGCGCTGGGGCGGGCCGGAACTGGGCGATCGGCTGGTAACCTGCGCTACCATTGTGCTCAGCTATATGCAGCTGATTACGATGCCGATGGCCGGGATTACCGGCGGCACCCAGCCCATCCTCAGCTTTAACTATGGTGCTAAGCAAGTCAAGCGTATTGGAGAAGGGGAAAAGCACATTCTCCTTATGAGCGTTGCTTTCACAGGCGTCATGTTCCTTTTGTCCCATGTCGCCTCCCACTATTTCGTCCGAATCTTCACCCAAGATCCCGAGCTTATCCGCCAGGCCGTGTGGGGCATTAAGATCTTTACCATCGGTATCATCCCCTTGGCTTTTCAGTATACCGTAGTGGACGGATTTACCGCTCTTGGCATTGCAAGGATAGCCGTTACACTATCTTTGCTGCGCAAAGGCGTGCTCTTTCTGCTGACGTTGCTTTTGCCGCTATGGCTGGGCGCGGAGGGGGCGTTTTATGCTGAAGGGGTCGCCGATATCATGGGCGGAATCGTGTCCACACTGGTCTTTCTTTTGATGTTTCGCCGCCTTATGGACCGCCGAATGCAAATGCCGGATGGGATGCCCCTTTACGGAAACTGATCGGCTCCTGTCCCCGCCACACGCAGCGCGCAAAATCACCCATGGGCGTCTTGTTTCGCATGTGCTACAATGGGAAAAAAGGATAAGGCAGGTGTTTCCATGTCCAGGCCAAAGGTTCCCATAAACTGTCTGTTTCAGGCATGCTATAACCCGGAATTGGAAGCGGAAATCCTCCGCTGCAAGGATGTATGCTTCCAATATAATCAGCTGCACCCCAACGACCGCAAGGGCCAGCGTGAGATCCTCGAAGGCCTTCTGGGTGCAGTGGGCAAGGAAGCCGTCTTTATGCCGCCATTTTGGTGTGATTACGGCTATAACATCTCCGTCGGGGATTTCTTTTACGCCAATCATAACCTGATCATTACCGACGGGGCTAAAGTTTCCTTCGGCACCCATGTTTTCGTAGCCCCCAACTGCTGCTTTACCACGGCGGAGCACGCCATTGATCCTGAGCAGCGCAAGGCAGGTATGGAGGTCGCCAAACCCATCACCGTTGGCGATAATGTGTGGATCGGCGCCGGCGTTACCGTGTTGGCCGGCGTGAGCATCGGGGATAACGCCGTGATCGGTGCGGGTAGTGTGGTAACCCGCTCCATCCCGTCCAACGTCGTCGCCGCGGGCGTGCCCTGCAGGGTTATGCGGCCCATCACCGAAGCGGACCGCCACCGTTACCCGCTATATACTGGGAAGTAAAGGCTCTTTCGCCAGCTTTGAGCGCGGGCTGCTGCATACAAAAATGGACGACCGGTTGAACCGGTCGTCCATTTTGATTCGATATTGTCCGCCTTTAGGCCTTGCCCCACAGCGGTTATCCTACCGCATGGTTTGGCTCCGGCGGCGTCTCCAGCCGGGAACGGCTCTGGTCGGAGAGCAGGAATGCGCAGGTCAGCGCATCCGCTCGGGCCGTCTTTTCGTCCACCCGAAGCGTTTCCACCAAATACCGATACAATATATCGTATTGGCGGGACGCGATCCGGGACCATCGCCGGCCCGAGGCTGTCAGCCTGAGCTTTCCCCGTTCTGTGCGCTCCACCAACGCTTGCTCCTGAAGCAGCTTAACGGCTTTGGATACCCCAGGGCGGCTAACGCCCATCGCTCTTGAAAGCTCAACTGAACGGATTGTGCCGCCTGCACCTGCCAGCTGGGCAAAAACTGCCAGATATCGGAGCGCCCCTGGGGTGGGCTGCTTTGCCTCTGCCATCCAAGATTCCCCCTTTCCTTCTTGCGCTTGCCTTAATGACGGCACTGCCCCGAATGCGAGCACCCGCCGCAGCTGCCGCAATTTCCGCTGCAGCCTCCGGACTTTCCATCTTTCACCAATTTCATAATAATAAGCGCAACCAGGACGATCAGGATACCGGAAATCACGATGGTAGAGAGCATGGATTAAATCCCCCTTTCTAGGCTGGATGACGGCGAAAGCTTGCGGCTACTGCTGCCGCTGCGGGCTAGCATCCAGATCATTACGCCGATCAGGGCAATGGCAACGACTGTGCCAATACCGAAGGCGCCGGTGGTGAAGAGCATACCGAGCTGGTAGATGCACATGGAGATCACATAGGCAAATACGCACTGATATCCAATGGCAAACCAGGTCCACTTCGCATTGTTCATTTCCCGCTTAATGGCGCCGATGGCCGCAAAGCAGGGCGCGCAGAGCAGGTTGAACACCAGGAAGGAGTAGGCAGAGAGGGTGGTAAAGCTGGCCTGCATGTTGGTCCAGATTTGCCAGCCGTTCTCGGCCACCTCGTCGAAGCCGCCGAAGAGGATGCCAAAGGTGCCGACGACGTTTTCTTTGGCAATCAGGCCCGTGATGGCGGCCACAGCCGCTTGCCAGGTGCCCCAGCCCAGGGGACGGAAGATCCAAGCGATCGCGTTTCCGATGGCAGCCAAGATGCTGTTCTCCATGGCAACCGCGCCGAAGCGGCCATTCTCAAAGCCATAGCCCGAAGCGAACCACACAAAGATGGTCGCCAGCAAGATGACGGTACCAGCCTTCTTGATGAAGGACCAGCCGCGCTCCCACATGGAGCGAAGCACATTGCCCACGGTGGGCCAGTGGTAGGCCGGCAGCTCCATGACAAAGGGCGCCGGGTCGCCGGCGAACATGCGGGTCTTCTTCAGCATAATACCGGACACAATGATGGCGCCGATGCCCACAAAGTAGGCCGAGGGGCTTACCCACCATGCGCCGTTAAAGAGGGCACCGGCAATTAAAGCGATAATGGGGAGCTTTGCGCCGCAGGGCACAAAGGTCGTGGTCATAATGGTCATCCGGCGGTCGCGCTCGTTCTCAATGGTACGGGATGCCATGATGCCCGGCACGCCGCAGCCGGTGCCAATCAGCATGGGAATGAAGGACTTACCGGAGAGGCCGAACTTGCGGAAGATGCGGTCCATGATAAAGGCGATACGGGCCATGTAGCCGCAGCCCTCCAAGAAGGCCAGAAAGAGGAACAGCACCAACATCTGCGGTACGAAACCCAGCACCGCGCCAACGCCTGCAATGATGCCGTTTAGGATCAGATCCTGCAACCAGGGGGCACAATTTACCGCCCTAAGGCCGCTTTCCACCAGCACCGGGATGCCGGGCACCCATATGCCGTAATCAGCCGGATCCGGCTCGGCCACCGCTACCGCTTCTGAAAAGGCTGCAGCGTCCACTGGGAGCGTCTCTTCCACGTTGCCTTCATCGTCTCTGATCTCGGCCTCAGCCTTCACCGAAGCGGCAGCCGCGGCAAAAGAATCAATGACAGCCTGATCCGGTTCATCGGCTTCCAGGGTTTCCTCCAGCGCCGCGGTATCCACGCCCGCTTCGCCGGCGGCCTCTACAAAGGCCTCCACCTTGGCCTGCGCCAGATCATATTCGCCGGCAACCTCTTCATATTCGGCGGAGCCAATGGTGAACAGATGCCATCCCTCGCCAAAGAGGCAGTCATTGGTCCAGTCCGTCACCCAGGTGCCGACGCTGGTAACCGACACATAATAGACGATAAACATGACGACGACAAAGATTGGCAGCGCCAGCCAGCGGTTGGTCACCACGCGGTCAATCTTATCGGAGATGGTTACGCCGCTGGCCTTCTTTTTCAGGCAAGCGCCGATGATGCTGCCGATGAATTCATAGCGCTGGGCTGTAACAATGGACTCCATATCGTCCTCTTGCTCGGCCTCCACCGCTTGGGCCAGGGCCGATATGCGCTCAGCCTGAGCGGGGGTTAAAGTAATCATCTCTTTAACGCGTTCGTCATTCTCCAAGCACTTGATGGCGAACCAGCGCCGCTGGCCTTCCGGCGCCGTTGCACCCAGCGCCTCCTCAGCGCCGGCAATCGCCTTTTCCATAAAATCGGCAAAACGCACAAAATGGGCCGGAGCCTTTTTTCCGCCTTCTGCGATGGCCTTTTCAGCCGCCTCCATCACGCCGGTGCCCTTTAAGCCCGAGGTTTCCACCACAGGGCACCCTAGCTCCTGGGAGAGCCGGGCCGTATCGATCTTGTCTCCGCGCTTGTTGACGATATCGATCATATTCAGCGCTACAACGACAGGGATCCCGGTCTCCAACAGTTGTGTCGTCAGGTAAAGGTTGCGCTCCATATTGGAGGCGTCTACCAGATTCAAAATGACATCCGGCCGCTCCTTGATTAAATAGTTCCGGGCGACGACCTCCTCCAGCGTGTACGGCGATAGCGAATAAATACCGGGCAGATCGATAATGGTTACATCCTTATGCCCCCGTAGCCTTCCTTCCTTCTTTTCCACCGTCACGCCAGGCCAGTTGCCCACATATTGGGCGCTGCCGGTCAGGTAGTTGAACATTGTGGTTTTGCCGCAGTTTGGGTTACCTGCTAAGGCAATCTTCACCGTCATTCGACTTTCCTCCTTCAAAGCTCCAAGGTTAGCATTAGCTAACCATCAATCCCCAAAAAATGCGCTTTTAGCGCACTTCAATGCACTCGGCGTCCGCCTTCCGGATGGAAAGCTCATAGCCCCGCACCGTAACCTCCATCGGATCGCCCAGCGGCGCAATTTTGCGGACATAGATCTCTACGCCGCTGGTGATCCCCATGTCCATAATCCGCCGCTTGACCGGGCCTTCTCCCTTGATCTTCAGCACCACCGCGGTCTGGCCGCAAGGTATCTCTCGAAGTGACTTCATCTCTTCTGTCTTCCCTTCCTTTTAAATATAGATCCGGCTGGCCAAGGCTCGGTCCAGGGCCACCCGGGTATCCTTGACGTGAATAATCATATTTCCGCCCATGGAGGAAATCACCGTCACCGGCTCGCCCTCGACAAAACCCAGGGAGGCCAAAAAGCGGCGCACCTCATCCTTGCCTGTAATATGGTTGATTCGGTTCATCTGGCCCTGCGGCGCCAACGTTAGCGGCATATGGATCCCTCCTTGATGTTATCCTCATCTAACTCGCTTAAAGTTTACAATGGCTAACTTTATTTGTCAAGTATTCCGAAGAACAAAATGAAAACATTTTTATCCCACCGGCTATGTTGAGCCGCTTAATACTGGGTTGCTGCATCGGATTTGTATATTTAAGGCGCATCGAATTGACAATAGGAGCAACTTACGATAGCATATAAAATACCTCATGGGGGAGTAGCTCGCACGGTTTACCGTGTGTCAAGTCAACATCGTGGCCTATAGCGGGCCTGGCTTGCCGTAAAGAGCAAGACTCATGTGCGGTTTTGTCTGCACATGAGTCTTTTTTCATAGAGTTGGATATACTTTCATTAAAGGAGTGGAAGAAACTGTGAAGTACTATTTGGAAGACACGGAGAAGATCTTTTCCCAGTTGAAAAGCTCTCCCCAGGGTCTTAGCCGCCAGGAAGCGGAAAAACGGCTGGCTGAGCATGGGCCCAACAAGCTGGCCGAAGCAAAGAAGCCTTCTCTGCTGAGCCGCTTTATTAAGCAGCTGATGGATCCGATGATCATCATCCTGCTGGCGGCCGCACTCATCTCCGGCATTACCTCGGCCTATGCCCACGAATCCTTTGCCGATGTATTCATTATCCTGTTCGTGGTCATTATCAATGCGGTATTGGGCGTATACCAGGAGAGCAAAGCCGAAGCAGCCATTGAGGCGCTGCAAAAAATGGCCGCCGCCACCTCCAAGGTGCTGCGGGATGGCCAGGTGACCCAGGTGCCCAGCAGCGAGCTTGTACCCGGGGATGTGGTGCTGCTGGAAGCCGGCGACGCCGTACCCGCCGACGGCCGGATTATCGAGTGCGCCAGCCTGAAGATTGAGGAAGCGGCGCTGACCGGTGAATCTGTCCCGGTGAACAAGCTGATCCAGGCCCTAAACCTGGAGAACGGACAGAAAGACGTGCCTCTGGGCGACCGGAAGAACATGGTCTATATGGGCAGCACCGTCGTCTATGGCCGCGGCCGCGCGCTGATCGTCGACACCGGCATGCAGACGGAGATGGGTAAAATCGCCGACGCCATTACCAAAGCAGAGGATCAAGCGACCCCGCTGCAGCTGAAACTGGCCCAGCTGAGTAAAGTGCTGAGTTATCTTGTCATCGGCATCTGCATTTTTATTTTCCTCTTTAGCCTCATCCGCAGCGGCGACTTTAGCGGCGCGATGATTCTCGATACCTTCATGGTCGCCGTCTCGCTGGCGGTTGCGGCGATTCCCGAAGGCCTGGCCGCGGTGGTAACCATTGTACTATCCATCGGCGTAACCAATATGTCCCGGCGCAACGCGGTAATTCGCCGGCTGACGGCCGTGGAAACCCTAGGATGTACCGAAGTCATCTGTTCCGATAAAACCGGTACCCTGACCCAGAATAAGATGACCGTAGTGGAGCATGCCGGCGCCGACGAACGCCTGCTGGCCCAGGCCATGGCGCTGTGCTCCGATGCGCAGCTGGGCGCCGACGGCCAGGCGGTAGGCGAGCCTACCGAATGCGCGCTGGTGAACTATGCCGCTAAGCTGGGCTTGAATAAGACGGAACTGCAAAACCGTATGCCCCGCCAGGGTGAGGCCCCCTTTGATTCCCAGCGCAAGATGATGTCCACGCTCCATACAAGCGAAGAGGGCTTAATTCAGTTTACCAAGGGCGCGCCCGACGAGGTGCTGAAGCTCTGTACGCATATTCTGACCGAAGAAGGCGTTCAGCCGCTGACCGATGGGCTACGCGAGCAGGTCCTGTCCCAGAACAAGGCTATGGCCGACCGGGCTTTGCGGGTGCTGGGCGCCGCTCAGCGCCGCTGGGATGCCCCGCCCTCTGATACGGAGCCGTCCACCCTTGAGCAGGATATGACCTTTATTGGCCTGACCGGGATGATCGATCCGGTTCGTCCCGAGGTGAAGGCCGCCATCAGCCAATGCAAGCAGGCTGGGATCCGGCCCATCATGATCACCGGCGACCATCGGGATACTGCGGTCGCCATCGCCATGGAGCTTGGCATCATCACCGATCCCTCCCAAGCGATTACCGGCGCGGAATTGGATCATATCAGCGACAAAGAATTTGAGAAGAAGATCACCCAATACGCCGTCTATGCCCGCGTCCAGCCCGAGCACAAAGTGCGCATTGTTAACGCATGGAAAGCCCGTGGTAAGATCACCGCCATGACCGGCGACGGCGTCAATGACGCGCCCTCCATCAAGAGCGCTGATATCGGCGTGGGCATGGGCATCACCGGCACTGACGTAACCAAGAACGTGGCGGACATGGTGCTGGCGGACGATAACTTCGCCACCATCGTTGTGGCCGTGGAAGAAGGCCGCCGCATCTATGACAACATCCGCAAGGCCATCCAGTTCCTGTTGGCTTCCAACCTGAGCGAGGTGCTTTCCATCTTTGCCGCCACGGTGATGGGCTTCACCATCCTCAAGCCCGTGCATATCCTCTGGATCAACCTCATTACCGACTGCTTCCCCGCCCTGGCTCTGGGCATGGAAAAAGGCGAGAAGGATCTCATGCAGCGCCAGCCCCGCTCCTCCAAGGAAGGCATTTTCTCCGGCGGGCTGGGCGCAGGCGTAACCTATCAGGGGTTGCTGATCTCGCTGGTCACGCTGGCCGCTTACTTTATCGGCCACTATATGGAGGCCGGCGTATGGGAAATCGCCCCCAGCGCCGATGGCATAACCATGGCCTTCCTGACCATGTCCATGGCGGAGATCTTCCATTCCTTCAATATGCGCTCCCAGCATGGTTCCATCTTCAGCATGAAGAGCCATAACCTGTATCTTTACGGCGCCATGGTCCTCTCTCTGCTGCTGACCACCGCCGTCATCTCCATCCCCTGGCTCTCCTCGCTGTTCGAGTTTGAGCACATCTCCCTGGCTGAATATGGCGTAGCTATGCTGCTGGCCTTCTCCGTCATCCCTGTGGTGGAGCTGATCAAGTGGATCCAGCGCACCGTCCACCGCCGGAAAGAAACAGCTTAATAATCGGCCAACCTTATGCAAAAACCAGCGTGGATTTGCGCTGGTTTTTCTATGTTCATTTATCGGAATCCATCGCGCGCACAACCGCTCGCGCCGTCTGTCCAAGGGCATGAGGTGATGCAGCTTTCGTTCAACATTCCCGCCTGCGCATATCCGAAACCGTTCTGCCACGCCCCAAAAGGCGGCGTTTTCAAACTGAACATCGCCCTTCTTGCGGCAGAATCGGATGGTCCAGGCGGATAGGCAAAAAACGGATTGGATTTGCTTTTCCGTCATGATCCGGACTGCGGCGCACCTGCAACCCGCCATACATAAGCTTACATCGCCTAATGCCTTGCAGCCGCTTTACATGATTGGCGATTTCCCGCGTTATAGCCATGCCTTCCAGGTAGCGGTTTATTACCAGCTGCCCGGCCTTCACTCGCCCAGGTTGTCCTGGCTCTCCTTTTTGGGGTCCTTCCGGAAGTATTCGATCCCCATCACAACCAGCCCCAGGGCCACCAGCAGGCCGGAGATGGTCAGAACCGGCATCAAGTCCAGCTCTGACACGGAGGTCATGAAGCGTCCCGGCGGGGTCGACCACCCGCTGCATGGGTTAAGGGCCGCCGCCAAAAATACTGCCAATGCCCCCAGGGCGCCCACCAGGGCGGTGAAGCCGCCGATCATGACTTTTTTCATGGTTATCCCCTCCACTGTTTCCTTCTGTCCTCTATCTGCATGCCGCTACCGGGGCACTCTCGCCAGGTATAAATCCATCGTATCATAGATGGGAAGCGTACCGCCCGCGCCTTCAATTGCGGCCCGCATATCCTTTTCCATGGCCAGCCTTAGCGGCCCCGGCATGGAAAGATGGTCAGAATAGGTATTCATAAGGCCGATATAGTCATCAGCGGATAACTGCCGGGTCCGCCGATACAGGGCGACGGAAATATCCGCAAATCCGTACCGGGCCAACAGCTGCTGATACCGGCCGCAGTCAGCCTCGCCGAATTCCTTGAGGTCCGCTTCCGGCTTGGGGCTGTAACGCGCATAGACCTGTCGCATCGCCTGGTGCGCCGGCTCATCCTGCCGGTTTACATAGGGATGGTTCCAGAAAAGCGCGACCGCCGCACCCGGCTTAAGGAGCGCCCGAAGCTTCGGAAAGCCCACTTCCGGACGAATCCAATGAAAAGCGGTGGCCGAATAGATCAGGTCATAGATTTCCTCGCCCGGATGAAAGCCCTCAAAATCTGCTTCTTCTACCCTCAGGTTATCATGGCCGGCAAAGCGCTCCCTTGCAAAGGCCGCAAGCGCGCTGCCCGGCTCCAGGGCCGTGACCTGTGCGCCGGTTGCCAGGACAGGCCCTGTCGCTTGCCCTGTCCCCATGCCAATCTCCAGCACCCTGGATTGCGGCCCCAGGCCGGCATACCGGATGAGATCGTCAAACAGCTCCGGCGCATATCGCGGCCGGTATCGGTCATAAATAGCGGGCGATTCATTGAACGTCATCCTTCGCTCCATAGGCTTATCTCCCTTCGTCGAATGGTTTTATCATACCTGATTATCCATCCCTGCACAAGGTGTGATTCACACCATTGACCACAGGGCCTACATATGCTGCTGGGCAGCAGGCAACGGGCTCATCTTTCCCATCCCACCGCCCAGGGGACGGCTGTTTTTCCGCGTTAATCGGTGCGCTTACCTTGCATTGCCGAATCTGCGACAGTATACTATTAGCAAAACAGCTGGCTATTTGTGATTAAAAATCGCCGAAATGTGATTATCGCCACTGGAAAGGAGCTTCCCTTGGAACAGAAGCATCCCCCCGTTCTAACTGTCTTCACGTTGGGCACCTTTGCCGTCCATTCGGGTGATGACGTATTATCGATCGCCTCCTCCCGCGCGCAGAACCTATGGAAGCTTTTCAAATACATACTCACCAACCGGGATCATCCCATATCCACCAACCGGTTAATCGAGGTGCTATGGCCTGACGGAGACTGCGAGAACCCCATCAAGGCCCTTTACAGCCTGATGTACCGCCTGCGCAGCCTGCTCAACAGCGGCGAAGCGCCCAAGCAGGATTATATTCTTTTCCGGCATAACAGCTATCTGTGGAATAAGGACGCGCCCTGCCGCATTGATGTGGAGGAATTCGACCGCTATGCTGCCCAGGCCGCAGAGGCCGGCCGTGACCGTATCAGCCGGATTGCCTGCTACCAGAAAGCGCTTGCCCTCTATCAGGGCGATTATCTCTCCGAGTCAACCATGGAGGATTGGGTATTGCCCTGGGCCAATTATTACAAGCGGATCTATTCCTCGTGCGTAAATGATCTGGTAAAGCTGCTGATGGATGACGGTGAATATGCCTCCGCCGCCCGGGTCTGCGAGCAGGCCATCGAACGGGATCCCTATGAGGAGGCTCCCCACGAGATGCTCATCAACTGTCTCATTAACATGGGCCAGCTCACCAAGGCAATGACGCAGTATACCCATATAAGCAATCTACTTTATAGGGAGCCGGGTGTTCAGCCCTCTGAGCGGCTGCAGAAGCTCTACAAATCCATCCATCAAAGCACCCAGACCGTGCAACATGATTTAAGGGCCATTAAACAGAGCATGCAGGAAGATCCCGCCTCCGGCCATGGCGCTTATCTTTGCGATATGGAAGTATTTCGACAATTGTACAATCTAGAATCCCGCATCCTGGAGCGTTCCGGCCAAGCGGTCTATGTGGCTGTCATCACCATCGCCACACCCACCCATATGCTTCCGGATAGCCGTACGCTCAATGAAGCGATGATCCTGCTGCGCCAGGTAACGGTGGACAGCCTGCGCCGTGGCGATGTGATATCCCAATATAGCCAATCCCAGCTGGTGCTTCTGCTGACCACCCTTACGCTGGAGGACTGCGAACTGGCGCTGAGCCGCATTCGCCGCAGCTTCAACCAGCAGTATCAGGGATCCAGCGTCCTGCTGCTGTCTACGGTAGAACCGGTCGACCCAGCCCCTATGCCCGCCCATTGACTTGCACATCCCCCACCCAAGGTACGGGGCGGCGCGCCGCCATGCTGGCCGGCCGTTTGGAAGCGCTACCACGGACGCCAGCATCCTGTGCTTGTACCGTACCGGGCGTATCAGCGCTGAACCATTCCGCTCATTATGATGACATGATGCGCCGCATTCCGAGTATGCGGTAAGCTTTATCCTACGCGCGCTGGCACAGCGCGCTTTTTTTCTTGCCTTCCCATTGCAGGACGGGCGAAAAAAAGGTAAAATGATGGAGGGTTTTGTGAAAATCGAGTAAAGAAAAAAATACCGCTTCGGCGGCCAAAATATATCGACAACGCTACTGTGAAGAAGGAGTAACCTATGGCGAGTATTTCTTTGCCGGATTTTCTTCATCAAATGGTTTCCAACCCGGCCTTTGCCATCACTGTGCTGCTGACGTTGGGCGTAATCCTGGTAAACGGATGGACCGACGCGCCCAACGCCATCGCCACCTGCGTATCCACCCGCTCTATCAGCGCGCGGGGCGCCATTTTAATGGCTGCCGTCTTTAACTTTCTAGGCGTGCTGGTGATGACCCTCGTTAACGCGACGGTGGCTGAAACCGTCTACAACATGGTGGATTTCGGCGGCGATAGCCACCAGGCGCTGATCGCCCTGTGTGCAGCGCTCTTTGCCATCGTCACCTGGGCCACTGCTGCCTGGAAATTTGGCATTCCCACCAGCGAAAGCCACGCGCTAATCGCCGGCATCTCCGGTGCGGCGATTGCCCTGCATAGCGGCCTTTCCGGTATCAATGGCGCTGAGTGGATCAAGGTCATCTATGGCTTGGCGCTATCCACCGTGCTGGGTTTCGGCATGGGCTGGATCACCGTGAAGCTGACCGAAATGATTTGCCGGCGCATGGACCGCCGCAAAACGCAGGGCTTTTTTCAGGGAGCGCAGATTGCTGGCGGCGCGGCCATGGCCTTTATGCACGGCGCCCAGGACGGGCAGAAATTCATGGGTGTTTTCCTGCTGGGTTGCTTTCTGGCGCAGGGCCAGGGCAGTGTCACCAACTTTCAAATCCCTGTATGGCTAATGGTGCTCTGCTCGCTGGTCATGGCGCTAGGCACCTCTATCGGAGGCTACCGCATCATCAAGGCAGTGGGCATGGACATGGTTAAGTTAGAAAAATACCAGGGATTTTCCGCCGACTTGGCCGGTGCCGGCTGCCTGCTTGTTTCCTCGCTTACCGGTATCCCCGTCAGCACGACTCATACCAAGACGACCGCCATCATGGGCGTCGGCGCGGCCAAGCGCCTCTCCTCGGTGAACTGGGGCGTCGTGAAAGAAATGGTGTGGACCTGGGTGCTGACCTTCCCAGGCTGCGGCCTCATTGGTTTTCTGATGGCCAAGCTGTTCATGTGGATCTTTTAACCCGCGAAAAGGAAAGGATGGATCGCAATGCCCCGCAAGAATGATTTCGATTATTTTGACTGCTTTATTTCCATGGTCGATCACTGCTGCTCCGCCGCCGGCCTGCTATCCGACTGCTTGGAGCATTATAATCCCGACGTCCTCTCTCAGAAAATCGTGGAAATGCACAGCATTGAGCACGCCGCCGATCTGATTAAGCACGACCTGTTGGAACACTTGGCCCGGGAATTTATCTCTCCCATAGAGCGGGAGGATATCCTGACCCTGTCCCAGCATATTGATGATGTGACCGATGCCATTGAGGATGTGCTGCTGCGCATGTACATGTTCCGCATCCATACGCTGCGTCCCCAAACCCTGGAATTCAGCAAGCTTATCGTCAAATGCTGCGCTTCCATGAAAAAGATGATGGAAGAATTCAAGCACTTCCGCAGGTCCAACTCCATCAAGGACCATGTGGTAGAGATCAACCGCCTTGAAGAGGTGGGCGACCATCTCTATACTGAGGCCATGCACAGCCTCTTCGAGCCTGGAAATGATCCCTTGCAGGTTATGGCCTGGGTAGAGGCCTTCGACCATCTGGAGGTCTGCTGCGACGCCTGCGAGGATGTCGCCGATGTGGTCGAAAGCGTGATTATGAAGAATTCCTAAGGAAGGTACCGTTACCCATCGGAAAAATCGCATAAGCTGAAAACGTGCCGTAATTCTTTGCGGCACGTTTTTGTGTTACCTACCCGCCATCAATTAGCCGTGACCTTTCCCATCGTTTTACTTTTTTTCTTTTTTCAGCCCCAGCAAATCATCTGACGAAACATCAAAAAATCGGCAAAAGGCAATGATGTCGTCGATGCTTGGCTCATACCGTCCACATTCAATATAGGAGATTTTTCTCTGCGCCATCTTCACGGCTTTGCCTAGCTGCGTTTGATTCATATCCATGGCTTCTCGTAAGCAGCGTCTTTTTTCTCCAAATGCCAGCTTCATAATGATCACCGACATAAGATTACGATAGACGAAAACTTTCTATTAACTTATAGACGCAGAACGTCTACAATAGAAATCTATATGATTCGTGAAGTACAAGGATAAGTCAGGGGATATCCGGCTGTTCCTCATTTCTTACTACCTGGGTGATCAATGGGTCTTCATGGATAAAATCACCTACTCTATCGATAGAAATAATCAAACGAAAAACATGAACAATCATGACATTATGCGTGACAACATATATGGCAATGTTTGGGAAACTTATGGTATCACCGGACACGAGGATGAGCGGGATCTGCTATGGGCAATCGGCAACTCCAGCAAAACTATTGTTCGATTTGAAGGCACCAACCGCTACCAGGATATCACCATTTCCGACAACGACAAATCTGCCATGCTCAATGCCGTAGTAATCTACGACGCGCTAATCGCAAATTACGTTCATCAAGCCCATATTATCGCGCGCGCTGAATTGGCAAAGGAGCATTTCCCCAAGTTCTATCCGCCGATGGCCATTCCTCGTTCCATCATGTGGTCGGCACGCTGGAGGCTACCACACCAGCCCATTCTAGCATAGATAAATCGCATAAAAAAGCTCCGGGTATACCCGGAGCTTTCTCCATCCATCTTGTTGGGTTTCTTCCTAATCTTCCACTGTCCAGCGGCACACCCGCGGCCGCACCGTGCAGCGGCTGCAGGGCGGATGCCCGGCCATTCCCTCCCGCAGGGGGCGGGCGATGACCTCATAGCCCTCGGAGAGCTTATAAAGCGTCACATCAGCGTCGCCAATGCGGGCATGACGGTCAACAGAGGCCATGAGGGGCGCATAGAGTGCCCCGTCGTCGATGGGGCAGCGGCCGCCCCGCCAGGACCAGGTATGCGCTGTGGTTTCCGTACCGTCAGCCAGCCGCACCGGGTATACCTCGCCTCGCAGGCGAAGGCAGGGCGCGCCCTCGCAGGTCTCCACATAATGATGGAAGGTATTGCGGGTATAGCCCACGCCCAAGAGCAGGCAGTAACCGCCGTCCTCCATCAGCCGCCCCAGCGGTGAATCCGGGCCCATGGCCGAAGTCTTCTGGTGATCCTCCGTATACCGTCGAGCATCCTTGCCCCAGGCGGCGAAGGGATGGGTAGGATTGATGCTCCGCTCCACGCCGGGCCTGCGCCAGAAGGTGTCCGGAATAATCCCGTTAATGGTGGGCGTATGGGCTACGTCATAGATCTCGCCCTTTTCATAGGGCGCTTCGTGGTTAAAGGAAGGCATGACCAGCGTACCTTCCGGCGTCAGTAGTTCCATAAGGGCGTCCACTACCGTATCCGCCCCGCCTTCCACGTATCCAAAGCTCTTCAGGGAGGAATGCACCATGACTTTCATCCCTGGACCCACGCCTAAGCTGCGCAGCCCCTCCTTAAGCGCATCTTTTGTCAGCCGCGCAGGCTCGCCTTTGAGCAGCGTCTTCACATTGCGCCCGGCTGCCGCGTCGTCCAGCGCCTCGTTCACCTGTTCCAGGTCATAGCAGGTTGCCAGCGACTCGATGGCCTCATGCAGCTGCGGATTTGCCTCCATAAAACTCAGATACCGGGCGACATCCCGGCTGTTATACTGGGCGGAACCGAAAATCTGCAGCGCCTTAAGGGTAATGAGCTGAGGCTCCACGGCTACAGGTCCGGCATTGGAATACTGGCCGGGCACCAAATAAACCCCTCGGGGGCGCAGATAGGACATCCCCTGTGGGAAGGCCTCTGGGCGCCCGGAGGCTTCCACCGCTAAGTCGGCTCCCACGCCTTCCGTTCGATCCATGATCCGCTGATATACGCCTTCCTGCCCCATGGCCTCCAGGGAAAGCACTTCGGTAGCGCCCAACCGCCGGGCCAGCGCAGCGCGCTCTGTTTTTTCTCTAGCCGTCACCACAATCACCTGCTCCACACCTAGGGCAGACAGCGCCAGCACTGCAAAAGCGCCCACCGGGCCCATGCCCTGCACCACGGCCGTTCGGATGGAGGCCAGTGGGATATTGGCCCGCTCCGCCAGTGATAGGGCCTGGAACACCGTAGGTCCCGCACAGGCAAATACCGCCGCCGCCTTCAGCGGCACGCGCTCGGGGATGCGGATGAGGTTTTCCACCGGAGAATCGTTATACTGCCCATAGCCGCCAAAAAAGTGCGGCGGCTCCTCAGGGTTGCGTACATAGGTTACCACAAAATTCAGGCAATCCGCCTCATCTCCCTGAGCGCATAGCTTACAGCAGCCGCACGGCGAGGCCACATTCACGATCACCCCGTCGCCTTTTTTCAGCCCTGTCTTCGCTGCGTCATCCTCAGAGATTGCGTCAATGCGCCCTACCATCTCATGGCCGGGGATCACCGGCGTGGGCACGCTAATCCGCCCATTTAGAATATGGATATCGGTTCCGCATACGCCGCTAAAAGCCATCTTTACCCGCGCGCGGCCAGCCTGGGGCTCAGCCAGCTCATATTCCCTTATTTCCAGGGGCTTCTTTACCCCCGTCATTACTGCAGCCTTTGCCTTAGCCATTTTGTCCTCCTTATCCGTCCAACGCCGCCTCCAGCCCCGCCCTGGCAAAGGGCGCAAGCAGCGCCAGCATTTTGCTTTTTTCCGGCGGCGTCGCCGCCTGATAGGGATAGCTGCGTCCCAGCAGCTGATATTTGGATGATCCCATCCGGTGAAAGGGCAGCAGATTGACCCGCTCTACGCCGGACGCCCGCAGCAGCGCCGCCATCCGTTCCGCATCCTCTGGCGCATCGTTATGTCCCGGGATAATGGGAATACGGGCAACCAACGGCGCGCGCCGGGCTGCCAAGCGCGCCATATTGTTCAGTACGCGATCCAGGCTGCCGCCTACCCGATCATAAGCTGCCTGATCCGGCCCTTTCAAATCCACGTAGAACAGTTGAACCAGCGGCAGCAGCGGCTCAAAGGCCGCGAAGGGCACGTCGCCCGCCGTATCCACCGCCACGGAAATCCCTTGGCTGCGGCAGCCTTCAGCCAGCGCCGCACAAAAATCCGCCTGCAGCAGCGGTTCGCCCCCGGAAAGGGTAACGCCTCCCCCGGATGCCTCATAGAAAGCGCGGTCCTCCTGAAGCCGCTCCATCAGCCGCTCCAGATCGATTGCCTCTCCCCACTGTCTGCCCCGGCAATCGATTTCCGGCCGCGGTGACTGGGTTTCCGGATTGTGGCACCATGGGCACGCCAGATTACATCCTTTGAAAAAGACGGTGCTGCGGATACCGGGGCCATCCCCAGTGGAAAAGCGCTGAACCTGCGTGATAACCGCCTGCATCAACCATGCTCCGTCCGTTTCAGAATGTCCAGCTGAACCGTCCGATCCAGCGTAGTAAAATAAGCGCTGAAGCCGGATACCCGCACCACCAGGCTCTCATAGCGCTCCGGATGCGCCATAGCGTCCATGAGAAGCGTCCGGGATACCGCGTTAATCTGCAGCTCCTGGCCGCCCCGGTCAAAATATACCCGGACGAGAGCCGCCAGCCTGGCCCGCTTCTCCGGACTTTCAAACATGGCGGGGCTAAATTTCTGGTTGACGACGCTTCCGCAGCAAACGCGGGTGTAATCCGGTTTCGATACTGAAAGCGCCACCGCCGTGGGGCCCTGGCGGTCCATTCCATGCATCGGAGAAGCCGCGTCGCTTAGCGGCTCTCCCGCCATCCGGCCGTCGGGCGTAGCAGCTACTTCCCTGCCTGAAGAGATGTTCTGTACATTGCTGGCCATAGCGGTATAAATGGCCCCGCCGTCGTGGGTATGATAGCTGGAAAAAAGCCCTTCCATGGTATCTACGTACCACACCGCATACTGATCGGCCGCGTCCAGGTTATTGCCGTATTTGGGTGCGGATAGCAGGCGCTGCTGCAGCGCTTCATGCCCCTGGAAATTTGCCCGCAGGGCCTCGATGACTTGGCTCAGGCTCGCCTCGCGGCGATGGTATACCACCTCCTCCAAGGCTGCCAAAGAGTCGGCCACCGTAGCGATTCCCTCGCATCCCGCTCCATGGACAGAGGGGTATTGCGCGCCGCCATTGTGGATATCCACGCCCCGCTCAATGCAATCCCGGCAGAAGCAGGACAGATAGGCGTCCATATAGTGCACAGGATCGAGCCGCGTGTTCTCATTCATAAAGCGGGCCATATATTCAGCAGCGCCAAATTCCAGCTGAGTCCGGTAGGCGGACAGCAGCTTTTCCATGCTGTCCAGCTTTTCCGGATCCCCGGTATCCACGCCGATGGGGGCACCGTCCAGCAAGGAGCGCCCTCGGTTCCACACCGCTTCCAGGTACAGGGGCGCATTAAAACGCCCGTCAGACCAAGGCGGCTGGCGGCCCTGCAGGAAATTTTCGATGCACCCCACCATGCAGTAGTCCCGGCAATCTTCCATCCGGTAGCCATGACGGGCTAGCGCGGGGATATTCACTTCATCGTTCATCAGCGCCGGATACCCGAGGCCCGTGCCGATCACCTGAAGGCAAGCATCCAAAAAGCGCGGCGGGGTACCTCCATGGATACGGGCTGAGAGATTCGGCCCGGGTATATTGCAGCGGCCCACCGCCTCCAAAACGGCATAGCTCAGCTCGTTGGTCGCGTCGGCACCCTGGCGGGTCACGCCGCCGATGCAGATATTGACCACGTCGTCCCCGCCCCGCCATCGGGCCTCGCCGATCTTCAAAAAGGTAGCGGCCAGAAGCTCCACGGCCTCCTCATAGCTTAGCCGTCCTGCCTCCACATCCCCTCGGTACAGCGGATAAAGGATCTGATCCAGCCGCCCTAAGGCCATGGCATACCGCCCTTCATGGACAAAGCTCAGATGAGCCAGCCATATCAGCTGTAACCCCTGGCGGAACGTAACCGGCCGGTAATCAGCCAGATGATACAGATCCTCGCTCATGGCTGCAAATCGCCCGCCTTTTTCTTCAGCCGCCCGGGCATAGCCCAAGATCATGGCGCGGAAAGCGCCAAAGGCTACCCGGGCCGCTTGTAGAAATAGCGTCTTTTCCGGATCATACGCAAAACGCACCAGGCCGGCGTCAATCCGGGACAAGCGCGCGCCCACGCCCTCCTCCACCAAACGGTCGTAGTCCGGAGCAAAGTGATCGTAATTGGTAATGAAGCTTCGGGATCCATAACTCTCAACCAATCGATGAGCATACTTATCCTCCGCCTCCGACAGCGCTTCGCAGAACAGGCCCCGCGTGGACCCGGCGATCAGATCCGCTTCATAGAGGTAGGGCTTGGCGCCGGTCAGCAGGCTTTCCAGGGCGTAGGCCCGGGCTATGGGCGCCCGCTCCTCGAGATGGGCTCTGTATCCGCCAGCCAGCAGCGCCTCGCGGCAGTAGCGGCCTGCGGGCGGCGCGGCGATTTCACTGCGCAAATGCTCCAAATAATCCATTGTTTCCCTCCCCGGCGCTTTTTCCAATCCCTCTGCGCCCGTCGTTAACTCCAGTATACTGCGTCTTGCCGCTTTGGGTAGGGATTATTGCGGAATGATATGGATTATTCTGCGATAATCGATTATACTGATAGCATCGATATGAACAGGAGCGCTTGATCCATCCCATGTCCGATTACTATTTTACCTTATCCGCACATCCCACGATTTGGTTTGCTCACCGCTACCAGACCGACCACTATGACTACAGCTTTCCCTCCCAGCGCAATGCCCTTGAAGTTACCTACATCCTGGAGGGCGCGGTGCACTGGCAGCGGCAGGGGCACGCTGCCGCAGTGCTTGAGCCGGAAACCATCCTAATCAGTCCACGAGAAATCCCTTTCTCGGTCAGCTGTCCACAGGGCCGTCATATTCATGAAACGGTGGGGATGTTTCTCCCGCTGGCGCTGGAAGATCAGGGGAAGCCCGACGCGCTGCGGATCCCGCCTTATCTGCCGCCCAGCCCTGATAATGCGCCGGTAATCCGGCTGCTACGGCGAATTATCCAAGCGCATGCCCTGCGCGGCAGCTACTGGGCGTTGGAGTGTGGCGGCCTGGCGTTGGAGCTCTTAGCCGCGCTGGCCCGGGCCCGCGGCGACTCTCGAGAGCAGGAAACCCTTTCGCCTGGATATGAGCGCTACGCTCGTCAAGCGCTCCATTATATTGCCCAACACCTGGATGAACGGATCACCGTGGCCGAGGTCGCCAGCCAGCTGAAAATCAGCCCCGGCCACTTAAGTCACGTCTTCAAAGAGGCCACCGGCCAGACCTTGATTACCGCCATCAACCGAATGAAGCTCAGCCGCATGCAAGAGCTCATGATTACGCGTTCCCTGCCGCTTCGGCAGGCCGCGGCCAGCGTAGGTTGGGAGGATGAAAGCTACGCCAGCCGGCTTTTTAAGCAGCATTATGGGCTAAGCCCCACCCAATACCTTCATACCTATACCTTGGATATGCCCTAAACCGCCAAAGGAGGACAAAGCCATGCGTAGATTACCCACCCGTCAGGTCCATCTGGATTTCCACACTTCGGAAGACATACCCGGCGTAGGAAGCGCCTTTTCTAAGGAAAATTTCCAGGAGGCGCTGCGACTTGGCCATCTTAATTCCATCACCGTCTTTGCCAAGGGCCATCATGGCTGGTGCTATTATCCCACCCGGGTCGGTACGCCTCACCCTACCCTGGACCCGGGATTTGATCTTACCGGCGCCATGATCGACGCAGCGCACGAAATGGGCGTGGACTGCCCAGTTTACATCACCGCTGGCTGGTCGGCTCAGGATGCCCGTCGTCATCCGGAATGGGCAATGCGCACCAAGGACGGGCGCATCAGCACCACCAACGCTGATCTGAGCGCTGCGCCAGGCGATCCGCGCCCTATCTGTTCCTGGACCGATCTGTGCCTCAACGGGGACGGCCCTTACGCCCAGCACATCTACGCGCTGACCCAAGAAATCTGCGACCGATATGAGCGGCTGGACGGGCTTTTTTATGATATTGTCTACATAAAGGGCGCATGCTACTGCCCCGCCTGCTTGGAGGGCATGCAAAAGGCGGGGCTCGACCCAGAAAATGAGGCGGATGCCCGGGCCTTCTATGTCCAAAGCCATATCCGGTTCGCTGACCGCTGCCGGGCCATCCTCTGGGAGAAGCATCCCGAAGCTACCGTATTCTTCAACTCCGGCGGAGCCGATATCTACCGCACCGAATATCACCCCTCTCAAACTCATTATGAGATGGAGGACCTGCCCACCGCCTGGGGCGGTTATAACAAAATGGTACCCCGCGCCAGCGTCATGCGCCGCTATGGCAAAGATTATCTTGGCATGACCGGCAAATTCCACACCACCTGGGGCGAGTTCGGCGGCTATAAAAATCCTGAAGCGCTGCGTTTCGAGGTCGCCATGATGGCCATGTATGGCGCGCGTTGTTCCGTGGGCGACCAGATGCCGCCCAACGGACGAATGGACCTTTCGACTTACCGGCTAATCGGTCACGCCTATCGCTATCTAGAAAGCATCGAACCCTGGTGCTACGGCGAAACAAATACCACGCGCCTAGGCGTCTATCTCAGCGGAGATTCCGCTTCAGACGAAGGATTGCACAGCATGCTGCTGGAAAAGCAGCTGGATTTCACCGTTGTGCTGCCTGGCGATGAGCTTTCCGCCTATGACGCGGTGATCCTACCCGACTGCGTCCAGCTTACCGATGAAGAGGCTGCGCGGCTGAGCGCCTTTGCCCGCCAGGGCGGCGGCGTGCTGCTTACCGGCGAAAGCGCGGTAAAGGACGGCGCCTTCCAGCTGGATACGGGACTGACCTACCAGGGGCCCAGCAGCTGCGATGTAGACTATCTAAAAGCCCCCGCCCTGCTCACTGGCTGCGATTGGTTGGATTCACCTTTTCTTTGCTACCAAAGCGCCATATGCACCTGTGTTCAGGATGCCGAGGTTTTGGGGCAGGTATATGAGCCTTGGTTCAATCGCACCTATGGCCGTTACTGCTCCCATCAGTTCACACCCTATCGGGATGAACCCGCTCTCTATCCCGGTATCGCCCGCAAGGGAAACCTCGTCTACCTGGCCCACAAGCTCTGCCGCATGTATAAAAACGACGGCGCTCAGCTTTTCCGCGATACCCTCTGCGGGGCGCTGCGCCTTATCTACCGCCCGGTGATGGAGGTATCCCTGCCCAGTGCCGGCCGCGCCCGGCTTACCCGGCAGGAGGGCCGCTATGTGCTGCATTTGATGTATGGATCGCCCATTCAGCGGGGCCGCACCTCAGTCATCGAGGATCTTCCGCCGATTCAGAACGTCCCCGTAACGCTGCGGCTAAGCGCGCCGCTGTCACAGGCCATCCTCCAGCCCCAGGGGCGTGCCATCCCCTTTACGCAATCAGAGGGTATCGTAACGCTAACCGTGCCCCAGGTGGACTGCCACCAGATGGTAGAGCTGACGCTTCAATAAATATGAAGAAAACGACCACAAATCCCCGGCGATATCGCCGGGGATTTGTGAGAATTGGCCTTTACGTATAGATTGAAATTCACTCTCATTTCACCGTTTTCTGGATCCGGCCGCAGAAGTCGAGTACATCCTGAAAAACCGCGTCCCGATTTATCTCGTTGAGGATCTCATGGCGCCCTCCGGGATATAGCTTCAGCGATACGTCCTTGCAGCCCGCCGCCCGGATGCGTGCATAAACTTTTTTGACGCCGCGCCCATAGTCGCCTACCGGGTCCATATCCCCAGCGATGAGCAGCATCGGCAGCTCCTTCGGTAGGCAGCGTGCCCAGTCGCGCCGGGAGACCCTGCGCAGCAGCGTGAATAGATCACGGAATCCGGAAGAAGTAAAGATGAACGTGCAAAGGGGATCGGCCGCATACCGGTCGACAATCGACGTGTCCCGCGTCAGCCAGTCATATGGCGTACGGCTTTCAAACCGGCGGTTATAGCTGCCAAAAGCCAGGTTTTGAAGCACGGCGCTGCGGTGATGGCCGCCCCGAATCGCAATGTCCAGCTCCGCCAGCGCCACGCCCAGGGCCGCGGCCGGGTTAGGTCCCGCCGTGCCGCAGATGATCGCCCCATCGTATTCATTTCCATAGCGGCGCAAGGTTTCCCGGGCGATAAAGGATCCCATGCTGTGCCCCAGCAATACCAGCGGCACGTCAGGATATTGGCGGCGCACCAGGTTTGACAGGGTATGCACATCCTCCACCAAGCACTGCCACCCGTCATGTTCCGCAAAATAGCCCAGTTCCTCCGGGCTGCCGGCCGAAGCTCCGTGGCCGATATGGTCATGGCCCGCGGCCACCCACCCGGCATCGCACAAGGCTGCGAAAAGTGCTTTATACCGCCCCACGTATTCGCACATACCATGGGAAAGCTGCAGCACGCCCTTGACCGGCCCGTCCTTCGGGGTATCGATCCGATAGGCGACGCGGCTAATTCCATTCGCACTGGTAAATCTTCCTGTAGTGGACCGCATTTCCCGTCTCCCTCCCGCTTTTCTTCAGTATAACCCAGCCCGGCGGGAGCCGCAAGCATCTTGCGCTAATCCGGGCAAGCGTAGCAAAGCCCTCAATCTTAGGATTGAGGGCTTTCGCTTAAGAGGGCCTGGAATACTTACCGGTTAGCCAATCGGTATACCGCAAGCGCGCCGGCCTGATCCAGCGGGCGGAAACTACCCAGCATCATGGTGTCGCCGCGGGTCGCTTGGCGGGCCATCGCCTCCAGCACGGTTTCCGGCTGCACGCCGATACCAAGTTCGCTCAGGCAGGTAGGCATCCCCAGGGACCTGAAATAGTCTACCGTAGCGGCGATACCTTCCAAGGCCGCTTGTTCTTCATCGTCCGTTTGGACGCCCCATACCTGACGGGCATAGCGCGCAAACCGCTCCGGATGGGTCTTCCAGCTATATTGCGCCCAGGCTCCCCACACCGCAGATAAACTGGCTCCATGGGCCACGTCGAATTTCGCGCTGAGCTCATGGCCCAGCTTGTGGGGCACAAAATCCTTGACCGCCCCCAGGCCCGTCAGGTCGTTGTGAGAAAGGCTGCCGCACCACATCAGCTCGCTCATCGCCCCGTAATCATGGCTGTCAGCCATGGCCTTGCGTCCGTTGCGGATCACCGTAACCAAGAGCGCCTCAGCCAGTGCGTCGGTAGTTTCGTTGCCCTGTGTGGGCGTAAAGTAGCGATCCAGCGTGTGCATCATAATATCCACCACGCCGCAGGCAATCTGGTAGGGCGGAAGCGTATAGGTCAGCTCCGGGTTCATGACGGCAAACCGGGGCCGGTTAAAGGGCGTGCTTAATCCGCGCTTGACGCCGGTTTCCTCGTTGGTTAAAACGGCGGAATCGCTGGTTTCGCTTCCGGCCGCGGAGATGGTCAGCACCACGCCCACGGGCAGGCTCTTTTCCAGCGTCTTTTCTCCCTCCCAATAGGCCCAGATATCGGTATCCGGGTTAGCCGCCCCATGGGCCACCGCCTTGGCCGTATCGATGACGCTGCCGCCCCCGACCGCTAAAATGAAATCTGCGCCAAAATCGAGCGCATCCCGTACGCCCTGCCTGGCCAAGCTCAGCCGTGGATTAGGCTGAACGCCGCCCAGCGTTTTGACGGGGATCCCCGCCTCAGTCAGGCCCTCCTCGATGCGGGAAAGCAAGCCGCTTTTTACCACGCTGCCGCCGCCGTAGACCAGCAGCACCCGGCTGCCTCCGAATGCGAGAACCTCTTGAGCTGTTTGTTTCTCGGCGCCCTTGCCAAAGATCACCTTGGTCGGGCTGTAATAGGTAAAGCTCTGCATGATTGACTCCTTTCTTCCTCTAAGGGAAGCGAGCCCGCCGGCCTACCAGCCCCGGGCGTCCATGGTTCCCGCGCGCAGATCGCCATAATCCTGTTCCTTGCGGTTATGCTCGCGGATATGGGTGATACCAAATCGGTCAAGATCGGCGATAAAATCATCGATCACTTTATCGCGGTCCGGCGCATCCAAAGGCATGCGGTGAATCTGCGTATAGCGCACCTGCATACGCGATTTCTGCACCCGCCACAGGAACTGCTCATTGTCAGCCAAGGCCTCCGCCTCGTCCCACAGCGCCACAGCCCGCTCCAGCAGCTCGTCAGGCAGATGCCCCTGGGTGGGGTTGTCGTAGATGGTCACATGGATCTGATCCCGGGCTACCTTCTGCTGGATCATATCGATATAGGCGCGGATGGGGCCGGCGGCCCTGCCATAATAGCCGGTCAGGAATTCATCCATCTCTTTGTCTACATCAGCCTCTAGGTTCCACATAAGGCGGCTGATAAGATAGGCTCTAAGCTCGCCAAATTCCCCGGATACGGACTCCCCGTTGCCCTGCTCAAAGAGGCCCGTCACACCGTTGTGGACGAAGAATCGCATGTTGGGCGCTAGGCTGGCAAAGTTGGGGAAGGGGCACAGGTAATGGCGGAAATCGGTGGTATAGTCCCATACAAAGATTCGGTCGCAGATCCGGCTCCAGGCCAGAAAATCCTGCTGCAGGCTGGAATCTTTATCCACCAGGTCTACAAAGCGGTAGCACAGCGCGTCGCATGCTTCCAAGGGGTGGGAGAAGCAGCACTCGATGGTGCAGATTCTTACGCATACATTGGGCGCAGGCCGGGTGAGCTTGGGCGCGGTGCGGGTATACTGATAGGCCAACGTATCGATCAGTACGTCGGGATAGTCCTTCGCAATGGCCTCGGCTACGGCGTTGACAAAACGGATCAGCGTGCCGGCATGGCTGCCCTCCTCCGCGTCCACCCGAGCGCATTCCGGGCAGGTGCAGGGATTGTAGCAGTCGTTCTGGGAGATGGAAAAAATCTTGGCCTCTGGATGCTCCTGGATATTGCGGCGCAGCTTCTCCACGACAATGGCAAGCACTTCAGGGTTGGTCAGGCACAGCTGGGTCTGCTCCCGGATCCGCTTTCCGTTTACCATGGAGAAATATTCCGGGTGCTCATCAAAGTATTCGTCGGGATCCACATAGCGCCCGAAGGTATGGACAAAGCCAAAATAGCGGATATTGCCGCCCTGGTGCGCCCCAATCTCATGGTTCTGCCCGTTAAATCCGCGTTTGACGGCGATATCGCCGCCGCGCATGCAGTTCCATAGCGTCTCCCGGTACTCCAGCGGAGATATTCGGGTAAGCGACACAGGCGGCAGGTCGATGGTGGCGCGCTGGGGGATATGCTCCGCTCCCTCGGCAAAGAACCGGCATCCCAGGCATTCCTCCAGGAAGCCATATACGCCGTAGAGCACGCCCCGGGAGCCGTCGCCCTGGATAAAGATCCGTTCCGCCGAAGTTGAAATGCGGTATCCGTCATTCTTCAGGCCTTCACAGCCAGTTTCTCCCGCTCTGCCTGTATGGCCAAGGCAGATTTCCCGGTCTACCGCCGGACTGGCACTGTCGGCCATGGGCATCGCCGCGCCGGACATACGCCCGATATACCGCGCCAGCTCCCGGGCCGCATGCGCCAGGGTCGCATCCGCCTTTTCCGGCAGGATAATACGATAATTGGGTTGCCCGTTTGTCACAAGGTGAAGCATGTCTCTTCCTTTCTTCGGCACCAAAGGGGCGGGCGGTCCTGCCGTCCGCCCTCATGGGCCGTATGGGATTGGGTAATTACCGATAGGGGCCGCCGGCCCGGAGCAGTTCAAAGCTCTTCTCCAGATCCTGGCTCTCGCGGATATGGCTGATGCCAAAGGCCCGAATATCTGCAATGAGCGATTCTACGAGTCCTGCGCGCGACGGGTCTTCCGTGCTCATGCGCTGCACCTGGGCATAGCGCACTTGCAGGCGGGAACGGCGGATACGGGCCAGCTCAGCCTCGTCGGCTGCCAGCGCCTCCGCCTCATCCCACAGTGCCTGGGCCTTCTGCAGCGTTTCGTCTGTGATATACCAGGTCGGATCATCATAGATGCCCATATGCACATGATCCTCCACCACGTGATTGGTCAGTAGGCGAATATATTCCCGAATGGGACCGGCCGCCATGCCGTAATAGCCTGTCAGGAACTCATCCATGGCCTGTTCCACATCGAGATCCGGATCCCACATCAAGCGGCTGATCAGATACATGCGCAGTTCGCCAAACTCGCCGGATGCGCTCTGGGCGTTCCCCTGCTCGAAGATGCCGGTTACGCCGTTCTCCAAGAAAAAGCGAATATTGTCCTTAAGCACGTGGAAGTTGGGGAAGGGCGCCAAGTAAAAGCGGTAGTTGGTGGTGTAATCCCACACGAACATGCGCTTACATATTTTCGCCCAGTCCCGAATGTCATTCTGGAAGGTAGCGTTTCCGATCACCCGGTCCTTAAAGGGATGCATAATCTCATCGCAGGCATTGAGCGGGTGGGCAAAGCAGCATTCAATGGAGCAGATGCGTACGCACACGTTAGGCAGGGGCCGGGTAATTTTAGGCGCCTGGCGGGTGTACTGATAGGCAAAGGTGTCGATGATTACGTCCGGGAACTCTTCGGCGATGGAAGCCGCGCAAGCGTTGACAAAGCGCAGCATCGTGCCCGAATGGGCCCCTTCCTCCGCGTCCACCTTGGCGCACGCTGGGCACTGGCAGGGATTGTACCAGTCCATCTGCGTCAGCGAGAAAATTTTGCACTCCGGATGATCGATGATGTTCTGCCGCAGCTTTTTCTTGGTGATCTCCAGCACCTCAGGATTGGTCAGGCATAGCTGGGTCCGCTCCCGGATTCGCTTTCCGTCCACCATGGAAAAGTACTCCGGATGGGTATCAAAGTATTCATCGGGCGATACATAAGAGAACAGCGTATGAGCAAATCCATAATAACGCAGGTCGCCGCCGTGCTTGGCCTCCATATTATGATACCAAGCGCCGTTAAAGCCGCGTTTGATGGCCAGATCCGGATAGTGCTCGGAGGCGTGCCAGTAGGTTTCCCGGTATTCCAGCGGCGGGATCACCGTCTCGTCCAGATCGGGCAGGCACACGCTCCTGCGGGACGGGACCTTCTCCACGCCTTCGGCCAGGAACCGGCATCCCAGATGATTCTCCAGCAGCCCATAGACGCCGTAGAGGTTGCCCCGGTCGTTTTCCCCTAGAATAAACAGGCGCTCGCCCACGGTTTTCAGCAAATAGCCGTCGTTCTTCAATCCGCATCCGCAGGGCGCGTCCGGCCGGTTGGTGCGGCCGATGACGATTTCCTTGTCCTGAGCCGGGCATGTATCCTCGGCGATGGGCAGACTTGCGCCGGAAATCATCATCAGATATTTGGCTAGCTCCTGCGCTGCGTATTGAGCCGCCTCGCTGGCTCCGGCCGCCACAACAATGCGATAGCCGCTCTTTTTGTTATCTGTCAGGATCATTGGAAATTCTCCTTTCCATTATACCAAGGTCAAATCGCCCTTTTCCAGCTTGGACAATGTCTTTTCCACATCGCGCCCCTCTTGCAGGCGGGTGATACCATAGGCCCGCACTTCGCTGGCAAACCGCGCCATCTTTTCCGCGCGCCGGGGGTCATCCATGGGCATACGGCGCAGCTCGGCATAGGTCAGCTGCAGGCGCGACCTATGTACGCGCGCCCAAACGTCTTCATCCTCGGCCACCAGCTCCGCCTCGTCCCATAGGACGGCGGCTCTCTCCAGCAGCCAGTCGGGCAGATAGCTTTCCGGCGTATTATAGATGCCCACATGCACGTTTTCATCCTTCACATAATCGTGCAGCATATCGATATATCGGCGGATGGGCGCGGCGGCCTGCCCGTAGTAGCCGGTTAGGAACTCGTTCATCCATTTGTCCACGTCGCCCTCAGGCTCCCACATCAGCTTGGTCAGCAGATAGGCCCGAAGCTCGCCGAACTCGCCGGATACGCTCTCGGCATTTCCCTGCTCAAAGAGGCCGGTTACGTTGCGGCCAATGAAATAGCGGATGTTGTCCTGCAGCACCCTCAGGTTCGGGAAGGAAGCCAGATAATGGTGGAAATTGGTGGTGTAATCCCATACGAACATACGCTTGCAGATCTTGCCCCAATCTTCAAAGTCCTCCTGCAGCGTTTTTGTGGGCTTATCGTCCACCTTCTCCGCGTCCGATTCATCGGTGCATTCGGCGATGGGATGGGCAAAGCAGCACTCGATGGTGCACATGCGCACGCAGATATTGGGCTCGGGCTTGGTCTTAAAAGGCGCCTGCCGGGTATAGCGGTAGGCCAAGGTATCGATGGTCAGATCCGGATACCGCTTGCCGATCTCCCTGGCCAGCCCGTTGACAAAGCGAATCAGCGTGCCTGAATATCCGCCCTCCTCCGCGTCCACGCGGGCGCATTCCGGGCAGGTGCAGGGATTAAATCCGTCATTCTGGGATAGCGAAATAATGGAGCACTCCGGGTGCGCTTCAATGGATTTAAGGGCCCGTTCCAGCATGATGGAAAACACATCCGGATTGGTCAGGCACAGCTGCGAATACTCGCCGGGCTGCCGCTTTCCGTTAACCATAGCGAAATATTCCGGATGCGTATCGAAAAATTCTTCGTCGGGGATATAAAGCTTAAAGGTATGGACAAATCCGTTATACCGGATGCTTCCGCCGTGGCAATCATCATAGGGTTCGCGGATGGAGGCGTTCATGCCACGCTTCACGGCAAAATCCATGTCCGTCTCCGCCTCATACCAATAGACTTCCCGGTATTCAAAGGGGGAGATATGGGTTTCATCCAGCGAAGGGATCTCCAGTCGGCTGCGCAGAGGAATCTTTTCCACGTCAGCCGCCAGGAACCGGCAGCCCAGATGGCGCTCCAAGAGGCCGTAAACGCCATAAAGGCAGGCGCGGTCGTTCTCGCCCAGGATGAAGAGCCTTTCCTCCTCGGTTTTCAAAAGGTATCCGTCGTTTTTCAGGTCTGCGTCCCGGGGCGCGCCCAGGCGGTTCGTCCGGCCCACCACAAGCTCCCACGGGCAGGCGGGCGTGTCGTCGGTCCGCACGGGGATTGCCGCTCCGCCCATGGCTGCAAGATATTTCGCCAGCTCACCAGCCGCGCACCGTACAGCCGCTCCGGCGTCCGCCGCCACGATAATCTGATAGCGGCTTTTTCCCCCATCGATCAGGCAAAGGGACATTCGGTTCACATCCTTTCTATCCATAAGGAGGCCGAAGAGGGCCTGGTTGCCCTCCCCTCTCCTCATGCGGCACGCCTAGAAGGGCTGCCAGAATACCGGCCAGGTATCGGGTAAGTCGCCTTTGCGAATTTGGCTGAAGCTGCGTTCCAAGGCCTCCGGCTGGGGCTGCACGTGCTCGAAAATCTCCTGCACATAAGTCACCTTATTGCGCTTGATGCTTTCGATGAGCTCTTCCGCTTTTTCAGCAAAATCCACCTCATGGGGACGGCGGCGATGATGTTTTACAAACTCCAGCTGCAGCCGCGAACGGTCCACATGGGCTGAGGCCTCTGGATCGTCCTGCGTCAGCCGCGCTGCCTCATCCCACAGCTCCGTCATCTTGGGCAGCAGCGTATTGGGGATCACATCCATGGGGCTTTCGTAAATGCCCGCATGGACATGGTGGCGGGTCACATGATCGGCCAGAAGATCGATATAGGCGCGGATTGCGCGGCCGCCGGCGCCATAGTAAGCGTCCAGGAATTCGTCCATCCAGGCGCTCAGGTCGCCGTCGGGTTCCCACATCAGCTTGGTCAGCAGATAGGCCCGAAGCTCGCCGAACTCACCGGAGATCGACTGGCCGTTCCCCTGCTCAAAGAGTTGGGTTACGCCGTTTTCGATGAAAAACTTCACGTTATCCTGGATCACGTGGAGATTAATCATCGGCGCAAGATAGAACCGGTAGTTCGTGGTATAGTCCCAGACCAGCAGCCGCTTGCAGATCTTGCCCCAATCCACCAGATCTTGCTGGATGGGATGATCCGGATCGGTGATGTACTTAAAGGGACGCACAGCCTCGTGGCATTCGCGCATGGGGTGGGTAAAACAGCACTCGATGGTGCACAGGCAAATGCACACATTGGGCCGGGGCTTGGTGATCTTGGGCGCCTGGCGGGTATACTGGTAAGCCAGCGTCTCGATGATCACATGGGGGAACTCCTCCGCCACAAAGTCGGCGCACTCATTGACAAAGCGCAGCATGGTACCCATGTGGCTGCCTTCCTCTGCATCGACCCGGGCGCACTCCGGGCATTCACAGGGGTTATACCAGTCCATCTGCGACACCGAGAAGATGGTGCACTCCGGATGCGCTAAAATCGTCTTGCGCAGGTTTTGTTTGACGATCTCCTTCACCTCGGGGTTGGTCAGGCACAGCTGGGTTTCTTCCCTTATCCGCACGCCGTTTACCATGGAGAAGTATTCCGGATGGGTGTCGAAATACTCGTCCGGTGAAAGGTAGCTAAACATCGTATGGCACAGGCTGTGGTTCAGCATCGGCGTCACAGGCGTGCCGGGCAGGTTGTTGGTGCCGCGCTTGTAGGCGTAAACCGGATTATGGCTGACCTCATTCCAGCTGGTCAGCCGGTATTCCAGCGGCGGAATCACCGTTTCATCCAATTCCTCAAGCGTTACCGTCTCCATAGCCGGCACCCGCTCCAGCGAAGCCGTGAAGAAGCGGCAGCCCAGCTTATTTTCCAGCAGGCCGTACACGCCATAAAGGTTTCCTCGGTCGTTCTGCCCCAGGATGAAGAGCCGTTTGCCCTCGGTTTTCAGCATATAACCGTCGTTTTTCAGCTGCGCGCCGCTGGGCGCTCCCTGGCGGTTCGTTTTGCCGATCACGATCTCCTGATCCTGCGGGACGCAGGCATCGTCCACCACAGGCAGCTGTACGCCGCCGATCTTTTCCAGATACTTCGCCAGCTCGCCGGCGGCATAGCGCGTGCCCGCGTCAGCCTCCGCGCCGACCACGATACGGTAGCCGCAGGCCCCCTTGTCCATCAGTGTCAAAGCCATATGTCTCCTCCTTTTCGCCGGTTCCTACCAGCGGTAATCCGAGCGGGACGTGCCCGGAAGCGTGCCGTGGCGCATCTCGTCGAAGCTCTTTTCGATATCCTTTCCCTCCTGGATATAGGTGACGCCAAGGCGGCGGATATCGGATATCAGCTGCTCGCAAACCGCATCATAATCATCGTCGCCCGGTCCCTTGCGGTGGAACTTGATAAAGCGCACCTGTAGGCGGGAACGCTGCACCCGCTCCAGAATCTCCTCATTGTCAGCCAGCGCCTCGGCCTCGTCCCACAGCGCGTCCATCTTCGGAATCAGCGCATTATGCAGGAAGGCTTTGGGGCTCTCATAAATGCCGGCATGCAGGTCATAGCGGGTCACATGGTCGGCCAGCAGCTTAATATAGGCATGGATGGGCGCGGCGGCGTTGCCATAGTATCCTGCCAGGAATTCTCGGGTCCACTCGTCCACATCGCCATCGGGCTCCCACATCAGCTTGCTGATCAAATATCCCCTGAGCTCGCCAAACTCGCCGGAGACCGACTGGCCGTTGCCCTGTTCAAAGAGGCCGGTCACATTGTTATCCCGGAAGAAACGGATATTGTCCTGCAGCACGTGCAGGTTCACCATGGGCGCCAGGTAGAAGCGGAAGTTGGTGGTATAATCCCAGACCACCAGATGGCTGGCGATACGGCTCCAATCGGCCAGATCCTGCTGGAAGGTCACGCCGGGCGTCGTTGCAAAGACAAAGGGGAACATCGCCCGGTGGCACTCGGCCAGCGGATGGGTAAAGCAGCACTCGATGGAGCAGATACGCACGCTGACATTGGGGGCAGGGCGCGTCTTTTTCGGCGCCTGGCGGGTATACTGATAAGCGAAAGTATCGATCAGCACGTCCGGGAATTCCTCGGCGATCGACTCGGCGCAGGCATTGACAAATCGGATCAGCGTACCCGAATGGGCGCCCTCTTCCGCGTCTACCCGGGCGCATTCCGGGCATTCGCAGTAGTTATACCAGTCCATCTGGGATAGGGAGAATACCTTGCACTCCGGATGGTCGATGATATTCTGCCGGAGCTTTTTCTGGGTAATCTCCAGCACCTCGGGGTTGGTCAGGCACAGCTGGGTGTGATCCTTGATCCGGCGGCCTTCCACCATGGAGAAATACTCAGGATGCTCGTCAAAATATTCGTCCGGATTTACATAATCGAACATGGTATGGCCAAAGCCCAGGTATCGGAACACGTCCTCCAGGCCCTCGCCCTGGTCAGGCGCATGGGGATGGGCGCCGTTAAAGCCGCGTTTGGGGTCAAATCCCGGAAGCGTCATGCCGTGCCAGGAGGTTTCCCGGTATTCAAAGGGGGACTGCTTCACAAGGTTAAAGGGCTCTACCCGAAGCGTCTCCCGCTGCGGGATATGCTCCACCGACTGCGTGAAGAACCGGCACCCCAGCACATCCTCCAAAAAGCTGTAGGCGGCATAGAGGTTGGAGCGGCTATTATGCCCCACCAGGAAAATCCGGTCTTCCCGGCTGGCCATGATAAAACCATCGTTTTTCAGTTGCGAGGTATCGGGCAGCCCGTCCCGGGACACCGGGCCCACGCAAATCTCCTGCTCGGAAGCCGGCAGCTCGTCGGTCACCACCGGCAGCGCGGCACCGGTGATCTTCAAAATATAGCGCGCCAGCTCCTGGGCGGCAAAGCGGTTCTTGCCATCGGCCTCCCTCGGCATGACGATACGATAGCGGGACTGGCCCGCCTCCGTTAGGTTCAGCATATTCATTCCTCATTCCCATAAGCCCGGCGGGGCTATATGCCCGCCGCGCTTGATTTAGTCGTGTTCGCTGATGCTTTTGGCCGCGGTTTTCACCGGCTGGGGTTTCCAGAAGGTCTGCCAGGAATCCGGCAGATACCCCGTGCGGATTTGGGCAAAGCTCGTATCACGGGCTACTCCCTCCTGCACATAGTCGATGCCATGCTCTATGATCTCGGAGATTAACTTTTCGCCTTCCTCGGCAAAGTCAGCGTCGGTCACGCGGCGCCGGTGCTGCTTGACGAATTTGACCTGCAGACGGGAACGGCGGATGCGGGCCAGCTTAGCCTCATCCTCAGCGGCAGCTTCGGCCTCGTCCCATAGCGCATCCATCTTCGGGATCAGCGCGTTGGGGATCACATCCATGGGGTTCTCATAGATGCCGGCATGGACATGGTACTCGGTTACATAGCTTTGGAGAAGCTCGATATAAGCCCGGATCGGTTTGGCCGCTCCCGCACCGTAGTATCCTTCCAGGAAGTCGGTCATCCACGTATTGACGTCGCCCTTAGGCTCCCACATCAGCTTGCTGAGAAGGTAGGCCCTAAGCTCACCGAATTCGCCGGACATGGACTGAGCATTGCCCTGCTCAAAGAGGAAGGTCACGTTGTTCTCCAGGAAGAAGTTCATATTATCCTGCAGCACGTGCAGATTGATCATCGGCGTCAGGTAGAACCGGTAGTTGGTGGTATAATCCCAGATCATCATGCGGCTGCATACCTTGGACCACCCCACCAGATCCTGCTGGAAGGTCGCCCCGGGCTCGGCAATATACTTAAAAGGTACCGAGATCCGGTCGCACTGGCGCAGGGGATGCGTAAAGCAGCACTCAATGGAGCACAGGCACACGCACACATTGGGCCGGGCCTTGGTGATCTTCGGGGGCTGCCGGGTATACTGATAGGCCAACGTCTCGATGACTACATCGGGGAATTCCTCGGCGATGGAATCGGCGCATTCATTGACAAAGCGCAGCACGGTACCCATATGGCTACCTTCCTCCGCATCGATGCGGGCGCACTCCGGGCATTCGCAGGGGTTATACCAGTCCATCTGCGACACGGAAAACATCTTGCACTCCGGATGCGCTATAATCGCCTCGCGCAGCCGCTCCTTGACGATCCGCTTCACGTCAGGGTTGGTCAAGCACAGCTGGGTTTCTTCCCGAATGCGCCGGCCGCCCACCAAGGAAAAATACTCGGGGTGCTCGTCAAAGAATTCCTCCGGCGAAAGGAAGGAAAAGAAGGTGTGGGCCAGGCCCAAGGCCTGGATGCTGCCGCCCAGGTGCTCTTCATAGGGCTGGGTGATCGAAGCGTTAAAGCCGCGCTTCATGGCAAAATCACCGAACCGCTCCGGCTCGTACCAATAAGTCTCCCGGTATTCCAGCGGAGGAACCTTCGTCTCGTCCAACTCCGGCAGGCAGATGTCCGCTTTTTCGGGAATCACCTCCACCTCACGGGCCAGGAAGCGGCAGCCCAGGTATGCCTCCAACAGGCCATATACGCCGTAGAGGCAGCCTCGGCCGTTCTCCCCCAGGATGAATAGGCGGCTTCCTTCCGTCTTTATGATATATCCATCGTTCTTCAGTGCCGATGCACAGGGTACGCCCGGACGCTGGGCGCCGCCGATTACAATTTCCTGCTCAACCGGCGCCGCCCCATCCTCTACGATGGGAAGCTTTGCTCCGCTGACCGCCTCAATATACCGCGCCAGCTCGTCGGCCGCATACCGGATGCAGGAGCCAGCCTGAGCGGGAATCACAATACGATAGGCGCTTTGCCTGTTTTTCACCAATTCCATCATCTGATTGCTCGCTTTCCCAAAATAATACCGGCGGGCGGTTTCGCCCGCCGGATAGGATCGAAAAGGGATTACTTAAAGATACCCTGACGGATCTCCTCAAAGCTCTTCTCAATGGGCTTCCATTCGCGGATACGGGTAAAGCCAAAGTGCTTGACGTCCGCAATGAATTCTTCGCAGGCAATCACCCGCTGGGGATCATCCATGCTCATATTGAACAGCTTGCAGTATTTAATCTGCATACGGCTCTTGCGTACCCGCTCCAGCACCTCGTCGTCGTCCGCCAGCGCCTCCGCTTCGTCGAACTTGGCATCGGCCAAGTCGATCAGCCACTGGGGCATATGGCCCTGTGCCGGATCGTCGTAAATCCGCACATGGACATCGTGCTCGGTCACATGGTTTTTCAGCGCGTCGATGAACTCGCGGATGGGCTGAGCCGCCATGCCATAATAGGCCGCCATAAACTCCCGCATCCACCGGTCCACATCGCCGTCGGGCTCCCACATCAGCTTGGAAAGGATATAGTAGCGCAGCTCGCCGAATTCGCCGGACAGGTCCTCGCCGTTACCCTGCTCAAAGAGGCCCGTCACACCGTTCTCGATGAAGAACTTGATGTTATCCTGCAGCACGTGCAGGTTGGGCATGGGGTTGAGATAATGCTTGAAATTGGTGGTGTAATCCCACACATGCATCCGGTTGCAGATCTTGGCCCAGTTGCGGATATCGTCCTGGAAGGTATCCTTATCCTTGGTGAGGCCCATAAAACCGTTGTACTGATAATTACAGCTGCGCAGCGGGTGGGAGAAGCAGCACTCGATGGAGCAGATGCGCACCGCCACATTGGGCGCAGGCCGGGTTTTGGGCGCTTGACGGGTATAGGTATAAGCCAGCGTATCAATAATCACGTTGGGGTAGTCCTTTGCAATAGCATTGGCCACCGCGTTGACAAAGCGGATTAGCGTTCCGGCACGGCTGCCCTCCTCCTCGTTGATGCGGGTGCATTCGGGGCAGTCACAGGGGTTGCCGCAGTCATTCTGGGAGATGGAGAAAATGGTGCACTCCGGATGCTCTTCGATATTCTTGCGGGTTTTCTCAATAACGATCTTCAGCACATCGGGATTGGTCAGGCACAGTTGGGTGCGGGCAAAACCATGGGTGGCGTCGGTCTCCCCGCTGTAGCGCTTGCCGTCGATCATGGAGAAATATTCGGGATGCTCGGCAAAATATTCCTTAGCCGGCACCAGCACGTCAAAGGTGTGCACAAAGCCGTGATAGAGGATGGAGCCGCCGTGCTCCTCATCCATCCGATACCCCTGGCCGTTGAGCCCCCGCTTGGCGGCGAAGTCATCGTCGTCGTAGCATACGTTCCCAAATACCTCACGGTACTCAAAGGGCGAGATCACCGTCTTGTCCACTTCCCCAATCGCCAGGTACGCCCGCTGCGGCACGTGCTCCACCGTATCCGTGAAGAACCGGCACCCCAGCAC
>CAJFUN010000004.1 GCA_904420205.1 Candidatus Parachristensenella avicola | reverse complement strand
CTTGGCACATTGCGCCCGTTTGCAATGGTGCTTATCATCGTCCTTGAGTAGTTCATCCGCCGCGCCAGCTCGGCCTGCGTTAGCCCAGCGGCTTTGATTGCCCGCTTTACGGCGTTATCCCGCCTTTTCATGGTCGTCTTACCTATACCTCTGCCAGTCGCGCAGCTTGGCGTCCTCTTCCGGTGATAATTCCCGCATGTATTTCCTCGCCGCCAACCGTCCAAGCTCATCCTCCCAGGCCTCCAGCGCCCGTATAGGTGTGATATACCGCGATTCCCCGTATTGGATCGCCGGCATGCCGCCCGCCTCGATCAGCTTTTTCAGCGCGTCCCGGCCTATACCCATGTGGATCATGAGCTGGCTAAAATCCAGCGTTTCCCGTTTGACTTCTTCCGGCATCGCCATCTTAATAGCTCCTTCCTGTTTTTTTGGTAGGGGTTTATACGCTGCTCTCCCGCTTTGTCGTTTGGTTCCCGCTGCCGTGGCATCCGGCGCGGATGCTTATATGCTTACATCTTGCATCCCCTCTATCCGCCATTTTTCTCATGCTCTTCGTACCATTTCCGCAGATTCTCGTGCCGCCTGTCGATCTCTTCAAGCGTGCTTATTACAAAGTTTCGTATATCTTTGGGCAGTTTTTCCGGGCCGATCGTATACCAATCATCCGCTACAAGATCGTCGCTCTGCGGTTCCCACCTTATCCGCATAGGGGTTTTACCCTTTGCTTTATCCAGGGCAATGGGGATACAGCAGTCCGTGCTATCCGTCGGCAAGATCGCGAAACGTAAATCCCGCCATGCCTCCCGGCTGATACAGCTACGGTTTTTTTCCGCCTCTCGCGCGGCTTCTGTGATCGTCATGGGTTTGCTCCTTTGTTTTGCCTTATAGATTTTCGCATTCAGCGAATGCCTATTATCCGAACATGGGATTGCTTACCTCGATAACCGCTTCAAGCGCGGCCTTGACGAAGCGCTGGAAATCATCGGGAAATTTTTCTAGGCTTAAAACCCACCAATCACCTGCCACGAGGTCTTCTCGCTGCGGCTCCCATAGCGGTCCCACAAGATATTGGCCCTCGTTTTTCTTTGTCCTTACTAGCATGCAGCATTCCGTACCGTTCGTCGGCAATACCGCCATATTTAGGCCTTTCCACTCTTCCCGGCTGATGCAGCTGCGGGTTTTTGCCGCCTTTCTGGCCGCCTCGGTGATCGTCATTGTATTTTCCTTCTTTCATTTTTGCGATTTATCCTTGACCGGTCTCCACCTTCATGCTACTCTAACTTTGTAACTAATTCCTCAATGGAGGTGGTCATATGGAGCTCACAAATAGAGATATTTCCTTTTTGCTTGATGTCTTATCTTTTACCCGCGTAAGCCTTGAAGAAAGCGCGATTCCCGGCTATCTGGAGACATGCGATAATATTGACAGTGTCGCTATGTCCCTTATGCAACATCCCGACCGTATTTCAGCGTCGGCAATCCAGCTTATTTGTGGCTCATTACATCTCTATATCTCCGAATACGGCGAAAGTAATCGCGCAAAACGTCTACTACGAGGTTTTTCTCGCGCCCTTGAGGATAACTGATTCTTATATATTTTCCGTCCTCCTTGGCGTTGATCTCACGCTTGCTTTCTTCTATCAATCGCTCAATGATCTTTTCCCGTTCCCTTATATTCGCCTTTTCTGCCATGTGTTCTCCTCCTTCCTTTGCCACCATGCATACCATGGTGGCGTTTCTTTTCCATAGGATTTGCAGAATCAGTGCGCTCAGTTTAACCCCATTACCTATCCGCCCGGTAGTACCGGCTTGCGCAATCTTGATAAGCGCAGGGCTGCTCGACCTCATCATTTCGGAAGTAAAAATACCGTTATCCTCCTTACGCGGTTTTCTTTGCTAATTCGTACATTTTTTCTGGCGTTAGCCCGATCGTATGGCAAAGTCTTATCAGTTCATTTGCTTCTAATTTCCTTCTTTTGTTGATGATGTCACACAGTTGATTGGCCTTTAATCCTGCTCGTTCGGCCACTACAGCTTGCTTCATTCCACTTTCATGGATTGCTTTTCTCAGCCCATCTCTTATATCTGGATGTGTTTGCATTTCGTCTCCTCCTAACTCAATTATTTGGTTAATCCCATTCTATAACTTGTTTTTTGAGTTGTCAACGTTTTTTTAATGTTTTTAACTCGTTTTTTTAGTTTTTTATATTGATTTTTTTCGGTTCCGTGTTATCATGTGCGTATAGGAGGTATACATGACGCGCAAAGAAATAGGAGCTGTCCTTCAAGCTATTCGTATTAAAAAAGGTTATACGCAGGCCCAGGCGTCCAAACTCCTTGGGCGTCCTCAGCAGACCCTTGCAGCGTGGGAAATAGGTAGATCGCAGCCAGATGCAAATACCTTATTTGAGCTTTTCCGGCTATACGGCGAATCGTTTGACGAAGCTTTCGGCTTTGGCCCCTCTACGGATTCTCTCCCCGTCTATGGCGTTGAAAAAGAGCTTATCCTTGCCTATCGCTCCCATCCTGATATGCAGCCTGCCGTCCGTAGGTTGCTTGGTCTGGATGATGCAGTTTCGTCGGATCATGCACCGTCGGCATCTGCCGCCGATGCGGCCGCATCTCTCCACCGCGATCCCGGTGATCCGGCTTTCCGCGAGGAAATCGTGCGCTATGCCATTACCCAAATGCACGAGCTGGAGCCCGACGCCTACAACCGGGTTTTTCATGGCGCTCCCCTGGAAGATGCTATTGCACAGTCTCTCCCACATGATCCGGATGATATAGAGGGCTCCGATCATCCATCCGGCCAAAAGCAGGCATAAAAAAAGAGGCCTTGCGGCCTCCAGCTATCTTATATGATAACCACCTCCTGATTATCGTCGTCTGCTAAGGTATTGATTACCGTCAGTCCCATGCATCTAATAACGATCACGCGCACCTCCGGGTAAACCGGCATAGGCATGCTTACCTTTTCAGTGGTATGCCATGTTTTCCCTCCATCCTCATATTTCGCGCGCGATTTTTGTATACGTTTAGTTTACTATGCTATCATATGCCGTTCAATGACTTTTCCTGTCGATTTCTGTTATTCTATGATTTTCTCGATATGATCCCCCATCATATAGATAGGAGGTTTCATCGCATGGCTCACACATGCAAAAACTGCGGCCGCGACTACAACGGCAATTTCTGTCCCGACTGCGGAACGCCTGCCGCCGGATATTCCAATGGCCCGCCAATCCGTCAACAGCCATCCCCGCCTGTTAATACACATAACCGAGCGCGGTCTTGCTCTTTGGGTTGCGCATTATTTCTTTCGATCTCTCTGGGTGTCTTTATTATTATAGCTTTAATCGCCTATCCCTTGGGCTCCGATCGCCCCAGCGCAGTATCCCAATCTAACGCTCCATCTCCCACGCCAACCCCTGTCGTTGTATCGGCTCCTGTAAAATACTCCGGGTCTGGCGACGATGTTATCACTATTGATCCGCTGCCGGAAGGGTATGTTTTTGATATCACCGGCAACAGCGCCGGACGGCATTTCGCCGTTACCGCATATGATGCAGATGGGAATCGTCTCAAATTGTTGGTTAATACGACCGAACCCTATTCCGGCGTTACTACGGATACTACGCAAAGTGCCGCGACGCTCGAAATTAAGGCTTCCGGCGATTGGAGCATCGAAATGCGATCCGTCTTTACTTTGCCGGTTATGTCCAGAGGCGAAACCTATTCCGGATCCGGCGATTTTATCCTTGTCGCAGTTAATCCAGGCAGCACCGCCACGATTACCGGCAATCCTGATTCCCGCCATTTTGCGGTTATCGGTGCGGGACAGGGTGGTTATGACTTGCTTGTTAATACGACCGAGGTATATAGCGGCACGGTTAAACTCAGCCCGAATACTGCAGGTTTTATCGTCACCGCCGTCGGTGACTGGACCATTACGCTAAATTAGCTAAGGGGAGGATGGATTTTCATGGAACACACATGCAAAAACTGCGGAACCGAATATGACGGCAATTTTTGCCCCGAATGCGGCACGCCTGCCGCTGCGGTCACAAAGCGACGGCGCAAGTATACCGCCGTATTAGTAGCCCTTGGCGCTCTAGTTGGCTTTACGCTAGGTTTTGCCGCATGCACTGTATACGCTTTTTCCTTGGGTATCGTTACCTTTGAGGGCGGCTTGCCGGCCATCGTCATTCAGGAGACAATCCCCGCCTCTACGCCTACCCCTCCATCGTCGGATCCTGCGACCTCCAGCGTGTCTACTGCTGCCTCTATGCCATCTAATGGGGTGCACTCCGTATCGCTTGTTAGTGTATCGCTCATCAAGGACTATGAGGGCAGGGACGCCCTTGATATTTGCTATGATTTTACTAATGGCAGTTCGGATGCGATTTCCGCTAATCTTGCCGTGGTGATTAAGCCCTTTCAGACCGGCATACAGTTAACCCCTGCTGCATTGATTGATCGCCCCACGGAAGACCTAAATTCTACACTGGTCGAAGTCAAAAGTGGCATTACGATCCGCTGCCACTCCTATTTCCTCGCCCGCAGCGCCGATGATCCCGTCGATATTGAGGCTTTGGATTGGGACACCGAAGCGCTCCTTGCCTCTGGCACGTTAACGATCACAAAATAACAAAATCCCGCCCCAGGTTGCCGCCTGGAGCGGGAGAGCAGCAAAACACCGACCCCCTACCAAAGACGCCGGGCATTGCTATGCTTATTATAGCATGCTCTTGTCCCCGGCGCAAGGAAGGACAGATCATGCCAAAATCTAAAAAAAAGAAGTCAGATCCCAACATCCGGCTCCGGGCCGACGGTCGCTACGAAGTACGCCTCACTATGGGCAAAAAAGCCGACGGAACCGCCAATCGCGTATGCGCATACTTTGCAACCCGCGAAGAAGCGCGGCGTTATCGCGACGATCTCAAGCTGGCCCGCGAAACAGGCAGCTATATCCCCGCCTCCGGCATACGCCTGCGCGATTGGTGCGACCGCTGCATGCGGGTGTACGGCCCTGCCTTATCAGATTACACCTGGCATGGATATACCACCATCATAAACTGCCGTCTCAATCCATCCCCGCTGTCCGGCATGATGCTGGAGGATATCCGCAAAAGCCATATTACCATGTGGCGTGATAATCTGCGCCCTAAAAGCGGCAAAGGCACGCTATCCCCTAAGACAGTAAAAAATTCCTTGGATTTTTTACGCTGGTTGTTTAATCATGCGGTCGATGATGGTATCATATCCCAAAATCCTGCCGATAAAGTCAGCGCTCCCCGCCAGCGCCGGCCTGTCCGTAAAGTTTTATCGCCCGATAAGCTGTCTGCTCTGTTTGATGTGGCAAGCTCGTGTGACCTGCTGACCCCGCTCGTGCTGGATGCCGTAACCGGCGTTCGCCGGTCCGAATTGCTTGGCTTTTGTTGGGACACAATCGACTTAGACGCCGGCACATATCGCGTCGCCCGGAAGGTCGTTATAGATCATGATACCCATCGTCCCTATCTCACGGATGATCTCAAAACCGAGCATGCCTATCGTTCCGGTCGCTTGCCTGCCTCCGCTGTCCGTATATTGGCTGCTCATAAAAAGGCCCAGGCAGCGCTTAGGCTAAAGGCTGGCAGCGCATGGTCTGACCATAACCTGCTTTTTCCCGATGCGCTAGGGTATCCTCTGCACCCCGAAACCTTTTCAAGCCGTTTGCGGCGACTACAAATCGGATCAGGTCTTGATACTATTGGCATCCACGCTCTGCGCCATTATGTGGCCACGGCTTTAATCAACGGGCATGTTGATGATACTACCGTCGCTCATATCATGGGGCACGGCAACAGCGCCTATACCCGCCGCCAATATGAGGATGTATATGACGAGGCAAAGCAAAATGCCGCTGATGTGCTCTCCAACAGCGTCGATTTTTTGACCCCACAATGACCCCATACGCGCGGAAACTGCATGTTATATGATCGCAAATACCGGCTTTTGCATCATAAAATCTCACGTTAAAGCGCATTTTCGCGCCACATATCATCCTGCACGCCGGTTCAAATCCCTCCTTCTCCGCCAGCTAAAACGCCTAAATTTCAATGAAATTTAGGCGTTTTATTTTTCTTAAATTTTATTAGACCCTACTTTGGCCCCATGCGCACTAGCTTGCTATTTGAGGTATACCGTACTCAGAACAAAGGCCCCGTATACGCGTTTACCCGTAAGCGAAGAACAAAGGGCTTTGCCCGTATATGAAAAATCCCCAGATTACCGGGGAATCTGTATACTAAAAAAATAATTACTTTTGGGAGGTGGGCTTTCTGGCGGATTCTAACATTACCAAGCGGGCGCTGGCCGCTGCTTTGAAAGCGCTGATGGAAACGAAGCCTTTCTCCAAGATTACCGTTAGGGACATCTGTGAAGTTTGCGATATAAACCGAAAAAGCTTCTACTATCACTTCAAGGACAAGTATGATCTGGTAAACTGGATTTATTATACGGAATGTGTGACAGTGCTGAAAGAAAAGGATTACCATGTCGGGTGGGATCTGCTGGAAGATCTGTGCGCTTATTTTTATGAGAATCGCAACTTTTACCGGAAGACATTAAGTGTGGACGGACAGAATTCTTTTTCGGAATATTTCCGGGACATTATTGTCACCATTATCTCCTCGGAAATGGAAGGAATCTTTGGTCGGGACAACGCGCTTCCGTTTTATGTTGATTTTTATGCCGACGCTTTTCTTTGTGCTATCAAGCGCTGGTTGCTGGATAAGGATTGTATGCCTGCGGAGGAGTTTTCTAGCTTACTGAAAAACTGTCTACTGCGCACGTCGGACTCGATTCTTCAGAAGCTCTCGCCAGAGTCGACAAAAGAATAGAACCAGGAATATGGTTGATAGTAGTTTCTTAGGTTACAAGAGGAAGGCTAAAATGCCTCTTTTATAGCTGTTCTACCTTTATTCTTACGCTTAAATCTGATTCAATTTAGGTAGGCGTTTGCTTGTGCATTTTTTAACCCCTCCCGCCTTCTCCCCTATCCGCATGGTGCACAATTTCTACTTCAAAAATATGAATATGGGAATTCCCTTTTAAATTGGGACAAAAAAGAGCTTCATCCGAAGCTCTTTTTATTGGGTAAACATGGCGCATTCCGCATCAATCATACGGGACCGAATCAGATTAGGAATTCATTTTGGGGTTATCGCATCCAGCAATAGGTGCACGCCCTGTAGCATTCGGCTAAACTCCATAGACGGCTTCTCAGGCTTATCCACAACCTGCTCGGGTAGAAATGGAACATGCAGAAAACCAACTTGCATAGAAGAATGATGGGCTGCAGCCCAATGAAGCACGCCATACAGCACGCGGTTGCACACAAAGGAGCCTGCCGATAGGGAGACTTGAGCTGCAAGCCCGGCATCACGCAAAGATTGGATAAGTCCAGATACATCCAACGTGCTCAGATAGCCGCCGGGCCCCAGCGGGTCAATCTGCTGCCCCGTAAACAAGCGGCCATCATTATCCGGAATGGATGCTTCCATCCAGTTGATACCGATGCGTTCCAAGGTTAGCGCGCTACGTCCACCCGCTTGGCCGATGCACAGCACAGCACGGGGACACAGATGCTCCAGCACCGGCTGAAGCGTTTCCATGCTGCGTATGTAACTGGTTGGTAATAGGCATGTATGCACTCGATCCCGGACGGCCTCCATCAGCAGCTGAGACGGGTTCAGCGATTCTTGACCAAAAGGTTCAAAACCCGTCACCAGAATATCCGTGTTCATGGCGAGGCTAAGCCTCCAACTGCGCTTTAAGTTGCGCCAGCATCTCGTCGGTCACATCATTTAACGCGGTTCGCGGCGCCTTTTCAGCCCTTTGAAGGAAATCTTTCGCTTTATCTAGGTTCCCATCATGAAGCTCAATCTGGGCCAGATGATAGAGAATATCCACTTGATCCGATTTCTCTGCTAAAGCCTTTTCGCAGTATAGCCTTGCGTTGGTCCAGTCGCCCATCATCAAATAGGTTTGTCCAAGGTTATCCAATATGGCGTGATTGCTGTCTTCATATTCATAGGCTTCCAGATTAAACGCCAAGGCTTTATCCAAGTCTCCCTGGAGGATATAAAGATAGCCCAGCGTTTCATACAGCCGCTCGCTGACGCCCACCGTTTCTTTGATGTCCTCCAGCGCTTTAAGTGCCCGAGGCAGGTCGCCCAATTTGTAGTAAGCAACAGCCCGGTTTAAGCGTATTTTGGTTCGCATTTCGGCGCTTGGATTCATGCTGCGCGCCTGATTAAAGGATTCGACCGCTTCCTTAAATTGACCTTTGCGCATCTGAATTAGCCCATAAGCGGCCACCATTTTGGGATCGCTGCAGCCATATTTCGCCATTTTCAAATAATAACGTTCTGCGACGTCCAGCTTCCCCCGGAGGTGGTTATAATAGGCTAGTGAGCCATAAATGTTTCCTGTAATCGACATGGCTATTCATCTCCTTGTGCATATTTTTTCAGACGGTGATACCGCTTTTCAACCTCTTGATCCCGCACGCCCCACTTGCTAAGAGACGCCCGAAGGCGTGCAATCAGGCGATAGGCACGAACTGGCTGGCGTAGCACATGCTCGTAGTATTTGGCAAGCTCATGATAGGGTCCTGTCCCCCCCTCTGATGCCTCTACCATAGAAAGCCAAAGTGCTTCGGCTTCATCCCAGCGCCTCTGCCGCTTATAATAAGCGGCTAGCTCCCAGCGCGCCTCCGGAAGGCTGCTGCTGGCACGCCGAAGGCAAGCCTCGGCCCAGTCCCATTGATGGCTGCGCAGGAAAAGGCGGCCACAGCTATAATCATCCTCTGGGTATTCGCTGGCGCGGCACTGTAGAGTATGCAGCATACGGCCCAATAAAAGGGGCATGGAGAGAATGTCTTGCCGGTTATGCTTGAGGACAATATTCATCCTTTTGGGGTCATGATCCTTTACATAGGCAAAGAAACACTCTGGGATCTCAGCGCCAGGAATGTCGTCCGGCCGCTCGATGCCCAATAATGTCCGCTCCATATTTCCCAGCGTGCAGGAGCCGATACGTCGCTTATAAAGGCGGCGCGCTGCATGCAGCAGGTCGAGTTGCGTCATCTGCCGAAGCTGGGAATGCAGACGGTTCATTACATACCGCACTTCTAACAACGGTACGTCAAAACTCTTTCCGTTATAAGTAACCAGCGTATCGAAGCGTTTCAGCGTCGTTAGAAGTCGAGATAGCAGGTCGGGCTCCTGATCGTAATCTTCCATGAGGTACTGTTCCACCACATATTGGGATGAATCTTCATAATAGCCAATCCCCACAAGAAAGGCCAGCGTACCAGTACCCGTGGATAAGCCGGTTGTTTCCGTATCCAGATAAAGAAGCCGGTGCCCGTCGAAATCTGGCGGTAGCGATGTCTGGGTTAGGCATGATAGCAGCTGTGGATCGGGATCCAAGGCCCATTGAAGGCTCGCGCCGCCGGCGGCTTTTGTCAGGGGATAACAGAAACGCTCAAAGCGGCATATCCCCTCCTGCTCTGGGCAGGATTGCGGCTGAGGAGGCTTGGGCGCTTGCTGTTCTGCCCGTAGCGCATCCAATTTACTCTTTAGATTTCGAATCATGCCGTAATCCCTCCAGCAATCTGAGGGTCAAACGTTTGTCGCCATCGGGGCCCACGCAACTGGGGCACCCGTTCAGGCAGTCGCATCCGCCTATAACCGACGCGGCCTGTTGCCAAAGGTGATCGTGTAGGTGGAAAAGCTTTTCGGAAAAACCGATGCCGCCAGGGTATCCATCGTACAGATAAATGGTAGGTTTGCCGGTAAAAGGCGCTCTCACCTGACAGAGTACACTGATATCCTTTGGGTCGCACATTAGCGTCATAGGAGCCACGATTCCGAGTACATTGGAAGCGCCTAACAGAGCTTGCTGTAGCTGCTCCTGGGTAAGATCAGGATACAATTCCGGCTCGAAACACGCCCAATAGGCAGTGGTGTGCATCTCAAGTTCAGGAAGATTTACATTGCCGGAACCTAGATTTTCGCCGGTGTCCAGTTTCATCTTTTTGAACATCGTGACAAGGCTTGTTACCAGCACCTCGCCCCAAGAGCGGGTTTCGTCTTTGTCCTCATCCAGCACATCCAATACCCGAAGATTGACTTCAAGGTTAGCGTCTGTATAGTAGTCCACGTCAACGGATCGAATATACGCCTTTTTATTGGGAAAATCGAGCTCTTCCACTTGGTACTGCCGCCCTTCATGCATGTAGATCGCGTGCTCATGCAGCAGCATGGGGACGGTGAAACGATCCATCTCTCCAATTACTTTTCGATCATTATGGGTGATGTCGATGATAAGGAAATTCTCGTTGGAAGCTGACCGCAAGTCAATCTCGCTAGCGGGAAAATCCTCTGCGGACCAGTGCCAGGTAGATCCGGCATGCCTTAACACGCCTGATTCCTCCAAATAACCGAGGATTTCTTTGATATCTTGGCCCGCATAGGTATCTCCATCGGCAAAAGGCAGTTCATAGGCCGCGCATTTCAGATGATTTAACAAAATATATAGGTTATCGGGATAGATCAGGCCATGTTCCGGTGAACGCTCGAAGAAATACTCCGGATGCGCGATTATATATTGGCTTAGCGGGCTGGAATTGGCGACCATAACGGTGAGGCTTGCACCCTGCCGCCGCCCAGCACGGCCCGCCTGCTGCCAGGTGCCGGAAATCGTCCCCGGATAACCACAGATGACGCAGGCCTCCAAGCTACCGATATCGATGCCCAACTCCAACGCGTTGGTCGACACCACGCCTAAGATACGGCCTGAACGCAAACCCTGCTCGATTTGGCGCCGCTGGCTGGCCAGATAGCCGCTGCGGTATCCGCGAACCAGGCCCGAATCCCCCAAACGCCCGGCGGTGATCTGCTTGAGATGATTGACCAGCACCTCTACCTGAATACGGGAACGGGCAAACACAATGGTAGAAATATGGTTTTGGATTAGGTCTTCGGCAATGGCACGCGTTTCACCCAGCGCGCCCTTGCGGATCCCCAGCTGGCGGTTGATCACCGGCGGGTTATAGAAAATAAAATGCTTTTCGCCGGAAGGCGCGCCATTGTTGTCAATGAGCGTCATTGGGCAGTCACAGATAGCATGGGCCAGCTCTTCAGGGTTGGCAATCGTAGCGGAGCAGCAAATAAACTGAGGATGGGAACCGTAAAATTCACAGATCCGCTTTAATCGGCGCAGAATATTGCACAGATGGCTTCCGAACACGCCACGATACATATGCAGCTCATCAATAACGATATACCGCAGATTCTCAAAAAGCTGGATCCACTTGGTGTGATGCGGAAGAATTCCGCTATGCAGCATATCCGGATTGGTCACGACGATGTGTCCGGCCTGGCGTATCGCTTTGCGGGCCGCTGCGGGCGTATCTCCGTCATAGGTATAGGTTTTAATGGCGATATCGGCTTGCTCGATGACTTCATAGAGTTCGCTAACCTGATCGGCAGACAGGGCCTTGGTTGGGAAAAGATAAATGGCCCGCGCCGCGGGATCCTTCAAAATAGCGTCTAACACCGGTAAATTATAGCAAAGGGTTTTACCGGAAGCAGTCGGCGTGACGACAACAATGTTCTTGCCTGCCGCTACAGCCTCTACCGCATCATGCTGGTGCGTGTAAAGCTGGGTAACGCCTCGCTTGGCGTATACCTTCACCAGCCTGGGATCCAGAGAATCAGGAAAAGGCGCAAACTGCGCCGCTTTAGGCGGCGTTACATGCCAGTGTGTGACGTTCGCCATAAATTCCCGGTTAAAACGGGCGCTTTCCAGCCACTGCGTCAAATTCATGGCCTTCCCCCCTTCCCCTATAGAATGCTTTGACGATACAGGTTTATGATTTCATAGTCAGAGGCAGCCTTCTCGATCATGGCGTTTAGCGCTGGAAGCTTAGCCTCCGCCTCTTCTACACGATCAAGGCGCGGCTTCGTCGTCGGGTGACGCGGCGTAAAGACGGTGCAGCAGTCCTCATAGGGCAGGATCGACAGCTCGAAAGTTCCAATCTTTTTTGCAATTTCTACCGTCTCCATTTTATCAAAGCAAATCAACGGCTGAAAGATGGGCATATCCACCACGGCATTGGTTACAACCAACGCATCCATCGTCTGGCTGGCTACCTGGCCTATGGTCTCACCGGTCGCCAGGGATTGGCATCCGGTGGCTCGTGCGATGCGCTGTGCAATGCGCATCATAGCCCGCCGCATGAGGATCGTCAGCATTGCATCGGGGCCGTTTTCATAAAGATATTCCTGAATTTCAGTAAAATTTACGACGTTGAGCGGCAGGCGGCCGGTATACCCGGCGATTACTTGCGCCAGATCCACCACTTTCTGCTTAGCCCGCTCGCTGGTGTGGGGAAAGGAATGAAAATAAACGGCCTCCAGCTCCACCCCGCGCTTGGCAAGCATGTAGCCGGCCACTGGGCTGTCGATGCCGCCGGACAGCAAAAGCGCGGCGCGGCCAGCCGTCCCCACCGGCATGCCCCCCACAGCCATCATGCGGTCGACATACAAATAGGCTTCTTCCCGGATCTCGCAGCTAAGCACAAAATCCGGATGATGAATATCTACACGCAACCCAGGGAACTTTTCCAACATGCGGCCGCCCAACTCCGCATTAAGCTGCATAGAGTTAAGATAAAACCGTTTATCCGACCGACGGGCATCCACCTTAAACCGTCCGGTGGCTTTACCGGAAGATTCAAGGAGAGCCGCCGCATTCTCGGCAATGCAGCCCATATCCTTCGGAACGGCCCAAGCGGGACTGACAGAGTGTACACCGCAGATCTTGCAGACCTCAGTCATAATCCGCTGCTCCAAATGGGGCGGATATCCGCCGATATAGAAGCGCCCATCCCCCTTCCAGACCTGAATATGCTCGATGGGCGCCACTAACTTTTGTATCTGATGCAAAAGCGCGCGCTCAAAATAAGGCCGATTCAGGCCTTTAAGATGAATTTCCGCATACCGAACCAAGAGTACCTGTTTCAATGCTATCTCCTTTTGAACCGAGCAAGGCGCGTAACCTGAGCCCGGATGATTTCAATGGCTGTATCGATTTCTTCCTGAGTTGTCATCGCGCTTAGCGAAATGCGGATAGCCTGACCTGCACGGACAGGGGTAACACCCTGGCTGATCAATACACCGCTGGCTTTATGAGCATGGGATGAACAAGCAGAACCTGTCGATACGAGCACCCCTTCCCCCTCCAACGCATGAAGCAGTACTTCGCCGCGGATCCCCTCAAAGGATAGATTGATAATATGGGAAGCGCCTGCATCAGGGGTTGGCCCGTTTATTGCTACGCCGGTCAGCTGTGCCTGCAGCTCATCGACCAGATGCAGCTTCAGACGGCGCATCTGCTGACGCCACTGCGCGCCCTGCATGGTAAACGCTGCCACAGCCTGACCAAGTCCTAAAATACCCGGGACGTTGGGCGTGCCCGAGCGTAGATCGCCTTCCTGGCCGCCGCCATAGAGAATCGGCGATAAGATCGAGCGGGCCCGAGGCGTCATGACCAAAGCGCCTACGCCTTTGGGGCCGTGTATTTTATGAGCGGAAAGTGAATATAGATCGGCGCCCACCTGCGTCAAAGAGATGGGTTCGCGCATAAAGCCCTGCACGCCGTCGATATGAAACAGGCATTGCGGCGCTTTCTTGTGAATACATTGCCCAAGCGACGCAAGATCCTGCATCGCACCGGTCTCGTTATTCACCTGCATGATGGATACGGCCGTGGTATCCGGTGTCATCAGCGATTCCAGTTGTTCGGGATGTACGCGGCCATGATCCTCCACTGAAAGGTAATCGACACGATGACCCTGGGCCTGTAGCGATTCCATTACGCGGGCGACGGAGGGATGCTCCATGGCAGTGGTGATAAAATGCCCCTTTCGGCCTTTTAAATGCGGCACAAGGCCCCTTAGCGCTAAGTTATTGCTTTCCGTGCCGCCAGCGGTAAAGACGACCTGCAGGCTGCGGTCGCCCAAGGCAACTGCGATTTGCTGGCGTACCTTATCTAGAGCCTTATCAGACGTCAGTCCAGGGCCATACAAAGCGGAGGGATTAAAATACGCCTCTTGCATGGCGCACGTCATCGCGCGGATCACAGAATCAAAAACCCGCGTGGTGGCTGAATTGTCCAAATAGATCATGCTTCGTCGGGCTCTCCTGCTGGGATAATATTTTTTGCGTTATACTGACGCATCATCTCGACCATCTCACGGCTGGGCTCCATAAGCAGCATCTGCCGGTTGGCCCCCTCTCCCCAGACGACATAATAAATTTGGCTGTAGCGGTTAATGATAGCATAGGTGCGTTTCATCTGAGTATCGGCGTCGTAAGCAGCGTAGCTTTCATCCTCAACCGGAGCCATCTTTTCGATCTTGCGCATGTCTACGGTGAGAAGGCGCTTACGCTTGGTGTTGTTGACGACCTTATCCACGTCCAGTTCCCCGTTGGTAAAGGAGTATTCATACTCCACCCGAATATTGACGCGGATATAGAAAAGGCCCAATACGATCAGCGCGAATACGAGGAAGATCACGATATCCCACACACTGAAGGACGGCGTGAACATGGTGCCCTGGATGCGGACAAGATAAATCGCCGCCATAAGTCCGGCTCCAGCCATCGACAGGGTAATGAGCGTCAAAAGAAGGTTAAAAAGACCGCGTTTTTTGCGGACAATAATTTCTTCCTTGAAATGATCCACTTGCATAGCCTCCGTTTTTTTACTATAGTAAGGATATTCTATCATGAAACACCCCTTGTTGGGTAGAGCTTTTCCCAAAACCCATAAGAATGGAAAGGAAAATCGTCGATGAAATGTCCCCGATGTGGAACGGATAATAAAGCTGGCGCGCAGAACTGCTATCTGTGCGGCCAAAAGCTGGTAAAAGGAAAAATTAAACCCAGCTCTTCGCAGCAAATATGGGCGAAAGACGGCGGCGATGCGCCGGGACCGGGGGATAAACCCTACCGGCGCCGCAACCGGTATGCCAATAAGCCTCCTACCCGTGAGCCTTTTGTCGCCATCAACGATGAAGATCAGCAGCTTTACATGGACGGCGAAGGCAACCTCTCCCCTTCCAACCAGCAGAAACTAAAAAAGCTGAAGAACGGGCAGGTTGTCCGGGTTGCTGTGCCGATGCCTGCCTCCGCCAACCGCAAAAAGAAAATGAGTGGATGGCGATTCTTTATCAGCCTCGTAGCGATTGTGGCGGTGCTGGGCGGCGTTGTTTTCGGGTTCTATAAAGGCGTTCAATTTGTATCTGGACTGATCGGCCGGCAGCGGGAAGAGGCGGCGCTTCGGGCGCAGCCGCAGGAACCCCTGGTGGAGCAAGTCATGGTGGATGGCGCGTCATGGCACAAGATTACCTTCTATGGCGACGATAGTGAACGCATCATGATTACCGAGCCCCGCCGGACGCTGGCGATTCACAACGGGACCGCCGAGCTGATGCTGGAGGATGCAAGCTATATCCCTTCTGAGCCGGACGTAACCCAGGAAAAGGTGGATGTGACGCTACAGGCTACGCTTTTTACCGCTTCAGGAGAGGAAAAACCCATTGCCGTCCCGACGTTCTCCGTGGAGATCCCCCTGTCGGAACTGACCGTCATTTCCCCGCAGGAACAGGCGATTACCACCAACGAAACACGCGTCACGGTGACCATTAAGGTGGTGCCGGGAAGTCGGGTGCTCATTGGGCCCCATAACGTAACCGACCGGGTGAATAACGACGGCATTGTATCGCAGTCGGTAGAGACCGAGTCCTCCGGAACCATTGATATCGTCGTGGAAACAAAAAACCACCGGCGTAATGAGTATCAGCTGCAAGTGACGCGGGCGGAGATGGCTGTTCCAATTACCGTGGACGCGTCTACCGTTTCCTCCACTGAGGATGGCGCCGTATTTATTTCCGGCAAAACCGAAGCCGGCGCAACCATATCCACCGATGCGACGCTGCAGGATAACGATCTGAATACCAGCGCAGACGGCGAATTCTACTTCACCGCTAAGCTCACCCAATACGGGACCAACGTTATCAATATCACCGCTACTGCGGCAGATGGGCGTACGGCGACGCTGGCCTATCGCGTCGAGCGGCAGCCCAACCTGGATTCGTATACGCGCGCTGCCTGGGCGATGGATTATAATCACCTTGTGGCTTCGGTGGAGACCCAGATCGGCCAGGTGTACCTCTGCACGGGAAAGGTGACCAAAAAGCTGGATACGCCCCTGGGCAATCAATACCTCTTTGATTGCGGCGATACGACGCCTCAGTTGATTGTGATCGAATATGATGGCAGCTTAGGGCTGGCTGTGGATAAAAGCTATCGGCTCTATGCCGATGTGAAGGGAACACAGGATGGCTATCCGCTTCTGGTAGCCCGGTATGCATATAGTAATTAAGACAAAAAACTTGAATGCTTCTTGGATCAGGAAGCATTCAAGTTTTTCTTCCCTTCCGGGGTGAAGCGTGATATAGTATAATGGGGAAGAAGTTGGGATTCTTTTCATATTGAAACCGTGTAAACCTATGCGTATAAAGGAGAACATGATGAATCGAAAAGCTTTAATTCTTCCATTGAAAAGCGTTGTAGTAGGCGCCTCAATGCTAGTGCCTGGCGTCAGTGGCGGTACGATGGCGATCCTTCTAGGCATCTACGACGACATTATCCATGCCGTCAGCAGTTTCATGCAGGCGCCGAAGAAAAACGCAATTTTGCTGGGGAAATTTCTGATTGGAGCGGCGGCAGGCATTCTGCTGTTTGCCCGCTTGGTGGAATACTTGGTTACGGCATTTCCCCAGCCGATGATGTACTTTTTCCTGGGGGCCATTGCGGGCGGAGTGCCAACGCTGGTAAAAAAAGCCGGCGTGAAGCGGTTCTCTCCCCTTCTGCTGCTTCACGTGGTTGGCGGATTCCTGCTGGTATGGCTCTGTTCTTTAATCCCTAAGGATCTGGTGAACCAGGGAACGGCAATTACATGGGTAACCTTCCTTTGGATGGTGCTGGCCGGCGTCATTGTCGCTGTCGCTCTCGTGCTACCGGGCATTAGCACTTCCCATATGCTGCTGATGCTAGGCCTTTATGAAATGACGCTTTCCGCTATTAAAGATTTTCACTTTGGCCTGTTGGTTCCCCTGATCATCGGAGCTGTCGGGGGCACGCTGGCGACGACACGGCTCCTTGAAAACCTGATGACCCGGCATCCGCAAGGAACCTATTTGTGGATTGTCGGCTTTGTGCTAGGGTCGGTGTTAACCGTATTTCCCGGCCTCCCATCCGGATGGAATTGGCTAATTTGCCCGGTAATGACGGTGGCAGGCTTCTTCATTTTGTTTAAGATTTCCCAGATCCGCTCGGAATAATTGAATATAGAGGTGATCCATATGCGTAAGACAAAAATAATTTGTACCCTTGGCCCTGCTACGGAGGATGTTCAAGTTCTCCGAGAGCTGATGTATGCAGGCATGGACGTGGCCCGTTTTAACTTTTCGCACGGGACCCATGAATCGCATAAAACGATGTTTGATAAGATAGTGATGCTAAGGCAGGAATTGGACCTACCCATCGCAACGCTGCTGGATACCAAGGGGCCGGAGATACGCATAGGGAAGATTAAGGGCGGTCGCGCAGAGTTAACCAGCGATCAAAGCTTTACGCTGACAACCCGCGAGGTAGAAGGCGACGCCAGCATTGCCTCTATTAGCTATAAAGAATTACCGCAGGATATGGAAATTGGCCGCACGATTTTGATTGACGATGGCTTGATTGCCCTGAAAGTCACCCAGTTGACCGCTACGGATATCGTATGTCGTGTGCTTAATCACGGATTCATTTCGGATAACAAGGGCGTGAACGTGCCGGGAACCAACCTTTCCATGCCCTATATCAGCCCGAAGGATCGCAATGATATTATCTTTGGCATTGAATGCGGCTTTGATTTCATTGCGGCATCCTTTGTGCGCAGTGCCGATGATATTCTGGAGATCCGTAAGATACTTGACGAGCATAACTGCCATAGTATCAATGTGATTGCAAAGATTGAGAATCTGCAGGGCGTGGAGAACATCGACGAGATCATTCGGGTGTCTGACGGTATCATGGTTGCCCGAGGCGATATGGGTGTGGAGATTCCGTTGGAAGAAGTGCCGGTAATCCAGAAGATGATCATCCATAAGGTTTATACAGCCGGTAAGCAGGTGATTACCGCTACGCAGATGCTGGATTCCATGATTAAAAACCCGCGGCCCACCCGAGCTGAGGCGACCGATGTAGCCAACGCCATTTATGACGGCACTAGCGCCATCATGCTTTCGGGGGAAACGGCTGCGGGGCTCTATCCTGTCGAAGCCGTGAAAACCATGGCGCGCATCGCCCGCCGCGCGGAACATGACATTAACTATGTGGAGCGCTTTAAAGCGCACTCCGGCGAGCTGATGAATCCCGATGTAACGAACGCGATTTCCCACGCCACCTGTACCACAGCGCACGATATCGGGGCCTCCGCCATTATTACGGTAACGAAATCTGGCGCTACAGCCCGGATGATCTCAAAGTACCGGCCCAATTGTCCGATTATCGGCTGCGCGACCTATCCGCACGTTTGCCGTCAGCTCAACCTTTCTTGGGGCGTTTTCCCGCTGCTGCTAGAGGAAAAATCATCCACGGATGAGCTTTTTGACCACGCGGTGGATATGGCAGAGCGAGCCGGGTATGTCTCTCAGGGGCAACTTGTCGTTATTACGGCAGGTGTTCCGCTGGGTATATCCGGCACGACCAATATGATGAAGGTTCATGTGGTTGGGCATATTCTGATTAATGGCGAAGGCGTAACCCATAAGTCGGTATGCGCCAGCCTCTGCGTATGCAAAACGGAAGAAGATGCCCTGCGCAATTTCCGACCAGGCAATATCCTGGTGATTCCAGAAACCAGCAATAACCTGCTTCCCCTAATTAAGAAGGCATCGGGCCTAATTACGGAAGTGGATGGATTAAATTCGCATGCGGCCATTGTAGGCTTAAGCTTGGATATCCCTGTCATTATTGGAGCGGCCAACGCTACCAGCATTTTGAAATCCGGGGCTGTCGTCACCATGGATGCTGACCGTGGTGTTGTGAGCAGCACTTCCTGCTGCGAGAAAAATCCGGTGTAATCCCCATGATTGTTTTAAAGGGTCGGATATGTTACCTACATATCCGACCCTTTGCATTCCCCTTTATGCGAAAGAACTAATAACCCTTCCGCCCTTCCAGCGATTCATCCTCCTCAATCCACTGAGCCACATCAATTTCCCGAAAAGTATCCGGCGTGTCACGCACTACGACACGGCTGATGCCAGCATTGATAACGAGACGTTTACACATGGAGCAGCAGCTAGCATTCGGTACGAGCTCTCCGCTCTCCGCCTCTTTCCCGACCAGAAAAAGAGTGGCGCCAAGCATATCGCCCCGGGAGGCGGAAATGATGGCGTTAGCCTCCGCATGAACGCTGCGGCAAAGCTCATATCGTTCGCCGCGAGGAATATTCAACTGCACCCGGGTGCAATATCCCAGATCCGTACAATTAGCCCGTCCTCGGGGCGCGCCTACATATCCGGTGGATATAATCTCGTCGTTTTTTACGATGATCGCACCATATTTACGCCGAAGGCAGGTGGAGCGTTCCAACACTGTTTCTGCAATATCCAAATAGTAATTTATCTTATCCCGTCGCTGCATATGAAACCTCCTATGCGTTGTTCAGTCGGATAATTTTAGGGCGAATTACGCCTCGGTCGACCTCCAGCAGCGCGCAGGTGGCGTCGTAACCCCGGCAGGAACCGGGATTTACCAGCAGCACGTGACCGTCGTGATCGACTAAGCTTTGGTGCGTATGCCCAAAGCAGGCTACTTGTACCCCCACCTGTTGCGCATGGTAGGAAAGCCGGTCTAATCCCCATTTTACGTTCCATGCATCTCCGTGACAGAATAGGGCGGCGGTGTTTCCCTCCAGCATCTCGATTTTTTCCCGGGGCAGGGACGAAAGGATATCACAATTGCCCTTAATCTGAATCAGCCTGGGTTCACAGCCATCGGCATCGCCTGCTCCGTCGCCAAGATGGACCAATAAATGCACATACCCCAGCGCATGCAGGGCTCGCCGTACAGAAGCCGGGCTGCCATGCGAATCGCTGACTAGTCCAATGCGGATCATCCCTCTTTTTCCTCATCCAGCTGCTTTTCCAGGGCGACAAGCGCCCGAAACCGATGGCTCATCGCATTTTTCTGCTGAGGCGTCAGCTGTGCCATCGTGCAACCATACTCCGGCAGGAAAAACAGCGGATCATAGCCGAAGCCGCCGGTACCCTGACGTTGGCGGAGAATTTCGCCCCGGCAGCTGCCTTCAGCCGTAAGTTCGGTACCGTCGGGACGCACCAAGGCCATTACGCAGTGGTAGGCGGCACCCCGGTGACCGTCGGCCACAGCCTGCATTTGCTGAAGCAGCTTATCGTTATTGGCTTCATCATCCCCGTGCACCCCGGCATAGCGCGCTGAATATACGCCCGGCGCTCCGTCAAGCGCATCGACGGATAGGCCGGAGTCATCCGCCAGTGCTGCGCATCCCGTAGCCTCTGCTACCGCGCGCGCTTTGATCAGTGCGTTTTGCTGGAAGGTCGTACCATTTTCTTCGATTTCCATGTCCAGTCCGGCCTCCCGCATGGATAGCACCTGGTCAAAGCGGCGGCCGAGAATAGCCTTGATTTCTTGGATCTTATGGGCGTTATTGGAGGCGATAATTAGCTTCATGAGCGCGCCTCCTCTACTGCCTGACGCTGCAGATCAAATAGCGAACGGATGCCCGCCTCCCCCATGGCCAGCATAGCGTCCATTTCCGCGCGGGAAAAGGCTCTCCCCTCACCGGTACCTTGGACTTCGATAAACGCCCCGGCCTCGTTCATAACGAGATTCATGTCCACTTGAGCAGATGAATCTTCCTGATAGCATAGATCCAACCGAGGTTCATCCTCTACAATGCCCACGGAAACGGCGGCAATTTGATGGATGATGGGATCCGAAGCGATCAATCCCTGCTGAAGCCAGCGGTCTACGCCCAGGCGCAGCGCAGCCCAAGCGCCGGTTATGGATGCCGTGCGGGTGCCGCCATCAGCCTCAAGCACGTCGCAGTCGATCCATATGGAGTGTTCACCCAGCTTTTCAAAATCCATGGCGGCACGAAGGCTTCTTCCAATCAGCCGTTTGATTTCGGTGGAACGACCATCCGGCTTGAGCCCTTCACGCTTTTTACGGCTGGAGGTGGAGGATGGCAGCATAGCATATTCCGCGGTTAACCATCCACGGCCCGTATCCCGGAGAAAGGGCGCTGTGCCCTCTTCTAAAAGCGCAGTGCACAGCACGCGGGTTCCGCCCCAGTTGATTAAAACGGATCCGCCTGAGGTGCGTGTAAAATGCGGAATCATCGTAACCGGGCGCAGCTGCCCCGGTGATCGTGCATCAATTCGCATCAAAATTGCTCCTTGCATTTTTCTTCCTATTATATCAAGGGCGCCTTCCGTTTTCAACGGAAAGCGCCCGTTTTCGACCTTTTAAGCCATGGAACTGGATGCAACAGCCCGTACTTTGACAATGAGGTAATCCCAACCGGCAAGGTGCAGACGGAAACCATTTTCTTCCGGCTGCAGCCATGAACTTCCGCCGGCTAACTGCCAAACAGCTTCGGGAATGCAGCGGCCAGCCAGAGAAAGCAGGCTGCTGCATTCATCTTCCCCAGGATTGATGACGGTCAGCACCCCCTCGTTTTCTAGCCAACGCCAGTGCCCATACAGTCCACCCTCCAGGGCAAAGGGACTATATTCGCCTCCGCTGAGCAATGGCTCATCCCGCCGCAGGTGCGAAAGACGGCGAAACGTGGTCATGACCTCCCCGTCCTCCTCTCCCCAAGGATAGGGCCCTCGATTGTAGGGATCGGCATAGCCCTCCATGCCGGCTTCATCGCCATAATATACGGTCGGGATGCCAGGGTGCGTAAAAAGGATGGCCGCATAAAGGCCTACGCGCCTTCTCCCCATAGCCCGCCTGCCTTTGGAGAGGCGATACTGACTCCGTTCCACCTCTGTTAGTGTGTTGGGATCCGGCGCCTCGCCCAGCAGCGTCATGAGCCGGGGCGTGTCATGGGTGCCCGTCATATTCATCAGGCTGTAGAACTGGGCCTTAGGATAGTTCTCCTGAAGGCTTTTCATCAGGCGCACCATGGAGGTGGGGGAACGCTTCCCCAAAATAAGCTCCAACAACGCATTGCGCAGCGGGTAATTGGTAACAGAATCGAGCTCACGCCCCATAAAATATTGCCGCCGTACGTCATAGCTGACCTTATTGGAGGCATCCTCCCACACCTCGCCCAGCAGAAACGAATCCTCTTTTTCCTGGCGAATGACATCCTTAAGCTGCGCAATAAACGCGTCCGGTAGTTCGTCAGCTACATCCAGCCGGAAACCGTCTATGCCGTACCCCATCCATTGGCGTACCGTACTGTCCGGGTCGTGAAGCTGATAGGCGAGATAGCTGGGATCCAGCTCGTTAACGTTGGGCATCGTCTTCACGCCCCACCAGCATTCATACTGCTCAGGCCACTGGGAAAAGCGATACCAACTAAAATAAGGCGATTGCTGGCTTTGATAGGCGCCTTCGCCGTCAAAGCGGCCATAGCGGTTGAAGTAAACCGAATCGCTGCCGGTGTGGGAAAACACGCCGTCCAGAATCAGACGCATCCCCCGCGCATGGACGGCATGCATCAGGCTGGCAAAAGCTTCCTCTCCGCCATACATAGGATCAATACGCCTATAGTCAGCCGTATCATATTTATGATTGCTTGCGGAAAGAAATATAGGATTCAAATAAAGAATGGATACGCCAAGCTGCTGCAGATAATCCAGCTTTTCCTCGACGCCCTTGAGGTTACCCCCGAAGAAATCCCAACGAACCACTGCATTGTTTTCATCCCGGGTGTAAAAGGGGGTATCCTGCCAGTGCGCGTGAATCAACGCGCCTTCCGGTGCATGCTCGATACGCTTATCCGGATAGCCGTTATAAAAGCGATCCACATAAATTTGATACATGATCCCCTGGGACGGCCAAGTGGGCATTTCACAGGGCAGGCAAACCGTTACCTGCCAAGTTTTCCCTGTATGGGCGCCCAATACGCCCTCGCCGCCAAGCCCATCTTCCGGCGCCGAATACCACCGTACCTGGCCCTGGTTATGAATCTCAAAATCATACCAGAAAAGCCCCGGATCCGCCGGGGCATTCAGCTTAAAACACCAACGCCTACCCGCAGGAATAGGCTCCGGATTGCCTTGAATGATCTCTGTCCCCTGGGATTCGCTATGACGCCTGAGTACGATTTCCACATCCGGCTCGTCAATCGCATCGATATTCAGAACCACCGGCCCGCCGCAGGGAACCGCGCCGAAGGGACTGCGGTATGCCTCTTGCTGTGAATGATGATAAAAGCTCAAATGTATCCCCTTACCTGTCGATGATTTTGCTTCTTTATCATACCACAGCCCAAGCGCTTTGTCACTTAACCGTGGGGATGAAAAGCCTGGCGATGGATACCTCATAGGCGATACGGATCTCCGGACCCTCCTCGGCCTGCTTTGTATATTCGCGGCTTTGGAATCGCCCCGTCAGGCGTACAGGCGTTCCAACGCTCCAGGAAGATGCCTGTTTTGCACCGTCTCCCCAGGCAATAGCAGGCAGATAATCCGCATGATGATAAGCACGATTTACAGCAATCAGCAGATCGCTGATCGCCCGCCCCAGCGGCGTCATCCGGTATATAGGCGCGCGGCAAAGGGTACCTTGCAGGGTTACGCGGTTTTCGTCTTCCGGAGCGGAGGACAAACAGAAGGATCGGATGAAGATGGTCAGCATAAGCTTGCCGCCCTGCTGGGTAGTACGGTTATAAGAGCGCAGCTGGCCCTTTAAGGCGATCCTGTCGCCGCCTTTCAGGGCGGACGGCTTGACCAGCAGGTGCCCCGGAATGGTAACTGGAAGAATATCCGACGCACCGGAAAGGCGCTTGACTAAAATATGCGTGATGTAAAAATGCTCGTCACGGTAGCGGTACGACCATACGGGGGCTTCGATGACCGTGCCCACCATGGCGACATGGTTGGTATCCCCGCTTTTGTAATACATGATGCAGTCCTCCACACTTGGTGCTGCTTCATATATATGCGGGGTTGGACCATTTTAGGATTCAGGAATATAGACATCGCATCCCGGAGCAAATGGAGAATCTTGGACCCAGCTGCCCCTGGGCAGGCCACGCAGCCGCCACAACACCATGATATCGCTTACGGTGCCCGCGGCCATTATAGCTGCGGCAGAATAGGTCCAAAGGTTTTCCCACGCCAGGGTGATTCCCCAAGGAATCCAGCCCAACAGCAGGCAAGGCAGCAGCGTCGCCCATCGATACCCCACAAGCTGAACCGCAGCCATGCATTTCGCATATACCGCCCCGCCCCGGGCCCAAAAGACTCCAAACTTTAGGTATTCGGGCTTTGCTCCCGCCAAGTAACGCAGCCCCAGATAACGCAGCCCCTCTTTGGCGGCGCTGAGCGCCCAGACGCCGACGGCCAACAAGCATAGGCCGGCGGCTAATCGCGCTGGATTGGCTAGCAGCGCGTTTGCCGTGGGCATGCCTTGTATGAGGCACCATAACAGAATCATGATGATAAGCAGCACCATTTGGCTGTTTCGCAGTATTCGGTGAAAACGGGCAGATTCAAAGGTACGGCTTTCCGGTCGCATCGGTTTCCTCCCTGGTAGTGATGCCTATACCCTACCAAGGGCCCGGGCGTTTGTCAATTCCCATGCAAAAAAAGCCGGCGCCCTGGAATTCCCAGGCGCGCCGGCCGGCTGGCTTATGTCTGAGGCGTAGCCGTAGCGGCAGCGCCTGTGCTTGCGGGGAACTGGCGTCCTTCGTGATCGATGGTATAGGGATCGTCATAGATTAGATCCGATACTTTGACGCCTTGATAGCCCTGACTGGTCAACTCCTCTAGGACCGCCTTAAGCCCCTCTAGGATATGCTCCGAATTATTATGGAACAGGATAATGGATCCAGGTTCTAGTTTCTTTTGAACCCGCGACACCATTTCGTCGGCTGTCGTACCCTTCCAGTCCAGCGAATCAATGTTCCACTGGATCACCTGGTAGCCTGCATCCCGGCAGACCTTTACCAGGTTTTCATCCCATTCGCCGTATGGCGGACGGAACAAATCCACTTTTTGACCGGTCAGGGCGGTAATTTTGTCGTTAGTGTTACCGATTTCAGTTAAAATCTGATCGCGGCTCAGGCCGGCCATATGAGGATGCGTGGAGGAATGGTTGCCAATTTCATGTCCGCGATCGGTGATCATTTTCACCTGCTCCGGATAAGCATCAACCCAATATCCCACCAAAAAGAAGGTGGCCTTCACATTGTATTGATCCAGTAGCTCCAGAATTCCTTCTGTCTGTTCATTTCCCCAGGAAGCGTCAAAGGTAATGGAAACCTTTTTTTCTTCGGTAGAGACGCAGTATACAGGAATTTGCTTATTTTGAGCCGCCGATACTGCCGTGCTTGGGGCCTGCCACAGGAATACGGCCAGCGCAACCAGCGCCAGCGCCATAGCCGCTGCGGCTATAACCTTGATTTTTCGTTTCCCTAGATACACAACTTTCATCGTCCAATCCTCCTTTATTCCAAGGTTATGCCTGCTATGGCACGTCCATGACAATAGCGGAGCCCAAATTGCATGCGGATAAGGAATTTTATGTTTCCCTCTTTACTTTAGTGCGATAATGTAATAAAATATCCCTATCAACTTTTGAGGAGGATCCCATGAAGAAGAAAACGCTTGGGCTGATGCTGCTGGCCCTTGCACTCATGATGACGGCCGTCTTTGCCGGCTGCACCAGCACCACGGCTACTACAACGACCACGCCTGCTGAAACCACTACTGCAGCGCAGCAGGATGAAACCACAGCGCCGCAGGCAGAAGATGACGCCACTACGACGGCCGCTGCTGCCGGAAGTGACGATTCGCTGAATTATGTTAAAGATAAAGGCACCTTGGTGCTAGGATTGGATGATTCCTTCCCCCCGATGGGCTACCGGGATGAGAATAACAACATTGTCGGCTATGACATCGACCTGGCCACCGAGGTATGCAAGCGCTTGGGTGTGGAGCTTACGCTTCAGCCAATCGACTGGACGGCTAAAGAAAATGAGCTGAACACCAAGAAAATCGACTGCATCTGGAACGGAATGTCCATCGACGAGGAGCGCAAACAGAATATGACCCTCTCCATTCCTTATTTGGACAACTCCATGTCCTTTGTGGTGAAGAGCGACTCCGGCATCAAGACGCTGGCGGACATGGCTGGCAAAAAGCTGGCGTTACAGAGCGGATCCACCGCTGCGACTGCCCTGGACGAGGCGGCGGACTTTAAAGCCACGCTGGGCGAAGTTGTAGGCCTGAAAGATAACATGACCGCACTGATGGATCTTGAGATGGGCGGCGTTGATGTGGTGCTGATGGATGATGTGGTAGCTAACTACTACATTGCCACCAATAACAAGCCCTTTGTGCTGCTGGAGGAAACGCTGAGCACCGAAGAATACGCTGTCGGCTTCCGTAAGGGCGACGAGGCGCTGGCCAATGCGGTTAATGAGGCCCTGCAGGAAATGGCTAAGGATGGAACGCTCAACGAAATCACCCAAAAGTGGTTCGGTAAGGATAATACCAAGATTCAGTAATCGATCATACATGATTGCAAGGCGCACCATATAAAGCGGGCGGAGCCAATGGCCAAAGCGGCCCTGGTTCCGCCTCCTTTTGGGAGGAGATTCGATGGACTTAGGCTTATTGATCCCACAGATGCTGGAGGCAACGCTGGTTACGCTGAAGGTATTCTTTTTGACGCTGCTCTTTTCTCTGCCTTTGGGGCTAATCGTGGCATTCGGCCGCATGTCCCGGTGCTGGCTGATCCGGATCCCAGTGCAGATTTATCTGCTCGTCATGCGTGGCACACCGCTGATCCTTCAGCTGCTATTTGTATACTTCGGCCCCTACTATCTTTTCGGTTTGAATTACGACCGGTTCGTAGCGGCGATTATCGCCTTTACGCTGAACTATGCGGCCTACTTCGCCGAGATTTATCGGTCGGGCATCGAATCCATCCCTAAAGGACAATATGAGGCCGCCAAAGTTCTGGGGCTTACCTCCTCTCAAACTTTTTTCCGCATCATTTTGCCTCAGGTCATCAAGCGCATTCTGCCGCCCATGGGGAATGAATTTATGACGTTGGTCAAGGATACCGCCTTGGCACAGACGATCGGCGTGATGGAGCTATTCCGACTGGCGCAGAATGCACAGAGCCGTGCTTTTTCCACCGTTCCCATCGTGATTGCCGGTATCTTCTACCTTGTGCTGAATTACATTGTCGAGCAATGCTTCCACCTGATGGAAAAGCGGCTCAGCTATTATCGCTAGAGAGGAGCGCGCTATGAGCATAATAAAGGTAACGGGATTAGCCAAATCCTTTGGCGAGGTAGAGGTGCTGCGCGATATATCCTTTTCCGTAGAGAAAGGCGAAGTACTCAGCATCATCGGCCCGTCAGGTTCCGGAAAGTCTACGCTGCTTCGCTGCGTAAACCAGCTGGAGCAGGCGGATAAGGGGCGGATCGAGGTATGTGGTATGACGCTTTGCGAGCCGGCCGGTCCCAACGGTGTGTGCCGGTATGTCTCGAAAAAAGAACAGCGGGCCATCCAGCTGAAGGTGGGCCTTGTCTTTCAGAGTTTTAATCTTTTCCCTCATCTGAGTATTCTGCAAAATGTTATCGAAGCGCCAATGCGGGTCATGAAGATGGACCGTAAGCAGGCGACGGAACGCGCCATGGAGCTTTTAGGGAAAATGAGCTTGGCGGATAAGGCGAACGCCTACCCCTATCAGCTTTCTGGTGGGCAAGCTCAGCGAGTTTCCATTACCCGCGCCTTGGCAATGAATCCGGAGGTGCTCTTTTTCGATGAGCCTACCAGCGCGCTTGATCCGGAGCTGACCGGCGAGGTGCTGAAGGTCATCCGAGATCTGGCGGCCATGCATATGACGATGGTAATCGTAACCCATGAAATGAGCTTTGCCCGCGATGTATCGGATCGGATTATATTTATGGATCAAGGATCGATACAGGCTGAGGGGACGCCCCAACAGATCTTTAGCCAGAGCGACAATACACGCATGATGGCTTTCTTGGGCAAGCTCAGCGACCGATAAACAAGCCTCTTTTTTCGTTAACATAAAAAAACCAGACGCGAATCCAATCGTTCCGTCTGGTTTTTTGTATCGGGTCACGAGCGGACGCTAATGGGTCCCCTCCTCTCGCAGGTGTTTCCACTGCCCCCAAGCGCCGATGCTGTGGGAATTTAAGGAAAAATAGCGCTGGATCCCAGCTGTGACGACTGGAGACGCTAGGCGCATCCTTTCGTCCAGATCCAACTTCTCGTCGCTAAGCCGTTCGTCGGCCAAAACGTTTCGGATGACGCAGTGATAAATTTCTCCTCCATCCATCTCAAACCGATTTATCACCTCCAGCTCAAAGCACCAGGGGCTATCGGCCAGCACCGGGACGGGTAGGACAGCACCGCGCTCAATTTGAACGGGTATCTCCATCTTATCCGCACGATATCCATCCGTATTGCCTAAATAATCGGCGATGGGCAGCAGTCGTTCAGTTACCATACAGGCGGAAAAAACGCCGGTACGGTGAATCTGATCCTTGGTTTGCTTGTCGCCGCCGATGCAGGCCATGACCTTAAGCTCCGTATCCCAGTAATAGCTAAACCAGCAGAACAAGCCAAAATTGGGGCGGCCGTCCGGTTTGTCGGTTCCGTAAAGAAAGAGCGCTTGCGGGCAAAAGGCATTGGTGGGCGGCAAAGATACTTTTGTCATGGCGTGTTCCTCCTTGCGATTGCATAATTGAGGCAGGATATTACGAGGATACCTCTTCCTTTATAAGCGAAGGCGGAAGGTCCTGGGCGCCAGCTTGTAGACGAGCGCGCAGGCTACCGCGCAATATGCTGCGCAAAATGCAATTGTCATCAATCCAAAGACCATTGTCGGCATCTGAATCTGCATAAGGCAAAAACACACAAGATAAGTAGCGGAAAGCACCAGTTGATAAGCCCCGCTTTTTACTTCGGTGGCTGCGTTATAGGGTTGCAGCAGATAATAGATGGTCAGATAATGTACCGAGAAAAAGACGCTCATGGAGAGGATGGAGACGATCAGAACCGCATAGTGCAGGGGTTCGTCCGTACCGCCCGATGCATAGAGAAGCGCCGCCAGACCGATGCCGATGACAGCCGCCGGGAGCAGATTGACCTTGATAATTTCGCGAAGACGGATCTGAAACAAAGCTAGGATCATTCTGGGTTTCTTATAGAAAGGGTAGGTCAGCAGGCTGTGGTCGCAGTTCATAAATAGCGCCTGTGTGAACCCTGTACCCCGATTAATAGCATACATAATAAATACAAAATAAGGAAGATACTGCATTAATAGACCGTTGACGATCTGGGCCACCTCTGGACGTAGCCAGAAAGCTAGCAGCGTTCCGAGAATGAGGAAAAGGCAGATCGCGGCAATACGCAGGGAAGCCTGCCAAAGCAGCCGTCGATGTCGACGGATAAAAAGTTCATTTAGATATTCAAAACCGCGACGCTGACTTGTAATCCGGGTATCAGCGGAGATCATATTCCGATTTTGCCGTTGGACGGCGGCACGCGCCTGCTCGGTGTAATTTGGCGTTTGCGGCAAGATCTGCTGGTAAATATCCCGATATAACGGAAAGCGTACGATGGTGCGGCAGGCGACCAAACCGGCTAAGACAGAAATGCTCATAAGAAGTACCGTGGCTGGAAGCGGCAATACAAGCCCCAGAGCGGGTAAACCATAGGCTGCCGCCAGCAAAAGGCCTACCATCCCCCATCCCATCCGAGTCAGTTTGTTTTCATTGACAGCATCTCCGGTGCGAGTGAATTTGTGAAGGGACAAAGCGGTCACCAAAAGCTTAAGCCCGACCACAAAAAAAGGAATTAGCAGACAAAACGCGGTTGAAAGGCCTGCAGCCCGCCCGAAAAGAAAGGCGAAAGGCAAGAAGCCCACCCATACCTTCGCCATGGCATAGCCATAGTTAACCAACGTATATTTGCGCGCGTCCATGCGCATAAGGAGCATAGCATAGTATTTATCCTGGGTGGGGTTGAAGATATAGGTATTCATAAAGGCGCCGATGATGGTAAGGAAAAGGAGTATATGCAGCATCAGTGCTTCGGAAGGCAAGGAATCGCCATAGAGCGCGCTCATTCCCACGACCATGGTCAGAAAATACAACGCCTTCCCCACAAAGGTCGATATGATTTCCCACAGGATGGACAACACGTTGGCGAAAATTTTCAGACCGCGAGACCGATATAAGGCGGCGGGCAGAAGGCGCTTCACCAGCGGGATCTGCTTGATTGCATATAAAATGCTGTTGACCTGATAAGTATTACGCAGCGAAAAAGAAAGCAAAAAAATTCTATTCATGCGATTCATCCTTTAGGGCTGCAAGAATCTTGTCCTTGAAGGCGGCCTGATCCAGATTCGCCTTGTCGACGACTTCCAATTCGCCGTGGTTTAATAGTACGATTTCATCGCAAAGATCCAGCGCTAGGTCCATGATATGGGTGGAAAAGATGGTAATCCGCCCCTCCTTCAGCCGCCGTAGCAGGAGCTTCATCTCCTCGGCTACCACCACGTCAAGGGAGGTAAGCGGCTCATCCAGCAGCAAGATATTCGGGCGATAGATCATATTGATCAGCATCTGCATTTTATTTTTCATGCCGTGGGAGTAATCCTTTAGCAGCTTATCCCGGTCATCCTGAGCGATTCGTATCTCATCAAAATAAGCGTCCAGAGGCTGTGGTTCTATGATTTTTTCTTCATTAATCTCCAAAAAGAATTTAAGAAACTCCCGTCCAGTCAAGAATTCCGGAACCGTTGGGGTAGACAGCACATATCCGACGTCATCAGCGGACACCGATCGGCGTTCTCCGTTTTCCTCCAGCCAAAAGCTGCCGCCGTCTATTTTAATATCCCGGTTCAGGCAGTTAAAAAGCGTGGTTTTCCCTGCGCCGTTGCGACCCAGAAGGCCATAGATTTTGCCGCTGTTAAAGGTAAAGTCAATGTCGCGCAAAACCTGCCGTTTATCATAGGATTTGGTCAAGTGCTCAATGATGAGTTGCATATTTATTTCCTTTCCCGTAGCGAATGAAAAAAGCACGGCTGGGCGCTCTGAAAGCGCGCGGGCCGTGCTTTTGGGTTCCACCTGTACCGACACTAAATGGAGAATCACAGGCCGCATGCTTGGTATTCGTCATTCGCAGGGGTTAATTCCCTGCGCTTCAAGTAATTTTGGATTGTATTATACGGTATGCGCCTGAGACTGTCAACGTAAGTCCTAAAGGTCGATTTTGTCCATACCTCTTTTCCCCGATCGCTCTTCCATGGCAGGGATTTGTCGATCAAAATATGGAAGATTCTAGCGGCAAATAGGACAAGAAAGATATTTTGCCTGCGATTCGTTACCGCACAGGCATGAAAGACCTGATTTTATGGAAGGCTATCCCCATGATAAAGGAGGAATCAGGATATGCGCTGTTTGATGCGGGCAGGATGCTTTGGAATTTTGGGTGCAGCCGGCTATGGGATCATTGAAGTGCTGTGGCGCGGACATACACACTGGACGATGGTGCTGCTGGGCGGAATCTGTTTTCTTTGCATCGGCTGGATTAACCGGCTTCCCCTGTTCCGTCTGTGGCGCTATCTGCTCTGTGCAGCGGCCGTTACGCTGATGGAGCTGGTTACGGGATATCTGGTAAATCTTCAACTGGGATGGGCGGTATGGGATTACTCGGCAAACCGCTTTAACTTATGGGGGCAAATCTGCCCCTTGTTCAGCTTCTTCTGGCTGCTGTTGGCCGTGCCAGCTTGCGCGCTGGCGAGCTGGCTGGATAGCCGGTTCATCGTTCGCTCAGCAGCGCCTGCAGCCGGGCAACGGCTTGGCGGGTCTTCGCCTGATCGCCAAAGGCCGTAAGCCGGAAAAAACCTTCTCCGTTAGCGCCAAATCCTGCACCTGGCGTTCCCACTACATGGGCTTGGGACAAAAGATGGTCAAAGAAATCCCAGCTTGTCATGCCATTGGGGCATTTCATCCAAATATAGGGGGAATTTTTTCCCCCGGTATAGTCGATGCCCATCTTCTCCAGGGCTTGCGCGATCGTCTTGGCATTCTCTCGGTAATACGCCAGGGACGATGCGATTTCCTGTTGCCCCCGCTGCGTAAATACGGCGGCGGCTGCCCGCTGAACCACGTAGGATACGCCGTTAAATTTGGTGGTTTGCCGCCGCAGCCACATTTTGTTAAGGCTTATTCCGTCAAAGACAAGCTCGTGCGGCACCACGGTGTATCCGCAGCGCACGCCGGTGAAGCCTGCCGTCTTGGAAAAGGATGAAAACTCGATAGCGCATCCACGGGCGCCTTCGATTTCATAAATGCTGCGCGGAAGTAGTGGATCGGAGATAAAAGCCTCATAGGCCGCGTCAAAAAGAATCAGCGCACCCTGATTCAGAGCAAAATCTACCCAGGCTTTCAGCCCCTCCCGGGTATATACCGCGCCGGTGGGATTATTGGGTGAACACAGATAAATTAGGTCCGCCTTTAGGCCAGGCTCCGGCAGCGGAAGGAATCCATTATCTTCAGTGGCGTTCATGAAGGCGACGCTCCGGCCGGCCATTACATTGGTATCCACATAGACCGGATAGACAGGGTCAGGCACCAGCACCCGATTTTCCTGGTCAAAGAGATCTAAGATGTTGCCCAGGTCGCTTTTAGCGCCGTCTCCCACAAAAATTTCATCCATATCCAAACGGATTTGACGCGAACCATAATACCCTTGGATAGCCTGACGCAGAAAGTCATAACCCTGCTCGGGACCATAGCCGTGGAAACTTTCCTTGCGGCCCATTTCGCCGACCGCGCGGCCCATCTCCTCAACGACGGCGGGCACCAAAGGAAGCGTAACGTCGCCAATCCCTAAACGGATAATGTCAGCATCAGGATGGGTCTGTTGATAAGCCGAAACCTTATGAGCGATGCTGGAAAAAAGATAACTGTCTTTGAGATCCGCATAGTGCATATTGACACGCATGGACATTTATTCCTCCCTATAGACATTTGCAGCTGCAAGCTTATGCAGGCTTCGGCCATGAGCGCGCTGGATTCGCTCCAGGGCTGGAGCCTCGGCGCGGCCCTCCAAAAGATAGCGGTCGATGGCCGCATAGGTGACGCCCATCTCCTGCTCATCGGTCTGCCCCTCATATAGACCTGCCGAAGGCGCCTTTTCGATGATGCGGCTGGGCGCGCCCAAATACCGCAGAAATTCGTAAATCTCAGTTACTGTCAGATCGGCGATGGGGTTGAAGTCAAAGGCTCCGTCACCCCACTTGGTAAAATATCCCATATATCGCTCGCTGGCATTTCCTGTGCCAGCCACCAGATATCCTCTGCTCTGCCCGATCGCATACAGCGTAGCCATCCGAAGCCGGGGGGCAATGTTAGCGGAAGCTTCAGGCGTCAGGGGACCGACCGATTCCAGGGCCGCAAGCGCTGCCTGCTTGACTGCTGTTAGATCCACCAGCTTCGTTTCAATGCCATATTGAGCGGCCAGCGCACGCCCGTCCTCCAGGTCTTCTCCATAATTGCGGCTGGACTGGCAGGGCATGATGATGCCCAGAACCTGCTGGCAGGCCTTTTTGCACAGAATCCCTACCAAAGCGCTATCCTTACCGCCGCTGTTCCCAAAGACAATCCCTTGAGCGCCGGCAGCCTTCAGCGTATCCTGAATATAGGCTACCCGTTTCTGCGTCTCCAGAGCATAATCCCGGCTCGCTGCGCGCCGCTGGGCCGAGGCCTTCACGAACTCCCGAAAAAGCGGGTGGGCGCGGTTTGGCCGGCTTTTGAACTCTGGATGATACTGGACGCCAATGAAAAAACGAAGCCCGGGAATTTCTACGGCCTCCACTAGGCGCTTATCCGGCGACGTGCCGGTAATACGCATACCATGGGCGGTCAGCGTTTCCCGATAGGCGTTGTTAAACTCATAGCGGTGGCGGTGACGCTCGGCAATGCTGTCAGAGCCATAAGCATGCTCCATGATGGAGCCTGGCTGGATATGGCAGGGATACGCGCCCAGACGCATGGTGCCGCCTTTGGGGAGGTTCCCCTGCTGATCGGGCATCAAGTCGATGACAGGATGGGGAGAATCGGGGGCAAATTCGCTGGAATTGGCGCCATATAGGCCGGCGACATGGCGGGCGAATTCGATTACCGCCGTCTGCATACCAAGGCAGATTCCGAGATAGGGCACATCCATTTCCCGGGCATATTGGGCGGCAACAATTTTCCCTTCAATGCCACGGTCTCCAAAACCACCGGGAACCAGGATCCCTCCGGCGCCTCCCAGCAGCTCGGCCACCGTATCGGGCGTCACCTGCTCGGCATCCACCCATTGGATGTCTACCTCCACCCCGTTTTCATAGCCGCCATGCCGGAGCGCCTCCGCCACGGAGAGATAAGCGTCATGCAGCTGCACATATTTTCCCACCAGCGCGATCCGCACGCGACGCCTTGCGTTTTTGATCCTTTGCAGCATTTCGTTCCATTCACTCAGATCAGCCGGAGGGCAGGAAAGGTTTAGCTCGCGGCATACAATATCGGAAAAGTGGCTTCTTTCCAGCATATTGGGCGCTTCATACAACACGGGAACTGTCAAGTTTTCGATGACGCAGTCAGGTTTAACATTGCAGAACAAGGCAATCTTATGCCGGATATCCTCGGCGATCGGCGCATCGCAGCGGGGAACGATTATATCCGGAGCGATACCCATGCTGCGCAGCTCCTTCACGGAGTGCTGCGTGGGCTTGGATTTATATTCACCGGAGCTGGCAATATAGGGTACCAGGGTTACGTGGATAAAGAGGCAGTTTTCCCGGCCCACCTCCAAAGACACCTGGCGAATGGCCTCGAGAAAAGGCTGGCTTTCAATGTCGCCGGTGGTGCCGCCAATCTCGGTGATGATAATGTCCGCGCTGGTTTTTTGGCCTACAGAGTAAATAAATCCCTTAATCTCATTGGTGATATGGGGAATTGCCTGCACAGTTTGCCCCAAGTACGCTCCATTACGCTCCTTGGTCAGCACATTCCAGTAGACTTTGCCCGTGGTGAGGTTGGAATATTGATTGAGATCTTCATCGATGAAGCGCTCATAGTGGCCCAGATCCAGGTCGGTTTCGGCTCCGTCTTCGGTTACGAATACTTCCCCGTGCTGATAAGGACTCATGGTGCCCGGATCCACGTTGATATAGGGGTCAAGCTTTTGCGCTGCCACCTTAAGGCCGCGGGTTTTCAGCAGCCGCCCCAGGGAAGCGGCCGTAATTCCCTTGCCAAGTCCGGAGACAACGCCGCCGGTTACAAAGATATATTTTGTCATACCTCTACCTCTCCCTTAAATACTTCGCTGGCTCCGCCCTCCATAAGGACGGTTTCATCCGTAACGGTTATGGTGAGTACACCGCCCCGCAGCACGAGTTCAATGGGTTGATTACGGGGACTGACGCCTGATTCTACAGCGGCCACCGCCGAGGCGCAGGCGCCTGTGCCGCAGGCCCAGGTTTCCCCGCTTCCCCGCTCCCACACCCGCATCTTGAGGCGCTGCGGCCCGCATACTTCTACGAATTCAGTGTTGACCCGGTCGGGAAAGAGCGGATCGTTCTCGCAGAGAGGGCCGATAGCCGGGAGATCAAGATCGTCTACCTGCGGGCAGAAGATTACACAGTGGGGATTGCCCATGGATACGCAGCTGATGGTCCGGCGCTGTCCGCCCAGCTCCACTGTCCGGCCAATGACGCGATCGCCGGGCAGCAGCACCGGGATATCCTGCGGTCTCAGTTCGGGTTTGCCCATATCCACCCGCACGGCATCCACCCGGCCGGCCTTGATCTTCAGCTGCAGATTTTTGACGCCGCTTCGCGTTTCGATCGTCAGCGACTGCGCCTGCACCATACCATGGTCATATAGGTATTTCCCCACGCAGCGAATCGCGTTGCCGCACATATTCCCTTCGCTGCCGTCGGCATTAAACATACGCATCCGGGCGTCGGCGATTGCAGAGGGGCCGATGAGTACGACCCCATCCCCACCGACACCAAAATGGCGATCGGATAAGCGGCGGCTCAGCGCTTCCGGATCGGGTATATGCTGGGTAAAGGCGTCAAAATAGATATAGTCATTACCGCAGCCATGCATCTTGGTAAAGAAAAGCTTCATGTTTACACTCCTATGTCCACAAAAAAAGAGGCGATCAGTCCGGCCTTCCTGATGGGACTGCGAAGGCCGGACGAACCGCCACGAAAGCTTGGAGAAGCCGACGCCCTAGGCTGTAATATGTCTTGCCGATTGATCATGGGACGGCCTCCTTCCGTTTTTTAGGATTCGTATGTTTTAAGGATATTCTCTGCTACTTCGCGCCGCGTAATTCGCATGTCCATCGCCTGCTTCTCAATGTAGCGATGGGCTTGCGCTTCCGAAAGCTTCAGCACCTCAATGAGCGTACATTTAGCCCGGTCTACCAGGCGGATCTCTTCAATCTTTTGCTGCAGCTTCATATTCTGCTGCTCCAGGTTGAGCATTCGCCTGCGGGAAGCGGAAACAAGCTTCAGCGCCTGATAAAAGAATGGACGGTTGACGGGCTTGGGCACCACGAAGACGCCTTCATCCTCTACGCGGGCTGAAAGATCGTCCGCCGATTCTGAACGAACCAACAAAAGAACGCCTGCTGTGGATGTTTGGGCGGCCCAACAGGCCAGCTCATGGCCGAATTCATCGGGAAGAGGCGCGTTGATCACAACCAAATCAAAGCTTCCCTCCAAGAGAAGCCTTCGCGCCTCTGCGCCGCTCTTAGCTGGCGTATGCCGCATATGGCGCGCGGCATGAAGCAGCTGGGCCAGAAGCTCCACTGCCTTATCTGCGCCTGCGACGATTAAGATATTTTCGATAAGCCCTCACCCCTTCCCCATTTTTCTTTGGAAGGGTTAAAACGGCTCATGAGCTGCATCATATGCTGCTTTGTCCGGAGCCGCATGATAGGCTGCCCATTCCGCTTCCTTTTGGGTGAGGTAGGTATCGATGGTAGCTTTCGGTAAGCAACCGGCGATAAGCTCGCTCTGCCGTGCCAGGCGTATAGCCGCATCTAACGATTCAGGCAGAGGAACCAGGGAGGCCAGCTGATCGGGCGGCGCCGTATAAAGGTTCATATTGACCGGAGGCGGCAGCGACGCGTCCTCGCGGATTCCACGCATGCCGGCCTCCAGCAACAGCGCAAAAGCAAGATAGGGGTTCAGGCAGGGATCCGGCGAGCGCAGTTCCATGCGCGCATGCTCGCCCCGGGCCGCAGGGATCCGAATGAGCTGGGAACGGTTTTCATGGGACCAAGTCGCATACCGGGGAGCCTCAAATTCACCCAGCCGGCGATAGGAGCTGGGGACAGGGTTTAAAAACGCGGCCAACTCAGGCGCAGCAGCCAGAACGCCGGCGATAAAGCTCTCTGCTTCGGGGCAATGCTGGAAGGGGTCGTTTCGGAAAATATTGAGTCCGTTGCGGAACAAAGAGAGGTTGACGTGCAGACCGTTCCCACTTTTGCCTGGTAGGGGTTTGGGGAGAAAGCAGGCAGCTAGACCATTGCGGGCGGCGATGGTACGTACCACCGTTTTGAAGGTAACAAGGTTCTCCGCTGCCGTCAGTGGGTCGGAATATTTAAAATCGATCTCGTTCTGCCCCGGCCCTTGTTCATGCAAGGAGCTCTCCGGATACACGTCCATCTCCTGAAGCGTTAGGCAGATTTCCCGACGCACGTTTTCCCCTCTGTCCAGCGGCGCTACATCCAGATAACCGGCTTCATCGTGGGGAATACGGGTAGCATGGCCATGGTCGTCCAGCTCAAAAAGGTAAAATTCGCATTCCGGACCAAACATGGCGCTATAGCCCATGGCCTGAGCCCGATTCACAGCGCTGCGCAAGATATGGCGGCCATCCCCCTCAAATGGCTGTCCATCGGGATATACAATGTCGCAATACATGCGCACCACACGCCCCTGCTGTGGCCTCCAAGGCAAAACCGCTAGCGTCGATGGATCCGGCATCAGCAGCAGGTCGGACTTCTCCACCTTCAGGAAACCTGCAACGGCCGAGGCGTCGAAACTCACGCCGTCTCGAAAAGCGCGTGGGAGTTCTTCAGCCAGGATCGAAATATTCTTGAGCGTCCCGAACAGGTCTGTAAAAGCCAGACGGATAAATTTAACATCCATCTCTTGCACGTATTGTTCGACCTCTGCAGCCGTATAATTCATGATCCTTACCTCCATGGCATGTTGCTTATCCTCCTATTATAAACGTTGCTAGGTTGATTTGTAAAAGGGTGATCCGCCTTGGATGAAGCTTTTTCCGCCAAAGGGCCGCGGTCAGTTATGGGTATAAAGCTGATGGTAGGGATTACTGGTATTGGGCGTTAACACATAGAAGCTGCGGCCCAAAACACGATCGATATCCTGGCCGAAATAGCTGCAGAATTCGGCAACCGGTTCCCGAATCTCCTCCAGGGCCGCATCATCGGCCTGCTGCAGCAGCACCTGACTAGGCAGCTGCCTGGGCGCAGCGACGCCGCAGAGGAAAATTTTCCCGCCGTGCATGCCTGTGCCGCAGAAATTTCCCACAGGATGCGGGTCGTTTTGCAGATTCAGCACGATGATAAGGCCGCCCGCTTGGTATTCGCCGAGGAAACTACCGGCATGCCCACCGATAACGAGCACGGGAATTTTCTGCTCATAGGCCTTCATATGGATACCGGCCCGATAGCCGGCGTTCTCCCGGACAAAGATTCGGCCGCCGCGCATAGCGTATCCGGTGGCGTCTCCGCTAGAGCCATGGATGATAATTCGACCGTCGTTCATCGTATCGCCGGTAGCGTCCTGGGCATTGCCCATCACGGTTATCTGGGCGCCATTGAGATAAGCGCCCAGAGCGTTACCCGCAGTTCCATGGATTTCGATGGACGAATCGGAGAGGCCGCTGCCGATATACCGCTGCCCTAGGCAGTGCTCCACCACCACCTCCCTTTCACCGCTCAAGCGGATCGTTTCGTTCAGCTTCCTATAGGGCATATCCATAGCGTCAATCGCAATCATCGAAAGCCTCCTAATTTTTCCTGGCGCACCTGGCGCGAAAAGGCCATCAGCTGAGGCCTTTGGGCGATCAGCGCAAAATCCAGCGTTGATAAATCGGTTCGTTCCCGAATTAGAGCGGTATAGATTCCCGCGCGGGCTACGTCTCCAATGAGGATATAGCCGACAAGGCGGCCATCCTTCACAAAGAGCTTTTTATAGCTGCCTTCGCGGCTTTCATCGAGCATCTCATCTGCCATGACGCCGGCCGTGATCATATGCAGGCCAAAAAAACCAATGGAATTCATGGGCATTGCCTGGTTAAAGGGCTTTTGACCACCGGCAATCGCGATACCGGCGCTTTCCCCCTGCATATATGCGTTGGGCAGCAAGGCCAAAACCCGATGATCCTGTCGGAGGTGATCGAAGCTTTGGGCGCAGTCGCCGGCGGCATAGATGTCGGGCAGGCTGGTGGCCCCGTTCTCGTCCACTACCACGCCGCGGTTTACCTTGGCGCCCGCCGCTTCCAGCAGCTCCGTATTCGGCCGCACGCCAACTGCAATGACCAAAATATCAAACGCCACACGCCCGCCGGAAGAAAGATGAGCTTCTCCCCCGCTCACGGAAGCTGCAGAGTCGCCCAGAATAAAATGGATTCCGTGCTTCTCTAGATGCGCCTGCACGCGACTTGCGCCTTCAGCGTCGAGAATGGAGTTCAAAATCTGCGGGGCAAGATCCACCACGGTGACCGATGCGGCGCGTCCGGCAATGCCTTCCGCGCATTTCAGCCCGATAAGTCCAGCTCCCAGGATAAGCACCCGGCTTTGGGGCGTTAAAGCTTCGTTGAGACCCTGTGCGTCAGCCTTGGAAAGAAAGGTAAATTTCTTTTCTACGCCCTCCAGTCCATCCAAGGGAGGAATGAAGGGCCGGGAGCCTGTGGCTACAAGCAGCTTATCATAGCCGACGCATTCGCCTCCATCGAGCAGGACGGTATGCTGCCGGGCGTCGATGGCGGCTGCCGTGTATCCAAGGCGAGGCGTTACGGCGTTCTTCTCATAGAAGTCTGGTGCGCGATAACGCATCCCCGATTCAGTGCACTTGCCGCCCAGCCAATAGGAGATCAGCGGACGGGAATAGGTAAAATCTGGCTCTCGTGAGATGACGGTGATGGAGGAATGGGGGTCCAGCGATCGGAAGCCCTCAATCGCGCCGACGGCGGCTGCGGAATTTCCAATGATTACAAGCTTCATTCTGCTTATCCCCTTTCCCATAAGATGGCGCGATTCGGGCAGCCCTTTACGCAGGCGGGCTCTCCCTGTGCGTTTGTCGTGCATAGCTCGCATTTTTGTACGGCATGCCCGCTGGCACCTGGCATAACTGCCCCATAGGGGCACAGAAGAATGCACGTATAGCATCCCACGCATCGATTCGTGTCGATACATACCACGCCGTCCTTTATGGCAAGTGCGCCTGTAATGCATCCCTTGACGCACAGTGGCTCCTGGCAGTGGCGGCAGGATACGGCAAAGCTGACCGCTCCTTTCGATTCGATTTGGATCCGCGGACGGATGGAGACACCCTTGAGTGCCCGTACCATGTCCGTTTCGCCTGAATTGGCGAAAGCACAGTAATATTCACAAAGATGGCACCCAAGACACCACTCTTCCCTGACTTGAATCGGTTTCATACAGCCCCCTACTCTCCTGCATGCTGGATGCCCAGAATGCTTAGTTCTTTATCAGTAAGCCCTACGCCGCGCAGCATCAACCGGTTTCCGCGAAGCGCTTCGATCGAATTAATCCCCATACCACCCATCATCTCTTTGATTTCATGCTTCCATGCGGTAACGAGATTAACCAAGCGCTCGCACCCGACATCAGGGTTAAGCCGCTTGACGAGATCCGGGCGCTGGGTGGCGATCCCCCAGTTGCATTTGCCCGAATGGCAGCTGCGGCAAAGATGACATCCCAATGCCAGCAATGCGCTGGTTCCAATATAGACTGCGTCCGCACCCAGGGCGATGGCCTTGATAATATCGGCACTGTTGCGGATGGAGCCGCCTACCACCAAGGACACATGGTTGCGGATCCCCTCGTCCCGAAGCCGCTGATCCACGGCGGCCAGCGCGAGTTCGATGGGGATGCCTACATTGTCGCGAATCCGGGTGGGCGCCGCTCCGGTGCCGCCCCGGAAGCCGTCGATAGCGATGATGTCCGCGCCGCTACGGGCAATTCCGCTGGCAATAGCCGCCACATTGTGAACCGCGGCAATTTTGACGATAATGGGTTTTTGGTATTCCGTGGCCTCCTTCAGGGAGATCACCAGTTGCCGCAAGTCTTCAATAGAATAGATATCGTGATGGGGCGCCGGCGAAATTGCGTCGGTTCCCTCAGGAATCATGCGGGTCCTGGATACGTCCCCTACGATTTTAGCCCCGGGCAGGTGGCCTCCGATGCCCGGCTTCGCGCCCTGTCCCATCTTGATTTCAATCGCCGCGCCAGCCTCCAAATAGTCCTTGTGAACGCCAAACCTGCCGGAGGCCACCTGCACGATGGTATTGGGACCATAGGGATAGAAATCCTGGTGCAGTCCGCCTTCGCCGGTATTGTAAAGGATGCCCAACTGCCGGGCCGCTCGTGCCAGGGAGGCATGGGCATTGTAGCTGATGGACCCATAGGACATAGCCGAAAACATAATAGGAACCGAGAGCTCCAGCTGCTTATCCATCCTTGGAATGATTCGGCCTTGGCCGTCACGCTCAATTGCGTCCGGCTTTTTTCCCAGGAATACTCGTGTTTCCATGGGTTCCCGCAGAGGATCGATAGAAGGATTCGTCACCTGGGACGCATTGATCAGCATTTTGTCCCAGTAAATAGGATAAGGCTTTGGATTACCCATCGAGGAGAGCAGCACGCCGCCCGTGCCGGCCTGACGATAAATATCGTTAATATCCTGCGCGCCCCAGGATGCGTTCGCTCGAAAAGTATGGTCGCTTTTGACGATTTTTAGGGCTCGTGTCGGGCATAGAGAAACGCAGCGGTGGCAGTTCACGCATTTGGATTCGTCTGCCGTCATTTTTCCGGTTTCCGGATCCCAAAGGTGTACATCGTTGGCACATTGCCTCTCGCAGACACGACAGGCGATACAGCGATCGGCATTGCGAATCACCTCATACTCGGGATATACATATCGAATAGCCATCAGCATGCACCTTCTTCCAATCTCACGATCACCGGCTCCCCACCTTGGGGCGCCCATACACGGGTTACATCCGGATCCACCGCCCGGATCGCGCATTCCTCACTAGCGATATAAACTCTTTTTCCATGCTCTGCTACCACCATGGAGCGCAGCTTTAGCCGGTCGTTCAAAGCCATTAGGCCGCCGTCAAACCCCACCAGAATGGAAAAGGGGCCGGTGATCAAAAGGCTGGAGAATACACTACGTAAATAGGTGATTCGTCGGCGGTCTGTTTCGTCCATGCGGTCGATGGTCGACCAGAATGGCGCCGCGATCACCTGAGCCGCTTCCTCGAAGCTCAGCCCCTGGCGGCGTACCAGATAATCGATCATATAAGTAATGACCTCCGTATCGGTTAAAAGGGTACATTGATAACCGAACATCTCGATAAAGCGCCGGTTGGCGTCATAGGAGGAGATCTCGCCGTTATGCACAATGGAATAATCTAAGAGAGCAAAAGGATGCGCCCCGCCCCACCAACCTGGCGTATTGGTGGGATAACGCCCATGGGCTGTCCAGCAGTATCCCTCATATTCCTCCAGCCGGTAGAAGTCTCCGACATCCTCGGGATAACCCACCGCCTTGAATACACCCATGTTTTTGCCCGAGGAAAATACATAAGCGCCTTCAATGGTGCTATTGATCCGGATCACGCAGCGCGCGACGAATTCCTTTTCTTCCAGCTGGCTGGAGGCGAGTTTGGTGGGCAATGGTGTAACAAAATACCGCCAAATCAAAGGTTCGTCGACGATTCGCGGCGTTTTGCGTACCGGAATCTTGGAGAGGTTCACCACATCGAAGTGGCGCTCCAGGAATACCTCGCAAGCGTGTTTGGCCTCAGGCGTATCATAAAAGACGTGGAATGCATAGAGATCCTTATACTGCGGGTAAATCCCATATCCGGCAAACCCGCCGCCCAGTCCGTTGGAGCGCTCGTGCATGGTTGCAATGGAGCGAATCATTACCTCGCCGCTGATCGGCTTACCATCCCTGGCGAACACGCCGGAGATTGCGCATCCGGATGGGATTCTGATTTGGCCTTCTTTTTTCATCCTATCGATCTCCTTCAAAAAGAAAAGGCGTCCACTGATAGGACGATCGCCTCGTCCTTCAGTGAACGCCTTTGTTCACCTTGCTTATGCGGGATATTATACCGGATAATTCGGGGTTCGTCAAGGACGGCGTAATAGTGAATCCTTCCTAGATTGCAAGGCGAAATAAGAAAACTTGCACAAATCACAAAAAGGGCCTTGACAAAAGCAGCGATGGAGGCCTATACTGCAACCGTACACAGCAAAGGCGCTGTAGGTTTTCATGACCTACGGCGCCTCTTTTTTTATTGATTTGCGACAGACGCGCCCTGGCCGGCGTAAATAAACTTTAGGAGTGAATGCCATGAAGAACACCATCGAAGTCTTTGGTAGCCAGGTTTTCAATGATGCGGTGATGCGCCAGCGCCTTCCCAAAGAAACCTATAAGGCGCTGCACAAGACGATTCAGGATCGCAGGCCCCTGGATGGCGCCGTTGCCAATGTCGTGGCCAACGCCATGAAAGACTGGGCAGTAGAGAAGGGCGCCACTCATTTTACCCATTGGTTCCAACCGATGACGGGTGTTACCGCGGAAAAGCACGACAGCTTCATCTCACCCACTGGTGACGGGGGCGTCATTATGGAGTTTTCCGGCAAGGAACTCATCAAAGGCGAGCCGGATGCGTCTTCCTTTCCCTCCGGCGGCTTACGCGCCACCTTTGAGGCCCGCGGCTATACCGCATGGGATCCCACCAGCTATGCCTTTATTAAGGATGATACCTTATGTATCCCAACGGCCTTCTGTTCCTATGGCGGCGAAGCGCTGGATAAAAAAACGCCCCTTCTTCGCTCCATGGATGCCATCAACCGCCAGGCGCTGCGAATCCTGCGGCTCTTTGGCAATACCCGCGCAAAGTCTGTGCTAACGACCGTCGGTCCGGAACAAGAATATTTTCTTATCGATAAATCCCTATACAACCAGCGGAAGGACTTAATCTTCACCGGACGCACCTTGTTCGGTGCAAAGCCGCCCAAGGGACAGGAGCTAGAAGATCACTACTTTGGTGCGCTGCGGCCCAGGGTCGCCGCCTTTATGAAAGAGTTGGATGAAGAGCTGTGGAAGCTGGGGATCCTAGCGAAAACGAAGCATAACGAAGTAGCCCCGGCTCAGCATGAGCTAGCGCCGATTTTCGGAACCACCAATATTGCCACAGACCATAATCAGTTGACGATGGAGATGATGAAAAAGATCGCCGACCGCCATGGCCTGGCCTGCCTGCTGCACGAGAAGCCCTTTGCCGGCGTTAACGGCAGCGGCAAGCATAATAACTGGTCGATCTCCACCGATACTGGGATTAACCTGCTGGAGCCCGGCGACTCTCCCCAGGAAAACGCGCAGTTTTTACTGTTCCTGGTAGCTGTTATCAAGGCGGTCGATGAGCATCAGGATCTACTGCGCATTTCCGTAGCCAGCGCGGGCAATGACCACCGCTTGGGCGCAAATGAGGCACCGCCCGCCGTCGTTTCCATGTTCCTGGGCGATGAACTGACAGCGGTACTACATTCCATTGAAAACGGTGAGAGTTATGATCAGCGCATCCGGCCCATGATGGAGATTGGGACTGATGTGCTGCTGAAATTCCCAAAGGATACCACGGATCGCAATCGTACTTCGCCTTTTGCCTTTACGGGCAATAAGTTTGAATTCCGCATGCTGGGTTCTACCTTCTCCATCTCCGGACCCAACGTTGTACTCAATACGATCGTGGCCGACGTACTGGATGAATTTGCCACGGAGCTTGAGGGGGCTGAGGACTTTAAGCCCGCCCTGACAGCGCTCATCAAGCGCACCATCCGTGAACATAAGCGAATCATCTTTAATGGCGACAACTATGCAGACGAATGGCTCCAGGAGGCGGAGCGCAGAGGACTTCTGAACCTTAAAACCACAGTGGACGCGCTTCCCTACTTTATTAGCGACCGTAACATTGCTCTATTCACCCGTCAGCATGTGTTCACCGAGGGTGAGATGCGCTCCCGTTACGAGATCCTGATGGAAAACTATGCCAAGGTGCTGCATATTGAGGCGTTAACCATGCTGGATATGGCCCGCAAAGACATCCTGCCGGCTGTCACACAGTTTACCCGTACGCTGACCGATACGGCCCTGGCTAAACAGTCCCTCTCCAATGAACTCGACTGCTCCATGGAGCAGCATATGGTTGCCCGGCTTTCGCGGCTCACCGGCTGCCTTTACCGGAAGATTGAGGCCCTGGATCAGGCTGTGCTGGGAGCCAAGAATTGCCGAAATGTGACCGAGGAGGCGTCTTATTACAAGGATACGGTATTTGCCGCCATGCAAGAGCTTCGTGCAGTTGCCGATGAATTGGAGGGAATTGTTGGAGAAAATTACTGGCCCTTCCCCACTTACGGAGCGCTGCTTTTTAGCGTATAATAGATTTGTCCCATCCATGGTAATAGGTGCACCCATCGGGCGCACCTTTTGCCATTTGAAGGTAACCATTTTTTGAAGGAGGAAGTATGGAGCACGAAAGGATTGTGGTGCTGGACTTTGGCGGCCAGTATAATCAACTCATCGCCCGCTGCGTCCGAGACAATGGCGTCTATGCGGAAATCATTCCATATGATGCGCCGATAGAAAAGATCCGTGGCGAAAACCTGAAAGGCATTATTATGACGGGCGGCCCTGACAGCGTATACTTACCCGAGGCAAAGCTGTGCGATCGGAGCATATTGTCGCTGGGCGTACCGGTGCTCGGAATCTGCTATGGGATGCAGGTGATCACCCAGCTTATGGGCGGGCGCGTGGATAAAGCCTCTGTACCGGAATTTGGCCGCACCTTTATTACCTTGGAGAATCATCCGCTCTTTAAGGGGCTCAAGGGCGAGCTTGTTTGGATGAATCATAATGACGCGGTAGCCGAAGCGCCTGAGGGATTCTGCGGTATCGCCCATACGGAGCACTGCCCCTATGCCGCCTTTGCCAATGATAACCTCCGGTTATATGGTTTCCAATTCCATCCGGAGGTTCGGCATACGCCGAATGGTAGCGCCATGATTCGCAATTTCTGCTATGAGGTTTGCGGCTGCACGGGTGACTGGCACATGGAAAACCTAGGCGGTTATCTGGTAGAGCAGATCCAGCGCCAGGTGGGCGAAAGCGATCGGGTAATCTGCGGCCTCAGCGGAGGCGTTGATTCCTCGGTGGCCGCCGTATTGGTGCACCGCGCCATTGGCGACCGTCTGACCTGCATTTTTGTGGATCATGGCCTGCTACGCAAGCATGAGGCGGACGAGGTCATGGCCTATTATCAGCAGACGCTGGGCATCCATATTGTCAAGGTCGACGCTTCACAGCGCTTTTTATCCAAACTGGCCGGCGTAACCGAGCCAGAGCGCAAGCGAAAAATCATTGGCGAGGAATTCATTCGCGTCTTTGAGGAGGAATCCCGTAGATTGGGCGGGGCGCCTTGGCTGGTGCAAGGCACCATCTATCCTGACGTCATTGAGTCAGGAAGCGGGCAGGCTGCCGTTATCAAGAGCCACCATAATGTGGGCGGACTGCCCGACCAGGTCGATTTCAAGGGATTGGTCGAGCCGCTGCGCTCCCTTTTTAAGGATGAGGTCCGCCGTCTGGGCGAGTCGCTGGGTATCCCCCATCATCTGGTCTGGCGCCAGCCCTTCCCCGGTCCCGGTCTGGCCATCCGCGTCATGGGAGAGGTAACGGAGGACCGGCTTCGGATCGTCCGCGAAAGCGACGCTATTTTCCGTGAAGAGGTGGCCAATGCCGGCTTATCTGAAGCGATTTGGCAGTATTTTACCGTATTTACCGGCGTGCAGTCGGTAGGGGTGATGGGTGACGCCCGCACCTATGATTATGTGGTCGCCATTCGCGCGGTGACCAGCACAGATGCCATGACCGTGGAATTCGCTGAACTGCCCTATCCCCTGCTTCGGCGTGTTTCCGAGCGCATAATCAATGAGGTGCCCGGCGTCAATCGCGTCGTGTACGATATTACGAGTAAGCCTCCAGGAACCATCGAGTGGGAATGATTTCAGAGACCAGAAAAAGCCCGTGATTACTGGGTTTTCCAAGGCTTGATGCCCTCCGTGGCAACGATTTGG
>CAJFUN010000003.1 GCA_904420205.1 Candidatus Parachristensenella avicola | reverse complement strand
CGGAAATGGCGGAATTGGCAGACGCGCTAGATTCAGGTTCTAGTGAGCACTACGCTCATGCAGGTTCAAGTCCTGTTTTCCGCACCATGGCGAGTGTTCTTATAGCGTTTGAAAAGCTGTAAGAACACTCGTCTTTTTCTTTTGTTTTCATCCAGCGATGGTGGATGGGGCGTAGTTGACGGCTACGCCCTTTCTTGTGTTTACGGACCCCTCCGGCTCCGGAGGTGGATCCTGTTGGCGGACAAAAGTTTTTTGACATGTAAATAATTAGCGAGTTTTGTCACAAGACAAGAAACACGGTGATACCTCTTCGATATCGCCGTATTCTTAAAAGAGAATTTAACACCGCCGCCGTATTCTTGTTTTTAAAAAGAAAACGGTGGCTAGAATTTGTTGTTTCAAAACCTCCGTTTTCCCATGGTTTTAGTGTGCGCTTTGAAGACAAGACAGATGCGGCGTTATTCGCTTTGTGTCCAAGCGTGGGAAATTGAAATCGGGAAAAGGGCTAAAATCCAAACAAACGATGATCCATGAATGCCTACTATAGCTGGCGTGATCTGCTGCGAATTGAACGGAAAGCGATATAAAGCGCGGGCATGGAATTTCAGTTTTTTTGTCATAACCGACGAGGTCTTCAATCTGCCTTTATCCGACGCTGTATGGGGGCTTTGCTTGCCCAAATCCCTAAAAGGGGAATAACAGGATCAGCGTGCCTCCTGTAAGCAGGATAAGGCCCAGCAGCGCACGGGGGGAGAGCTTTTCTTTAAGAAAGAGATAGGCGAAGAGCACGGTGACAAGCAGGCTAAGCTTATCGATGGGGGCGACAACCGCAGCAGGGCCCAGCTGCAGGGCACGGTAGTAACAAAGCCAGGATAGGCCGGTGGTCAGACCGGAGAGCAGAATAAAAATCCAACTTCGGCGGTCGATTGCGGCGATCTGGCGGTGCTTTCCCTGGGCAAAGACAATGGCCCAAGCCATAACCAGGACGATCACGGTCCTTAGGGCGGTCCCTAAGTTCGATTCTACCTGCTCGATTCCAACCTTGCCAAGAATGGAAGTGAGGCTAGCAAAGAGCGCGGATCCCAGCGCATAAATCAGCCAGGCGCGGCCGGAGACGGGAGCCGGCACGGCGGAAGGCTGGCGCTGAATCATCAGCCATGTGCCAGCGCCGATGAGGATCATGCCCAGGATCATATTCAGCCGGAGTGGTTCGCCCAGGAAAAGGAAGGCCAACAGCATGGTCAAAATGGTGCTGGATTTATCGATAGGCGTGACCTTGTTGACATCGCCCAGTTGCAGCGCCCGGAAATAGCAGATCCAAGAGGCGCCGGTCGTCAGGCCGGAGAGCCCAAGATAAAGGAAACTACGGGCAGGAATCTGCCCCAGCGACCGCTGGCTTCCGGTTAGAAATACGATAAGCCAGGCAAAGCATAGCACCACGATGGTACGCAGCGCGGTGGCCAAATGGGAGTCGGTCCGGCGAATCCCAATTTTGGCTAGGATAGACGTGATGCCGGCAAAAAAGGCCGACCCAAAAGCAAAGACGATCCACATTACCCATTCCCCCCTCGAGTGTCTGATACCAGCGTAGATGCGTCTTATTCAGTATAGCACATTTTCCCTGCGGACGCGGGTTTTTGAAAGCGGCTTAGGCCGCCTGCGATTGATTTTCCCAATCTAATCCGATACAATGAGGCTATCGAAGGAGGAAGAAGGTATGGAGCTTTTAGAGGAGCGGATACGCCAGCAGGGCCGGGTGCTGCCCGGCGGCGTCGTGCAGGTGGATGCATTTCTAAATCATCAGATCGATCCGATTTTAGCCGACGCGATTGCAGAGGAATTCGTCCGCCGGTTCCAGGGCGAACGCATTAGCAAAGTGCTGACAATCGAAACTTCCGGCATCGCCTTTGCGATTTTGGTGGCGCTGCGCCTAAAGGTGCCCCTGCTCTTCGCCAAGAAGCGCCCGGGCAGCAATCAGGGCGGGGCAAAACAGTATACGGCGTCTGTTCGCTCCTTTACCAAAGGTGGCGTGAATACCATTGGCGTCTCACGCGACTATTTATTGCGCCAGGATCGCGTGTTGGTGATTGATGACTTCATGGCCATGGGCGAAGCAGCGGAGGGATTGTGCAGCTTGGTACGCCAGGCAGGCGCAGCGTTAGCCGGCGTAGGCGTCGTCATTGAGAAAGCCTTTCAGCCAGGTGGCGACCGGCTGCGGGCGCAGGGGATTCGGGTGGAGGCCTTGGCGCGAATCCTGGAGATTGGGGCTGACGGCGCTATCCGCTTTGATTAGGGATAGCAAGAGCTCGTTTCTACTGTTTCATATTTAGGCTTTTCCGAAGAAAATATGTTTAGCATTCCTCCAGCCGGCGCCGGAGGAATGCTTTTTTGAAAGCATAGCGGATGCCCAGGAAGGTTTCTTGTTGCGGTAGCGCCAGAAAACACCGAACTGATCCATCAATAGGCCTGCATACTCCGGCAAGCCAGAGCCATACTAGCAATAGCCTTTTATACTGGAGGAGGACAGAGCATGATCTTTTTTCTTGCGTTGGTGCAGCTTTTCTTTTCTGTGGTGATCGGGCTATATTTTCTGAATCAACTTAGAAGCCAGCGGGAGGGTAAAAACGCCAAAAGCTTGGACTCCGGCCGGGAGCGCGGCCGGCTGCTAAAGATGCGGGAGGTTCACCTGACCATGCCGCTTTCGGAAAAGGCCAGGCCCGGGCAACTGGACGATGTGATCGGACAACAGGAAGGCATACGGGCGCTGAAGGCCGCGCTATGCGGCCCTAACCCACAGCATGTGATTATTTACGGCCCGCCAGGCATTGGAAAGACCTGTGCGGCGCGGCTGGTCATGGCCCAGGCCAAGGCCAATCCGGATTCGCCTTTTGCGCAGAACGCACCCTTTGTGGAGGTGGATGCTACCTGCCTTCGTTTTGATGAGCGCATGTTTGCCGACCCGCTGATCGGCTCAGTGCATGATCCGATCTACCAGGGTTCCGGCGCTATGGGGGCAGCCGGTATCCCGCAGCCTAAGGAGGGCGCAGTAACTAAGGCCCATGGCGGGATACTTTTTCTGGATGAAATCGGGGAGTTGCCACCTAATCAGCTGAATAAGCTGCTGAAGGTATTGGAGGATCGTAAGGTTATGCTGGAATCGGTCTATTACAGCCCATCGAACCACAATATTCCCAGCTATATTCACGATATATTTGCCAATGGGCTTCCGGCGGATTTCCGACTGGTGGGCGCGACGACGCGGAGCCCGCAGGAGATCCCTGAGGCTTTACGCAGCCGGTGCATGGAGGTGTTCTTCCGACCGCTTAGCGCTAGAGAACTGGCCTGTGTGGCCCAGCGCGCCGCGACACGGTCCGGATTTGAGATGCCTGAGGATTGTGCGGCGCTTGCGGCGCAATATGCCGGCAATGGACGCGACGTTGTGAACCTAATCCAGATGGCCGGAGGCGTGGCGCAGGAAGAAGGGAGAAACGCCATCGCGGAGCAGGATATCCGATTCGTACTCCACGCAGTAGGCCGTGAAGCGGTGGAAGAATGCCATGGGGCGGAGCCCGTTCCTGGGGAGGTGCATGGCCTAGCCGTATTCGGGGCAAACATGGGCGCGGTGATTCGCATTGAAGCCGCCGTGCTGCCGTCAGAACCCGGACAGGGCCGGCTGGTTATTCAGGGGCTGGCCGAGCAGGAGCAAAGCAGCCTGCCGGGGCGGAATTTGGTGCGCAAGAGTACCGCGTTATCCTCTGCAGAGAATGCGGTGCTGGTATTGCAAAAGGTTTTCGGCCTGCCGCTTAAGGATTATGACGTCTACATCAACCTGCCGGGCGGCATGCCGGTAGACGGGCCTTCAGCGGGCCTAGCCTTGCTGACGGCCGTATATTCCGCCTATTGCGGAATTCCGGTGGACGGTAAGACGGCAATGACCGGGGAGATATCCCTGACCGGAGCAGTGCTACCGGTGGGCGGCGTACCGGCAAAGGTCCGTGCCGCGCTCGATAAGGGATTTGACCGCGTGCTGGTACCGTCGGCCAACGCCGCCCTCCCAGAACCGCAGGTGACTGCCGTCTCCACCGCAGCCCAGGCGCTTGAGCTTGTGCTGGGCGGCGCGGCCTTGCCTTCGCCACCGGTTCGGTCAGAGGGCGTACTCAGCGCTCAAGGTACGGTTTAGCAAGGTGAAAGTCTTGGGCGGATACATTGCAATTATGCTCCCGTGCTGTTATAATTTCTAATAGCTATCGACATCAATCGACGACAGTAATGGGGGATTTATTTTGACGGATAAGGTTACGATTATGCCGGTCATTGCTCTTCGGGGCATGACCGCTTTTCCCTATATGCCCATGAGTTTCGATGTGGGCAGGCAGAAGTCCATCTTAGCATTGGAGGCTGCCCTGAACGACGATCAGCGGGTGCTGCTGCTGGCTCAGCGGGACGCAATGACGGACGATCCCGGGGAAGAGGATCTATGCAGATGGGGTACTATTGCACGGATTAAGCAGGTGCTGCGGCCCAAGGACGATAACCTTAAAGTGCTGATTGAAGGATTGGAGCGAGCCGAGCTTGTGAGCGTGGTGGAACAATCGCCCTATCTCATTGCCGCCGTACAGCCCTACAAGGCGCCCGAGCCCCAGGGAGACGAGCGAGAGAAGGCTCAGATGCGCAGCGCAGTGAAAGCTTTTGAAGAATTTGCCAATATGACCCATCAGGTAATGCCTGCGGCGCTGCTGCAGGCAGCGGTCATCGACAGCCCGGATCAGCTGGCGGATACGCTGATTATGCATACGCTGCACCAGCAGGACACGCTGCAGGCGCTGCTGGAGGTGCTCGACCCCTGTGAACGGCTGGAGCGTTTCCAGGTGGAGCTGCGCCAGGAAATGCAGCTGCTCGAGCTGGAGGCTGGCATTCAGGCCAGGGTTCAGGAAAGAATGGCCAAATATCAAAAGGAGGCTTTCTTACATGAACAGATGCGCGTGATCCGGCAGGAGCTGGGCCAGGGCGATGAGGAAGAGAACGCACGCCTGCGGGAGCAGCTAGAGGCACTGCCCATGCCGGAGGACAGCCGGAAAAAGGTGTTGGAGGAGATGGACCGGCTGGAGCGCATGCCCAGCGGCCAGCCAGACGCCAACGTAATCCGCACTTGGTTGGAAACGGTTGCCCGGATGCCTTGGGGCATCTATACCGAGGATGCGCATGATTTGAAGGCGGCAGAGGCGATACTAAACGAGGATCACGACGGCTTGGACAAAGTAAAGGAGCGGGTGTTGGAGTATTTGGCCGTTCACCAGCTTACCCAGTCGCTGAAAGGTCCCATCCTTTGCCTGGTAGGCCCGCCCGGCGTAGGCAAAACCTCCATCGCCCGGTCCATCGCCCGGTGCCTGAACCGTAAATTTGTCCGCACTTCTCTGGGTGGGTTGCGAGATGAGGCGGAGCTGCGGGGACACCGGCGCACCTATATCGGCGCGATCCCGGGGCGGATTGTATCGGGGATTGCGCAGGCGGGCAGCGCGAATCCGGTATGCCTGCTGGACGAGATTGATAAAATGCGGCACGACGCGTTGGGCGATCCGGCTTCCGCTATGCTGGAGATTCTCGACGGCGAGCAGAATCATGCTTTCCGCGATCTTTATTTGGATATTCCCTTTGACCTGTCGCAGGTGATGTTCCTGGCGACAGCTAATAGCTTGGAAAACGTGCCCCGTCCGCTTTTGGATCGTATGGAGGTTATCTCAATCGAGGGATATACGCCCCAGGAGAAGCTGGCCATTGCCCGGCACCATCTGATTCCCAAAGCAGAAGCCGCTCATGGCTTGGCGGCGGGCACATTGGCCGTCAGCGATGACGCAATCTATGGGATCATTAACGGCTATACACGGGAGGCCGGCGTTCGAGCTCTGGAGCGTGAGATTGGAAATATTTGCCGCAAAGCTGCCCGTGCCCAGGTGAAAAAGCCGGTCAAGCGGATCCGCATCACGCCAGATCGGCTGGAAAAATATCTGGGCCCGGAGAAGGTATTCCCGAACGAGATGGAAAAGGAGCCGATGCTGGGTATGGCGGTGGGCTTGGCCTATAATTCCGTGGGCGGCGATACGCTGCTCATCGAGGTAAACACCATGCCTGGCAGCGGTCAACTCATCTTGACTGGGCGGCTTGGCGACGTAATGAAGGAATCGGCCCGAGCCGCAATGACCTATATCCGCGCTCATGCAACCCAGTTTAAGTTGCCGAAGGATTTCCATAAAAAGCTGGATATTCATGTGCATGTGCCGGAAGGGGCGACGCCAAAGGACGGACCATCGGCGGGTATCACCATGGCGGTAGCGCTGCTTTCGGCGCTGAGCGGCCGGCGCGTACCGGCTGACTTGGCCATGACCGGCGAGATTACGCTTCGCGGCCGCGTGTTGCCCATCGGCGGGTTGAAGGAGAAGATGATGGCGGCTCATCGGGATGGGATTCGCAAAGTATTGATTCCGCGGGAGAATCAGCGGGATCTGGAAGATATCCCGGCGGAAATCAAGCGGGACATTGAAGTGGTGCCGGTGCATACGCTGGACGAGGTTTTGCAGCACGCATTGATGGGGGAGGAGGAAGCGCCATAGAGATCAAAAAAGCGGTTTTTCGGCAATCGGTCTATGAACCAAGCCAGGTAAAGCTCCCGCCCATGCCGGAAATTGCGCTGGTGGGGCGCTCCAATGTGGGCAAATCGTCGCTGATTAACGCCCTGTGCCGCCAAAGCAAGCTGGCGCGCGTCAGCGCGTCGCCGGGTAAAACGCGGCAAGTGAACTTTTTTGAGATAAATGAAGCTTTCTATCTGGTGGATTTGCCGGGGTATGGTTACGCCAAGGTCTCCCAGCAGGAGCAAGCGCGGTGGGCTAGCATGATTGAGGGATATTTAGCCCAGTCGAAATCCCTGAAGCATTTACTCTTTCTCATGGATATACGCCATGATCCCAGCCAGGGCGACATTCAGATGGCCTACTGGCTGCAGCATTACCAGATCCCATGCACCATTGTCGCCACGAAAGCGGATAAGCTGACGCGCTCTCAACGCAAGCTGAAGGCGGATAAGCTTTCCGATGCCGTGGGAATGACCTTCCGCACCCCAACCCTTGTTTTTTCCGCCCAGGAGAAGCTGGGTATTCGGGAGCTGGAGCAGCGCATTGGCGAGATCCTGAGCCAGCAGACGCCCTAGTCAGGCGCAGATTAAATAGGAAAATGGTATAAAGGCGCAGCCCATAAGGGCTGCGCCTTTATACCATTAGATCGGTTTCTTGATGGCTTATTCGTCCAGCGCAGTCAGCAGCGCCTGATAAGCGCGGTCAAAGGCAATCGGATTGGTTTCATAGTCGGTGAAGCTTCGCATGATCCCATCCAAAATTTGCTGCGCCTGGACGGGATCGCGATCCTTCAAAAGATAAAGCAGTTCGTAGTCCTCCGCGCCGGCACGCATCTGTTCAGCGCGGATCGACATCCAGGGGCCCGACGCATCGCCGGGATAGCAGATATGGGTATCTCCGGGCGGAAGCAGCGTGTGTCCATCGTTGATTACCGCATTGGCGTATTCATAGACATCGGGCTGATCCGGCTGCCAGCAGTTGAAGCCCCAGTGCAGGTATCCGGCCAGATTATACCGGAAATTGCCCCAATGAAGCAGACGGGTACGCAGCAGCTCCAGGTCCAGCATACGGTTTAGATACCGCCCACCAGGGCTGCATGCCGTATAGAACCACAGCGTGTCGCCTTCAGCGCGCAGCGCCTCGAAGGCATCGCGCTGGATTTCATAGTCGGAATTCAGCGGGATAAAGTAGTCGACAGCGCCGCGAAGCTCTGGATGCACCACCGCGTCGAAGATCTTCATGCCGGGCATGAACTTGCGAACCACACCAGCTAAAATCCGATAGTTATCGATCATATTGCTGGACGGCTCGTCGCCCAGATGCTGCACTGAGCATTCATACCAGCCATGTTCCCGAAGGAATGCGGCCCACTTAGGAAGAAACTGGGAAAGAAAATGATACCCCTCGGGTGTATCGCCATATATAATGCGTCCTTCCGGCCGGTAGAAGAGGTAATAAGCCTCGTTGGTCACATAATTCTTACCAAAGATATGCCCTAGCTCCAGCGTGGTAAAGCCTTCCTCCAAGGCCATGCGGATAAAGCGTTCCATCCGGCTGAAATCGAAGGCGTATTCGCCGGGTGAAGGCTCGGTAATGGTAATCAACGCCAGCGATAGAAGGTAGTGCGTCTGCCGAGTACGGCGCATCAGCTGCATCATACGACGCATCATCTCCATCCAGGCTTCACTGCCAAGCTCCAACCCATACCGGCTGGCCATGTTGGTAGGATCGCACCAGTTGGTTATGGAAAGGCGCCCCTTTTGAGGGATGCGAACCGGATGCACGGTGATCGAAAGCGTAAGATCCTGGGACTGGCTGCCGCAGCGAACGGTGAGCGTACCGCGATATTCGCCGGGCTGCATATCCATGGGTATCGGGAAGGCGAGATAGAGGGCAGTAACCTGCCCTTCGGCGCGATCTCCACCGCGCTCAAAGGGCATCAGCGCATCGAAAACCCGAAAAGGCGCCTGGCGGGTTGTCCAAGCGGAGGTGTCCGTGCCTGGATCAGCGGCAAAGGCGTCTGCGCCGTAGGCATTGGTGTTGTATTGACAGCGCACATCCTTCAGGCGATACCGTTCCGGTTGAGGAAGGTGACCCGCACAGGTCACGCTCAGCATGTCGCCAGGTTGAGAACCGTCGAGAAAAAGCTGGACGGCCGCATAGCCGCCACGGGCCGCATGAAGGGCTGCTTCCGGACATTGGCTAGTATACCGGAAGACGTCGGGATAGAGCCATTCGTTGCTGGAAACAAAAAACACGTTCATGATCATACCTCCCTATGCATCGGGCTATGATAAGGATAGTATTGCGTATTTGAACACGATATGCAAGAGGGAAAAGAAATAAATGGAAAAAATATTAAAATACCCTAAAACGACTGAAACCCGCGCCGATTGATCCGCGCGGGTCCCATGGATGTTACAGCCTCAGCTGAGGCTCGTCGTCATTGTCCAGCGGTCGGCGCTTATCTATGTCGTAGAAGAGCGGGATAACCGGCGACGGGCTGGCGGTCGGAGAACCGGGAAAGAAGTCGGGAGGCACAGGAAGCAGCTTATCCCAGCGGTTTAACGTGGTTCGGCTTCGGTACAGCTCAGGATCATGGGGATCTTCATCATAAGGACGCATCGCAATCACCTCGAGCCTATTGTGCTTCCCGGGACGCGAAATGATACTTTGAAAAAGCTGGACTCCTCACAATTTGCAATCGGATAGTTAATAAAGAGAGAAAATGCCGTATTTTGCTAAATAAGAACTAGGGCTTGCAGACCTTACAAGGCGTATAGCCCTGGGCAATTGCGCGATCCTTCGCGATGGCATGGGCGCTTTTTTTCAGATAGCGGCAACCGCTGCGGTGGTATTTTTCACCAGTATCGGTAATATATACGGTTTGGCCGCTTTCCGGCTCCTGTGCCACGGCCGCGGCGGTTGTCGTGCGGGAAGTCGTAGCTTTCACAGTGGATGTAGATTTCGCCGTAGTTGTAGCCTTCGATGTAGCGGTAACTTTCACCGTAGTTGTAGTTTTTGCTGCATCCGTATCCTTTTTAAGAGATTTGGCTTCCGGTATGGCCGTCGGCTGGGTTGTCGTTATAAGCGGTACGGTTGCCGTGGACTCATGCTGCGTTTGCGTGAAGGTAGGCGTAACGGCTGGGGTGGACGCTGAGCTAGAGAGGGGGGGCGATGTAGATGCGGCGACAGTCGCGGTGGAGCCGGTAAAACCGCTGCATGCGGTAAGCATACAACACAGCAGCAGGGCGCATGCTCCGATGACCAATCTTTTCATGTTAAACTCCTTCCATTTATGAATAAACCAATCATAAGACGAAAAGATATAAAAGCGGATATTTGCGAGAAACTCCGATAAAAATGCGGTTCGTATCGGGCCAATCGCATTGAGATTGATCACGGAGAGTACAATGGAGCGCTTTGAAAATCTGCAAATAAAAAGTCAATAGAAACTTAAGGATAATTTTGATGGAGAAATTGGGCCGCTGTTTCGTTGTATTGCCTGGCGTGTTCCGTGATGATCCATGAATCAAAGTCCGGAATCTTAAAGCAGTCTACCGGACTTTGCATTTGCTGACGTGTGATACACGCAGCGGCTTTACCCCATCCCCAGGGGAAAAAGGGGGCAAGCGCCCTGCCCATAAATCTGGAAGCAGCAGCTCATACTTTATGGTTCTAGCATATATCCCATATATCCAGTCATCGCAAATTTGAACTTTTGATAGCGCGCCTCTGCCCAATAGGGTCAATTCAAAATTTGAAAATACCGGCGTGTGACAGGGCTATGATCAAGTAAATCCAACGCTGCCCAATGAGGAACCGGCGGATTTCCGGCGAGAACAATGGGCTATGGAGCGAAACGTTAGGCCAAGACGCTTGTGCGAATATAACCATGCGGAAAAAGTATGGTTGTCTGCTATGCCGCTGATCGTTGCTTAGCTGGTCAAGGGAATGAATAAAAAAAGCCCCCGATTCATCGGAGCTTCATCCGACAAACCAGGGGCTTTCTATTTGATTGGAGATATTAAGCGAGGACCGAGATTACAGGACGGTTTCCTCCGCCAACTTCTGATAGGTGGTCAGGCGCTTAGCCGCTTCCTTCTCCGCCTTGTGGAAGAGCGTATCGGCCGCATCGGGGAACTGACGCAGCAAGGAGCTATACCGTACCTCGCCACGGATGAAGTCCTGATAGGAGGCCTGAGGAGCCTTTGAATCCAGCGTGAAGGGATTCTCGCCCTTGTCGGCCAGCGCGGGATTGAAGCGGTAGAGCTGCCAATAACCGGCTTCCACAGCCTTCTTGCCCTCGGCCTGGGACTTGCTCATGTTGATGCCATGGTTAATGCAGGGCGCATAGGCGATAATGAGGGAGGGACCCGGATAGGCCTCAGCCTCGGTCATGGCCTTCACCAGCTGGCTCTGATTGGCGCCCATGCAGACGCTGGCTACATACACGTACCCATAGGACATCGCCATCAGACCCAAGTCCTTCTTGCGGGTGCGCTTGCCGGCGGCAGCGAACTTCGCTACAGAGCCGGTAGGCGTAGCCTTGGAGGACTGGCCGCCGGTGTTGGAATATACCTCGGTATCCATGACCAGCACATTGACATCCTCGCCCATGGCCAGCACGTGATCCAGGCCGCCGTAACCAATGTCATAGGCCCAGCCATCGCCGCCGAAGATCCAGATGGACTTCTTAACCATCAGATCCGCCATAGAGGCGATCTCCTTGCAAAGCGCATCGCACTCGCAGCCGCAATCCTTGCAATCGTTCACCAGCTTCTTCAGCGCCTCGGACGCAACCTTGGAACCCTCGGCATTGTCCTTTTCAGCCAACCACTTTTCGCAAATCGCCTTCGCTTCGCCGTCAACCTTCTCGCCGAGCTGGGCAACCAGGCTGGCAAGACGATCGCGCCGCTGGGAGATCGCTAGATTCATGCCGAAGCCAAACTCCGCGTTATCCTCGAACAGCGAGTTAGCCCAAGCAGGACCATGGCCCTTGGCGTTGACGGTGTAGGGTACGGTGGGCGCAGAACCGCCGTAAATGGAGGAACAACCGGTAGCATTAGCAATGATCATGCGGTCGCCAAAGAGCTGGGTTGCGAGCTTGACATAAGGCGTCTCGCCGCAGCCTGCGCAAGCGCCGGAGAACTCAAACAGCGGCTGCAGGAACTGGCTGTTCTTGGAATTGGCATAGTTGAGGTTCAATTCGGGACGCGGCGCTTTCACGGCGAATTCCCAATTGGCCTCCTGATCCATCTGCGTGGGCAGGGGCTTCATGGTCAGCGCCTTTTCGCCCTTCTTGCCGGGGCAGACATCGGCGCAGTTACCGCAGCCGGTGCAATCCAGCGGCGATACCTGAATGCGATACTTCAAACCGGCGAAATCCTTGCCGATGGGATTGAGCGTCTCCATACCGGCGGGCGCGGAAGATAGCGTTTCCTCGGTAAAGAGGAAAGGACGGATCGTGGCATGGGGGCATACCATGGAACACTGGTTACACTGGATACAGTTGGCCGGGTTCCACATGGGAACGTTGATCGCCACGCCGCGCTTCTCGAACTGGGTGGTGCCGGTGGGCACGCGGCCGGAGGGATCAAAGGCCGATACCGGCAGCTTGTCGCCTTCCTGCGCCAGAATGGGGGCTACAACGGTGTCGAAGTACTCGGTAGCTTCCACTTTCACCGGGACGGCGCCCTCCGTGGTTGTGGCCCAGGACTCCGGTACGGGGATCTCCACCAGGCCGGCGATCGCATTGTCGACAGCGGCATAGTTCTGCTGCACGACCGCATCACCCTTCTTGGAGAAGGACTTCTTGATGGCGCCCTTCATGTAGCCTTCGGCCTCCTCGTAAGGGATAACCTCAGCCAGCTTGAAGAAAGCGGCCTGCATGACGGTGGATACCAGCTTGGAGAGGCCCAGCTCGGTAGCAACCTTCACAGCGTCCAGGTTAAAGAAGCGGGCATGCTTCCGGGCCAGCGCGTTCTTCACAGAAGCGGGCAGCTGCGTCTCCATTTCCTCCGCCGTCCAGGGGCTGTTAAGCAGGAAGACGCCGCCATCCTTCAGCGCGGAGGTCATGTCATAGCGGGTAATATAGCTGGAATTATGGCAGGCCACAAAGTCGGCATGCTCAATAAGATAGGGGCTCTGGATCGGGGATTTACCGAAACGCAGATGGGAAATGGTGATGCCGCCGGACTTCTTAGAATCATAGGAGAAGTAGCCCTGGGCATACATGTCGGTATGATCGCCGATGATCTTGATGGAGTTCTTGTTGGAACCCACGGTGCCGTCGGAACCGAAGCCCCAGAACATGCAGGACTTGGTGCCGGCAGGGGCGGTATCGAGCTCTTCGCCGATGGGGAGGGAGGTGCCCGTTACGTCGTCCACAATGCCCACCGTGAAGTGGTTCTTGGCGGTAGCAGCGTCCAGGTTGTCGAACACGGCCTTGACCATGGAAGGCGTGAACTCCTTGGAGCCCAAGCCGTAGCGTCCGCCGACGACAACATCCATCGAACGACCCTGCTCACGCAGCGCAGCAACCACGTCTTCGTACAGCGGCTCGCCCAGGGAACCGGATTCCTTGGTGCGGTCCAGCACAGCGACCTTCTTGACGGAGGCGGGAATGGCCTTGACGAAAGCTTCCGCGCTGAAGGGACGGTACAGGCGAACCTTGATAGCGCCGACCTTTTCGCCGCGAGCCGTCAGATACTGGATGGTTTCTTCGGCCACGTCGCAGCCAGAGCCCATCAGCACGATGACCTTGTCGGCATCCGGCGCACCCACATAGTCGAAGATATGATATTCACGGCCCGTGATGTCCTTCACCTTGCCCATAACGGTTTCCACGATGCCGGGCACAGCGTTGTAATACTTGTTGGCGGCTTCACGGCCCTGGAAATAGATATCGGGATTCTGCGCAGTGCCCTGCTGATGCGGATGCTCCGGATTCAGAGCACGGGCGCGGAAGGCCTCCACCTTGTCCATGGGGACCAGCGGCTTCATCTCGTCATAGGTGATGCCGTCGATCTTCTGAATCTCATGGCTGGTACGGAAACCGTCAAAGAAGTGCAGGAAGGGAACGGAGGACTCCAGCGTGGACACATGAGCCACCAACGCCAAATCCATTGCTTCCTGGACGGAGGCAGAGGCCAGCATCGCAAAGCCAGTCTGCCGGCAAGCCATTACGTCAGAATGATCGCCGAAGATGGACAGCGCATGATAGGCCAAAGCGCGGGCGGAAACATGGAACACACAGGGCATGAGCTCGCCGGCGATCTTATACATATTGGGGATCATCAGCAGCAGGCCCTGGGAGGCGGTGAAGGTGGTGGTAAGCGCACCGGCAGCCAGGGAGCCGTGCACGGCGCCAGCGGCGCCAGCCTCCGACTGCATCTCGGTGATCTTCATTTGCTGGCCGAAGAGGTTCTTCTGGCCATAGGCCGACCAGGTATCGGACTGCTCAGCCATGGGCGAAGACGGGGTAATGGGATAGATGGCAGCTACATCGCTAAACGCATACGCGACATGCGCTGTAGCTGTGTTGCCATCCAGCGTCATCTTCTGGGGCATGATATTTTCCTCCTTTGTATCCTTTCAAGGCTAAAGATACGCATTGGATTGTTGGAGACAGGGCGAAATCCGCCCCGCCTCATCAAATTATTATAAGCACAATGTTCCCGCTTCGTCAAGGTGTGGGGCGCCAAAATCGCGGCTTTTGTGCGTTTATTCTATATACCCTAAAAGACGCAGAACAAAAGCAGGGAAAAGACGGCGCGCGCGGCGCTTGTTGATGGCCTGTAAGTATGGTAAAATAGCAAAAAACGAAAGAAAAGAGCCAGCCATGAATAGCTATTTAAGCCCTTTGGCCCAAAATCTTGTGCCCTATGTGCCCGGCGAGCAGCCTACGGACCGCCGGTATATCAAGCTGAACACCAATGAAAACCCCTATCCGCCGTCGCCGGCTGTCGCTCCGGCGGTGGAGCGTATCCTGAGGGAAGGCAGCCTGCGTAAGTATTCGCGCCCCGAGTGCGAGCCGCTGCGCGAGCTGGTGGCCCAGCAGCAGGGTTTTCCCTCAAAAGATTATGTGTATTTTGCCAACGGTTCGGATGAGGTGCTGGCTTTTTGCTTTGCGGCTTTTTTTGCCGGACGGCAGGAACCGGTGCGCTTTGCCGATATTACATACAGCTTTTATCCGGTTTACTGCGATCTGTTCTCCATTCCCTATCGTCAGGTTCCGCTGCGGGACGATCTTACCCTGGCGGTTTCGGATTATGCAGGTCCGGGCGGCGGGATCGTTATCGCCAATCCCAACGCGCCTACGGCATTGGCCTTGACGGAGGGAGAGCTACGGGATTTGATCGCCAGCCATCCTCAGGAGGTCGTCGTGGTGGACGAGGCTTATGCTGCCTTCTCCGGGAGAAGCTGCGCTGCATGGGTGATGGAATACCCGAATCTGATTGTAACCCGCACGCTCAGCAAATCCCATGCCCTGGCGGGCCTTCGGGTGGGGTATTGCATGGCGCAGCCCCATCTAATTGAAGGCGTTCAGCGCGTGAAGAATTCCTTTAATTCCTATTCTGTGGACGCGCTTGCCCAGGCGGCCGCATATGAGTCGTTGAGCGATCAAGCCTATTACCATAAAGCGACAGATCGGGTGATTGCCACGCGGGAACGCTTTATGGAGCGGCTGCGGAAGATGGGTTTTTACGGACCCGCCTCCCAGGCCAACTTTGTTTTTCAGGCGCATCCGGCTTTCTCGGGAGCCGAGCTGGCGGCGGCCCTGCGCCAGGAAAGCATCCTGGTGCGGCACTTTGCCCGTCCGGAGCGAATTGAGCCTTATTTGCGGATTACCATTGGCACAGACGAGGAGATGGAGCAGGTGGCCGCTGCGCTGGAGCGCATTTTGGCGCGCGGCGGGATAAAGTGAGCCGGTGCGATGCCGGGCGGGGGAAGGCGACTCCTCCTTGCGTAGGGCATATCCGCCCGGGAGGCGGGCAAGATAGTTGGAGGAGAGAATCGGCGGAAGGCGGGCTGTGGATGCCCCTTGCGCTGGAGGACGCGGTTTTTTTCGAGCGGTTGAATCGCTTTTCCGCCCGCGTTCTATGGCGGGGCCAAGAGGCACTAGCCCACGTCCCCAATTCAGGGCGGTTACGGGAGCTATTGGTTCCCGGCGCGCATGTGCGCGTGCGCCCGGGCGGGGGATCCAAGACAGCCTGCCGGCTGATGATGGTAGAGCGCGATGGGGAATGGGCGTTGATAGACGCCCATCTCACCAACGACATGCTGGAATTCGCCGTGCGGGCTGGTTGGCTGATGCCGGATCCCTTTGACATCCGGCGCGAGGTCCAGTATGCGGGAAGCCGCTTGGACCTGGGATGCCGTAACGACGCGGGATTCCATCTGGTAGAGGCAAAATGCGTAACGCTGATCCAGGACGGGTTGGCGCTCTTTCCTGACGCGCCCACAGCAAGGGGCGCCCGGCACCTGAGGGAGCTGATGAGCGCGCAGCAGGCGGGCCTGAATGGCCATGTCGCCTTTTTTGTGCAGCAGCCGGGGGCCCGCAGCTTTGCGGCAAACCGGCCTATGGATCCGGATTTTGCCGATGCGCTGGAGCAAGCCGCGGCGGCGGGCGTGCAAGTTTATGCGATCCAGTGCCGCATTGCCCCCGACGGAGTAGGATTATACGGTATGCTGCCCGTTGGCGCGATGGACGGCACTTTTTGACGGCGAGTTCTTGTGCAATTCATCTACCTGCGGTATAATAAACGAATCAAAAGTCGACATAATCTGCATAAGCAGTTGGTTTATGATAGGGGGTAGGACATGGCTTACAACAGCAAAAGGCGTGTAAGAATCAAGCCCCGCTTTTACATTATCCTAGGCGTGGTTCTTTTTTTACTTATATGGGGAATTTCTTCTTTATTAAGGGGGATCCGGGGCGTAACGGTGCAGTGGGGCGGGCTGGAGACAGACCGCAATGTGACGGCTATTGTGATCCGCGACGAAAAGGTGATCCGCTCGGAGAGCTATGCCAGGGTGAACTGCCTGGTAGCGGAGGGCGAGGTTGTGGAGGCTGGCGTTCCGGTAGCGGAGCTGTATACCTCGGGCTATTCGGAAAAGGATCTGCAAAACCTGATTACCCTGCAGAAGACCATTAAAGAATATCAACAGAATAATATCCTTAAGAACATTGTGGATGCGACGCTGGAGGATTATAACCAGAAGATCAGCGATAAGCTGGAGGAGATTTCACAAGCTTCCAGCTCCACTAAGGTGCAGAACCTGCTGGTGCTGGAACACGAGCTTTCTGAACTTATGAAGCAGCGGCAGGACTACATGAAGCAGATTGTGACCCCGGACGATCAACTGAATAGCCTGTACCAGCAGGAGGCTGAGCTGCAGGCGAAGATCGATGCCAATAAACAGGTGATCGGGCTGACGGAAAAGGCTGCCGTCAGCTTTTTCCTGGATGGCTACGAGGACACGCTGAACGCCGATACGCTGGATTCGCTTTCGGTCAAATCAATCGAGCAGGTGTGCAAGGAAATTGCCGCTTATGGCGACTTTCCGGGACAGAGCGACGGCCCGGTGAACGCCAATGAACCGCTGCTTCGGGCGGTAAACGACGAGCACTGGTATTTAGCCTTTACATTGCCGGCTAAGGAGAACGCACTGGTCGAGGGCGCAAGCTGCGAAATGACGCTGGAAGGATACAATGACGACCTGATTACTGCTAAGGTGCATACAGTAAAGACGGAGGGCAGGACGGCGTTGGTTGTCCTGGAGGTTGAGCGTCCCTTGGGGGCGATGCTCCGGCTGCGGAAAATTTCTGCGCATATCGGCCGCAATGCCGAAGGATTTAAGGTGCCGATCAGCGCGATCCGCGGCGGCGATACCGTCACGGTCGAGACAGATCAGGGCCAGGTAGACGTAAAAATCGAGATTGTTGCCAGCAACAGCACTTATGCCATTATCCGCCAGACCGATGGCGGCAACACGCTGGCACTGAATCAGAAGTTGGTGATGCCATAATGAAGGATGAAACGTTGGAACGGTTGCAGGCTGTACGCCAAAATATTGACCATGCCCGCCAGGGAAGGACGGTTACCCTGGTCGCGGTGAGCAAATTTGTCCCTTCGGAGCGGATGCGCCCCGTCTACGAGGCTGGCGTAATTGACTTCGGCGAGAACTATCCGCAGCATTTGTCGGAAAAATGGGAACAATTCCCAGAGGCAAATTGGCATATGATTGGACAAATGCAGTTAAATAAGGTAAAATATCTAATTGGAAAGGTTAAGCTGATTCAATCGGTGGATCGCGCCCCGCTCATTCATGAGATTGAGAAGCGGGCGGCATCCCGGGAAATGGTGCAGCCTGTGCTGCTTCAGGTGAATATCGGCCGGGAGCCGCAAAAGGGCGGCGTGGATCCAGACGAGCTGGAGGCGCTGCTGGCTTGCGCCGCAGAGAACGCGCATATCCGCGTAAAAGGGCTTATGGCAATCCCGCCGGCCGGCGAGGACGCTTCCCCCTATTTTGCGGCTATGTACCGGTTATACGAGCGTTTTCGCGCCGTAGACAGCCGGATTGATATGGAGGTTCTCTCCATGGGCATGTCCCACGACTATGAGCAGGCCATTTCATACGGCGCAAACATGGTGCGCGTTGGCACTGCGATTTTCGGCCCGCGACAGATTAAGGTATAGGAGGCAGGACTGAATGGCCAATAGGGGAATGAAAAAGTTCCTTAATATCATAGGATTCGGAGACGACGGGGACGAATATTACGACCAGCCGGCGTATCCGCCGCCGCCCCGGGTGGTGCAGCAGGATAAGCGTAGATCCGCTTCGTCTCAGGCGGCAGGCGGCTCGCGCTCCAGCGCCAGCTACACGCCGCGGGAAAAGAGCGCGCCCCGTACCGAAAGCCGGACGCTGAACATGCCCAACATGGCCTCGTCTTCCGACGCGGTGCGTATGGTGGTGCTTCAGCCGCAATCTATGGAGGATACCCAAACGGTAATCGATAACCTGCGCCTAGGTAAGCCGGTGATCGTTAACCTAGAAAACTTACAAAGCGAGGCTGCACAGCGGCTGCTGGATTTTATTTCAGGGGCTATTTATGCGCTGGAGGGCAATATCCGCAAGGTATCCCGAGGCATTTTCTTGCTGGCTCCGGATGGCGTAGATATTTCGGGGAACATTGCGTCATCCTTCGCCTCGAATATTCGGAAATCGGATACGCCGTCACGCCGCTACGAGTAAGGAGTAACGGATGTTTATGTTAACAACGGTTCATGGGATCGGACTGCAGATACTGCTCATCCTGGTAAAGGTGCTGCAGCTATATTCCTATGTGTTCATTATCGACGCCATTTTGAGCTGGTTCCTCCGACCGGGGAATAAGCTTCGCGCTGTGTTGATTTTTCTGACGGAGCCCTTGGTGTCGCTTTTTCGCCCGCTGGAGCGGCGGATCCTGCGCAATTCCATGTTCCCCATTTCGCTAGCGCATCTTTTTGCCTTTTTCTTTCTGCAAATTCTACAGTATGTCCTTTACCGGATTATCATTTTCGTGCTATAGTAATGGCGATGGATGAAGCAAGACGGTTATTGATCCGCTTGGAGGAACTTGCCCAGCGGGCGGCCGATCGGTGGACCTGCGCCTTTACGCTGTTTCTTGACCCGGCACAGCTTAGCTTAGCCCAAGCGGCGGCTCGGCAGGCGGGTGCCCAGACGGTAGCCTGGGGCGGATATGCCGAGGCTGAACGCCAGTTATGCGCCTTTTTACCAGAGGTTTGGACGGATGAGATCCCATGGCCTCTGGCGGCGGTAGTGATCCGCTGGAACCGGCGATTCGCTCAGCCGGGACATCGGGATCTGCTGGGATCGCTGCTGGCTTTGGGATTTAAGCGCGAAGTATTAGGCGATATTTTGGTTTTTGATGATCATGCGGTTTGTTTTGTTCACGATTCAGCCGCTGATTATATTGCGGCAAACCTACAGCGGGTTGGCGCCGCGACGGTAACGGCCAGCCGAGAAGCGTTATCGGAGCTTACGCTTCCTGAGCCGGATTGGACGCCGAAATCTGCGACGGTGGCTTCGCTGCGCCTGGATGCGGTGGCAGCTGCAGCATTTCAGAGCGCCAGGGGCGTGATCCAGGAGGCCTGCGCTCAGGGAATGCTTAAATTGAACCATGTGCCGGAGATGCGGCCTGATATCAAGGTCAAAGAGGGGGATGTGATCTCCTTTCGGAACCATGGACGGGTGGTTTTAGAGCAAGTGGGCGGCGTCACCAAAAAGAATCGGATTCATATTCAATTGTTATGCACAAAATAGGACAGGGGGAGTCTAAAAATGGCAATCACACCGGAAATGATTAGTGAAAAGAGCTTTTCCACGAAGTTCAAGGGCTATAATATGGACGAGGTCGATGATTTCCTTGACTATGTTATGGATGAGGTGGATAAGCTAATCCGTGAGAACAAAGCGCTGCAAGAGGGCGGAGCCGGCGGCGATCATGATAAGCTCGTGAAGATGACCAGCGAGCTGGAGGCCACCCGCGCTAAGCTCAAGCAGCTGGAAAATGCCCGCGACCGTGACGACAATGGCGAAGCTATGGCGCTGCGCGCAGAGCTGAAGAAAGCCCAGCGGCGTATTGCCGAGCTGGAAGCCGGCGGCAATACGGACGCTACCGAGCTGAATGCCCTGCGTGCACAGCTGATGGCCGCTCAGACGCAGATTGCCCAGTTGGAAAGCAAGCCTGTGGGCTTGCCTTCGATGGAGGTTGATAACTTGCGGGCTCAGCTGGCGCAGCGTGAGGCGGAGCTGCAAGCTGCTCGGGATGAATTGGCGGCCCTCCGCGCGAAACCTGCCGCGAATGAAGCGGTCCTGGAGGCGGCCAACAAGCAAGCTCAGGAAATTATTTCCGACGCGAAACTTCGCAGCGATTTTATGATTAAAGATGCTGAGACCCAAACGCGCAAGGCGCTGGCCGCAATGCGTGTGGAAGTGGACGACGCGCAGAAGGAGTTTGATACCCTGCGTGCGCAGATCCGCGAGGTTCGCAACCGTTATCTGATCACGCTGCAGAATCAGATGAGGATTTTTGAGGATGACGCAACCACCCCGGAGGCCAAATAATATACGGATGCAAAGAAAGGGCGAGGCTAAGGCTTCGCCCTTTTTCACGCTAAAAAGCTGGAAGAATTTGATAAACCGAGGCAGCGGGATGGCCGCGAAACGATTGGAAAGAGGGAAAATCGAGGAATATGTGACCTATCTTGCCACCCCTAAGCGGGTGATCCTTAGCAACCTGCTGGCGGGCTTGGCCAGAGGACTGGGGTTTGGCGTGGGCGTGGCTTTGCTGGGTGCGATCGTAATTCCGCTGCTCAAGCGGATTGATTTTTCCCACATTCCCTTCCTAGGCGAGTTGGCTCGGGAACTGGCACGGCTGCTAGAAGGCCGCCTGATGCGATAAAGTGAAACAAGCGAGGGGAAAAGAAAAAAGCTCGATCGCTCGAGCTTTCTGTGGTACCCTCAAGGGGATTCGAACCCCTGTTGCCGCCGTGAGAGGGCGGTGTCCTAGGCCACTAGACCATGAGGGCATATGGCTGGG
>CAJFUN010000002.1 GCA_904420205.1 Candidatus Parachristensenella avicola | reverse complement strand
GCTTGCGCGACGCCTCTCCGCTTAAAACTTCATATTTCCCTACATTGGCGCCTTTTTGTGCTGTCCGCACATTTGGGAGCGGTTCACTAGCGAGGACGCGCTTTTTTTCATCTATAGGGAAGGCGGGGTGGCTACTCTACTGCTTCCTTATGCAGGATCTCAACCTGTACGCCGGCAAGGGACGCCAGCGCCCGGCGCTTATCGGCAGGATCGGGGCTGAGGGTGAGGGCCGCGTCTACCGCAATCTGAGCCTGGGGCAGGGCTGCCTTGGCCAGTATGGCATTGCTCAACACGCAGATATGGGCTACAAGGCCGGCAAGCTCGACGCGTTCATACCCCTGAGACGCCAGATACTGCGCCAGCGGCAGGCTGCCGAAGGTTTCTTTTTCCCATACACGATCCTCCTGGCGGAGTGCATGGGCGGTTTTTCCATATAATCGGTGCCCCTCCGTGCCCCTAATGCAGTGGGGGATGGGCAGCGTGCGGCCCTCTGCCGTAGTCAAATAATCCGCCTCATGGGTATCCAGGGTAAAAAGAATGTCCCAGCCTTGGGCACGGTGGGCCTCGATAGCCTGGGCCAAAGGTTCATCCAGACGGGATGCCTCTGGAAAGCCCAGCGAGCCGGTTACGAAATCAATCTGATAATCAACAACAATGAAAGCTTTTCTCATGGGGAGCCTCCTTTCGGTTAGCAACAGTATACCCCTTTTGCAGCGCATCTGCCAAGCGGAGGCGGCAGCAGATGAGAAATGGTTGGCCGACGTATCGGAGTCGTAACCAAGCCTTGGGTCTGCCGCTGGGTGTGCGTGCAATGCATGGAGGCCTCGCCCGATGCTGCGGGGATTGGGTCAGAAAAAAAGCAGACAGCCATGCGCTGCCTGCTTGATTTTGCCGGAAAAGGCCTTATTTGGGGCTGGTGACGTTTTGATCCTTCAGAACGACATCGTGCGCGCCGCCCTCTACGATGCTGGTGGCGGAGACCAGGGTGAGGCGGGCCTTTTGCTGGAACTCGGGGATCGTCAACGCGCCGCAGTTGCAGAAGGTGGACTTGACTTTGCTCAGCGTCAAACCGACATTATCCTTCAGACTGCCAGCATAGGGCACATAGGAGTCGACGCCTTCTTCAAAGGAGAGCTTGGCGGCGCCGCCCATATCGTAGCGCTGCCAGTTGCGGGCGCGGCTGCTGCCCTCGCCCCAGTACTCCTTCATATAGGTGCCGTTGACATTGACTTTGCGGGTGGGAGATTCGTCGAAACGGGCAAAGTAGCGACCCAGCATGACGAAATCTGCCCCCATAGCCAGCGCGAGCGTAACGTGATGGTCGTACACAATGCCGCCGTCAGAGCAGATGGGGACATAAATGCCGGTTTCTTCATAATACTTGTCCCGCTCCTTGGCGACCTCGATCACAGCGGTAGCCTGTCCTCGGCCGATACCCTTCGTCTCCCGGGTGATGCAGATGGAACCGCCCCCAATTCCGATTTTGACGAAATCGGCTCCGGCTTCAGCCAGAAAGCGGAAGCCGTCCCGGTCGACGACGTTGCCTGCGCCGATCTTGACGCTGTCGCCATAGCGCTCCCGAACCCAAGCCAGGGTACGGGACTGCCACTCGGTATAGCCCTCGGAGGAATCGATGCACAAAATATCCGCTCCGGCCTCTACCAGCGCGGGGATGCGTTCTTCATAGTCGCGGGTATTGATGCCCGCGCCTACAATATAGCGCTTTTTCGCGTCCAAAAGCTCGTTGGGGTTGGCTTTGTGGTCGGAATAATCCTTGCGGAATACGATGTAGGCCAGACGGCCGTCCTCCTCCAGGATAGGCAAGGTATTGAGCTTGTGCTCCCAGATAATATCGTTGCATTCGGAAAGGGTTGTCCCCTTAGGCGCGGAGATGACATGCTCAATGGGCGTCATGAAGCTGCTGACCGGCGTGTCTTCCGACATGCGGCTGATGCGGTAGTCCCGGCTGGTGACAAGGCCTACCAGCTTGCCGTTGGCTGTGCCGTCGTCGGTAACGGCTACCGTGCTGTGGCCGGTTTTCTGCTTTAGAGCTAAAATATCGGCCAGCGTGGCGTCGGGGCGAATGTTGGAATCGCTCACCACAAAGCCGGCCTTATAGGCCTTGGCCCGGGCCACCATGGCGGCTTCATCCGCGATCGACTGGGATCCGTAGATAAACGAAATTCCGCCCTCCTTGGCCAGGGCGACGGCCAGGGTATCGTTGGAAACCGATTGCATGATGGCGCTGGTCAGAGGGATATTCATGGAGATGGCCGGCGTTTCGCCCCTGCGGAATTTGGTGATCGGCGTTTTCAGGCTGACGTTAGCCGGAATACACTGGCTGGACGAATAGCCTGGGATCAAAAGGTACTCATCAAAAGTATGCGAGGGTTCGTCGTAAAAATAGGCCACGTTAAACTTCCTCCCACTTGATATTTTCATAGGGCCCTTTGAAACGGCGCCCTATGGTTGCCGCTATAAGATATTCTGCATATTATAGCATTCAAAACGGCGGCGTTCAAGAGACAATCGGATAAAATCTGCTTTTCTCCAATCCATTATGCTTTAAGGGGAAACAAATGGATGGATGCGGTATCATAGGGGCCCAGGTCAGCGTTTGTTCCCATGGGGCCGGGAAGCCGGGCAAGTCCACCGCCGCCCTTGTAGCTGAAAACGGAGGGTATGGCAGATAAGAGGGCTTCCACAGGTTGAAATTCGCGCTATTTTATCACCGCAAACGCATGGCAAGCCTGCCAAGGCATCGCGCAGCAAAGCATTTGGGCCGCGCTGCAGGCATTCAAGCGCGCCCGTCCAATAGGCAGCGATATGAGGCGGCGCGTGTGGATAGCATTTTACAGCAGGCGGCAAAGATTAAGCCGGTACGGCAGTTCGGAAGCAGATGAACCTGCTGGCCAAATTTCAAGCTTCCAATGTCCCGCAGGATAACTAGGGGCTGCGGCTTAAAAAGGAGTCATCGGCCTAGAACCGTTCCGCCTGTCCGGCATAGGGGAGCGCATCCCTTCCGGGCGCAGGGGCTTTTGCCCGACCGGGCGCATCGAACGGCGCCGTGCTGAATAGGTAACCATACATCAGCCTGCCCGCTTGACAAAGCGGCAAGGCTATGAACGATAGCGGCACATATTGCTTGGGCGCATCCGCGCTTTCATGGCAGCCGAGCCAGCCAGCGCAGCGAATGGATGAAAATATTTCAGGAAAGGCGGAAGGCGATGCAGGTCCAATGATTTTCAAGTAAATCTCCGGCAGAAAGCGTGAAGACCCTTTACAAAACGGCGTATATTGACTATAATAACAAGAAACATGAAACGCTGCGACGTGGACAGGCGGCGGATAGGCGAATCCTAAGCGAGCCGGGGTGGGTGCGAGCCCGGCGGAAGAGCGGCCGTACGTATCACCACTGAGCGGCCGGCGTGAAGCAAGTAGCGCCGGACGGAGGCCCGCCGTGAAAAGGGCGCCCGTTTTTGACGGGGACGAGTGCGTCCGCAGGGACGAATTCAGGTGGTACCGCGAAGGAGCAAGGCTCTTCCGTCCTGATAGGACGGAAGAGCCTTATTGGTTTTTACGACGAGAAAGGAAGAATTGCATGCTGTATGACAAGGTGTCGCCCCAGCTCAACTTTGTGGAGCGGGAGCGGGCGATGATGGAGTTCTGGCGGGAACATCATGTGGAAAAGCTCTGCCAGCAGGAGCACGCCGATGGGCCGCATTTTACCATCTACGACGGACCGCCTACGGCCAATGGGCGTCCTCATATCGGCCATGTGTTAACCCGCGCTGTCAAAGATATCGTACCCCGGTATATGCGCATGAAGGGCCGCTCCATCACCTTTAAGGCCGGATGGGATACCCACGGCTTGCCGGTGGAGCTGGAGGTGGAGAAGCTGCTGGGCCTGGACGGCAAGCCCCAGATCGAAAGCTATGGCGTAGAGCCCTTCATCGCCCGATGCAAGGAGTCGGTGTGGAAGTATAAGAGCGAATGGGAGGATATCTCCCAGCGTGTGGCTTATACCGCGGATATGGAGCATCCTTATGTCACCTATGATAATAACTACATCGAATCGGAATGGTGGGCGCTGAAGACCATCTATGACAAGGGGCTGCTCTACAAAGGCCATAAGGTGGTGCCCTATTGCCCCCGCTGCGGCACGGCGCTCTCCAGCCATGAGGTAGCCCAGGGCTATAAGGATGTGGAGGAGACGTCGGTAACCGCCCGCTTCAAGGTGAAAGGCCAGGACAATACGTATATCCTGGCGTGGACGACCACGCCCTGGACGCTGCCCTCCAACGTGGGCTTGTGTGTGAACGCGGGTTATGAATATATCAAAGCTCGGGTGGACGGCGAATATCTCATCCTGGCCGGAGCGCTGGCCGAGAAGGTGCTGCCCGAGGGATACGAGGTGGTGGAGCGATTCACCGGGGCCCAGCTGGTGGGGATGCAATACGAGCAGCTGATGCCCTTTGTAGCCATGCCCGAGGGCGGCTGCCGCGTAGTGGCCGACGATTATGTTACCCTGGAGGACGGTACCGGCGTGGTACATACGGCTCCGGCTTTCGGCGAGGACGACTATCGGGTCTGTAAGGACAACGGGCTGCCTTTCATCCAGCCGGTGGACGCGCAGGGGCGCTTTATCGGCACACCCTGGGCCGGCACCTTTGTGAAGGATGCTGATCCGGCCATCATTGACTATCTTAGGGAGCGGGGGTTGCTCTATCAGGCGCTGCCCTATGAGCATAACTATCCCTTCTGCTGGCGCTGCGATACGCCCCTTCTCTATTATGCCCGCTCCACCTGGTTTGTGGCCATGAGCCAGGTGAAGGAAGACCTGATCGCCAACAACCGTTCGGTGAACTGGATGCCTGAAAACATTAAGGAAGGCCGCATGGGCAATTTCCTGGAGAACGTCATTGACTGGGGCCTTTCGCGGGAGCGCTATTGGGGCACGCCCCTGCCGGTGTGGGAATGCGAATGCGGCCATATCGAGGTGATCGGAAGCCGCGCCGAGCTGGTGGAAAAGGGCGTTGACTGTCCCCCGGATATTGAACTGCACAAGCCCTATGTGGATCAGGTGCATCTCAAATGCCCCTGCTGCGGCGGGCTTATGAAGCGGGTAAGCGAGGTCATCGACTGCTGGTTTGATTCGGGGTCCATGCCCTTTGCCCAGTGGCACTATCCCTTTGAAAATAAGGAGATCTTCGAGGCTAATTTCCCAGCCGATTTTATCTCCGAGGCCATTGACCAGACCCGCGGCTGGTTCTATACCCTGCTGGCGATCTCCACCGTGCTCTTTAACAAGGCGCCCTTCAAAAACTGTATTGTGCTGGGCCATGTCAACGATAAAGACGGCGTCAAGATGAGCAAGCACAAAGGCAATGTGATCGACCCGTGGACCGTGCTGGATAAGCAGGGCGCCGACGCAGTGCGCTGGTATTTCTATACGGGCTCGGCTCCTTGGCTGCCCAGCCGCTTCTCGGAGGAGGCGGTTTCCGACGCGCAGCGCCGCTTTATGGGCACGCTGTGGAACACATACGCCTTCTATGTCCTCTATGCCAATATCGACGGCTTCGACCCCACCAAGGCCCAGTGGGATAAGGAAAACCTGCCGGCTATGGACGCTTGGCTCTTGTCCCGGCTCAATACGCTCATCCGCGACGTGGACGGCCATCTGGCGGCGTACAGGATTACCGAGGGCGGCCGCGCGTTGGCGGCCTTTGTGGACGAGATGAGCAACTGGTATGTGCGCCGCTGCCGTGAGCGCTTCTGGGCCAAGGGTATGGAGGCCGATAAGGTTTCCGCCTATATGACCCTATATACTGCGCTGACCACGCTGATCCGCCTGGCGGCGCCCTATGTGCCCTTTATCACCGAGAGCATCTATCAGAACCTGGTGCGCCGGGTAGACGCTTCCGCGCCGCTTTCGGTTCACATGACCGATTTCCCCGTTTGCGACGTTACCATGATCGATACGCAGCTGGAAGAGCATATGCAGGCGCTTCTGACGGTGGTGGGCCTGGGCCGTTCGGCTCGCAACGCAGCCGGCATGAAAAACCGGCAGCCCCTTAGCCGTCTCTTTATTCAGGGCGAGCCCCTGCCCGAACGCTATACGGCGCTGATTGCCGACGAGCTCAACGTAAAGGCGGTGGAGTACATCGACGATGCCTCCACGCTGGTGGATTATGAGTTTAAGCCGCAAATGCGCACCCTGGGACCACGGCTGGGCAAGCTCCTTCCCGCCGTGCGCGAGGCGCTCAAGCAGGTAGACGGCAGCGCCTTTATGGCTCAGCTGAAGCAAGCGGGTCAGGTCCAGCTGACGGTTGGCAGCGAAACGGTCACCTTGGCGCCGGAGGATCTTCTGATCGCTACCCGCCAGAAGGCCGGGTTGGTCAGCCAGCAGCAGGGCGATACCGTGGTGCTGCTGGATACCAACCTGACCGACGCGCTCGTCGAGGAAGGATTGGTGCGCGAGATCATCTCCAAGGTGCAGAATATGCGCAAGGACGCGGGCTTCGAGGTGACCGACCATATCGCGCTGGGCTATGCTGGAGATGGAAAGCTTCCGGCGCTGATCGAGCGTAACGGCGCGGCCATCGCTGCGGAGGTATTGGCCGACAGCGTACAGGCGGGCCTGGAAGGCTATGAGGCGGCCTGGAAGATCGACGGGGAAGACATCACCCTTTCCGTGAAAAGGATGGGCTAACCAATGCTGATTGCCGATAAGTGGCAGGATTATGAGCTGCTGGATGCCGGGGACGGGGAGAAGCTGGAACGGTGGGGCGACGCTCTGCTGCTGCGGCCCGACCCTCAGGCCATCTGGCCGGCAGGAGAGCCGCTGGCACACACGCCTGGACTGGCCGGCCATTATCACCGCTCATCTTCCGGCGGCGGAGAGTGGGAGGTGCTGCGCCGGATGCCGCCCAAGTGGCGGATTCGCTACGGCGACCTGACCTTTCAGGTAGGCCCTATGGGCTTTAAGCACACGGGGCTCTTTCCCGAGCAGGCGGTGAACTGGGATTGGATGCGCCAGCGTATCCAATCATACGGCAAGCCGGTGGAGGTGCTGAATCTCTTTGCTTACACGGGCGGCGCCACGCTGGCCTGCGCGGCTCAAGGCGCCCGCGTCGTGCATGTGGACGCCTCCAAGGGCATGACCCAATGGGCCAAGGAAAACCTTGAAATCTCAGGCATGGCACAGCGGCCTGTGCGCTTTATCGTGGAGGATTGCCTGAAGTTTGTGCTGCGGGAAGGCCGCAGGGGCCGGAAATATCAAGGCATCGTGATGGATCCGCCCAGCTATGGGCGGGGCCCCGATGGGCAGATGTGGAAGATCGAGGACAGCATCTACCGGCTGATTACAGCCTGCTTGGATATACTGGATCCGGAACCGGCCTTTTTCCTGATTAATGCTTATACCACCGGCTTGCAGCCCGCCGTACTGACCAATCTTCTCAAGCTTACGGTGCAGGCGCGCTGTGGCGGGCAGGTTACGGCCCAGGAGGTCGGGCTGCCCATGACGCGGCGGGAACTGGTGCTGCCCTGCGGGGCCTCGGGCAGGTGGCAGCCGTGATTCCCATTCTCTATGAGGATAACCACCTACTGGTGGTGGTAAAGCCGCCGCATATTCCCGTGCAGGCCGACGCCTCAGGGGACGACGATCTTTTAACGCTGCTGAAAGCGGATATTAAAACACGCCATCACAAGCCCGGCGCAGTTTATCTGGGACTGGTGCACCGGCTGGACCGGCCGGTAGGTGGGGTGATGGTCTTTGCCCGCACGTCCAAGGCGGCGGCCCGCCTGTCGGCGGCTATCCGCGAGGGGCGGATGGATAAGCGCTACCTGTGCGTGGCATGCGGCCAATGCCCCGGAGGGGACTTGACCGATTGGTTGAAAAAGGATGGGCGGACCCACTCCAGCTGGGTGGCGGACGAATGCACGCCAGGCGCTAAGCTGGCAAAGCTTCGCTACCGGACGATGGCTGTGCGGGAGGGGCTATCGCTTTGCGATGTGACGCTCTTAACCGGGCGCAGTCACCAGATTCGCGTGCAAATGGCCCACAGCGGCCACCCCCTCTGGGGGGACGCGCGGTATAATCCAGCCGCCAAACCGGGACAGGACATTGCGCTGTTCTGCCGCAGTTTGGCCTTTCCCCATCCAGTGGGAGGCAGGGCAATGTGCTTTACCGCCAGGCCGGAAGGCGGAATTTGGAACCTTTTCGACCGGGCCTGTTATATGGGCCTGAAGGAGGATGCAGATGATTAAGCTAGTCAACGAACGGGTGGCCTATAAAGGCGGACGCTTTGAAAAGGCGAAGACGCCAGCTCCGGAGAAGACCATGGCCTATGGGATCCTGAAGGCGCACAATACCGCTTCGGATATGTCCAGGCTAAAGATCAAGTTCGACGCGATGGCCAGCCATGACATTACTTATGTAGGCATTATTCAGACGGCCCGGGCCAGCGGCATGGAAGCCTTTCCGCTGCCCTATGTGCTGACCAATTGCCATAATTCCCTGTGCGCCGTCGGCGGTACCATCAATGAGGACGATCACCTGTTTGGACTTTCGGCAGCCCATAAGTATGGCGGCATTTACGTGCCGGCCCACCAGGCGGTCATTCACCAGTATATGCGCGAGACCATGGCCCGCGCAGGCGCTATGATCCTGGGCTCTGACAGCCATACCCGCTATGGCGCGCTGGGCACCATGGCGATCGGCGAAGGCGGGCCGGAGCTCGTGAAGCAGCTGTGCGCCCGCACCTATGATATCGCCTATCCCGACGTCGTCGCCGTGCACCTAACCGGCAGCCCGCGTCCCGGCGTGGGCCCCCAGGATGTGGCGCTGGCTATCATCGCCGCTGTGTTCAAATGCGGGTTCGTAAAGAACAAAGTGATGGAGTTCGTGGGCGAGGGCATCGGCAACCTCAGCGTGGAATACCGCAACGGTATCGACGTGATGACCACTGAAACTACGTGCCTATCCTCCATCTGGGAAACCGATGAGAAGGTAGAAGGTTGGTATAAAACCCACAAGCGGCCGGAGGCTTATGCGAAGCTTGCGCCTCAGGAGGGGGCGACCTACGAAGGGCTGATCGAGGTGGATCTTTCTACGATTGAGCCGATGATCGCGCTGCCCTTCCATCCTTCCAACGCTTATCCGATCCGCGAGTTCCGTGAGAACGCCCGGGATCTCTTGGAATCGGTAGCCAAGGAGGCAGCCGGCATGTTCGATAAGCCCACGAAAACGCCGGAGCTGTGCGCTAAGATCCGCGACGGCCAGGTGTATGTGGATCAGGGTGTGGTAGCGGGATGCTCCGGCGGCACCTTTGAAAACGTGATGCGCATGACGGAGATCTTAGAAGGACATTCCATCGGCGATGGTGCCTTTAACCTCAGCGTCTATCCGGCGAGTCAGCCTCAATACCTGGCCTTGTTGGAAAATCAGGCGGCGTTGAAGCTGATGCAGGCCGGCGCGGTGCTGCGTTCCGCTTTCTGCGGCCCCTGCTTTGGCGCTGGCGAGGTGCCCGGCAACGGCGGCCTTTCCATTCGCCATACCACCCGAAACTTCCCCAGCCGCGAGGGCAGTAAGCCCGCGAACGGCCAGATCGCCTATGTAGGTCTAATGGACGCCCGTTCCATCGCCGCTACGGCGCTGAATCAGGGCCGGCTGACAGCGGCCACGGAGATCGAGCTGCCTGAGGCCAAGGAATATGAATACCGCTATGACGACAGCGCCTACCAGGCCAGGGTTTATCAGGGATGGGGCAACGCGGAGCCTGAGGCCGAGCTAGTCTTTGGCCCCAATATTGCCGACTGGCCGGAGCAGGTCGCTCTGCCGGAAAACCTGCTGCTGACGGTGGCCAGCGCCATCTATGACCCGGTCACCACCACGGACGAGCTGATTCCTTCCGGTGAGACCTCTTCATACCGCAGCAATCCGTTGAAGCTTGCCGAGTTCGCGCTCTCCCGGAAGGATCCGGGCTATGTGGGACGGGCCAAGGCGGCCCAGGCGCTGGAGGCGGCACGGCGCGCCGGCGATCTTTCGGCCTTGGAAGGCGTCTACGATATCATTGGGAAGACCGCTGAGGAAGCGGCGAAGGATACGGGCCTGGGATCCCTGGTCTTTGCGTTGAAGCCCGGCGATGGATCGGCCCGGGAGCAGGCGGCTTCCTGCCAGCGGGTGCTGGGGGGCTGTGCCAACATTGCCCAGGAATACGCGACCAAACGCTACCGCTCTAACGTGGTGAACTGGGGGATGCTGCCGTTTGTGCTGGATCAGGCGGCCGATTACGGTATTGCCGTTGGCGACCAGCTGTATCTACCGGGTATTGCCCAGGCTGTAGCCTCCGGTGCGGAATCGGTCAAAGCGCTGCTGATTCAGCCGGCCGGTTCCCGCGAGATTACCCTGAACCTGCCGGGCCTGACCCAGGAGGAGCGGAATGTGCTGCTGGCGGGTTGCCTGATCAATGACTATGCCCGCACCCGGTAGGGGCGGTAAAAAGGAGGCTTTTGCAATGGACGTATATGCAAGAATGAAGGAATTGGGCGTGAAGCTACCGCCAGCCCCGGCCAAGGGCGGCGTGTATACGCCTGCCCGTGAGTTCGGCGAGGGTGAGAAGCTGATCTACGTATCCGGCTGCGGCCCCCAAGAGGGACCCAAGAGCGAGTATATCGGAAAATTGGGCAAGGAGATGACCCTGGAGCAGGGCCAGCAGGCAGCACGCAACTGTGCCCTGAATATCCTGGCCGTGCTGGAGGCCAAGCTGGGTGACCTCAATAAGATTAAAAAGTTCGTTAAAATGACGGCCTTTGTGTCCAGCGAATCCACCTTTACCCAGCAACCCCAGGTGGCCAATGGCGCTTCCCAGCTGCTGGTGGATATCTTCGGCGATGCGGGTGCTGCCGCGCGCTCAGCCATCGCGGTGAACGTGCTGCCCGGCGACATCGCAGTGGAGATCGAAATGCTGCTGGAGCTGAAATAGGCGCCAACAATCCGGGTTTTTATACGTAAAGCCCCTGTCCAACGTTTGGGCAGGGGTTTTGCGTATGCTGATGCTGTGGCAGATATGAATCACCTAGAAATAAAATGTTTGATGGGATCGCATAATCGATGTATTTCATCCTTGAGAAACGCTGGATAAAGGACGGCGCGCCCAATTTCGTCGATAGGCAGCCACCCGATCACCACATGGTCATGATCTCGTTGTGCAATCCATTCATCCTGATCCGGTATTCCGTGCCCGGCGCATAGGTCAAGCAAGAAGTAAAAATTTATGCTATGCGCCTGCTTCCCATTCCATTCCCAAAAGCATTCCTCGCTCCACAATAGACGCTTTATGAGGATATCTGCCCCCATTTCTTCTCGATATTCCCGAATAAGGCCGTCCTCTAAGGTTTCACCGATTTTGATATGCCCGCCCGGCAGCGCATATTCATTGCCGCTGAGATCGCGCTGCACGAGAATTTTATCATCTAGAATGAGAAGCCCTGCGGCCCGGAGGCCGCAGGTATAGGTATCGGATGAAAAGAGCCAATCTTTTTCTATCACCATGAAAGACCATCTCCCATAAATCGCGTTTTTGCATCTGCCAGCCGGGCCTTGCATAGGACGCGCCAAGGCCAGATAAGGAGAGACAACGCCCCATGCATTCGGCTTGCCGCTGCGGCTTTACAGCCAAATAGTCCTGCAAAAATCCAAAGGATCCGACCATGCCTGCCTAGGCTTGGCTAAGCCGCTTCAGCACCTTTTGGGCTTGGGCGTACCAAAAACTGGCGGCAGGCGTACCCGCTTTTTTCCCTAGAAAGCGCACCAGCTGAAAGAGGGCCATCAGCTGCGCGGCGCAGGCCTCGCTATCGGTCAAGGGGGCGATCTGCCGATAACCTTCCAGTAGATAACGATAAGCGCGCCCATCCGGCGATGGATCCCACATCCAAAATGTACCAAGGTCAAAATGAGGGGTGCAGCCCCGGATCTCGCCCAGATCAATAAATCCGCTAAACTGCCCGCCTTGGTGGAAGATGTGAGTGATGTCAAAATCGCCATGCACCAGCACCGCCTGAGATGGATGCAGAAGACTACGGGCCTGCATCAAACATTCAGCGATGCGCAAATGCTGAGCAGGCGTGAAGCCGTATTGGTGCAGCGCCTCCAGATCTGAAGATAGGTATTCGTCGAAATAGCTGGTAAAGCTGGCCTTTTCGCCGCAAAGCTTATCCCATCGGGTTCGGTCGATCCATCCGAAGCCGTCGACGGGAAGCTGGTGGAGCAGGGCCAGCTGTCGGCCAGCCTCATGAAGGATGATAGAAAGTGATTGGCCGGGCCAGGCGTCTTTCATGCTGGAACCGGGCATAGCCTCGGTAATCATGAGCGAAAGACCCGCTGCTTCATTGTAATGCTCAAAGGCGATCACCTTGGGCACCTGCACGCCATGATCCAGCAGAAGGCTATGGGCCAGCGCCTCCGCGGCATAGCTGGCTGGTTCCGGCAGATAGCGTAGATAGTAGATGCCCTGCGCCGTATCGGCTCGATAAACGTAGGTGGAAGCACCCTGATGTACGCGTTCCACCCGGCGAACGCTGGAGAGATAGCGGTCAGCGGTAGCGCGAACCAAGGCGGGTTCCGGTGCAGGATGTTTCATGATCGTGCCTCCTAAAATAAAAAATCGGCGCTTCTTATCCAGAGGCGCCGATTTTGCCCTTTGCCGGAGGTAAGCCTAGCTTACCAAGCGCCGGCGAGCGACATGCCTTCTGTCGGAACAAGAAGCCTTTTCATACGCTCACCGCCTTTCTCCCCTTCAGTATAGAAGAATGACTATGGTTTGTCAATCGATGAAAAGCCCAGGACAAGCTGATCTGCGCGCACACGAGGGTCGCCGATCTGCGTGGCTTCAAAGCTGCCGTGGCAGCCGGAACCTGCCGTGATGAGAAGGCCGTGGGCCCGGCAATAGGATAGGCAGGCTTCTGTCATCCATTCGCTGTGAGATGGATAATAGCATTCCAGACCGTCAAGGCCCAGGCTGCACAACCGATCCAGCACACGATATAACGCTGCAGCAGGAATCACTCTGCCTGGGTGGGCCAGGATCGCCTTCCCGCCTGCCTGATGAATAGCCCGGCAGACTGCCGCAACACCGGGAAAGGGCACACAGCGGTAAGTATGGTGATAGCGGGCATATACGCTAAAGCCCTCCTGCAGGCTGCTGGTCAGTCCCTTGTGGATGAAATAATGCAGCGCCTTCCAGCCCCCTAAATGCTGGTCATAGGTGAAAGCATCGTAGTCCGGCAGGGTAATGCGGGCGTCATCAGCAGATAATTTCTGAATCAATTGCCGGTTGACTTCCTCCAAGAGCTCACCCTCCGCCCGCACAAAGCGGGCGAAGGCTTCGTCATACAAACACACGCCGTAGCCTAATATATGATAATTGAGGCCATCCTCCAGGGCATCCAGCTCGACGCCGGTGAAGAGGGCCAAGCCGTCGGGGATGGGGAGCTGCGCCAGGCGGCGCGTCCCCTCCAGCGTGTCATGATCCGTGATGGCGAGATGGCTCACACCTGCGGCCGCGGCCAGCGCGAGGATCTCTTCCGGCGTTAGGGTGCCATCGGAGTATAGGGAGTGGATATGCAGGTCCGCGAGCCCGGCGCCGGCAGCATATGCTGGCGGGCGGGTCATAGGGCGGCCTCATCCAGCTGACGAAGCTTTGAACGATATACCTGCCAGACAAAGAATATGCTGACAAGAAGCGAGACAAATTCAGCCAGCGGAAAGGCGTACCAGACCGAGAGAAGAGAGATTTTAGAGAGCAAATAGGCGGCGGGCAGGATGATTACTACCTGGCGAAGGATAGAAATAATGAGGCTTCGGCTTCCCATGCCGATGGCTTGGAATAGGGTGGAAGCGATGATGCCCAGCGCGGCCGGAAGGAAGCATAGGCTGATAATGCGCAAAGCAGGGATACCAATCTCTAACATCTCAGGCGAGGGATTAAACAGGCCCAGGAGCTGCTGCGGGAAGCCCATAAAAAGGATGCAGCCAATGGCCATGATACATACTGCGATTACGCAGCCCCACTTGAGGGCATCCATGACGCGCTTGCGATTGCGCGCACCGTAATTATAGCCCATAATGGGCATAACGCCCTGGTTAAGCCCAAAGACCGGCATGAAAACGAAAGACTGCAGTTTGTAATATACCCCCATTACCGAGACGGCTGCTTCGGAGAAACCGGCCAGAATTGCGTTAAGGCCGATGTTGAGCGCGGCGCCGATGGACTGCATAAGGATGGAAGGAGCGCCAACTGTATAAATATCTTTCACCGTCCTGCGGTGAAATCGGAAGCGCTTCAGGCGAATGGTCACCTCATGATCTTTGCGGAAGACGATGTATAAGCTATAGACCATGGCGATGATCTGCCCCAAAACTGTGGCTAGCGCAGCGCCGGCCACCCCCATGGCGGGGAAGCCCATCAAGCCGAAGATCAGGATCGGATCCATAATGAGATTGATCACTGCGCCAATGAGCTGAAAGACCATGGGATAGATCATATTACCCGTGGCCTGCAGCGTCTTTTCTACGCTTACCTCGACAAAGATACCGAAAGAGAGGATGGTGACAATGGCAAGATAATCGGTCCCGGCCTGGACTACCGCCTCATTCGAGCTGAAGATTTGGATAAAAGGGCGGGAGAAAAGAAGACCCAACAGGGCAAAGAGCGCCCAACTGATAACGCCCAGGACGATCCCGTGGCTGGCAGCACGGTCGGCGGCCTCCTGGTCGCCTTCGCCCAGCCTGCGGCTGATGAGAGAGTTGATCCCGACGCCGGTGCCCACGGCCACCGCGATCATCAAAGTTTGAATGGGGAAGGCCAAGGATACGGCAGCCAGGGCAGATTCGCCTATTTTGGCGACGAAAATGCTATCTACAATATTGTAAAGCGACTGAACCAGCATGGAAAACATCGCCGGTAAGGACATGGAAAGAATGAGCCGCGCTACTGGCGCGGCGCCCATTTTGTTTTCGACGGGTTTGCTCATCGATACTCCTATACGCACATTTTTCTTTTTTCAGCAAGCAACCGGCAGGGCTGTTCTATTCAGCGCCTTCGGCGAGCGCCTGCTCCAATTGGGAGGATTCCTGTTCCCATAGCTCCATAAGTTCGTTAAGCTGCTGTTGCAGCTCCGCATGCTCCCGCGCTGCGGCGCTGAGTGCCTGGCCGTCGGGAAAGCTCTCAGGATGGGATAAAGCTTCCTCCAGGGCGGCCACTTTCGCCTCGGTATCCGTAATTTCACGCTCGCGATCCGCTACGGCTGCACGGAGCTGCTTCAGCGCTTGGCGTGCCTCGCGATCCTTTTTGCGCTGCTTCTCGGCAGCCGTTCGGCTTACGGCGGAGCCGCTGTCCTGCACCTTGCTCTTTGCCACCGACTGATGGTATAGATAGCTCTCCCAATTGCCTGGATACTGGACAAAGCCATCTGGATTCATTTCTAAGATCCGATTAGCCGTCTGGTTGATGAAATACCGGTCGTGAGAAACGATGATAACGGTGCCGGGGAAGTCCTCCAGGGCTTCTTCCAACACCTGACGGCTATCCATATCCAGGTGGTTGGTGGGCTCGTCCAGCAAAAGCAGATTGCCTTTATTGAGCATTAACTTTAGCAGCGCAATGCGCCCCTTTTCGCCGCCGGAGCACTCGCTGATTTTTCGATAGATATCGTCGCCGCGAAAGAGGAAAGCGGCCAGCGCATCGCGAACCTGCTGGGGTTCCATACGGGGATATGCGTCCCATACCTCGTCCATAACCGTCTTTTGCGGGGCAAGATCGGCCTGCTGCTGATCATAATAGCCGACGCTGACACCTGCACCCAAAAGAAAAGTACCACCGGAAGGGGGGAGCTGACCGGCCAAGATACGAAGCAGCGTCGTTTTCCCCACACCGTTAGGACCGATCAAAGCTACGCGGTCGCCGGTTCGCAGGTGAAGATCCAACCCGGCAAACAGCTTGCGCCCTGGAAATTCCATGGAGAGATTTTCGGTAATTAGCACGTCGTTGCCGCTTTTTCGGGCCGTATCCAGCTGAAAGCGTATGCCCTGCTCCGTCCGCGGGCGGTCAACCCGTTCCATTTTATCCAGCCGCTTCTCCCAAGAACGGGCGGCTTTGATGCTCTTTTCCCGGTTAAAGCTGCGGTAGCGGGCGATAATGCCCTCCATGCGCTTAATTTCCCGTTGATTTAAGGTATAGGATTTTAGCGCCTGGGCATACCGCTCCTCCCGCTGCTCCAGATATTGCGTATAATTCCCACGATAAGAAGTAAGCCGGCCAAAGGAAAGCTCGCCGATGGTGGAACACATGGCGTCCAGGAACCACCGGTCGTGGGAAACGACGATGACCGTGCCGGGAAACGAGCGAAGATGATTTTCCAACCAAGCGGTCGCTTCCAGGTCCAGATGGTTGGTGGGCTCGTCCAGCAGCAGAATCTGAGGGCGGGTAAGCAGAAGCCGGGCCAGGGCGACCCGGGAGCGCTGGCCTCCGGATAGTTGCCAGATGGGCTGCTGATGAGTCTCCGGTCCCAAGCCGAGACCGGCCAGCACGCCGGCAATGGCGCTGCGGTAACCGTACCCTCCGCCGGCCTCGAAGGATTCCATCAGGCGGCTGTACTCCTGCGCATACTGGGCAAAGCCGGGTTGGCTTTCATCCCCCAGGGCCGACATGAGCTGCTCCAGCTCGCGCATGCGCTGCTCCATGGCAAAGACGGGCGCGTAAACTTTGATAAGCTCGTCCCAAACTGTGCTTTGGCTGTCAAGGTCGGCAGTCTGCTCCAGATAACCGATGGTAGGGCTGCCGGAAAAAGCGAAGCTTCCGCCATCGGCCTCCAGCTGTCCGGTCAGAATGCGCAAAAGCGTCGTCTTACCGGCACCGTTGGGCCCGACTAAGCCCATCCGCTCGCCTTCTTCCACAGTAAAGCCGATCCTGTCGAGCACCACGTTTTCTCCATAATGCTTGGATAGATCGTTGACTCTGAGGATAATCATTGCGTTCTCCTATTAAAAGTGTCAAGGCATAAAAGCCATAATATAGCATTATAGCGCATTGCAGGCAGAAAATCCACTTGCAGCACCGGGGTCAAGATGATATGATAGAAATGATATTCTTATAACAAATAGAGGATGGATCATGCATGAATCATAAGAAAATATCGGATGCAGCCATTCGTCGTCTTCCACGATATTACCGGCATTTAAAAGAAATGGAGCGGGAGGGGATCCTGAGGACCTCATCGCAGGCGCTTAGCCAGCGTATGGGTTTAACGGCGTCCCAGATTCGTCAGGATTTTAACCATTTCGGCGGGTTTGGCCAGCAGGGATATGGATATAAAGTCAAAGAGCTCTGCGATGCGCTGGCGAAGATCCTGGGCCAGGGGCAGAATCGGTTTTACAATACGATCATCATTGGTGCGGGCAATATGGGAAGGGCGCTGGGCCGGTACGACGCCTTCCGTCAGGAAGGAATTCGGGTAATGGCCTATTTCGACCAGGATCCCACGCTGGTGGATCACATGATTGAAGGATTATATGTCTATCCGATGGAACAGCTGGAGTGGTATATCCGTCAAAACGAAGTGGAAATTGCTGTCATCACCGTGCCGGCTTTCGCGGCGCAGGCGGTGGCCAGCCGTGTGATTGCCGCAGGTGTAAAGGGCATTTGGAATTTTGCACCGGTAGACCTCAAGGCAAACGGCGTAACCATCGAATCGATCCATTTGACCGATAGTATGCTGGCGCTGACATACCGGATGAACGAACAGCAGAACCTGGAGCGCGAGGTGCGCGGCCGGGCGGCAGCTGAAACGCAGGAGGATGCACGAACTTGATCGAAGGTAGGACCTTAGATGACGCAAAACAAGGATAGACGGCACAGAAGGAAAGGGCCGCTGACCCCTTTGCAGTGGGTGTTGACCCTGTCGCTGGGCCTAGTGGTGCTGTTGATCACGGGCTGTTCCGTGGCCCTTGCCGCAGGTAAGCGTTTACCGGCGGCTTTTCGTGCGGAGAACGGCGCGCTTTCTAGCAGCATGCAGGTGGATAGCGGCGAGTTTCATTACGGCGTTTATGTGGACGATATTTCGCTGGGCGGACTGACGATGGATCAGGCGCTGGCGAAAGTAAAATTGGCCCAGGAAAAGCTGATTCACGAGACATCTGTCCGGTTATACTATGAAGACCAGGAAGTCATGCTGCCGCTATCGGCCTGCGAGGTGAGCTTTGATACGGAAGCCGTGCTTCAGCAGGCAATGATGGTAGGACGGCAGGGCGAAGACGCGACGCAAAATCGCGAATATGTGGCGCAGCTTCCGGCCAATCCAGTGAAGCTGCAGACCACGATATCGGTTGACCCGACCGCGCTGCAGGCCACGTGCGTGAAGTTTGCACGGTCCATTGAATGCGAGGCGCAGGATGCCTTGGTGCTGGGTTTTGACGGCTCCCTGCCGGAGAACGAGCGGTGGATAACCGTACCGGAGGTCAGGGGGCGGAAAGTGGACTTAAACGCGATGTGGGCGCTGGTGGACGAAAGCTTCGGATCCGGCCGGTTCGACGAGGTATGCGTGCCGGTTGAGTATATTGAGCCGTCGGTTACGCTGGAGTCGCTTATGGTGGATAAGCAGCTGATCGCCAGCTTTAGCTCCAAGATGAGCCGCGATGAAAACCGCATAACCAACATACGGTTAGCCTGCCAGAGCATCAACGGGACAGTGCTGCAACCGGGCGAGGAATTCTCCTTTAACGATGTGGTGGGCCCCCGCACGGCGGAGCGCGGCTACAAGGAGGCGGGCGTAATCGTCGGCGGCGACAGGCTGGACAATGGCCTGGGCGGCGGAATCTGCCAGGTGTCGGGTACGCTGTTTAATGCGGTCGTCATGAGCGACCTGGAGATCGTGACACGGTATACTCACTCCTACGAGCTCAGCTACCTTACCCGAGGACGGGATGCGACGGTGGATTACGGCCGAAAGGACTTTGTTTTTAAGAATAATTCCGATACGCCGGTCACCATTGCGATGTTTATCGATGAAGAAAATCTTGGAGTATACGCCCAAGTATATGGATACGCCAGAACGGACGGCATTACCATCGACATTCGTGTGGAGACGCTTTCCGAACCGGATCCGCCCGAGGGCACGCTCTATGAAGAACTTAGCACCTTGAATAGCGGGGAGACCACTGTGGTGAAGGCACGTAAAGGGGTCGTCAGCCAGAGCTACAAGGTCTACTATAAAGATGGACAGGTGCTGCGGGAAGAAGAGCTATTCCGCGATAGCTATCCGGCCATCCAGGCCAAGGTTTATTATTCCCCACAGGATTCCCTGGCTTCGGTAAAGGCAAAGTATAACGACAATTAGGCGGGTGGAAACGCCGAAACATAGGAAGGAGAATTCTATGGCCCCTAAAACAAAGAAAAACCGTGGCGGTAAATCATCCAAGAGGACTTTATGGCCCTGGATATTGGCTGTTTCGCTGCTGGCGGCCGGATTGATCGGAGGCTTTGTCTTCATGCAGTATCAGGAGCACCAAAGCCGGATGCGGCAGGAGCTGGAGCAGCAAATGGCCCAGACGCTGGATGTGGATACGTTCTATCCAGGCGTTTTTGTAGATGAAATCGACCTAGGCGGCATGACGATGGCTGAGGCCCAGGCAAAGGTGCAGGAGAAGATCGACGCCAGCCTGGAAAACGTGCAGGTAACCGTGACGCTGGAGGAAAACAGCAAGACCTTTACGGCCCAGGATATGGAGGTGGTCAGCGACCTGGATCAGGTGCTGGCTGAAGCTATGCAGGTCGGCCGGGAAGGTGAGCGCGAAGAGCGTTATGCCTATGTGCAGAGCCTGGCAGAGAATCCGGTGAAGCTGACTACCAAGGTGGAGGTAAAGGCCGATCCTCTGGAAGCGAAGGTACGCGAGCTGGCGGAGAGCTGGAAGATCGAAGCGGTAGAGCCGACGGTATCAGGTTTTGATCCAAACGCAGAGACCAAGTTTACCGTTACCCAGCCGGTTGCCGGGCGCGCCGTCAAGGCCGATGAACTGTGGACGCTGGTCAAGGCTGAGGTGGATAATAAAACTTATGGCACGGTTCAAGCGCCGGTGGAAGCGCTGGAGCCCACCCAAACCGTGGAAGACGTGCTGGCCATGAATACGCTGATCAATCGGTTTGAAACCAAGATGACCAACGATTCCAACCGCATCACCAATATCAAGGTAGCTTGCGCGGCCATTGCTGGAACCATTCTGCAGCCAGGCGAAGAATTCTCCTTTAATACGGTTGTAGGCCCCCGCACGGCGGAGCGCGGCTATAAAGAGGCCGGCGTGATTATCGGCGGCATGAGCGACGTGGGCTTGGGCGGCGGTGTCTGCCAAGTGTCGGGTACCCTGTATAACGCGGTGGTTCGGGCGGATCTAGAAATCGTAAACCGCAAACGCCACAGCTATGCGCTCGGCTATCTAGGCCCTGGAACCGACGCTACGGTCGACTATCAGTCGGGCACGGATTTCGTATTTAAGAACAACCAGGAAACCCCAGTATATATCAACATGTACACGGACGGGCTGAAGGTGATTGCAGAGGTGTACGGCGTGCCGCTTAAGGACGGTATGACCATTGACCTTGTGGTGGACATCCTATCCAAGACAAGTCCCGGCGAGCGCATTACGGTGGAGGATAGCAGCATTCCTGTGGGCGAGAGCAAAAAGGTATCGGGCCATACCGGATATAAGCTGAATGCATACCGGGTGTATTATGACAAGGACGGCAACGAGATTAACCGCGTGCTGTTGCATAAGGATAATTATCCGGTAATCCAGCCCAAACTGCTGGTGAATCCCAAAACAAACCAGACGACGACTACCAAGCCGACCACCACGACGACGGCCGAAACGGAGCCGCCCACCACGACAACGGCAGCCCCCGAGACCGATCCGCCGGAGACGGCGCCGGCTGCGGAAGGCGAGTAGGCATGAACATGGGCCCCGGCAGTGCAGCCGGGGCCCATTTCAAAATCGGGTATGTTTAGCGGGCGGCATCCTCCAGCGTCAATTCCACCGGGCAGTGATCCGACCCCATAACGGCGCTGTGGATCGCTGCGCCCTGCAGTCGGCTTTCCAGCTTTTGGGAGGCCAGAAAATAGTCGATGCGCCATCCGGCGTTATTCTTCCGGGCGGAGAACATATAGCTCCACCAGCTGTATGCGCCGGTCTTATCCGGATAAAAGTATCGGAAGGTATCGATAAAACCCGCGTCCAGCAGGCGGCCGAAAGCGGCGCGCTCCTGGGGAGAAAATCCGGCGTTGTTCTTATTGGGGCCAGGATTCTTCAGGTCAATCTCCTGATGAGCCACATTCATATCGCCGCAGATGACAACCGGCGCCTCGCGGTCTAAACTGCTGACATAGCTGCGGAAAGCGTCCTCCCACTGGATGCGGTAATCGATACGGGCCAAGTCGCGCTGAGCGTTGGGCGTATAGACGTTGACCAAGGTGAAATCGTCAAAGCGGGCGGTGATCACGCGCCCCTCTTGGTCGTGTTCGGGACAGCCGATGCCGTATGCCACGGACTGGGGTTCGACCCGGGTGAATAGTGCGGTTCCGGAATATCCCTTTTTCTGCGCGTCCAGGTAATAGCTCCGATAGCCTGCCAGCTCGGGATGGGGCGTGTCAGCGCTGAGCTTGGTCTCCTGCAGGCAGAGAATATCGGGACTAAGCTGAGCAATGGAGGCTTCAAATCCCTTGTTTATGCAGGCGCGCAGGCCATTGACGTTCCAGGAAATCAGTTTTATCATGACCGGACCTCCTTGTTGATGGTGAAATCAGTATATCATAAACGTCTATCCGTTGCACAGCATCCGGGGTCGGGATATAATAGACTATACACGAAAAGGAGCTGTTTTGATGCAGGATCAATTGATACGTGGAATACTGAAGCAGGGACAGGCCAGGATATTGATGGCTTCCACTGCTCAGCTGGTAGAGCAGGCGCGGTTGCTTCATCAGCCTACGCCGGTATGCACGGCGGCGCTGGGCAGGCTGCTGACGGCCGCTTGCGTGATGGGCGCTATGCTTAAAAGCGATACGGACCGGCTGACAGTCACCTTGGCCGGCGATGGCCCGGCGGGACGGTTGGTGGCTGTCGGGGCGCCGGACGGCTCGGTAAAGGGATATGTGGAGAACCCCAAGGTAGTGCTGCCTATGCGGGCGGATGGCAAGCTTGACGTCGGGGGCGCGGTCGGTCATCACGGGCGGCTTTCCGTCGTGAAGGATTTAGGCCTTAAGGAGCCCTACGTGGGGCAAAGCAACCTGGTCTCCGGGGAGATTGGGGAAGATCTTGCCCTCTACTTTACGGCCTCGGAGCAGACGCCCTCCATGGTGTCGTTGGGTGTGCTGGTAGCGCCCCAGGGACCTGTGCTTTCAGCAGGCGGCGTAATTGTCCAGGCCATGCCGGGCTGTTCAGAGGAGGTTTTGAGCGCCCTGGAAGGGAAGGCGCCCGCCTTGGCGGATATCTCCCGGCAGCTTTTGCGCGCCGAAACGCTGGACGAAATGCTGAAGGATCTCTTTGGTGAGCTTGAGCCGGAGATCTTGGGCGCAATCCAGCCCCGCTGGCATTGCGACTGCGGGCGTGAACGCATCGAACGGGCGCTGATCTCTCTGGGCCGGCAGGAGCTGGAGGAGATGATTGAGCAGGATGGCGGCGCCCAGGTTAGCTGCCATTTTTGCAACCAAAGCTATGATTTTACTGCCGCACAGCTGCAGGCGCTGCGCGACGAAGCGACGCGATAGGAGCATATTATGCCGTATAATCTGATCGATTTTGATGAAAAAATGGCCGAATACATGCATGCATGGATGCAGGCGCACCGCGGCGATTACAAAAAGATTGAGGGGATGGAAGCCGATGTTCCAGCCGTAACGCTCCGCTGGCTTAATGAGCCTGCCGAGTGGTTGGACGGCAAAGCGCCCGGACATTATTTCGACGAGTTTAGCGATGGGGCTGAGCTAACTGAATGGATGCTGGCCTATATTGAGTCGGGCGTGAGCGTGCCGGGCCCGCTGCTGGACCGTATTGCTGCGCTGGGCCAGGCGGAGCCCCTGGCAAAGTATTTGCGCCAGGTGATGGCAGGGCCGGTTCGGGGTAAGCAAGCGGAAGCGGCCATGACCTGTATCAGCCTACTGATGCAGATGGAATCCAATGACGCGGCGGATCTATATATCGACTATATCGCCAGAGGAGAAGGCGATGAGGTGGCCGACGCGGCCAGCGAGGCCCTTTGTCAGTTGCCTCAAGCCAGGGATGATATGATCGCAGCCTTGGACCGGCCCATGAGCGAAGCGGCCCGTACCGCATTGCTGGATGCGCTGGTGCATCAAGAACCCCATCCTACGGTATACCGCTGGTTAAAGCGGATGTTCATGGAGACCGAACATCAAAAAGCACTGTATGCATCATATCTGGGCAAGTATGGCGACGACGAGGCCATTGGCCTTCTGCTTCAGGCAGCCCAAGAGCCGGAATTGAACTATTTGGAATACCTGGAGATCCGCAACGCGATCGAGGCGCTGGGCGGCGAATGCACAGTAGAGCGCACCTTTGATGGCGACCGGTATTATGAATCGATGAAGGGGATATAGCATGAGCCGGATTACCTTGGAGGTGCTTAAGAAGAATACCGTAATCGATGCGCTGATCAACGGGGCAAACGATGCCCTGGCAGCGCTGGGATATACGGAGCATGGCCCGCGCCACGTGGGCTATGTCAGCCGCGCGGCGGCTAATATTCTGGAAAGCTTGGGATATGAGCCGCGCATGGTGGAGCTGGCGGCCATGGCCGGCTGGATCCACGACGTAGGCAACGCGGTCAACCGGCATAACCATGGCATTACCGGGGCGACCCTTTTGCTCCCAATCCTGCGGGAGATCGGCCTGCCTATGGATGAAATTGTCCTGCTGATCGGTGCAGTAGGCAACCATGAGGAGCAGAACGGCACGCCCATCAGCCCGATCTCCGCGGCGGTAATTATTGCCGATAAGAGCGACGCACACCGCACAAGGGTGCGCAAGGGCTGCTACAATCCGGCAGATATTCACGATCGAGTCAACTACTCCATTAAAAAGAATTGGATCGAGGTGGATAATCACCAAATGGTGATCCGATTTGCTGTCGTCATGGATGAATCATCCTCCATCATGGACTTTATGCGGATCTACCTTTCCAGGATGATGATGTGCGAGAAGTCGGCGGAGCTGCTGGGATGCCGCTTTGAGCTTGTGATTAACGATCGTGTGGTTAACACCCAGCCGATGGTATAGCTTTTTTCATAATGGACGTTAAATTTTCGGCCATATGCTTGTAATCGCTGGGCGAATCCGGTATCCTGAAGGTATCAAATCCAGGGAGGAGAAGGATGATGGGCGAGCATTATGTGATCACAGTGGGCCGGCAATATGGAAGCGGCGGCCGGGAAATCGGCCGCAGGTTGGCGGAGCGTCTAGGCATCGCGTACTATGACAAGGAACTGATCACGCAGGCGGCCAAGGCCAGTGGCATGAGTGAAAAGCTCTTTGAGAACCTGGATGAACGGGCCACCAATAGCCTTTTATATTCTCTGGTGATGGGAACCTACTCCGGCGTAGCGAATCGAATCACCAATCTCTCGGATCTTTCGCTGAACGATAAGCTTTATCAGTTCCAGAATAAAATTATTCGGGATGGCGCGGAGAAGGGGAGTTGCCTCTTTGTAGGCCGCTGCGCCGATTATGTGCTGCGCGAGCATCCTCGGCTGCGCTCCGTGTTCATTCATGCGGATATGGAGAGCCGTAAGCGGCGGGTGGTGGAAGAATATGGCCAGTCCCGTCAAGGCGTCGAGCAAATGCTGATGCAGGCCGATAAAAAGCGGGCCAACTATTATGATTACTATACCGACCGGCGATGGGGCGATGCGCGCAATTATGACCTATGCGTCAGCAGCTCCCTGCTGGGCATTGATCGGACGGTGGACCTGCTGGAAAATTGGGTACGGATGAGCCTGACGGAATCATGCCAATAGATAAAAAAGCGAAATAGTCGAGGCAAGCGGACATAAAAAGCAACTATGCCACCAGTTCTGTATGAAACAGGGCTGGTGGTTTTCCTTTGAGCTCTGTTCACGGATCGGGCGATAATCGTTCAAATAGCAAACATATTCCGCGACGATAACATGCAGATTATTCATTTTTCGCAACATGGTATTGATATCCTTAAATCTTCTCCCCAAACCCTCTATACCAGCATTGCCCTGTTGGTCAGGCGGAGGGCGGCGCTTAAGCCCCATGGATAACATTGCAGTTTTTAAGCCGGCCGCAATTGCAGGCAGAGGCATACTGTACACCTTGGTCGTTATGGAAAATGACGCGGAATGTGGGCCGCTTTGCCTGTTAAGCGCTTTTCCGCAGGCATCCTAACAAGAAGGTTATCAAAGAAACCGCTCCGTTCCTATCCAGGAGCCTCGTTGCTGCATAGGTTGAGATCGTGGATATTGTGTACGTTCTGGAACACTGCTTGACGGCGGCTTTCTGCGAGGGTATCGTCATGCATCGGCTTCCTAACGCCGAGGTCGCTGAAGAGTAAATTAAGCGGTACAACCAGGAGATGATAAATGGAATGGTTTGCCCAATATGAGTCTATACGCTCACGACGTATTTCAGGCGCCCATACCCAAACGGGACTACCGGTTAATGCCCGCTTGACGATGACCAAATTTTTTTCCTTGCTGCGTGTGATGTAATTTCGCGTCGATTCCTCACGCTTTTTCTGGCTGCGAAGATTAAAAGAAGGTAGGCACTTTTGTGCCTACCTTCTTTTAACCGCTTGATGGCCAAGCTGCGTTTACGATGAAAGAAAAAATAAGTGGGAATTGCGTCAGCGCTGCGGCGAGCTATGGGAAAGCGATTTGCCTTCCAACGCGAGGTAGGGGGCGATCGCGGACATAACCTGCTGGAATTGGCTGGGGGTAAGAGATTGGGCTCCGTCACAGAGCGCGTTCTTCGGGTCGTTGTGGACTTCGATCATGAGGCCGTCCGCACCGGCAGCCACCGCGGCCTTGGCCAGCGGCTCCACCAGATAAGGGATCCCCGTGGCATGGGAGGGGTCGACGATAACCGGCAGATGAGAATGGCGCTTCAGCAGGGGGACGGCGGAAAGGTCCAAGGTATTACGGGTCATGGTTTCAAAGGTGCGGATGCCGCGCTCACAGAGAATCACCTGGCTGTTGCCGCCGGAAAGGATGTATTCGGCGCTCATCAGGAACTCTTCCAGTGTATTCGCCAGGCCTCGCTTGAGCAGGATGGGCTTACCGGTATGACCAAGCTGACGGAGCAGCTCAAAATTTTGCATATTGCGGGCGCCCACCTGGATGATGTCCACATCACGGAAAAGCTCTAGATGGGACAGATCCATGATCTCCGTGACGACAGGGAGGCCGGTACGCCGCCCCGCCTCCAGCAAGAAATCCAACCCCTGTGCATGAAGTCCCTGGAAGGCGTAGGGCGAGGTGCGCGGCTTAAAGGCGCCGCCCCGCAGCAGGCCTGCGCCGCAAGCTTGCACCTGCTGGGCGACCTCCAGCATCTGGCTATGGCTTTCTACCGAGCAGGGGCCGGCGATTACGCCGAAATTTCCCCCGCCGATCGAGCGCCCTTTGACGGTAACAACCGTATCCTGCGGATGAAATTTTCGGTTGGCCGCTTTATATGGTTCAGAGACCCGTTTTACGTCGGCTACGATGTCGTTAGCCCGCAGCGAATCTATGTCCACCTTGGTGGTGTCGCCGATCAGGCCGACCAGGGTTGTTTCCGTGCCGCGGCTGAAGTGATGGGAAAATCCCATATCCTCCAAGCGACCGATTAGCGCGTCAATCTTCTCCTGGGGAGCATTGGGTTTGAAAATTACGATCATGGGTGCGTCCTCCTATCCGTACTACCATACTAAAAGAAAGGAGCCGGCCGCTTTTGTATCCAAGCGACCGGCCCCGGGTTTCCTACATGGGCGCGATATTATGGGCAACAAAAGCGACCTGAGTCAGGGAATGCGCTCAGGTAATAATAAAAATATGCTTTTGCCATCCGCATGTTTTTCATAACTGTCTCCTTATTTGGCTTTAATTCTATCCGGCCCTTTCCATCTTGTCAAGGGAAAATTAAAATAAGCGGCTTAGGCCCGGAAGGGAATCAGCCCCGAAAATCCAATACTTAATGAGCACCATATACTCACGGATATAGTACATGGGCATGTAAAGAGGGTCGCTGGGGGCGGCTAAGCCCTGAGCAGAAAGGCCTAGCGACTCGGCCAACTGAGCGGAACGCATAATATGAAAGTCTGAAGTGACAAACACAACGCGGTATGCATCCCCCAGCTTTTCATCCAGGATCGTCTTAGAGTTGGCAAAATTTTCATAGGTGCTGAAGGAGTGTTCCTCCAGCAGCAGGCGCTGGGGATCCAGCCCATGTTCGGTTAAATATTCCGCCATGGCGGAGGCTTCCGTCCGGGATTCATCGGGCCCTTGGCCGCCGGACACGACGACCAAGGCGTCAGGATTGTCCAGGGCATAGCTCAGCGCAGCGTCCAACCGCCGCTGAAGCGCCGGTGCGGGCTTTCCATCCCAAAGGCCGCCGCCCAACACCAAAAGCGCGTCGGCCCCCGGTGACGGATACTCAGCGGCATAGCTGGCGATCATGGCGGAAACGATGGCAAAACTAACGGCCCATAGGCTATAGCCGCATATCAGCAGCACTTTAAGCGCCTTGCCCCAGCCCTTTGATAAAAACGATCCTACCGGATGCGGCCAAAGACCGTATAGAAGCGGCGGCAGGCTTAAGGCCAATAAGAACCATAGTCCCAGATCCGTCACGTGCCCGGGCAGCAACGCCAGCGCATAGAGCGCGCCGAGCGCTCCAAGCGCCAGCAAAAGGTAGCTTAGGAAGGGACGCCTCATAGCGGGCAATCCCGCTCCAGAGGCCGGTGCGTGAAGGCGGCTTTGCCCGAGGCAAAATCGCCGACCGTTTGCCCCGAACCGAGTAGTTTATATTTATAGATGGTCAACCCTTCCAACCCCATCGGACCGCGGGCGTGAACTTTGCCGGTAGAAACGCCCACCTCTGCGCCAAAACCATAGCGGAAGCCGTCGGCAAAGCGGGTAGAGCAGTTTAGATAGCAACCGGCGCTGTCCACCTCATTGAGGAAACGGGCGGCCGCTTCCCGATCCTGCGTCATAATCGCATCGGTATGCCCAGAACCGTGACGATTGATGAATGCGATGGCTTCATCCAGCGAGTCCACAATGCGGATGGAAAGCACATAATCGAGGTATTCGGTATCCCAATCGGCCTCATCCGCGGGATCAACCTTGATCAGGGCGCAGGTGCGCGCGCAGCCTTTGAGCCGGACGCCGGCCTGTTCCATGGCAGGCTTTAAAACCGGTAAAAAGGCGGGAGCGATGTCCTGATGCACCAGCAGCGTTTCGCAGGCGTTGCAGACGGAGACATACTGCGCCTTGGCGTCTACCGCTACCCGGACTGCCAGCGGGATATCGGCCTTGCGGTCGACATATACGTGGCAAAGCCCATCGGCATGGCCGAGCACAGGGATGGAGCTGTGATCCATAATGTATCGGACAAAGGCATTGGAGCCACGGGGAATGATAAGGTCAATGTATTCGTCCATTTTTAGCATCTCGGAAACCTCGTAGCGAGTCTGCATCATGCCCAGCCAGCCTTCAGGCAATCCGGCCTCGCGAGCGCCTTCCAGGATTGCATCGAACAAGGCCGCATTGGTATGCTGCGCCTCGCTGCCGCCCTTAAGCAAGGCGGCGTTGCCACTTTTAAGGCAAAGCGTAGCAATCTGCACCAGGGCGTCGGGACGGGATTCAAAAATGACGCCGATCACGCCGATCGGGCAGCTGACCCGGTAGAGCTCCAGACCGGGCGCAAGCTCGGTCGATAGCTGCGTATGGCCCAAAGGGTCGGGAAGATTGATCAAAGAATCGATACCGGCGACGACCTCGGCCAGCTTCTGCTCGCCAAAGGCCAAACGCTTGCGGATCGGCGCGTCCAAATCCTGCGCAGCGTCCATATCGGCCTGGTTGGCAGCGAATAGCTCCGCCTTGCGTCGCAGCAGCGCCCGACGGATTGCGGCAAGGGCTGCGTTTCTTTGATCGATCGAGGAAAATGCCAGACGCCGGCCCGCGGCACGTGCGGCCTGAGCGGCGGCGATGAGGGGCTGATCCATGATTGGGGCCTCCTTTTGCTAGGAATCTATTTATTATACCAGAAAAAGCGGGGCCTGCAAACAAATGGGTTTTTGCGAAAATGAAATCGCTTGGGTAATGCCCTTCTTGCGGAAACGGCTTGAAACCATGGTGGAATATGGTACAATAGATTCGCACAAAAGAATAAACGCGGTTCATCGGGCGCGTCTAAGCGTCCGTTGTCGGGCTTGTCCGTAGCGGTGAGCTCGGGGATAAGGAAACAACGGTGTAAATCCGTGACAACAGCCATTGCCGTAACTGGATCGTCGCATCCTCAAGCCGGAATGCTTATCGTTCTCGCGTTAGGCCGGAGGCCCTTGGGCAGATGAAGGGAGCGAAGCCTGAAACGGTACGGCAGGGTACCGTCTCTTGTTATGCGCGATACCCTTCGGCGAAGCTGGCTTTCGGCGAAAACTTTTCGTGTACATTATAAACGGAAAGAGGTATCCCATGATGAAGATTTCCCTGAAGTCCACTGTAGCGGCCCTGCTGTGCGTGCTGATGTTGGTTTGCTTTACCGCCTGCACCTCTGGTCAGAGTACGACCACTACCACGCCCGCACCGACGACGACCACCCAGGCTGAAACGACCACCGCGGCTGACACGACAGCAGCTGAAACGACCACCGCGGCGGAAGCGGCGGGCGAAGGCGTATGGGCCAATGCGACCTATAAAGAGGACACGGAATTGGGCGAGGGCGCTGTGACGGTCAAGCTGGAGGTCAAGGCAGAGGACAAGTCGGTCACCTTCACGGTGCATACGGATAAGACCACGCTGGGCGACGCCCTGCTGGAGCATTCCCTTATCGCTGGCGATGAGGGCGAATATGGCCTCTATGTTAAGGCGGTCAACGGTATGACTGCGGATTTTGACGTGGATCAGTCCTACTGGGCTTTGTATAAGGATGGCGAAATGATGAATACCGGCGTAGACGGCGCCACCATTGCGGACGGCGAGCACTATGAGCTGGTTTACACCAAATAGACTGAGTCGCCAATCAACGACGAAAAGCGCGCTATCTGCCGGTGAGTTGTGCGTATTTGCCATGTTGGGTACGCTCATGTTCTGCTCCAAAATCGTTATGGAGTGGATTCCCAACGTCCACCTGCTCGGGATGTTGACCATGGTCTATACGCTGGTATACCGAAAGAAAGCGCTCATTCCCATCTATGTATACGTGATGCTGAATGGAATCTATGCGGGCTTCGCCGCTTGGTGGGTTCCTTATCTCTACATTTGGACCATCCTTTGGGGCATTACCATGCTGCTGCCCCGGAACATGCCCAAAGGTGTGGCCGCCGTGGTATACCCGCTCGTCTGCGGCCTGCACGGGTTGAGCTTTGGCACGCTCTATGCGCCGGCGCAGGCCCTGATGTTCGGCTTGAACTTCCGGCAGATGCTGGCCTGGATCGTCGCAGGCCTGCCATGGGACGCTATCCATGGCGTGGGCAACTTTGCCGCCGGCTTGCTCATTTTGCCGCTGTCAAAGCTGCTGGGCCGGCTGAACCGGCAAAGCAGCCGGTGAGGCCGGCTGCAAAAAAATTTATTTTCTTGCATTCGCGTTCCGTGTATGATATAATACATCTTCGGAACCGTCTCGCTCTGCAGCAAAGCGCAGGGCCGTTAGACCAAGGGAGGTGAAAAGAATGAACAAATATGAGTCCATGTACATCGTCAACGCAGACCAGACCGAGGAAGCGATCAACGCTCAGGCGGAGAAGTTCGCCGGCATCGTCACCAGCAACGGGGGCAATGTAACCGAGGTGAAGCACTGGGGTAAGCGCCGTTTGGCCTACGCCATCAACTTCAAGAACGACGGATATTATATCCTGATGAACTTCGAGGCCAATCCCGAGTTCGTTAAGGAGCTGGAGCGCAATTACAACATTGATGAAAACGTGATGCGCTACATCGTCGTGCGCGTGGAAGAAACCGCTCAGAAGCCCGAAACGGCTGAAAAGGCGGAGCCTGCTGCGGAGCAGCCGGCTGAAGAGGCGGAGTAAAGCATGAATAAATGTTTTTTGATCGGAAACCTTACACGGGATCCGGAGCTGAGGACCACAAGCGGTTCCGGCTTGAGCATTTGCAGCTTCACCGTCGCCGTCACCCGCCGCTTCACCAACCAAAATGGTGAGCGCGAGGCTGATTTTATCCCCGTGGTAACTTGGCGCGCCACGGCGGAAAACTGTGCGAAGTACCTTCGCAAGGGCAGTCAGGTTGCCGTGTTGGGCGCAATACAAACGCGCTCTTATGAGGGCAACGACGGGCAAAAGCGCTATGTCACCGAGGTGGTGGCCGACGAGGTGCAGTTCCTTAACCGCATTGCGGGCCGGGAAGACGGATCGGCCGGCTCCGGCGGTTATGACCGCTCCGCGTCTGCGGCATCCGCTCCCCAGCGGAATAACGCCGCCCGTACCAATACCTCCGACATGATGGAGATTGATGAAGATCTTCCGTTCTAGTCCTATTCCCAATTTTCGTAAAGGAGGGGAATTCCATGAGTGATTATGATCGTGGCGAGCGCCGTGGCGGAAACCGCGGCGGTCGTCGTCGCCGTAAGGTTTGCACCTTCTGCGTGGACAAGGTAGAAGTTATTGATTACAAGGACACCGCGAAGCTGCGTCGCTTTATCAGCGAGCGCGGCAAGATCCTGCCCTGCCGCATGACCGGCACTTGCGCCGGCCATCAGCGTCAGTTGGCTGTGGCGATCAAGCGTGCCCGCACCATGGCCCTGCTGCCGTTTTCGGTGGAGTAAGGCCCGTCTTGTAGGGAAAAGGGAGCCTGTTTACAGGCTCCCTTTTGTGATATATCCCCGGCTGGCGCGGGTATAAACTGAACTGCGCCGCCTAAAATAGCGATAGCGGCCAGAGACAGGAGGCGATTGGATGTGCGGACGATATTTCCTTCCATTGGATGAGGCAAATGGGGAGCTGGCAGAGGTGATCCGCGCAGTTTCGGAAAAATATGGCGGTGATCAGCCGCTGGCGGCTCACGGAGAGATCTATCCAGGACAAATGGTCCCTACGCTGGCCAACTCCAGAAAAGGAGAGCCGGGCGCTTATGCCATGCAATGGGGGATGAGCCGTCCCTTCGGCGGCACTGGAATCGTCATTAATGCCCGCAGTGAAACTGCGGATTGCAAGGGCATGTTCCGCGAATCGTGGGCCAAGCGCCGGTGCCTGATTCCGGCAGCGCGGTATTTTGAATGGGAGCGCCGGGGAAAAGAGAAGGTGAAATATGCCATTGGCCCGGCGGGAAAGGCGGCTTTTTATCTGGCGGGACTATACCGTTATGAGCCGGATGAGCGATTCCCGCGCTTCGTGATCTTGACCAAAGAGGCGGCGGCGCCCATTTGCTTTATTCATCCTCGCATGCCGGTTATCTTTGACGGTAGAAGCGCAAGGGCGTGGCTGGATCCGAAAGCGGCCCCTCGGAAGATCCTGGGAGAAGCCATGGAGGACATGACCTTCGAGGCGGTGTAGCGGCCATGAACGGATGCCGCCCATCGGGCGCGCCCAGCGGGACTGCTTGAACGGCGCGTTTATTTAACCTTTTGGGGTTTGTAGGCGATCCCATCCATTTGGCATACGCAGCTTGGCCCGATGAACTGCGTGACCACGGTCATCCTTGCAGGCGCTCCGTTTTTAAAATATTCCCGGAATACATCGGCTCCTTTTCGGAAATCCGAGACGTCCTTTATGTAATAGTTGAGCTGTACGATATCATCGAGCGTCGCGCCGACGGTCGATAGTGTGTGCGCCATGCTTTCAAGCGTCGCGCGGGTTTGGTGAATAATATCTTCCTTATCCTGGCCCCCGCCATGATGGGCCAAAAAGATAAAATCTCCTGCGACCACGCAAGAAGAACATGTGTCGTCTCCGCAATGGGTGGGCATTTTACGAATCATGCGTTTTCCTCCTATCTTTCATGGGTCTGTGGATCTGGTTTGTCGTTAACGCCATTTTACCATATGGATGAGCGCTGTGTCTTGGATGAAGATCGTGATGTACCCTGCCAGGTTAGAAAAAAATGCACGCGGCGCATTGACAAGGGGAAAATGGTTGTGGTATGATAAGCAAAATTGAAAAAGCGATGAAGGTATTAAGCCGTTTGGTATGCTTGCAGCAGAGAACTGCCGGTTGGTGCAAGGCAGGGTAAGCGCTTTATGGTTGTCTCGTATCTGAGCTGAATCTCTGAACGTATTCATAGTAAGAGATTCCGGGGAATCCCGTTATCGGTTAAGGGCTTGATAGAGTCCTGTGAGTGGCCGTTGTTTTGGCGGCAATTCGGGTGGTACCGTGGTTATTATATGATAATCATCCCGCAGAGACCAATAAATTGGTTTCTGCGGGATTTTTATTTTGAAGGATGAAAGCGAGGAAATAACATGAAAAAGGTTTTTGTCAGTGATTTTACGCTCCGGCAGTCGGATCGAAATGGTTCGGCGATTTCTTTCCGGGAGAAGGCGGCGTTGGCCAAGTGCCTGGATGGCCTGGGCGTGGATGCTGTGGAGCTGGCTGCAGTGAAAAGCGGCCGTGAAGACAGCATTGTCGGCCGGACGCTGGCCACAACCCTGAAAAACACCGGCGTATGCATCCCTGCTGGATTCAGCGAAGAGGAGGTGGATGCGGCTTGGGCCTGCGTGATGGAGGCTGCGCGTCCTTGCTTGCAGATCATCGTTCCTACATCGACCGTACAGATGGAATATTTGCATCATATGAAGGCGGAGAAAATGCGCCAAAAGGCGGCAGCGCTGGTTGAATATGCCCGAGGCAAGGGCGGGCGGGTAGAATTGGTTGCCCAAGACGCATCCCGAGCGGAGCGCCCCTTCCTGGTGGAGCTGTGCAGGGAGGCCAGGGAGAAGGGGGCGGACTGCGTTACGCTGTGCGATGATGCGGGCGTGATGACGCCTCGGGCGCTGGCTCAGATGGTGCGGGATGTAAAAGCGGCGGTGGATATGCCCGTATATGTTAGCCCCTCCGATGCCATCGGAATGGCGGCCGCAGCGGCCGTCGAGGCCATTGAAGCCGGAGCAGACGGCGTAAAGACGACGATTTGTGATCCTACGACGCTCAATATCGGAAAATTTGCCGATGTGATGCGGGTGCTGGGTAACGATCTTGAAATGGAATGCGGCATCGATATGACCGGCGTGCATCATGCCGTCGCGGCCTTTTCGCCCCAGGCGCAGGCCGCAGTGGAGCCGGAGCGGTTGCCGCAAGAAGAGCACAATACCCTTGCGCTGGACGCCGACTGCACCATTAGCGATGTATCCAAGGCAGCCGATGCCTTGGGTTACGACCTATCCGATGAAGACACGGGTAAGGTCTATGAGGAGCTTCGGCGCGTAACCGCTCAAAAAGATTCCGTAGGCGCTAAAGAGTTGGACGCTATCATTGCCAGCACAGCGATGCAGGTGCCTTCTACCTACCATGTGGACAACTACGTATGCAACACGGGTAACACCACGACGGCAATGGCAAGCGTGACGTTGACTCGCGAGGGCAGCCGTTCCACCGGCGTCAGCACGGGGGATGGCCCCATCGACGCTTCCTTCCGTGCGATCGAGCAGGCGATTGGACACCATTATGAGCTGGATGACTTCCAGATTCAAGCGGTGACGGAGGGACGTGAGGCGCTAGGCTCAGCCCTTGTGAAACTTCGCTCCGGCGGGCGGCTCTATTCGGGCAACGGCCTATCGACGGATATCGTAGGAGCGAGCATTCGCGCCTTTATCAACGCGCTCAACAAGATCGTCTATGAGGAGAACTAAAATGAAGCTGACCTTTTCTGCTGAGCATGTACCTGCCCGATCCTTCCTGGAGCTCTGCACCATTGCAAGCGATTATGGGTACGCGGGCTTTGAAATTTATGATGCCGATGAAGAAAAACGGGTTCACGAGGACAGCATCCTGCGCCCAGCCCATACGGCCGGCGCAAAACGTAAGCTGTACAACCGCCATATTGCTATCCCGGCGCTTACCTATCCGACGCCCATTGAAAATGACGGGGAGGATGTGGGCCGCTATGTGGAGATGGCGGCCCGTGCCGGCGCTCCCTATGTAATCATCCGGATCGAACAAGAGCCCGATATGGAGCGGATTCTCAACACCCTGCGCCCGGCCATCGAAAAGGCCGAGCGCTATGACGTGACGCTGCTCATGGAGACGGTAGGCTACCTGGCCCATACGCAAAACGTCATCAACATCATTAACCGCTTTGCCACCGGCGCTCTCGGCGCGGCGTGGAATGTGCGCGGCAGCTATTTTGAGGGGGGCGAAAGCGCCGAAAAGACCATCCAAACCCTGGGGGCATATATCAATTACGTGCGGCTGGGCGATAAAAAGGGCGATGCCAACGTGCTTTTAGGCGATGGCGACCTGCCGGTGAAGGAATTTATCAATGCGCTGCGGGCGTTAAATTTTGAGGGATACATCTGCGCCGACTGGAACGATGAGGTGCGCAACCCGGACATTGTGCTGACGCATTTTTCCACTTTCCTGGCCGGTGTGGCGGAGGAAGAAGAAAAAAGCAGCCGTCTGTACTATAACCGCGCGCATACCGGCTCCTATATCTGGCCCAAGTATGAGCTGATCGATAAGACCTTCTCCCAGGTGCTGGACGCTATGGCCGAGACCTATCCGGATCAATACGCCTTCAAGTACACGACGCTGGATTATACGCGAACCTATAGCCAGTTCCGCGAGGATGTAGACAAGGTGGCAGCGGCATTGATTTCTTTGGGCGTAAAGCCCGGATATCATGTAGCCATTTGGGCCACCAACGTGCCCCAATGGTTCCTCACCTTCTGGGCGACAACCAAAATAGGCGCTGTGCTGGTAACGGTGAATACGGCTTATAAGATTCATGAGGCCGAATACCTGCTGCATCAGTCGGATACCCATACACTGGTGATGATTGAGGACTGCAAGGACTCCAACTATAAAGAGATTATGCAGGAGCTCTGCCCGGAACTCAAGGGACTCAAACCGGGCAGCCCGCTGTATTGTGAACGGCTTCCCTTCCTTCGGAACATCGTTACCGTGGGATTTGAGATGGAGGGCTGCCTGACCTGGGAGAAGATGCTGGAACGGTCCAGTATGGTTCCGGAGGAAGAAGTGCGCCGCCGTGCCGCTGCGGTGAAACCCAACGACGTATGCAATATGCAGTATACTTCGGGCACTACAGGTTTCCCCAAAGGCGTCATGCTGACGCATAGCAACATCGTCAACGACGGAAAGATCATCGGCGACCGCATGGATCTGTCCACCGCTGACCGCATGATGATCCAGGTCCCCATGTTTCACTGCTTCGGTATGGTGCTTTCGATGACAAGCATGATGACCCATGGCGGCACGCTGAGCCCCATTCCTTATTTTTCGCCGAAGTCCTCGCTGGCCTGCATTACGAGCGAGCATATCACCTGCTTTAATGGCGTGCCCACCATGTTTATCGCCATGTTCAATCATGCCGACTTTGCAAAAACGGATTTTTCGTATATCCGCACAGGCATAATGGCGGGGGCGAACTGCCCGCCGGATCTGATGCGGCGGGCAGCGGCTGAGATGAATATGAAGGAGATCGTCAGCGTATACGGCCAGACGGAGGCGGCGCCCGGCTGCACCATGGGCGAGGTAAACGAAGACCTGGATCATCGGGTGGAAACAGTGGGCAGTGCATTCCCTGGCGTGGAGTGCAAGATTATTGATCCGGAAACCGGGCGGGAGCTGCCCGACGGCGAAAACGGGGAATTTGTGGCCAGAGGCTTTAACATCATGAAGGGATACTATAAGATGCCAAAGGCGACAGAACAGACGATTGACAGCGAGGGCTGGCTGCATTCGGGCGATATTTGCTGCCGCACGCCTGACGGATACTATAAAGTGACGGGGCGGCTTAAGGATATGATCATTCGGGGCGGCGAGAATCTCTATCCCCGAGAGATTGAGGAATTCTATCTGACCCATGAAAAGGTACGGGATGTGCAGGTAGTCGGCGTCCCGGACGAACGCTATGGAGAAGAGGCCTGCGCCTGGATTATCCTTCATGACGGCGTTACTTCCAGCGAGGAGGAGATGCGCGAATTCGGTAATGCCCATATGGCTCGGCATAAGGTCCCGCGGTATTTTATCTTGGTCGATCGTTTCCCCATGAATGCGGCGGGCAAGATCCTGAAATACAAGATGCGCGAGGATTCGATCCGCATGCTGAATCTGCCCGTAGGCGAGGCGTCCAAATGAGCCGGATCATCGATTTTCACTGCCATATCTACCCGGATGCCATATGCCAGAGGGCCGTGCAGGGAATTTCGAGTTTTTATGGCCTGCCTCTTGTCTATGACGGCAGCATCGGCACGCTGCGATCGTTGGGCAATCTCCACGGGATCGATCACTTCGTCGTTTTTTCCGTGGCGACCACACCCCACCAGACGCAGAGCATCAATCATTTCATTGCGCAGTCCGTACAGGCAAGCCATGGTACGATGACCGGCCTAGGGGCTATTCATCCTGACAGCGAGAACATTCGGGCTGATCTGGATGAAATCTGCAACCTGGGGCTAAAAGGCGTAAAGCTCCATCATGATATTCAAAAGGTTGAGGCGGACGACATTCGATGCATGCGCATTTACGAATGCTGCGAGGAAAAAGGCCTGCCAGTACTACTGCATGCGGGTGACGCACGCTATGATTACTCGAACCCCAAGCGGTTGGAGCAGGTGCTTAAGCGTTTTCCCCAGCTTACGGTTATCGGCGCTCACTTGGGCGGATGGTCGGTGTGGGAAGAGGCGGCGGATCGTCTACCGCCCTATCATAATTTTTATGTGGACTGCTCGTCCTCCCTCTATGCCCTTACGCCGGGACGGGCGCTGGAAATAATCCGAGCCTATGGGGCAGAGCGCGTGTTGTTTGGCACCGACTATCCCATGTGGCCGATGGAAGAAGAGCTTTCGCGGCTGCAGACGCTGGAGTTGACCGAGCAGGAAGCCGAATGCATCACCCACCGGAATGCCGAGAGGCTCCTGGGCATTGCGCCGAAACCTGCGCAGAAAGTGGAGCGGGCCGCATCCAGCTAGCGATGAGCCTGTTGTGAATCCATATGCGAAATCCTCCGTTTACCTTCACCGGTAAGCGGAGGATTTTTTGAATGATCTGACCGCTCCGGGCGGCGGTTGACAGCCTGGATTTTATAGTTGGCCCTCCGGCATGGAAACATCATCCATCGAGAGACGGCGGAGGCGCCCGTGTAGCGCGCCTGGCAAATCCATACAAGGATAGGCGTAAGTTTGCATCCGGGCCAGGCAGAAAGGGGCAGGCCGGACAAATCGGATGCATTCCCTCGGGGAGATGGATTTACCCGATGAATTCGTGTATAATAGGGAGCGTGATTCTATAAGAGGACGGACACAATCGTGAACATCAACTGGTACCCAGGACATATGGCTAAAACCCGCCGATTGATGCAGGAACAGCTCAAGGCGGTCGATATGGTAATTGAGGTGGTGGACGCACGGATTCCCCTAGCCTCCAGAAATCCTGATTTTGAAACGCTATTCGCCGGGAAAACCCGGATGATCGTGCTGAACAAGGCAGATTTGGCCGAAGAGAAGGCAAACCGCCAATGGATGGAGCGCTACGCGCTGCAGGGCTATTTTGCCATTGAGTCGGTGGCGACCAACCAAAAGGCGCGTGGGCGGGTGTTAAAGGTGATTGACGATACCATGCGCCCCAGGGTGCAGCAGCTGCTGGAGAAAAAAGGCGTGCATAAGACCATCCGGGCTATGATCGTCGGTATCCCCAATGTCGGGAAATCCGCCCTGATTAACTGCCTATCCCAGGGCGGCGGCGCGCGCACGGGTAACCGCCCCGGCGTGACCCGAGGCACTCAGCTGATCCGGGTTACCCCCTATCTTGAGCTGATGGACACGCCGGGCGTACTGTGGCCCAAATTGGAGGTAGAAGCATATGCGCGCCACCTGGCCTTTACCGGTTCCATTCGGGATCAGGTGATGGATACGTATCAGCTGGCGCTGGCTTTGGTGGCTGAACTCAACCTACGTGCGCCGGAGGCACTAAAGGGGCGCTATAAGCTGGAATCGCTGGCTGAGGATCCCCAGTTGGTCCTTCAAGATATCTGCCGCAAGCGTGGGTGGATTGCCCGCGGGGGCATTGCCGACGAGGAGCGGGGCGCAGGCCTGATTCTAACCGAATTCCGGGCTGGCAAGTTGGGCCGGATTACGCTGGAATGGCCCCAGGAGCAGGATGATGGCCGAGTTGATCTATGAACGGCAGGCCCTTGACCAGGGCTATGTCCGCATTGCCGGCATGGACGAGGTAGGCCGGGGCCCTTTGGCGGGGCCGGTGGTCACCGCCTGTGTAATCCTGCCGCTGGAGGAAGACAGAATTCTTGAGGGCGTGACCGATTCTAAGAAGCTGTCGCCTAAGCGGAGAGCTCAGCTGGAAGCGGAGATTCTTGCCCAAGCGGAGGGGTATGCCCTGGGCATCGTGGATGAGAAGACAATTGACCGGATCAACATTCTGCAAGCGACGCGAAAGGCGATGGCTCAGGCGGCTTTGGCGCTGGAGCCGCCGCCAGAGCTCGTGCTGGTGGACGCGGTGGGCGGACTAGCGATTCCCATGACGCAATGGCCTATCATAAAGGGCGACCTAAAAAGCTATTTGGTCGGCGCGGCTTCCATTGTGGCGAAGGAAGCCCGCGACCGTATGATGCGTGAATATGATGCGCTGTATCCAGGCTATGGCTTTGCGCGAAACATGGGATACGGTACGGCTGAGCATATAAGCGCGCTTAAACGGATGGGGCCCTGCCCGATCCATCGCCGCAGCTTTTTAACCAAGATATTAGGAGAAGGAATATGAAAAAAAAGCGTTTTGCCCTGCTGGTATGTCTTATCCTGGCCCTGCAGCTGGTGGTGGCCAGCGCCTGGGCCGAAGGGGAAAACCTGCTGAAGAACGGCAGCTTTTCCGAAAGCGATGGGACGCTTCCCACAGGATGGACGGCCAGCGCTTGGGTGATGGACGAGCTATATTCCAGCTTCTCTCTTGAGAGCGACGAGGAGCAGGGACAGGTGGCCGTGATTGAAAGCGAGGTAGCCAACGACGCCCGATTTGAGCAGACAATTGCGGTGGAGCCGGACACGGTTTATGAGATTTCCGGCCTCATCCGTGCAGAAAACGTTTCGGGCGAGATTGGCGCGAACCTCTCCGTGGCCGATACCTTTGTTTATACAGATATGATCAACGATTCCGACGGAGCTTGGATTCCCGTATCACTATATGTGCGCACGGGCGCCGAACAAAATAGCCTTACGCTGTATGCGCGTCTGGGCGGATACGGCGGCACGGCTACTGGCCGGGCTGAATTCGCTCATCTTTCCGTGCGGCAGGCTGAACCGGAAGCTGGCGTGCTGGTAGAGGATCTGGCGCCAGCTGACAGCGGGCAACAGGAGACGGAGACGATGGACCTCTCCAAAGCCATGCCGCTTCTTTTCCTGGTGATGGCCTGCGCTGCCTTTTTATGGTATTTGACGCGGCGCTACTGGCAGCTGAAGCCGGCCGTGGAACCGGACAATCGCCCTTGGAAGCCCGCGGTTATTTCGCTTTTTCTGGTTGCCTTGGCAGTCCGGCTGATCATGGCCGTATCCGTATATGGTTATCCCAATGACATTGCCTGCTGGAAGGGGTGGTCTCAGACCGTATACGAAACCGGCTTCGCGGGATTCTATGAAAGCGGTCAGTTTGCCGACTATCCGCCGGTGTATATCGGCGTGCTGTATGGAATTGGAATCCTCCGGAACCTATTCCAACTGGGCAACGATTCCGCTTTTTTCCTGCTGTTGGTGAAACTTCCCTCGATCTTGGCGGACATGGTGGCAGGATGGCTTATCTTCCGCCTAGCCTGCCGGCGCTTCAGCTGGCAGAGCGCCCTGGGCTTTGCCGTTCTATTTTTGCTGAATCCGGCTGTGCTCATTAATGCGTCAGCCTGGGGGCAGGTGGATGCGCTTTTATCGCTGTTCATGGTAGGATGCTTGGCGATGCTATATAAAAACCGGTGGGTCGAAGCGACCGTGATCATGGTAGCAGGCATCCTGTTTAAGCCGCAGATGCTCTTTATCGCGCCGCTCTTTTTGCCTTGCCTGGTTTTCTATGTCAAGGAGCATCCGGCCAGGCGAAGCTTGATCACCGCAGCGAAATGCTTAGGTGCGGCGATTGTCACAGCGCTTGTGATTATCCTGCCCTTCTCCGGCGGCCGGGGGCTATCTTGGATCGTACAGCTTTATACCTCCACTTTAGGCTCCTATCCCTATGCTTCCGTCAACGCGGCCAATGTAGCGGCGCTTTTCGGCGGGCTTTGGGTGGAGAATACGCAGCGCGTCCTGGGCCTTTCCTATGCAGCGTGGGGAAGCATCGGAATTGTGGTGGCTGTGGCCGTGGCCCTTATTGCCTGCTTTAAGGATAAGGACCGAAGCAATCTTCTTTTTTACGGTGCGCTGCTGTTAACGGGAATCTTTACCTTGGCGCACGGTATGCATGAGCGGTATATGTTTCCGGCTCTGTTTTTGCTGGCCTTTTCCTATGCGCGTACGGGGAAGCGGATGCATCTTTGGTGTTTCACCACCTTTTCCGTTACACAATTTCTCAATATGGCGGTGGTGCTCGTCAATTCGCACCTGCCGCTGAATAGCGCCATGGTGTTCTGGCTCTCGCTGGCGCAGACGGTATTGTATGGCCTGATGGTTTGGGCTGCGCTGGCCCAGGCCTGGGGGAAACCGGTGGAGCAGTGCCGGATCTTTCACTTGAAGCTGCCGGATCAAGGAAAGCCGCACACTATGGAAACGCAACATGCCCGTGGATGGCTGGGCGAGCCTTCGCCCGCTCTTGCTAAAGGGGGATGGGATCGCTGGGCGGTATGGGTGCTGACCGCAGTATATGCTGTGGTCGCCCTGGTATATCTTGGGGATCTGAAGGTACCGCAAAGTATGTGGACCATTATGGGAGAGGATCAGTCCTTTGTGGTAGATCTGGGCGAGAACGCACCCCAGATCAAGCAGCTGTGGCAGTACAGAACCCTCAGTGCAGCCGGGGCCAGTATCGTGGTGGAAGAATCCGATGACCGGACAAACTGGACGCCGGTGACCGAGATTGTGCTGGATGATACGGCGGCTAACGACGTTTTTAAGTGGTTTACCGACCCTATGGTCACGTTTAAGCGCTATCTGCGCTTTCGGTTTCCCACGCCGCTGCTTCGGGAGATGGAATTCGCTCTGATCGACGCTCAGGGACAGCCGGTCGCCATTGAGGCGATTGTGGATGTGAAATGCGATGATCCCGCCGGCCCGGCGCTGCTTTTTGACGAGCAGCAGCTAATTCCCGAGAATCCCAGCCAATTGAACAGCACCTACTTTGACGAGATCTACCATGCGCGCACGGCCTGGGAGCATAAGAACGGCATGAGCCCCTATGAGGTAACCCATCCGCCCCTGGGAAAGATCATCATCATGCTGGGCATCTCGATCTTTGGCATGACGCCCTTTGGTTGGCGCGTGGCGGGCGCCGTGTTCGGCATTATGATGGTGCCCATGGTCTACTATTTGGCCAAGCAGCTGCTGCGCAGCGGAAAATTCGCCTTTGTGGCTGCCTTTATGATGTGCTGGGATTTCATGCATTTCGCGCAGACGCGTATTGCCACCATTGACGTGTTCGCTGTATTTTTTATCCTGTGTATGTATTATTTCATGGCTCGATACCTGCGTCTGAGCCATCCCGAGGCCGACTGCCGCAAGCGCGCGCTGATGCTGGCCCTATGCGGCATAAGCTTTGGCCTGGGCGCGGCAACTAAGTGGACCTGCATCTATGCCGGAGCGGGATTGGCCGTCCTGTTCTTTATCGATCTGGGCATTGGGCTCAGGCAGTTTACCCTGGCCCGCAGGGCGGCGACGCCTCCAGCTTGGACAAAGGGCTATCTAAAAGCGCTGTGGCTGCGGCTTGCATGGTGCGTCGTATTCTTTATCCTGGTGCCAGCCGGTATCTATGTAGCCAGCTATGCGCCTTACATGTTGGACGGACGGTTTGATTTAAATGTAGTGCTGGAAAACCAGCGTTATATGTTGTCTTACCATACCCAGCTGGTGGACGACCACTTTTTCAAATCGCCCTGGTATGAGTGGCCGCTGATTATTAAGCCTATCTGGTTTTATATGAATAACTATCTGCCGCAAGGACAGATGGGTTCGATCGCCTCCTTCGGCAATCCCGCTGTGTGGTGGGTAGGGCTGGTGGCAATTCTGGCCTTGGCGGTCCGGGTGGTGCGTCAGCGGGGCGCCTGCTGGCAGGATTGGTTTATTGTCATCGGTTTCTTGGCACAATTCCTGCCTTGGGTACTGGTACCGCGATCTACCTTTATCTATCATTATTTTGCCTCGGTGCCCTTTATTATCCTAGCGGCGGCGCGGCTGATGGAAAGCGCGGTGGAGCGCTGGCCGCGGCTGAACCGGGCGGTGCCGGTTTATCTGGCAGTGGTCCTGGCCCTGTTCATTTTCTTCTATCCTGTGCTGTCGGGCCTGCCGATTTCCTCAGCCTATGGCGCGCTGCTTAAGTGGATGCCTACCTGGTATTTTACTTATTAGAAGGAGGCGGCGGCATGATTGCGAAGGTGGTCAGCTATGGGATACAGGGCGTGAGCGGTTATCCCGTGCAGGTGGAGGCCGATATTACCCTGCTACGGCAGCCGGGCGCTGCAGCCAGCTTTGACATTGTAGGCCTGCCCGACGCTTCGGTAAAAGAATCAAGGGAGCGGGTCCGCGCGGCTATGGTCAATTCGGCCTTTGCCTATCCGGATCAACGTATCACGGTGAACCTGGCGCCGGCTGATACGCGCAAGGTGGGGCCGATCTACGATCTGCCCATCGCCGTATGCTTGCTGGCTGCCATGGGCCAGGTGCCGCATCAATCGCTGGAAGGGACGGCGCTGCTGGGTGAGCTATCGCTCAATGGGCAGATGCGGCCTATCCGAGGCGCGTTGCCCATGACGCTGGCGGCACGGAATGACGGTGTACGGCGTATTTTGCTTCCGGCCGATAATGGCCAGGAGAGCGCCTGCGTGGAGGGAATCGACGTAATCGCCGTGGAAAGCCTCAGCGACGTAGTCGCGTATCTGCGTGGGGAAAAAGCCATTTCGCCGCTGGAGCAAGCCATATGGCAGGGGAAGGAGACGGAAAGCGACGATAGCTGCGATTTTAAGCATATCCGCGGCCAGTATATGGCTAAACGCGCGCTGGAGATTGCGGCGGCAGGAGGCCATAATGTCTTGATGGCCGGGCCGCCGGGATCGGGAAAAACCATGCTGGCACGGGCCTTCCCGACGATCCTGCCGCCGCTAAGCTATGGCGAATCCTTGGAGACGACCAATATCCATTCCATCGCCGGCGAGCTGGAGGCAGGCGGGGGGCTCATCAAGCGCCGGCCCTTTCTCAGCCCACATCATACTGCATCGGCTGTCTCCGTCATTGGCGGCGGCCCGAATTTGACCCCGGGCGCAGTTAGCCGCGCCTTGAATGGCGTATTATTCCTGGATGAATTGCCGCTGTGGCCCCGGCGCATCCTGGACGCGCTGCGGCAACCGCTGGAGGACGGCGTGGTGACCATTTCCCGCGCGCGGGGCACGGTCACCTACCCAGCCCGGTTCATCCTGTTGGCGGCGATGAATCCCTGCCCCTGCGGAAACCATGGTACGAGCCGTCCATGCCGCTGTACGCCGAACCAGATTGAAACTTATTTGTCTCATATCTCCGGACCGGTATTGGACCGCATCGATATACAGCTGGAGCTGGAGGACGTGCCCTTTTCAGATCTGGTTAGCCGGCGGGAAGCCGAGCCCTCTCAAGCCATACGGGAGCGCGTTATCCGGGCACGGGCTATTCAGCTTGAACGATATCAGGGTCGCGCCATTTTCTGCAACGCGCAGCTTCCGCAAAGCGAACTTAACCGCTTTTGCCCGATTCAGTCCAAGGATTTGGCTATGGCGCAGGCCTTCTTTGAAAAGGAACAGGCCACGGCACGGGCGCTGAACCGCATGATTCGCGTGGCACGCACCATTGCCGATTTGGATCAAAGTCCGAATATCGAAACAGAGCACCTGGCCGAGGCCTTTCAATATCACCTCCCCGCTGGGAAGTATTGGAGAAGAGCATGACCTATACAATGGAAGAAAAATGCTGGATATGGCTGGCTACCCTCAAAGGATTGGGCGATAAAGCCTTTCGCAGCCTGATTGAGGCGTTGGGCAGCGCGCAAGCTGTCCGCCAGGCGGCCTTACAAAGTCCCGGCGACTTGCCGCTGGAGGAGAATGTGAAAGCGCAGATGGCGAGGACGCTTTCACCCGACTACCTAGATCGGTTGGCGGCCGCTTTGGATCGCCGGGGGATTGTGGCTGTGACGCCGATGAACCCGCAATACAGCGGCCTTTTAGCCCAGCTGCCGGACGCTCCGGTGCTGCTTTATGCCAAAGGAGATCTGTCGCTGATGCAATCCCCGGGGTTGATTGCGGTCGTAGGCAGCCGCAGCGCCACCCGCTATGGGCAAAAGGCTGCCTACCAGCTGGCACGCGACCTGGCGATGCAGGGGGTGACCATTGTATCGGGCATGGCGCGCGGCGTGGATTCTTATGCCCATCAGGGGGCCCTGGCAGCCGGGGGGAAGACCATCGCCGTGCTGGGCTGCGGGGTGGACGTGATCTATCCGCCGGAGAATGGGGCGCTTTACGATCAAATTGCCGAACAAGGATTGCTGCTAAGCGAATACCTGCCGGGCGCGGAGCCGCTGAAGGGGCATTTTCCTGAACGCAATCGCATCATTTCCGGATTGTGCCATGGCGTATTGGTACTGGAAGGCGGCGAACGGAGCGGTTCGCGCATCACGGCCAACCTGGCGCTGGACCAGGGCAGGGAAGTCATGGCAGTGCCAGGGAACATCGACTTGCCCCTGAGCTACACGCCTAACCAGCTGATCCGAGAGGGATGCGCCTTGATTACCTCGGCCCAGGATGTGATGGAGGCGATGGGTTGGGCCAATGCCCAAGCGTCGGTTCAGCAAGAGAAGCCGGCGGCGCAGCAGCCCAGGCGCCAGGAGGCACCGGAGGCGGAAGAGCCTATACGGGTGACGCCGGGCAAGCCTACGGCGGATGAGACAAAGATTATGGGCATGCTGTCTATGGGGCCTGCCTCCTTCGATGAAATTTACGAGGCGCTGGAATTTTCTCCGGCTAAGTTGGGTGCTACGCTGACGATTATGGTTGCAAAGGGAATGCTGAACGCATTGCCCGGAAAGGTATATGAGATTCATGAGTGAACCCAATTATCCCCCGGTGCACGTGATAGGCGCAGGCTTGGCCGGCAGCGAGGCGGCTTGGCAGCTGGCCATTCGCAATATTCCCGTGCGCCTTTATGAGATGAAGCCGGAACGGCATTCCCCTGTGCATATGTTGCCCGGCTTTGCCGAGCTTGTCTGTAGCAATTCGCTGCGGGGCAATCGGCTGGATACGGCGGCCGGCTTGCTCAAGCAGGAGTTGCGGGGGCTGGGCAGCTTGGTGATCGAGGCAGCGGATGCCACACGGGTGCCGGCCGGCGGCGCGTTAGCTGTGGATCGGGCGCTTTTTTCCCAATACATCACCCAGAAATTGAGCCAGCACCCGATGGTTACCGTAGTCCGCGGAGAGGTGACCTCGCTGGATGGGATGGAGCACGTTGTCATCGCCACGGGCCCTCTGTCAGAAGGGGCGATTGCGCAGGAAATTGCCGCGCTGGTGGGCTCGGATACGCTGAGCTTTTTCGATGCGGTGGCCCCCATCGTGACGCTGGAGTCCATCGATATGACCCGCGCCTTTCGGGCCACCCGATATGATCGTGGAGACGCCGACTATATAAATTGCCCCATGACGCGGGAGGAATACACCGCCTTTTACCAGGCGCTGGTGACGGCCGAGGTCGCGCCGGTGCATGGCGAGGAGGACGGCGTTAAAGTGTTTGAAGGCTGCATGCCCATCGAGGCCATGGCGCAGCGCGGCGAGAAGACCATTGCTTATGGTCCGCTGCGCCCGGTGGGGCTTATCGATCCGCACACCGGCCGCAAGCCTTATGCCGTGGTGCAGCTGCGCCAGGATGACAAGGCTGGAACGCTGTATAATCTTGTCGGCTTTCAAACAAGGCTGAAGTTTCCGGAGCAAAGGCGGGTATTCTCCATGATTCCGGGCTTAGAGCATGCTGAGTTCGTTCGTTATGGCGTGATGCACCGCAATACGTATATCAATTCACCGGGCATCCTGAACGAACACTACCAGCTCCTGTCTCGGCCGGACATATTCTTTGCCGGCCAGATGACAGGTGTGGAAGGATATGTGGAATCGGTCGGCTCCGGCATGGTGGCGGGTATTTCGATGGCTTGCCGCCTGCAGGGCGCGCCTATGCCGCAGCTGGGGCCAGAGACCATGCTGGGCGCCATGGCGCGCTATATTTCCAGCCCCGCTACGACCAAACTGGAGCCGATGAATGCGAACTTTGGTTTATTGCCGCCCCTGGAAGAACGGATTCGCGATAAGAAAAAAAAGGCCCTTGCTATGGCGCGACGCTCATTGAATTCGTTAGGCCTGCCAGTTCCGGAGGGACAGATATAGGTTGGTAGACGAAAAAACGGCGGATTTAGCGTTTTGTTCATGTATACGCTATAAAACGGTTGTATAATAAAACATCATAACCCAAAGAAACAGGAGGAACAGATGCGATTTGACGGAACGACCATCGTGGCGGTGCGCCGCGATGGAAAGACGGCCATTGCCGGTGACGGACAGGTAACGCAGGGGGAGAGCGTGGTGATGAAGGCCACGGCCCGGAAGGTGCGCCGGCTTTATCATGGCGAGGTGGCAGTAGGATTTGCCGGCTCCGTAGCCGATGCTTTTACCCTTTGCGACAAATTTGAAAATAAACTGGAGCAGCATGCAGGCAACCTGACCCGCGCGGCAGTGGATCTGGCGCAGGATTGGCGGCGGGATAAAGTAATGCGCAATCTGGAGGCGCTGCTGATTGTGGCTAACGCGCAGGAGATGCTGGTGATCGCCGGATCTGGCGAAGTGATCGACCCAGACGGTGGCGTTACGGCCATTGGCTCCGGCGGCAATTATGCCTTAGCCGCGGCCCGAGCCCTGATGGAAAATACCGATTTGCCCGCGGAAGTCATCGCAGAAAAGGCGATTCATATTGCGGCGGATATTTGCGTATACACCAATCACAACGTGGTGGTAGAGCAGATTGGAGGCGAGATGGTTGAGCAATAACATGACGCCCAGAGAGATTGTCGAGGCGCTGAACAAGTATATCGTGGGGCAGGATGAAGCCAAGCGCGCCGTGGCCATCGCCCTGCGTAACCGTTACCGCAGAAGCCAGCTTCCGGCGGAAATGCAGGAAGAGATCACGCCTAAAAACATTATTATGGCGGGCCCCACCGGCGTAGGTAAGACAGAAATCGCCCGAAGGTTGGCAAAACTGCTGTCCGCTCCTTTCGTCAAGGTAGAAGCGACGAAATTCACCGAGGTTGGATACGTAGGGCGTGACGTAGAATCGATGATCCGGGACCTGGTGGAAGCGTCGGTGCGCATGGTTAAGGCGGAGAAGCTGGAAAGCGTAAAGGTGGAGGCGGCGCGGGCCGCGGAAAACCGTCTGGTGGAGATCCTGTCTAACGGCAAGAAGCCTACGCCGCAGAATCAGAATCCGCTGCTGGCCCTGCTGCCGGGGCAGAAAAGCAGCGAGCCAGAGCCCACGCCGGCCGAAAAGGAGCAGATGCGCAACCGCCGTAAGGATGTGCGCGAAAACCTGCGGGCCGGATATATGGAGGAGATCCTAGTGGATCTGGAGATTGAGGACAACGGTCCCCCGCAGGAACTGATGCCCGGCATGACCATGGAGCTAAACCTGAACGACATGATGGGCGGTATCCTGCCTAAAAAGACGAAGATCCGGCGGGTAACGGTAAAGGAAGCCCGCAAGATCCTGGAGCAGGAGGAGGGCCAAAAGCTTATCGACATGGACGAAGTATATTCGACGGCTGTAGAACGAGCGGAAAAAGAGGGTATTATCTTTATCGATGAGATCGATAAGATAGCCGGAGCCGGCGCGTCCAATGGGCCCGACGTATCCCGCGAGGGCGTGCAGCGGGATATTCTTCCGCTGGTGGAAGGGTCTACGGTGTCTACCAAATATGGTCCGATCAAGACCGACTACATCCTGTTTATCGCGGCGGGCGCTTTCCACGTATCGAAGGTGGAAGATCTCATCCCCGAGCTGCAAGGGCGGTTCCCCATTCGCGTGAACCTGCACTCCCTGACCCAGGCTGACTTCAAAGCCATCCTCAGCCAGCCGGAAAACGCGGTAACCAAGCAGTACGCCGCGCTCCTGGAGGTGGATCACGTGCGGATTACCTTTACCGACGACGCATTGGACGCCATCGCTCAATACGCCTCTATGGCCAATGAGTTGGATGAAAACATCGGCGCGCGGCGGTTGCATACCATCTTGGAAACGCTTTTGGAAGACGTGTCCTATAATGCGGGGGGCGACTTCCCCATGGTGGATCTGACAATCGACGCCGCATACGTCAATGCCCACCTGTCTCCCACCATTGCCGGCAAAGATCTGAAACGATATATAGTTTAAAATCAATCATGTCCATCCTGGCATAAGGATGAAGGAAAACGGCGTAGCCCCAAAAAGGCGGCGCCGTTCTTTTTGTTTCAGAAAGCCGCTTGTTTGTGTGATAAGGTCACGGTATTCGTATCGAACATTTTTGTATAATGGGCGCATCTTTTGAAGGAGGCTTTTGCTGCATGGCAAGAAACAGGCGAAAGGCTTGGGTGAGGGAAAGGGAATGCGTAGCGTGCGGATGTTGCGAAAAAATATGCCCTCGATCTGCTATCCGTGTGGTAATGGGGATTCAGGCGGAAGTAGACCTACAGCGCTGCGTGGGATGCGGAAAGTGCGAGCGGGAATGCCCTGCGACGGCTATCGTCATGAAGGAGGCGGAGGCATGAAAAAACGATGGTATGATTTTCTATGGATTGCATCACTGGTGTACCTTCTATTGGGATTTTTCCACATTCTCTTTGCGTGGTTGGGCTTACTCTGCTTCCTAATTCCGCTGATTATTGCGGCGGTCGGAGGATCCAAAGCCTACTGTAACCGCTACTGCGGCCGGGGGCAGCTTCTTGCCTTGATCGGAGGGAAGCTTGGATTCTCCCGCAAAGCCGACGTGCCTCGCTGGATGAAAAGCCGGTGGTTCCGGTATGGTTTTCTATTCTTTTTCTTAGCGATGTTTTTCAGCATGCTGTGGAGTACTTACCTGGTTTGGGCGGGAAGCCAGCAGCTTCGGCCGGTTGTGACGCTTTTGTGGAGCTTGAAGCTTCCCTGGCAATGGGCATACCCACAAGATATGGCAGCGTCCTGGGTTGCGCAGTTTGCCTTTGGATTTTACAGCGTCATGCTTACCTCCACCCTATTAGGCTTGCTCACGATGCTCTTATTTAAGCCGCGATCCTGGTGTGTGTATTGCCCCATGGGCACCATGACCCAACTGATTTGCAAAGCGAAAAACACAAAGCGGATGGACAAAGCATAGCCTTTGCTCGGCTCTGTGATGAAAGGAAGCAGCGCAGAAACGATACGATATGAAAAATCGGCCTCCCGATGAAAGAGAGGCCGATTTTTCATAACCGATTTTGCCCGGGTAAATCTTTTTTATTGGATGGAAGCGCCGAAAGGCATCAGTGCCAGCTTAGCCAGCTTAAAGCACTGCATCCCAAAGGGAATGCCGATAATGGTGATGCAGAAGAGTAATCCATTAAGCGCCAATCCCAAGGCCATCGGTAAGCCGGTAACGATAAGCCACAGGATATTCATCAAGATGGAAGCGGCTCCACCGCCGTACACGACTTCTTTACCAAAGGGCATAAAGGAGAGGCTAGCGAACTTGAAGCACTGACGGCCGATGGGAATGCCGATAATGGTGATACACCACAGCACGCCGGCCAGCGACCAGCACAATCCCTGCCAAAAACCGCCGAACACAAACCAAAGGATATTGCCCAAACAGCCCATGATGATCTCCTTTCAGGGACGTTTCTTTTAGTATACCATAAAGAGGCAAGCTTTCGACGGGGTTCGGCGATAGATTTGTCATGCAAAGAGCTTCGTGGTAGGATATGATTATTCGGATCATAGAAACTCCAAAGGAGAAAAACATGGAAAAAATCCTGGTCGTAGAGGATGACCACACCATTGCCCTGGGCCTGGGCTATTCCCTGGAGGAAGCTGGCTATAGGGTTGAGATTTGTTACAATACGTCGGCGGCCATGCGAGCGCTGGACGCTGAAGAGAAGCCGGATCTACTGCTGCTTGATCTATCGCTGCCGGATGGCTCTGGATATGATATCTGCGGACGGGCCAAACTGTTGGGCGATTATCCGGTTATCTTCCTGACGGCACGGGACGAGGAAGTCAGCGTGGTGATGGGGCTGGATATGGGCGCGGATGACTATATCACCAAGCCATTCCGCGTGCGGGAGCTGCTAAGCCGAATCAAATCGGTGCTGCGGCGCTATCGGCGAGAGGAGCGCAGCCGCAGCACCTTTCAGATCGGCCATATTCGTGTGAACCTTCAGGAGGCCAAGGTATATAAAGGCGAAACGCCGGTGGAGCTTACGGCGCTGGAATACCGGCTGCTGCTGACGATGATTCATAACGCAGGCCAGGTGATGACACGTACTCAGCTGTTGGAGAGTATCTGGGATGTGGCGGGTAATTTTGTCAACGACAATACGCTTACCGTGTATATGAAGCGGCTGCGGGATAAGCTGGAAGATGACCCTTCCAATCCCAAACTGATTCAAACCGTGCGGGGGATGGGATATCGGATGGGAGAAGGGCATGATTCGTAACGGTGAATTCGGCCGGTTCATGCTCATAGCGTCAGGCGCGGCGCTGGCGCTGTGCGCAGGTATTGCCTGGATCAGCTGGCAGGCCGCCTTAATCGCTTTGGCAGGCTTCATCCTTATGCTGGCGGCTTTTGCCGCCTTCACCCATAGGCGCTATCGGCAGATAGCGCTGCTAAGCCGCTATCTCAGAGCCGTGGCCGCAGGGGAACGCGGGTTGGAGCTGCGGGATAATCGGGAAGGCGAGCTGTCCATCCTGAAAAATGAAATTTACAAGCTGGCGCTAAAGCTGACAGAGCAATCCGAGCTGCTGAAAAAAGACAAGCGCTATCTGGCAGATGCGCTATCGGATATTTCGCATCAGCTTAAAACGCCGTTGACCAGCATGTTCGTGATGGTCGATTTGCTCAGCGATCACCACTTGGACGAAGAGAAACGAAGGGAGTTCACTGCGCGGATGAACCAGCAGCTGGAGCGGATCCAGTGGTTGATGAACGCGCTTTTGAAGCTGTCACGGATTGATGCGGGCGCTGTAGATTTCCGATCCGAGCCGGTTCAGGTAGCAGAACTCGTGGAAAAGGCCGTGGCGCCCCTGGAGATTCCCATGGAGCTGCGGCAGATTACGCTGATCCGCTCAGGCGAGGAAGAAGCCAGCTTTATGGGCGATATGGCCTGGACCACAGAAGCCGTGGTCAATATTCTAAAGAACTGCATGGAGCATACGCCGCCGGGAGGACATGTGGAGATTCGGTATGCAGAGAATCCATTGCATACGGAGCTGATCATCCGCGACACAGGCAGCGGCATCCTGCGTGAGGATCTGCCCCATATCTTCGAGCGCTTTTACCGCGGACGCAATGCGGAAGCGGACAGTGTAGGCATTGGGTTGGCCATGGCCAAGACCATCGTGCAGCACCAAAATGGCGATATTGTGGTAGAAAGCCAGTGGGGAAAGGGTACGACCTTTACGCTGAAATTTTATAAGCGCATCGTGTAGATGACAGAATTGTTATGATCAGGTCACGGAAACGTCACCCGTCGACGGTAGGATAGGAGCGTCAGGAGGTATAAGGAATGGAAATTTTGCGCGTAGAAAACCTGTCCAAGGTTTATGGGAAGGACGAAACCATGGTGCGGGCGCTGAACAATGTGAGCTTTTCCGTAGAAAAAGGGGAATTTGTGGCGATCATTGGCCCTTCGGGGTCCGGCAAATCGACCCTTTTGCATATCTTAGGCGGCGTTGACCGGCCTACCATGGGCCGGGTTTTCGTGGATCAGACGGATATTTACAGCCTAAACGAGACGCAGCTCGCCATTTTCCGGCGGCGGCAGATCGGCCTTATCTATCAATTCTATAATCTGATCCCTGTACTCAATGTGCGGGAGAATATTACGCTGCCGCTGCTGCTGGACGGCCGCAAGGTGGAGGAAGGCGAACTGAAAACACTGGTGGAAAAGCTGGATATGGCCGATCGATTGGATCACCTGCCTAACCAGCTTTCCGGCGGCCAGCAGCAGCGGGTATCCATCGGCCGCGCGCTGATCTCGAATCCAGCGCTGGTGCTGGCCGATGAACCCACCGGTAACCTGGATAGCAAAAACAGCAAGGAAATCGTTGAGCTGCTCAAAATGTTCAACCGAAGCTATCATCAGACGCTGATGATTATCACCCATGACGAACGCATTGCGCTGCAAGCCGACCGGATCATCGCCATTGAGGACGGGCGCATTGCCAAGGACGAGGTGATTCGGCCATGAACATCGTCAACCGCGTTACGCTGGAGCATATGAAACAAAACCGCCGGAGGACATTGGTAACCATTGTGGGCGTGATCATCGCGGTGGCAATGATCACCGCGGTTACCACGATTACGGGCTCCTTTATGGACCTTTTTCGGCGCAATACCATCCGGGAAACCGGGTTGTGGCATGTGCTGTTCGAGCAGGTGCCCGCCAATCGCTTGGATGCGCTGCTAAGCGATGGCAATGTGGACCAGATTAGCCTTTATCATGATGGCCTTTTTGCGCAGATCCCGGATATCGCTACGGAACAGCGGCCCTATCTTTATGTGCAGCGCTATACGGCTCAGGGGCTGGAGCAGCTGCCGGTGACGCTGGTGGAAGGACGGATGCCGCAAAAGGAAGGGGAGATTGTTGTCAGCGATAAGCTCGCTTTAATCGGCAAGGTGCGGTATGAACTGGGCGACACCCTAAAGCTAAACCTGGGCAAGCGGATTGGTCAGGCAGAGGATCAGTCGGAATTTGAGCTTCCTTGGCAAGCGGGCTATGAGGAGGATGAACGCTTTATGCCTCTGCGGGAGGAAACCTATACGGTGGTGGGGGTGATCGATCCCGGCGGCATGGAGCGGAACTGGTATGGCGGTTATCAAGCGCTTGCACTTTTGGATCCCGCGGCATTAGAGGGGGAGACGGTAAACGCGAAGGTAGCGCTTAAGCAGGTGGACAATGGACTATACGCTTGGGCAGAGGATATGGCTGACAGGCTGGGGCTGGAGGGCTACGGCACAAACAGCCGCCTGCTCACCTTCAGCGGGGTGATGAACGACCCGCAGCTGATGCGGACGATGATAACTTGCGTGGGTATCGTTGGCGGCATCATCATGATCGGAGCGGTTTCGCTGATTTACAACGCCTTTTCCATCTCCCTTTCGGAACGCAGCCGGCAGCTGGGCATGCTGGCCAGCATTGGCGCGACGCGCCAGCAGAAGCGCCGGTCCGTGCTCTTTGAGGGTACTGTAGTGGGCGTAATCTCTATCCCCATCGGATTGCTGGCGGGCACGGTAGGCATGGGCATCACCTTTGCCTGCATCAGCCCGCTGGTGCAGCAGTCCATGGGTGTGGAGGAGCCGCTGAAGCTGGTGGTTTCCTTCCCGCAGATGGCGGCTGCCGTAGCCGCATCTGTGTTGACCATTGCCCTTTCCGCCTATGCGCCGGCCAAGCGCGCGTCGCAGATTACGCCGATCGACGCCATTCGCCAATCAGCTGATGTCACCCTCAAAGCAAAGTCAGTGCATACCTGGTCGGTTACACGGAAGATTTTCGGATTTGAGGCGGAGCTGGGCCTGAAGAACATGAAGCGCAATCGTCACCGTTATCGGACAACGCTCTTTTCCTTGGTCGTTTCGGTTGTTCTTTTTCTGACTGCGTCGGGCTTTACCTATTACCTAAACCATTCTTACAGCTTGGCACAGGGCGAAATCCCGTACGATATCATGGTATCTATCCAGGGCAGTGAGCGGGAAGAATACGAGGCGCTGCTTAAGCAAGTGATGGATACGCCAAACGTGGAGGACATCAGGGCAACGGATACGCTTTATGCATACCTTCTGGCGCAAGCAGATCAATTGACGCCGGAATCCCGCAGCCGTTTGACGATGGATAATGGCGCCTATCCGCTGGCGGTAAACCTGATCGCCTTAGACGAGACCCACTTTAAGCAATACGTCCAAGGATGTGGCCTTGATCCGGAACTTGTCCTTGCATCAGGAGAGGAAGGCGCTGTGCTGGTGAATGCACTGACGCTGAAGGAGGGACATGTCTTTACGCAGATGGATCAATTGGCTTGCTCGGTAGGGGAAAGGCTGAACCTTACGTATCATTACGGCGATACACTGGAGAAGGAAGTGCAAATTCCGGTCACAGTGGCGGCCATAGCGGATAAGACGGTGTATGGGGATCAGTGGAGGCAGGAAGATTTTCCCGACCAGGTGATGCTGATAACGACTTGGGAAAATCTTAACCGGATCTATGACGGACTGCCCGGCACGGAGGAAAACAAGCGGCGCAACATCGAGGTCAATATCACCTGCCAGGACGACCTGGCCGTAGAGGAAGCGCTCACCCAGATCGCCAATCAGAATCCCTACCAGGATACCCATCTGGACGTATACAATATGGCGGAAAGCCGGCGCTCCAGCGAGAGTGCGGCGACCATTTTCTCGGTGTTCGTCTATGGCTTTGTCATCCTTATCTGCGCGATTGCAGTAGCGAATATCTTCAACACCATCTCAACCTCTATAGCGCTACGCAGGCGGGAGTTTGCCATGCTCCAGTCGGTAGGAATGACGCCACGGGGATTCCGCAAGATGATCCGATTTGAGACACTTTTTTACGGGATCAAGGCGCTGGCCTATGGGCTGCCGATTTCCTTGGCAGTATTGGTCTTGATCTATCAAGCGCTTCGGGAAAATTTCAGCTTTGCCTTTTCCGTTCCCTGGGTCAGCGTGCTGGGATGCATAGCCGGTGTGTTCGCCATCGTAGGCGTCACCATGGTATACGCCGCTGCCAAGACGCGTAAGGGGAACCTGATCGACGCCCTAAAGCAGGAAAACCTATAACGAACGAATCTCAGCAGCCCGCGGTATAACCCGCGGGCTGTTTGCATGAAAAAAATAAGACCAAGACTGGTCAGCCCATTTCCGCCATGCTATACTGAACAAAAGCAAATCGCAAAAGGGGGGCGGAAGGTGGAAAAAAGGAAGGGCTGGGTGTGGGCCGGTATTTTGCTGATGGCAGCCGGGCTGTTTGTATGGCTGGCCGCGCCCCGGTTAGGCAGCCCGCTAAGCGCCCAAGCCCAGGGGCGCATCATCGCCATTGAGGTGGATGAAGACGCCAGTAGCAAAGCCAGCCCGCTTTACCGGGCGCGCGTGAGCTTTACCGCCCAGGGGGATGCTTGCGAAAGCCTAGTGCGCATTCCGCAAAGCGTATATACAATCGGGCAGGAGGTGACAGTGCGATATGATCCGGAGAACCCTGCCGCGGCCCGTCTGCTGGAACCGATCATCCTTCCCTGGATCGGCGGCTGCCTAACTGCGGCCGGCGCGGGTATGGCTGCATGGAATGGATGGACAGGACTGCGGTGCAAAGGCCGCAGCAGAAAGGAACAGGGAGATGGAGCGGTTGTATGAGGAAGAGCCTCACCGGGGAGACGGATACCGAGAAAAGGCTTTAGCCGAGCTAAACGATGTGATGGCGCGACGAATTGAGGAGGCACGCGAGGCTCGACATGCCTATTTTGCGCCTGATTTCAGCTCTTGCGAGGCATATTGGCGCACGACGGAACCATACCGGCAGCAGTATAAGCAGATGCTGGGGTGGCCAATTTGCCCGCTGGAGCCGGCGCCGGAAGGCGGGACAGAGGAAATATTTGTGGCGGAGGACGACCTAGGCGCTATATACCGGCTGCGTATCCCGGTGATGGAGGGCTTGTGCGCCTATGGTATCCTATTCCTGCCCAAGGGGAACGGCCCATTCCCCTTGGTGATTACCCAGCATGGCGGGCTTGGAACGCCGGAGCGGGTCGGCGGATTCTTTGGCTCGGCCAACTACAACGATATGGTGCGGCGCGTGCTGCGGCGTGGAGCAGCCTGCTTTGCTCCGCAGCTCTATTTATGGAGCAAGGATTATGGCCCGGACATGGACAGGGCGCACATGGAGCATCAACTCAAGATGTTGGGCGGCTCCTTTGCGGCGCTGGAAACGCTGATGATTATGCGTTCGGTGGACGCGCTTTGCCGCAAGCCCCAACTGGACAGCAGCCGCGTGGGCATGTTGGGACTATCTTATGGCGGCCTGTATACCCTGCTGGTGGCAGCGGCCGATCCCCGCATCCGCGTAGCTTGCTCATCCTGCGCTTTCCATGACCCGATGAGTGTGAAAATGTCCGACTGGGGATGGTTTGATTCGGTCAATCGCTTTACATTTGTAGAAATAGCGAAATTGATTTGCCCACGGGCGCTGTATATTGAGGTTGCGGATGCGGACGAGCTTTTTGACTGCCAGGACGCCCGATTGGCCGCGCCTGAAGTGCGCGACGCTTATGAGCGGCTGGGTATTGCCCGGGAATTTTGCTTTTCTGTTTTCTCCGGCGTGCACGAGCTCAGCCATGGGCCTCAGATCGTGGATTTCCTCATGGCGCATTTGCAAAAAGAATAAGCAGCGCCTGCGGAAAACTGCCGGAGATGGTGCGGTCAGCGCCGTGCGGCCGGTGGAGGACGATTGTAAAGGCAGCCGGCCAATCCGGATGCGTACGCTGGGCAAGAAAATTGCGACCCAAATAAAAAGGCGCTGCAGCATGCAACGCCTTTTTATTGTCCTCTACAAATGTAGAATCTATTTCAGCGCATCTACTTCTGCCAGCCATAGCGCCGCGCTGGCGTCGCTGGGCATGCGCCAATCTCCCCGGGGCGAAAGCGCAACCGATCCCACCTTGGGGCCGTCGGGTAGGCAGGAGCGCTTGAATTGCTGAGAGAAAAAGCGGCGGTAGAAGGTTCTAAGCCAGGTTAGCACCGTATCCGAGCCGTATTCGCCGCGAAAAGCTATTAGCGCCATGCGGTAGATCTTTCTCGGCGAGAAGCCAAAGCGCATCATATAATAGAGGAAGAAATCATGCAGGGCATAGGGCCCTACGATATCTTCGGTTTTCTGGGCGATCTCTCCGTCCTGGGCTGGGAGAAGTTCCGGGCTGACAGGCGTATTTAAGATATCGTCCAGCACGGCGGAAAGCTGCCTGGAATCGGCCGTATCGGCAACATACCGTACCATATGACGAACCAACGTCTTGGGAATAGACGCGTTGACGCCATACATCGACATGTGATCGCCGTTATAGGTAGCCCATCCCAAGGCCAATTCGGAAAGATCGCCGGTACCGATCACCAAGCCGTTTTCACGGTTGGCGATATCCATCAGGACCTGGGTTCGCTCCCGGGCCTGCGCGTTTTCATAGGTCGTGTCCTGCTGCTGTTCACTGCGCCCGATATCGGCCAGGTGACGGCGCACGGCTTCGCTAATATCCACGCAATCAAATCCCACGCCCAGTTCCTGACAGAGCAGCTCAGCATTGCTGCGGGTCCGGCGCGTGGTGCCGAAGCAGGGCATGGTGACGGCCAGCACATCGGATCGCGGCCGGCCTAAAAGATCCATGGCCCGGACGGTCACCAGCAGGGCTAGGCAGGAATCCAGGCCGCCGGATATACCGATAACGGCACGCTGGCAGTGCGTATGAGCAATGCGCTTTTTCAAGCCTGCCGCCTGGATGGCGAAAATCGATTCGCATCGCTGCGCCCGGCATTGTGCATCTTCGGGTACAAAAGGATAAGGGTCGATCCGGCGGGTGAGCATCGTTTGCTCCAGCGGAAGATCAAAGGGCACGAGGGTATAGCCCTGGGTATCGGCTGCGGGATAGGTGCTCTGGCGTCGGCGTTCCTCCTCCAGGCGGTCTACATCCAGCTCTGAAAGCAGCAAGCCTTGAGAAAAAGGTTCACTCTGAGCCAGCAGCGTTCCGTTCTCTGCGATGAGGTTATGGCCGGAGAATACAAGGTCGGTGGTGGACTCGTCTGCCCCGGCGTCGGCATAGACATAGCCGGTTACCAGCCGGGCAGATTGCGACTGCACCAGCTGGCGGCGGTAGTCAGCCTTGCCGATGGTTTCATTGCTGGCGGAGGGGTTGGCGATGACCGTAGCCCCAGCTAAAGCCAAAGCGCTGGACCTAGGTTGGGGCACCCACAGATCTTCGCAGATCTCCACGCCTAACCGGAAGGCCGGCAGCTGATTGCAGCAAAAGATCAGGTCGGCGCCAAAGGGGACTTCCTGGCCGAGCAAAGATATGACGCGACCCTGAGCGGGAGCGGCGGTAAAGAGCCTGCCCTCGTAGAACTCGTTGTAGGTAGGCAGGTTGGCCTTGGGAACCAGACCAAGCAGGCGGCCGCGCAGGCATACGGCGGCTACGTTATATAGCTTGGTCTCAACAGCCATAGGCAGGCCGGCTACGATCAGCATATCGTAATTCCGGCTGGACTGGAGCAGCTTGTCCAGCCCTGCAAGGGCGCCCTCCAACAGGGCGCGCTGCAGAAAGAGGTCGCCGCAAGTATAGCCGGTAATCGATAGCTCAGGAAAGACCAGCAGGCGGGCGCCTGATTGAGCGGCATTTTCCATGAGAGACAGCATCTGATCTGTATTATAGACGCAGTCGGCCACCCGAAGAGACGGCGTAGCGGCTGCAACCTTGACAAAACCATGATTCATCTTACATCCTCCTATTGGTCGGTGTGCGTACCAAGACGGTCGACGACGAGCACCCAATCCCGCCCCTTGCCGCTGTCCGGCGGAACATAAAGCGTATCGACCGGCGGCGTCAGGGCAAAGACATGGGTATCGCCGGTACGCGGGTCAAACCAGGCGGCCCGGTGAGCCTTGCCGCCCAGCAGTGCGCCGTGAAACCGGATCGGCTGCCCCAACGGCGTATAGACAAAGGCATAATTCTCCCCCCGGCCGCATGCGATATGCGCCATGGCGGCCGAATCGTCATCCACCAGCTCCGGCGCAGCGCGAAACTCAAAATAGGGACGGCTTAACCGCAACCGCGCCGCCAGTGGAACCGTCTGCGCGCCGGGATGGGTAAGGGCCTCGCGCCAAGCATAGGGCCAGTAACCCTGCGGTTCGCGGTTAAAGCGCCAGATGCTGTGGTTCCCATAGGTATGGCCGCAGGCGCCCTCCAGGATATCCCAATAGGCGTTCTGGCGAACATCAGCGGCATCCCAGAAATAGCCGTATTCAGTATTAAAGCAGGCGGGGTGATCCTCATAACGGGGTTCTGCATCCATAAAAGGCTTTTCTTCTCCCAGCCGAGTGTGAGCCAGCAGTTCAAAGCTGCGGTAACTCTCAAGCCCATGGCCGGTCTGCACCGTATGGAAATCAAGCCAGCCCCGTCCGGGCACGGCATCCAGCGAGGAAGATCCGCCCACCGGATGGAAGGTCATGAGATGGTTCGGATCACTCTGCCGGATGCCCCGGGCCAATGCATCGATCACATGCTGGTGCCGCTGTTCTGTCAACGGGCGATCGCCGCCCAGCATCCAGATGATGTTCCAGCGATCTCGGAAGCGGCGGCCGATCCATGCGCCATAGCCGGCGGCGTTTTCCGGCGTAAAGATTTCAGGCCCCTGCCCCCATACGATATTGAATTTATCGCCCCAAGTAGGCAGCAGGGTGATAAAGAGGCCCAACCGCGCTGCCAAATCGACGCAATAATCCACATGGTCCCAGTAGCTGTAGGGGCCGCTCAGGTCGGGCATTAATGGGTCATAACGCCCTTCATGGGTTTTCAGCGGCGTCCGTCCATAGGCATTGGGCTGGCGCAGCCCGTCAAATTCCGCCAATGCCACTGCCTGGATGGCCGTGAAGCCCTGCTTTGCCCGGGTGGAGAGGTAAAGCTCCGCTTCTTCGCGGGTGAGGCAGTGAAAAAGCTCCCAGGCCGTATCCCCCATATAGAAGAAAGGGGCTCCATCCTCCCAGGCCAAATAGCGCTTTCCCGCGTCTACGGTAAGTTTTCGCAATCCGGCTCACCTCCAGGCTCCGATTTGCACGCCCAAGCTGCGGCATGCTGCTGCACATAGGCGTGCAGCGCCGCTTGATCAGACAACATTCCGCGCAACTGGGCGAGACCGCGTTCGTTCTTCGGCGTGCGAAGCCATAAGCGCAGATAGCCGCCCTCTCCATATTTCTCCTGCATATGGCTGTAGAGCCGGTCAAATTGCTCGTCAAAGGAGAGCTCAGGATAATGGCTTACCCCATATTGATAGCAGCGCATGATTACGCTTTCTAGGCGCAGGTCGCGGTCGGCCTCGGCGATGATGCAGCCATAGATCGACCGGGGAGGCGAGGCTGCGGAAGCACGGTGATCCTCGATCGCTTCCCGCATGACGGTAATCTGCTGGGGCGTAAACCAGCGAAGCAGGTTATCGTCCTCGGACAGTATTTGTCCGCTGGTCAGGTGGTGGGTTTTGCGTCCCAGGGGGATGCCGATGTCATGATAAGCTGCGATAGTATAAACCATATCGGGCACTACATCATAGCTCTGGGCCAGCTCCATACTGTTTTCGATTACCGCCCGGATATGGGTGATGTTATGGGCTGGATCAAAGCGCTCGTAGGTGGGAAAAAGCGTATCGGCCAGATAGTGGACAAGATCGGCGGAGACCGTTTGGTAAGGCATCGGATCCCTCCTCTTATTCGCATATTCCCTATTATACCCCATGGAAGGGCACAGGGCAATTCCATACCGGGTAGGCGGCCGGGTATGAAGAAAGTGTGCCACTTTTTAAATAAAATGGTCAAATCTATGACGGGGGAACTGGAAGGCTCTGCTAAAATGTCTAAAAGGTAGAAGTTCGAGAATATACGAAAAAGCAAAGTGGACGGCTATGCGGATAAAAAAAGAGGACATACAAAAGAGGCCTGCCTATCATATGCCGTATCGTATGCTTCCTAGCCGCAGTAAGCCTGTTCACCCATTCCGGAGATGGTTTATCGGCCTTTGAGCAGGAAGACGAGGCCTGCGGGATCATGGGAAAAGAAGCAGCGGCCCGGAGGATCGATTTTGGGGAAAAGAATAGGGTATAAGAGAAAATGGCTTAGGATATTGACGGCATTGTATACGTAACGCGGGGGGAATAGAAGGCTGGACGAATATCATGGGGATTGGAAGTGAAGCCGGATTTATCGCGATTCAGGATATGGTCCCAGACCATGGTGCACAAAAGGCAGCCGCGAACCATTTCCCCAAACGCTGAATCAAGCGCCTGCTTTTGTAAGCCAGGACTACATCCAAGCATAGATGGATTCAAGCGGAGCAGGGTTCAGCATGCAAAGCCGCAGCAAGCGGACGCCAATCAGGGTAATAGCCTAGAGAAGGAGAAACCGATTCAAAGGTCGAACACTTCATTTTTGTCTTGTCATAAAATACGGATCGCCCCTTTTTACCCCAAAGATATTTTGAAACAACCAAAAAGGATAATACTGATGCCGGCCAGATCGCATCCCATCCCACTGGGCGGCGCGGGGCTTTCCTGGCCCGCTTTGCCAATTCCCCTTTTTAAGCAGGGAAACGGGCTGCGGGTATGGCGGCTTAAAGCGTTGCGCTGTATTTCTCTGAGAAGAGAAGGCATTTCAAATGGCGCGGGAAAAAGCGAGGGACCTCGTCGTAAATTTTTCTGGAGAAAGAGCGATAGAAGGGCGATCCCTGTTGACTTGACCGTAGCCCTTTTGATCGTAAGAACACATGGACAGAGGGATTGAAACTGGGTGGATCGCACGAAGCGCTCAAGATCGGCTTTGTATATAGATTATAGCATGATTTATCCAGACGGGCGAATTCTGCCGCTGCTGATGAGGGCAAAAGACGGCAAAGCGTTGGTTGAAACCGCTTGCCGGTGCGGGGTCTTTCTGCAATCTGGAAATTGCTTAAAAGACTACCCTGAAAACAAGCGAAACAAAAGAGCGGGCGGCGGCGAAAAGGAGCGGCTTTACCTGCGGGCGCGGGAGCTTTAGAATTCGATGACGGCGGTGGGGAATGTCTAGTAAGAGGAGCAAGAGATGAAAGTACATCGAGGAGTATGCCCGGTTCAACGGTATAAGGCGCCGGGCTACCCCGATAAGGAACGGGCGAAAGTTCAGCCTGAGCTGCTAGAGCCCGTTCCGGCGCGGTGGAAGCGGAGCCCGGCCCTGTGCGCGGCGCTGGCGCTGACCGTGTCGGCAGGGCTGTGGGGCTGCGCAGGACAGGGCAGCCGGGTACGGCTTTTCACCGGGGGAGAGGGCATCGTAAGGGTATATGGCGGAGCGGGCTGGGTTGGCGCGATACAGCCGCCTGCCTTTCTGTCGGAGCAGGAGGCCTGCCAGATCATCCGTGAGGAGGCAGAGGCCAGAGGGATCCACTTTGCCTCAGAAGGAACAAAGACGCTCAATGGCCGCTTCCCAGTGACGGAATTTCAAATGGATAGGCCCAGCCCTGATGGAGAGACCTGGCACGGCAATCTGGCATTGGACGGTTATGATACCGAAAAGGGGGTAGGGTTTGAATATATATCCAAAACGGATATAGAGCAATGGTCCCAGACGGATATGCAGGCAGATGAAACGTCAAGCCTCTATGATTTCAGCGGCGCCGGCCTTATGCTCAGCCGATCCATCCGGGAACAGATGGATGAGGATTGGGGAAAGATCGGGATTCTGTACGATCCAGGCACGGTCTATGTAAAAATGGACGAAGCGGCCATAAGTGAGGAAGCGTATCAGCGGATTCAACGGGATTTTAAGATCGAGCAGCTTCGCCTGCAGGTACGGGATTTTTTAGACTGGTTGGCGGCACAGGGGATTATCTAGCGAAAGGAAAAAGAAAAACCATGAAGATTAGGTTGACTGTCGCCCCGCTGCAGGCATATAGGCCTCCGCAATATCCGACTAGGCAGTGTGTGCGATCTGACCCGGGCCTGCTGGAGTCCGTCCCGGCGCGGTGGAAGCGCAGTCCGGCCCTGTGCGCGGCGCTGGCGCTGACCGTGTCGGCGGGGATATACGGCTGTACCGGCCGGACAGGAGCCGCAATGTTGTTTGATAGCGGAGCAAGCGAAGTGATCGGGGAGGGCGTAGTATGGCAGGGAATGGTGACGCCGCCCGCATTTCTGTCAGAAGCGGAGGCCTGCCAGGTAATCCGGGAGGAAGCTATAGCCCGAGGCGTGGATCTCGGTCAAGGTGAGATGCTTCTTATCGGCGACTTCCCGCAGCCAGATGTGGGATCCTCCACAAGCTACAGCGGCGCGCGTAAAACATGGCATGGGCCTTTTCGCTTGGATGGGTATGATGAGCGGATCGGCGCGGGATTTGAATATGTCTCCAAAGAAGATATTGACCAATGGACACAGCAGGCGATGGGAGAAGAGGCCCGCGTGGCGAAGTACCGCTTCCATCAGACGGCCAATCGGCTTACAGCGTCCATGCAGGAGCAGATGCGCAGCAGTTGGGGGCACATCGGTATCTTCTATGATCCTGGTACGACGTTTGTCGATTCCCCAAATGATGGCACATGGGATGAAAAGGCTTATCAGCAAGCGCAAAGGGAATATAAAATCGAGCAGCTTCGCCAGCAAGTGCGGGATTTTTTAGACTGGTTGGCGGCGGAGGGGATCATTTAGCATAAAAGAGGGGGGATGATCGATGAAAGTTAAGCTGAGGGTAGCGCCGCTATCATCGTACAGGCCGCCGCAATATCCGATGAAGGAGCAGGTGCTGGCCCATCCAGAGATGCTGGAGCCTGCTCCGGCAAGCTGGATGGGCATCCCCGCCCTGTGCGCAGCGCTGGCGCTGACGGTGTCGGCAGGGCTGTGCGGCTGCGCACAGAGCGACCGGGCGCGGTTTTTCACCCGAGGAGATGGAGAGGTCATAGGAGCGGGTGATTGGGCCGGTATGATACAGGTTCCCGCCTTCCTGTCGGAGCAGGAAGCCGCGCGGATCGTTCGCGAAGAAGCACAGGCATGGGGGCTTCACTTGGAAGGCGAGGGGGAAATGGTCATAACAGGCGATTTCCCGCTGCCGGCTGTGGCATAATCCATCGCTTGACAGATAAAGTGCAGTAAGGCGTTTGATCGTCACCCAATGACGAGAAGACAGAAAAAGGCCGTAAACGGAGATCCGTTTACGGCCTTTGATTTCGACAGAAAGCTTACAGAAGATCGTCCTCCAGCAGCGCCTTGGCTTGTTCAATATGGGCCAGCACAGCCTCTTCGGCCGGGCCGCCTGGCAACCTGCGGTCGTTGACGCAGCGCATCAGATCAATAGCGTCGTAGAAATCAGCCTCAATCAGCGGACAGAAGCCGGATAGCTCGTCCAGCGTTAGTTCATGCAGCGCCTGCCCGGAATGCACGCAGTGCAGCACCATTTTGCCGATCACCTCATGGGCTTGACGGAAGGGGAGCCCTTTTTTCACCAGGTAATCGGCGGCATCGGTAGCATTGGTAAAGCCGCCGGCCGCTCCGGACCGCATGACGTCCTCGTGGAAGGTGACGGTAGAGAGCATGGCGGTAAAAAGGGTTAGGCAGCCGGTCAGTGTGTCGTGCGTATCGAACAGCGCCTCCTTGTCTTCCTGCATATCCTTGTTATAGGCCAAAGGCAAGGACTTCATGGTAGTAAGAAGGCCAGTCAGGTGGCCGTAAACCCGGCCGGATTTCCCGCGAATGAGCTCGGCAACATCGGGATTCTTTTTCTGAGGCATAATAGAGCTTCCGGTGGAATAGCCGTCGTCCATGGTGACGAAACGGAATTCGTGGGAGGAGTAAAGAATCAGCTCCTCGCAGAACCGGGTCAGGTGCATCATGGCCGTTGCGGCGCAGGAGACATACTCAATGGCCCAGTCCCGGTCGGACACGCCATCCAGCGCATTGCGGGTGATCGCGGGAAAGTCCAATAATTCAGCCACCCGCTCACGGTTCAGCGGATAGGTGGTGCCGGCCAGCGCGCCGGAACCCAGCGGCATGACGTTAGCCCGGCGGCGGCAGTCGCCAAAGCGCTCCCGATCCCGTTGAAACATTTCAAAATATGCCATAAGCTGAAAGGCCAGCGTAATGGGCTGCGCCTTCTGCAGATGCGTATAGCCAGGCATGATGGTACGGGTGTGGGCGGAGGCCAGCCGGATGAGCAGCGCCTCCAGCTCCTTGAGATGCTGCATGGTTTCCGCGCAGGCGTCGCGCACATACATGCGGCCATCCAGGGCCACCTGGTCGTTACGGCTGCGGCCGGTATGTAACCGGCCGCCGGCCGGGCCGATGCGCTCGGTCAAGAGCTTTTCCACGTTCATGTGGATGTCCTCGGCCGATACGTCGAACTCCACCTTACCTGCTTCAATATCAACCAGGATCCCCTGAAGCCCCTCTACGATGAGCGCCGCATCTTCGGCAGGGATAATTTTCTGCTCCCCCAGCATGGTAGCGTGGGCGATAGAACCTTCAATATCCTGCCGGTACAAGCGGCAATCAAAGCGGATAGAGGAGTGGAAATCCTCCACCGCTTTGTTGGTGGGCTTTTCAAAGCGCCCGCCCCATAGCTTTTGTTTAGCGTCCATTTGCGCCTCCTGAAAGGCCTTGCGGCCCGCGTTCATATGCGAAAAAAGGGAAGGCTTTCCACCTCCCCTTCATCTCTGGGTTTACTTGCCCTTCTTCAGGGATTCCTTCATCAGCGCGTTTACGGTCATCGGCAGGCCAAAGAGGTTGATGAAGCCGGCGGAGTCCTTCTGATCGTATACGGCGTCCTCGCCAAAGGTGGCGAATTCCTCATTGTAAAGCGAATAGGGCGAGGCGATCCCCACGGCGGTGCAGTTGCCCTTATACAGCTTCATGCGCACCTTGCCGGTCACCGTCTGCTGGGTGGAATCGACGAAGGCGGAAAGCGCTTCGCGCAGCGGAGTATACCACTGGCCGTAATACACGAGCTCGGCAAAGCGGTTGGCGACATCCTGTTTATAGTGCTGAGTATCACGATCCAAAGTGATGGATTCCAGCGCCGCATGGGCCGCATAGAGCACCGTACCGGCAGGCGTCTCGTATACGCCGCGGGACTTCATGCCCACCAGGCGGTTTTCTACCATATCGCAGATGCCCACACCATTGGCTGCGGCCATCTGGTTGAGCTTCTCAATCAGGGAGATACCATCCAGCTTCTCCCCGTCGACCGCCACGGGAATCCCCTTGTCAAATTCGATTTCCAGGTAGGTAGGCGTGTCGGGCGCTTCCTCCGGCGGCACACAGATCATGTAAAGATCATTCTTCGGCTCATTCCACGGATCCTCAAGATCATGCCCTTCATGGGAAAGATGCCAGAGGTTGCGGTCCATGGAATAGGGACGCTTCTTCGTCACGGGCACGTCGATGCCCCGAGCCTTGGCGTAATCAATTTCCTCCTCACGGGATTTGATGTCCCAGATCCGCCAGGGCGCGATGATTTGAAGATGAGGATTCAACGCCTTGATGGTCAGTTCAAAGCGGACTTGATCGTTCCCCTTACCCGTGGCGCCGTGGCAGATGGCGTCGGCGCCCTCGCGCTCGGCGATTTCAACCAGGCGCTTGGCGATAATGGGACGAGCGAAGGAGGTACCCAGCAGATACTTGCCCTCATAGATCGCGCCGGCCTTGATGGTGGGGAAGATGAAGTCCTCCACAAACTCCTTGCGCAGATCTTCGATGTAGATGGCGCTGGCGCCGGTCTTAATGGCCTTTTCCTGGAGAGGAGAGAGCTCTTCTCCCTGGCCCACGTCGCCGGCGACGGCAATCACTTCGCAGTCATAGTTCTCCTTCAGCCAAGGGATGATGATGGATGTGTCCAGACCGCCGGAATAGGCCAGGACAATTTTACGTTTCGCCATGGTATACCTCCTATGTAATCGCACAAAGCGTATTGAACTTCGATAATCATACACCTTTATGCATAAAAATGCAATAGAAAATTTCTCTTTTTCCCGCGTCAATTGACAAAGGTTCCTAGATATTTTACTATAATAGCAGTGAAAACTCAAGGAGGCGGCCCTTTGATTATTTTAGGGATCGACCCGGGACTGGCGACGGTGGGCTTTGGCATTCTCAATTCGGATGGCCAGCGTGCCTCGCCGGTGAACTATGGTATTATCTCTACGCCCGCTGGCGTTCCGCTGCCTCGCCGGCTGACGATGATTTACGCGGACGTTCAGGAGCTAATCCGCACCTATCGGCCCGACGCCATTGCGCTGGAGGAGCTGTTTTTTTATCGCAATGTGACCACGGCCATCGACGTGGCCCAGGCGCGGGGCGTAGCGCTGATCGCTGCGGCCAATGCGGTCAGCGACAGCCAGATTTTTGAATATACCCCGATGCAGATCAAGCTGGCCGTATGCGGATACGGGCACGCCGATAAGGGACAGGTGCAGCGAATGGTAACCCGGCTGCTGGGGCTGAGCAGCATTCCGCGCCCGGACGATGCGGCCGACGCCTTAGCGGTGGCGCTGTGCCATAGCCAGTCGGCGCGAATGGGCCAGGAATTCATGATCCGGTAGGAAAGACCGGTTCGGTATGGAGGAAGCGATGATTGCCAGTATACAGGGCGTTTTGTTGGAGCAAGGGAAGGAATCCGTCGTCATAGAGGCCCAAGGAGTGGGATTTGAGATCCTGGTGTCAAACCGCACGCTTGCGAAGCTGCCGGAGACGGGAGGCAAGGTGCGGCTTTTGACCCACCTTGTGGTACGCGAGGATTCCCTCACCCTTTTCGGATTTGAAAACGCTGAAGAAAAGGCCATGTTCCTGAAGCTGATTGCCGTGTCCGGCGTAGGGCCGAAGGTTGCGCTGAATGTGCTGTCGGGCATGTCGACCAGCGATCTGGCCATCGCTCTGGTTTCAGAGGACGCGCGGGCCATCGCCCGCATTCCGGGCATCGGTAAGAAGACGGCTGAGCGGCTGATCCTGGAGCTGAAGGAAAAGGTGGATAGCCGCGCCCTAAGCCAGGCTGCGCCGCAGTTGCCGGAGCAGGGCGCCGCAGCGAGCGCGATGCAGGAAGCGGTCCGTGCGCTGATGGCATTGGGCTATTCCTCTGCCGAGGCCAGCCGGGCTGTAGGCGCTGCCGGTAGCGCCGGCAGCGTGGAGGAGATCATTGTGGCGGCCCTGCGGGGGCTGGATACCGGCCGGTAAGGAGGCAGTATGATCGAAGAAAAATTTGACGGCGCACCGGATAACCGCCTTGTTGCGCCGCAAACCTTGGATATGGAGGACGTGGAAAGCGAGTTTTCCCTGCGTCCAACCACCATGAGCGAGTATATTGGCCAGGAGAAGGTGAAGAACCAGCTCTCCATCTATATTCAGGCTGCCCGCCAGCGGGAAGAGGCGCTGGATCATGTGCTCTTTTACGGCCCGCCGGGTTTGGGTAAGACCACGCTGGCAAATATTATCGCCCATGAAATGGGTGTACAGATCCGCACTACCTCAGGCCCAGCCATCGAGCGCACCGGCGATCTGGCGGCTATTCTGACCAATATGCAGCCTGGGCAGGTGCTGTTTATCGATGAGATTCACCGACTGAACAACGCGGTAGCAGAGGTGCTTTATCCGGCGATGGAGGATTTTAAGCTGGATATCATCATCGGCAAGGGGCCCAGCGCCCGGTCAATTCGATTGGATCTGCCGCGCTTTACGCTGATCGGCGCCACGACCCGGGCGGGTATGCTGAACTCCCCGCTGCTGGATCGTTTCGGTGTGATCTGCCGGCTGGAGCTATATTCCCCCCAAGAGCTCAGCCAGGTGGTGCTGCGCTCGGCGGGGATCCTGGGGACGGCTATCGAGCCGGACGGCGCGCTGGAAATCGCCCGGCGCAGCCGGGGAACGCCGCGTATTGCCAACCGCATGTTGCGGCGGGTACGGGATTATGCGCAAATTCGGGCCGATGGCGTGATTACCGCTGCTGTGGCTGACGAGGGGCTTAATATGATGGAAGTGGACAAACTGGGGCTAGATCTGGTCGACCGGCGGCTTTTGACCACGATGATCGAGCATTACCAAGGCGGCCCGGTGGGCCTGGAAACGCTAGCCGCCGCCACCGATGAGGATGCCGGAACCATTGAGGACGTATATGAGCCCTACCTGATGCAGCTGGGATTTATCAACCGTACGCCCCGCGGGCGGGTCGTAATGCCCAGAGCCTATGCCCATCTGGGCTATCCGCCGCCGGAGAACGCGGCAGGGCAGGGTGTCCAGACCAAGCTGTTTTAGAAAGATGAGGCTTTGCTTTGAAGACCAGTGATTTTGATTATGATCTTCCGGAGGAACTGATCGCTCAAGTTCCCTTGGAGAAGCGCGATGAATCCCGGCTGATGGTGCTCCATCGCTGCGACGGCAGCCGGGAGCACCGCGTTTTTAAGGATATTATCGAGTATCTGAACCCGGAGGACACCTTGGTGGTCAACGACACCCGGGTGCTTCCGGCGCGCCTCATCGGAAAAAAGGCTGGCAGCGGAGGGCGCATCGAGTTCCTTCTGCTTAAGCGCCTATCCGGCGATACCTGGAAGGTGCTGGTAAAGCCCGGCCGCAAAGCGCTGGAGGGTGTGGAGGTTATCTTTGGCGAGGGGCGGATCCGGGCGCGTATTTTGAAGCACTTGGATGAGGGCATCCGGCACGTGGAATTTTTCTACGACGGTATTTTTGAGCAGGCGCTGGACGAGGTCGGGGTGATGCCGCTGCCGCCTTATATTCATGCCAGCCTTCAGGATCGGGAGCGCTATCAGACGGTGTACGCCCGGCAGACAGGGTCTGCCGCCGCGCCCACCGCAGGGCTGCACTTTACCCCTCAGCTGCTGGAGGCCATCCGTGCCAAGGGCGTAGCCATCGTTCCGGTGCTACTGCATGTGGGACTTGGCACCTTCCGGCCGGTCAAGGTGGAGGATGTGGCAAGCCATGTGATGCATGCTGAATATTATGAGGTTAGCCCCGAGGCGGCCCGTACGCTGAACGAGCGCCGTCTGGCCGGCGGCCGTATCGTGTGCGTGGGTACCACCTCGGCCCGTACGCTGGAGACGGTGACCACCGCCAGCGGCGACGTTGTGCCCGGCAGCGGGCAGACCAGCATCTTTATTTACCCCGGTTACCGTTTCAAGGCGGTAGACGCCCTGATAACCAATTTCCATCTGCCGCAATCCACGCTTTTGATGATGATCTCCGCCCTGGCCGGCCGCGACCGGGTGCTGGCGGCCTATCATGAGGCGGTGGAGAAGCGTTACCGCTTCTTTAGCTTTGGCGACGCCATGCTGATAGAATAAAGGAGAAAGCCGATGGCAGGTTTGGCCCTCGGATCAATCTCCTTCGGATATATTGACGAGCGGTCGGATATGGTTATGGCGCTTATAATGGCGACTATAAACCGTAATGGACTATTGGGGTGTTGCCCTTGAGATTGGTATTGCGCGGCTTATTTACCGGGTTGCTTGGATTTGGGTATGTGCTTGATACTGGATGAAACAGAGCTGTAGACTGGCTTCCTGAGGCTATCTTGTCCGTCCTGTAAGAGACGCTTGTTTCCAGTTTTACACAGGAGGCACGCTGGCTCAATCTTATGGCGCTTACCGATGCGGTTTATACAGCGCTTGAGCGATATGATGACCAGTCTGCATCCCTGTAAACCGCTGACCGATAAACGCATGTCGAGGGCCTTAAGCATCAGTTTATGCAGATCCTATTCGGGTGGCTGCTGGGAGGTACTATGTAGAGGGGGGCCCACCGAATACACATTGACTGGCGGCTTATTTGTGGCGAATGGCAACGGGCTGGAAAGACGGTGATCTACCAGCAGGAGGAAGCGGATTGGGGAGCGTCTGGGGATGACCTGGACGCTCTTTCTTTATAGGTCCCCGGCTAAGTATGCCCTCCGGGGGAATGGGATGGCTTCGCCATCAGCTTTTCCCTGCCGGTAGATACAGCAGACGCCAATGGCGGCTTGTGCATCGGACGCCGCAGTGTCGATGCACTGGGACTTGGGAGCCGTCGGCCACCTAAAAGCTGCACCGGGTATATACCGGTGCATGGTTTGCTATTGCGATTAGTATCTATAAATAAGAGTTGAAAGTCACTTGTAATGGTGGTATGCTTTACTCATAACAATTCAACAAATATGAGTTTTTATAGGGATAGAGGAGGCTATCATGCTTGATATAATACCTGATGCAGAACAAATGACAGCCTAAGTGGGAAAAGCTTTATATGAGGTATGGAATAAGTTGTGTGCTATAATTGATGAAAAATATGATATGGATTGTCTATGGGATAAAGGCGGTAAAGCGTGGATATATGAATATAAATACCGCAGAGGCGGTAAAACGCTATGCACGTTATATGCAAGAAAAGACTGTATAGGATTTATGATTATCTTAGGGAAAGACGAACGCTTAAAATTTGAAAAAGATAGAGAGAATTACTCAGCGGAAGTTCAAAGAGTCTATGATGAAACCCGAACTTACCATGATGGGAAATGGATGATGTTTGAGCCAACAGACACTTCTTTATTTGATGATTTTATCAGACTATTGAGCCTTAAAAGAAAACCGAACAGAAAATAGAGAATTTATTGGCAATAATGATTTATTGGGGGATTCCATCCTTTGGGTGAAATCCCCCTTGACAAAGATTCTCTTGAAAAGCAGCCGAGAAATTTGAACGCTAAAAACGGGGACTGCCTCCCGCCATGGCGGAAAACGGGCCCAAGCTAAAGGGCGTCGCGACGATTCCATTGCAGCGCGCTACCAGAATGTGAAAGAAAAATCCGGCGGCACAGGATCCTGTGCCGCCGGATTTTCCATAGCAGGGAGGATAGGTTGCCTATCCTTTCAGATATCGGCCGGTGACGCTGGACGTGTTTCGTGCAACCGAAGCGGGCGTACCGACGGCGACGATGCGACCGCCATCGTCGCCCCCTCCGGGCCCCATGTCGATCATATAATCGGCATTGCGGATTACGTCCAAATCGTGCTCGATGATGACGACGGTTGCGCCATTTTCGATGAGCCTCTGGAATACGCCCAGCAGCGTGCGGACATCCAACGGATGCAGGCCGATGGTAGGCTCATCAAACACGAAAACCGTGTCGGACTGTCCGCGTCCCATCTCGCTGGCCAGCTTGAGCCGCTGCGCCTCCCCTCCTGATAGACTGGGGGTGGATTCGCCCAGGGTCAGATATCCCAGACCCAGATTCTGCAGCACCTGTAGGCGTTGGCGTACCAGCTTCATATCCACGCAGGCCTCCAGTGCCGTGCGGATATCCATTGCCATCAGATCCGGAAGCGAGTGGGATGTGCCGGCCTTTGTAGTATATCGGATTTGTCCGGCATCCCTGGCATATCGAGAACCACGGCATTCGGGGCAGGGCACTTCTACGTCTGGGAGAAATTGTACATCGAGGCTAATGACGCCGGTGCCGTCGCATACCGGGCAGCGTAACCGTCCGGTATTGTAGGAAAAATCACCGGCCTTATAGCCAAGGCCTTTGGCATCCGGCGTTTTGGCATAGATCTTACGCAGCTCATCGTGCACGTTGGCATAGGTGGCGACGGTGGAACGGACGTTAACGCCGATGGGCGTAGCGTCGATAAGTTTGACCCGCCCAATGCCTCCCGCATCCAGGCTGCGTATATGTTCAGGCAGCGGTTTTCCTGCGATAGCGGCCTCTAGGCCCGGTACTAGGCTTTCCAGAATAAGCGTGGTTTTTCCGGATCCGGAAACGCCTGTTACCACGGTAAGCCGGCCCTTAGGAATTTCGACCGCCAGGGGTTTAACGGTGTGGAGCGCGGCGGTAGACAAATAAATCTTTCCATTTTCAAAGATTTTTTCCCTGTCGGGGGAAGGACGGATCGAGGTTTGGATCTTCCCGGAAAGGAAAGGGCCGATCTGTGATGCGGTGTTGGTCGATAGGTCATGGGGAGACCCTTCCGCTATCAGATGACCGCCCGCTGCCCCGGCCTGAGGTCCTAATTCAATAATCCAGTCGGCCTCGGATAAAACCTGCGTATCATGATCCACCAGAAGAACCGAATTCCCATCGGCTACGAGATCGCGCATGACACCGGTCAGCCCGGTGATATTAGCCGGATGCAGGCCGATGGAAGGCTCGTCTAACACATATAGCACGCCCGTAGTCCGGTTACGCACGGCTCGAGCCAGCTGCATCCGCTGCCGCTCGCCGGTAGACAGGGTAGAAGCAGCGCGGTCCAGGGTAAGATAAGAAAGCCCTAAATCCATCAGCCGCTGCGCTACACCCTGAAAGGAAGCACAGATGCTTTGCGCCATAGGTGCCATCGTGTCGGGCAAGGTGCTCGGAATACAACTTACCCACTCCATAAGTCCGGTCAGCGTCATTTTGCAAGCCTCATCGAGCCCGATCCCTTGCAGCTGCGGCGCGCGTGCCGCTTCGGACAGCCGTGTACCGCCGCAGTCAGGACAAACCTCCTCCTTCAGAAATTTTTCTACCCGCTTCATACCCTTTTCATCCTTAACCTTGGCCAATGCGTTTTCGACGGTATAGACGGCGTTATAATAGGTGAAATCCAGCTCGCCGGCCTGATTTGAATTCTTGGGTTTATAGAAGATGTGCTTTTTTACGGCGGGGCCGTTAAAGACGATGTCCTTTTCCTCGCGGGTTAGGGCATGGAAGGGCACGTTCGTGCGGACGCCCATGGCCCGGCAGACGTCGGTCATTAGCGACCACATCAGGGAATTCCACGGCGCAACAGCGCCCTCGTCGATGGTAAGGGATTCGTCAGGGACGAGGCTGGCCCGATCTACCGAGCGGACGACGCCGGTGCCGCCGCAGGTCCGGCAGGCACCCTGGCTATTAAAAGCCAACTCCTCCGCCGAGGGGGCGTAGAAAGACGCACCGCATTGCGGGCAGCGCAGCGCCTGCCCCGCCGCCACGGCCAACGTAGGCGGCACGTAATGTCCATTGGGGCAGCGGTGGCTTGCCAACCGGGAGAACATCAAACGGAGAATATTGAGTAGCTCCGTGCCCGTCCCGAAGGTGCTGCGGATGCCGGGCACGCCGGGCCGCTGCCGCAGCGCCAAGGCGGCGGGGACGTATAGCACCTCGTCTACATCTGCTTTGGCGGCTTGGGTCATGCGCCTTCGGGCATAGGTGGAGAGGGCGTCCAAATAGCGCCGGGAGCCCTCGGCATACAGTACGCCCAGGGCCAGGGAGGATTTGCCGGAGCCGGAAACACCGGCGATGCCGACAATTTGATGAAGTGGGATATCGACATTGATATTTTTTAGGTTGTGCACCCTTGCGCCTCGAATTTGGATGGCCGCCGGGGCTTCTGGTTTGTTTCTCATATCAGACCTCATATTCATCGTGCTGTGGCACGGCGGAATCATGCGAAATCGTTTTATCTTATTATACCATATTGGGACAGAGCGCGCTTGGGAAACGGCCGGCTGCAGCGCCCTATGGACTTGACCTTTCGGCAAGCTGCGCGGTATGCTAGAGAAAAACCAAGGAGGAACCGGATATGGCCGAGGGAATGACCCGGGAGCAGGCATGGGCGCTGCTGACAGAATACAATAAGGAGCCCTTTCATCTAACCCATGCTCAGACGGTGGAGGGTGTGATGCGATATTTTGCCAACAAGTTGGGATATGGCGAGGAAGCGGATTTTTGGGCCATGGTGGGATTGCTGCACGATTTGGATTTTGAGAGCTTTCCCCAGGAGCACTGTGTGAAAAGCCAAGAGATCATGGCGGAGCATGGGCTTGACCCACGGCTGATCCGGGCGACGGCCAGCCATGGATGGGGGCTAACCGTAGACATTCGGCCAGAGCATACGATGGAAAAGGTCCTATACGCAGTAGACGAGCTGACCGGACTAATTGGGGCGGTCGCGCTCATGCGTCCATCCAAGTCGGTTATGGATCTGGAGGTAAAATCGGTGAAGAAAAAGTTCAAACAAAGCAGCTTTGCCGCCGGATGCTCCCGGGCTGTGATTCAGCAGGGCGCAGATTTGCTGGGCTGGGATTTGGATCAGTTGATCCATGAAACGATTCTGGCCATGCGGACAGTTGAAGCCGCCCAGGCATAGGCACGCAATTCGGAGAAGGATACGGCGCTAAGCCGTCGTATCCTTTTTTTATGCATGAATGCACGGAAAAGGCGTGCGTGTTTCTACTGAAGCCGCCCGTATAACTTGGCTTATCCTGACGGATAGTGCTAGCTTTGCAGGAGCGCTGACCAGATGCGAGATGAAGATGCTGTTATGGGAAATTAGGCCTCTTACCATAAATGTGCATGATTTATCCGCCTGCATCTCCGGCCATGAGCGCGGTGGGGCGGGGAGCGAGATAGGGCGGGCGTTGGCGTTTTTGGGGCAGACAGTGCTGAAATATCCGGTTCCCGGATATAATGTAAGGCAACCGGGAAGGAGGGGAGCCCATGCAGAACAAGGGTAAGCGCAGCTTTGCCGCCGGAGCGGCCACATTGGCTGCCGCTGGCGTGGTGGTAAAGATCATCGGCGCCTGCTACCGCATCCCGATGACCAATATTATTGGCGATCAAGGGATCGCGCTGTATCAATATGCCTACCCCATATACGGCACGCTGTTGGCCCTTTCGACGGCCGGTATCCCAGCCGCTGTGTCGAAGCTGGTTAGCGAGCATATCAGCCGGGGGGAACCCGAACGCGCCCAGCGGGTTTTTCGCGTTTCGCTGGCGCTTCTTGCCATTGTGGGGCTGATCAGTGCAGCGGCGCTTTTTGGGTTTGCTCCGCTGGTAGCCGCCTGGGTGGGCGACCCGCTGGCCTGCCTGCCGATCCGCGCCATTTCACCCGCCCTCTTTTTTGTGGCGGTGCTTTCCGCCTATCGGGGCTATTATCAGGGGCAGGAGCGGATGACGCCTACCGCCGTGACACAGATTGTCGAGCAGGCGGGTAAATTGGTGATGGGCTTATGGCTGGCTTACATGATGCGCGATAGAGGCGTAGCATATGCGGCCGCGGGCGCGATCCTGGGCGTTACGCTGGCCGAGGCGATTGCAATGGTGATGGTGCTGGGGATGGGCGCGGCTTCGCGCAGGCAAAGCGCCGTTTGCGTCGATAAGGAACCGGCCCGCTCGGTGATCGGCCGGTTGCTGCCGGTGGCGCTGCCCATGATGCTCGGCGCGGTAATGATGCCGCTGGTAGGCATGATCGATAGCTTTGTCGTCAATCATCGCCTGCTGGATACGGGATTGCCGGCCGAAGAAGCGCGCTCCCTTTATGGATTACTCACCGGCCCGGTCAATACGCTGGTGAACATGCCATCGGTTGTCCCGCTGGCCCTGGCAATGGCGCTGGTGCCCGCCATCGCCCAAGCCTGCGCCCGGGGCGCATGGAGCGAGGTGTGCAACAAAACACGGCTGGCGCTGAAGATTACACTGACCATCAGCCTGCCGGCAGCAGTGGCGCTGGCCGTAATGGCCGAGCCCATCATGGCCCTTTTATATGGGGGATTGACCGCGGAAAAGCAGCTGCAGGCTGCGCGGCTTCTGCAGGTATCGGCTCCTTCGGTGGTGGCCCTTGCAATCGTGCAGACCTTAAGCGGTACGCTGCAGGGAATGGGCAAGGCGAAGGCGCCGGTAGCGGCGCTGGGAGCCGGCGCTGCGGCTAAAATCGTAGTTACCCATATTCTGACCGGTATTCCAGCGCTTAATATCACTGGCGCATGCATCGGAACCGTGGTATGCTATAGCATAGCGGCAGTGATCGACCTATATTGGGCCAGCCGCTCTTTGGGCCACGCCTTAAACGGTATGCGCCTGCTGGCCCGGCCTGCGGCAGCCAGCTGCGCCATGGGCGTGGCTTTGGCGGCTTTCTTGCGCTATGCACAGGGAATATTGCGGCCATGGGTTACGGCAATGTGCGGCGTAGGCCTGGGGATACTCGTGTATTTTACAGCGCTATGGCTCGTGGGCGGTATTTCCATGGGCGAGGCGCGGCGGATGCTGGGGCGTTGGGAGGCCGCCGGCTAAAAAATGGGTAGAATGGAGAAAAAATGGACAGCATAACAATTGTGGGGATGGGAACGTCGGACGAGCGGCAGTTGACGCTGGAAGCCGCCGATGCGCTGCTCCATGCGCCGCGCTTGGTGCTGCGCACGGCTCGCCATGGCGTAGCGGCATATCTTACGGCTCAAGGCGCGAGCTTTGAAAGCCTGGACGCCCTCTATGAGCGCGCCGATGATTTTGAGACCTTGGCCGAGGAAGCGGCGGATTATCTGGAGGGCATGCTTGCGCAAGGCCCGATCACATACGGGGTGCCGGGACAGGGTCTGATGGAGGACGACACGGTGGGCTGCCTGGTGCGGCGTGGGTTGGTAGCGCGCATCCTGCCGGGCCTTTCCGCATTGGATTGCGGCACGGCTTTGGCAGCAAATACGCTTGCAGATTTGGCGCCAGGCTGCCTGCGCATCCTGCCGGCATCGCGGATTGGGGATACGATGGTGGATGCCCATCAACCGCTGGCCGTTACCAGTTTGGATGACCCAATTCAGGCCGGGCAGGTGAAGTTAACGCTTTCTCCGGTGTTTGGTGACGAGGCGCCCTGCGTGCTGGTCGCTGGTGGGAAGGTCCTGCCCATCAAGCTGTATGAACTGGATCGGGGACATGCCCTGGACGAGAACAGCCTGCTGATTATTACCGGACGGTCGGCGGAGGCGCCCATGGACTATGACGACCTCATTGCCATTGTGAGGCGGCTGCGGGCGCCGGGCGGTTGCCCCTGGGATCGGGAGCAGACGCATGCCTCGCTGCGCGGCGCGCTGATTGAAGAATGCTATGAGGCGGCAGAAACCATCGACCGGGAGGATTGGGCCGCCCTGGCCAATGAACTGGGCGACGTGCTGCTTCAGGTGGCATTGCACGGTGAGATCGCCAGCCAGATGGATGAATTCAGCCATCTGACGGTGACGGATGAGATCTGCCGCAAGATGATTTTCCGCCATCCCCATGTTTTCGGAGGCGAAAGCGCTGCCGACAGCCGGCAGGTGCTGGAAAACTGGGACAAGCTCAAGCAACAGGAGAAAGGGCAGCAATCAGGGGCTGAGGCGATGCGGGATGTGGCAAAGGCGCTTCCGGCCCTGCTTCGCGGCCAAAAGGTATTGAAGAAGGCACATAAGTACGGGCTGTCTCAGCCCCTTGAGCTGGAAAAGCAGCTGGAACAGCTGAAGGGGCGCTCTGAGGAGCTGGCGGTGGGGCCGCTGCTGTTGGCTCTGCTGGAGCGGCTCGGCAGCGCCTGCGACGATGTAGAGGGGGCCTTACAGCAGGAAATCGATCAGTATATCGAGCTATGCGCACGCCAGGAAGCGGTACGCAATTCGTCAGAATAAGTCGGAAAAGATGAATGATTTGCCCGTTTACACCAGGATGTGCAAAAATAGTTACACTTTTCTTACAGGAAACCGTTGCAAGAAGGCTGCAAACGTTGTAAAATAAGCCATGTTGCGCAATGTCGGCGCCCAGAGAAGCGATCATTCCACAGGAGGGAATATAATGAACAAGAACGATATGATTTCTGCCATTGCTGAAAAGACCGGTTTGACCAAGAAGGACGCCGAGAAGGCGCTGCTGGCCTTTGAAGAGACTGTGGTAGAGACCCTGAAGGCTGAGGGCAAGGTTGCCCTGGTAGGCTTTGGCACCTTTGAGGTGCGCGCCCGCAAGGAGCGCGAGGCTAAAGTGCCTCAGACCGGCGAGTCCATCATGGTTCCCGCCTGCAAAGCGCCTGCCTTTAAGCCCAGCAAATCCTTTAAGGACGCTGTGAAGTAATTTCCGGCAGCCGGCAAAAATGAAAACCGCCATGTACAAACGGCGGTTTTTTTGTATAATAAGAATAAATAAGCTGCAAAGCTTACGATAAAGGAGCGCAATATGAGACTCGATAAATATTTGAAGATCAGCCGGATCATCAAGCGCCGTACGGTGGCGGCGGAAGCGGCTGAGGCTGGACGGATCACCGTCAACGGCAAAGTGGCCAAGCCCTCCACAGCCGTGGAGCCCGGCTGCGTGCTGGAGATCGCCTTTGGTACCCATACGGCCCGCTATGAGGTGCTCGCCTGCCCGGAGAACGCCGGCAAGGCTGAAGCGGCTTCCATGTATCGGGAGCTCAATTCGTGATGGAAGGGATATGGGCCGTAGTGGTGGCGGCCGGAAGCGGCGTCCGTATGGGCGGCGAAACCCCTAAGGTGCTATATCCGCTGGTTGGGCGGCCGCTGCTGGCCTGGACGCTGGATGCTTTTGCAGGTTCAGACCGTGTAGAGGGCATCTGTGTGGTGACGGCGCCGGCGCTTAGGGCGGCGGTAGAAGCGCTGCTAAAAGAGACGGGCAAACCCTGGCGGGTGACCGGCGGCGGCCCAGATCGCAGTAGTTCCGTGCTGCATGGGCTGCGGGCTTTGCCGGAGGAATGCCGTTGGGTGATGGTGCACGACGGCGCGCGTCCTTGTCTGACAGAGCAGGATGTGGAAGGGTTGATTGACTGCCTCCTTGAGCGCGGAACAGCGGTAGCCGGATATCCGGCGCGCGATACACTCCACCGGACGGATGCGGAGGGGACAATTCTTGAAACGCCGGACCGGGCAGAGCTGTGGGCGGTGCAGACGCCGCAGTGCTTTGGCCGGGCGGCGCTGACGAGGGCCTACGAGCGTGCGAAGGCGCAAGGGATCAGTTTTACCGACGATGCGTCGGCCTACCGCTGGGACGGCGGTCAGGTATGCTTGGTACAGACCCGGCCCGATAACCTAAAGCTGACCACAAAGGAAGATCTTCCGCTTTTGGAGGCGGTCCTGCGGAAAGGGAGGCGGCAACGCATGCGGATTGGGACAGGGTACGACGTACACCGGTTGGCGGCGGGACGCCGCTTGGTGATCGGCGGTGTGGAGATTCCCTATGAGAAAGGATTGGATGGGCATTCGGACGCAGACGTGCTGACGCACGCCGTGATGGATGCGCTGCTGGGCGCTGCCGGCCTGGGCGATATCGGGCGGCTGTTTCCGCCGGACGACCCGGCTTATCTTGGCGCGGATAGCTTGAAACTGTTAAGCGAGGTTGCCGACCGGGTGCGGCAAGCCGGCTGGTTAATCGGCAATGTAGACGCTGTAGTGATCGCTCAGCGGCCGAAGCTCATGCCCTACCGGGAGGCGATGGTCGAACGGCTTGCCTGCGCGATGGACGTCTCCGCCGGCTGCGTGAGCGTTAAAGCGACAACCACCGAAGGGTTAGGCTTTGAAGGCAGGCAGGAAGGGATCTCTGCCCAGGCCGTAGCGCTTTTGATCGCCCCCGGGGTGTAGCCAAATGATGCGGCGTATGGTAAACTAAACAATAGCTTTTGCATAAGGAGATACGCATGAAAAAGATTCGCAATATGTTGATGATGCTGCTGTGCGCGGTCATGCTGGCCACGGCGACGGGTTGTGCCAATCAGCCGGCTACCCAGGCGACGATTCCCACCGCTCCTGCGGTTTCCATTCCGGAGGATAAGGCGGTACTGGATGGCAGCGTGATATGGTGCCGCGGTTCCAAGGCGTATGACGACGCCATTGGCTACGGCGGCGAATGGTCCCTGCGGGTGGAGGACGAAGCGCAGTGGAACGAGCTATCCAGCGAGTACGGCCTAAAGCTGGAAGGCGAGACCAAACCCGATTTCAATAAATATGTTATCCTGGTGCTGTTCTATGCCGACTACCAAGGTTCTGAGTACGAGTTAACCGAACTTGCGCTCAAAGACGGCATGGCGACGATTGGGATTCATGAAAAGACCCAGGGGCAGACCCAAGGGCAGGAACTGGTAGGCTGTCTCGTGCAGCTGGATGAGGAGCCGCTAGAGATCAATTCCTATCGGGATGAGGAAGCGGTTGGATAAGAATCGGGCGGAAGGAGAAAACCATGAGAAGAGAGGAGCGGACAAACCGCCGTCAAGGGAAACGTAAAAAGCTCCAGCAGATTTCCCGGGTGAAGCATATCCTGCTTTTCTCATTAGGCGGCCTCCTGGTGGCTGCGGCCGCGTTGTTCATCGCCCTTAAGCTTACCGCAAGCCCCGGCGAAGAGACGAGTCCGGCGGCCTTGGAGGACAGCGGCGCAGCGCAACCGACGGCGGCGGAAAGCGGCCAACCTTCGCTGACGCCCAACCCTGATGTGATGCGTAACCTTGCCCATGAGGCGCAGGATGTGCGATTCGATAAGGAGGGGCAGATCAACCAGCCCGGCATCTGGGGCACGGAGCTGTTCTTTTCCGCAGGCTCCGGCAGCCTTGACGACCCGGTGCTGACGCGGCTATATCTCTATAACCTGACCACCAACAAAGCGCAGAAGGTGAAGGAAACCGAGATCTATAAAGGCGAATACTATGAAACGCTGATCAACGACAAATGGCTGATTTACCTGGAAACCGATCATGGCACCAATAACTATATTTATGCCATGAACCGGGCGGATTCCAAGGTGACGCTTATCAAAAACTGCAAAAACGGCAAACCAAAGTTGCGGCTGTACGGCGATACGCTTATTTGGATGGAGCAGGACCAGCAGGAAGACAAGCTCTATATGGTGGATCTGGTGAGCCAGGAGAACCTGCCGCTTTTCACCTTCAGCGATGTGGCGACTTACGGCACGTCTGCCCCCAGCATATATGGCGCATGGATCGTGTGGTCGGGCCCGGATCCGGAGCCGGCCAGCGAGGATACGGTAACCAGCGCCATCTATTATATCAACCTGGATGAGGATATTGGTGAGAACGGCATTGAACCCAGGATATACCGGCCCGACACCTATGTGCATGAACCCCTGTTCAATGGGCAGTATTTTGCCTGGATCGATACCAATAAATCCTTTAACGCCACGCTGTATGTGGCACAGCCTAATACGACGCCGGTGGCGGTAGCTTCCGGCATATCGGCCTACGGCTTGGGCGACGGCTTTGTCGTATATGGGAAGGACAATGGCATCTATCTTTACGTTATCGCTACGGCGGAGACCTGCCGCTTGACGGATGTCACGGAGAACGGCATCTTGCCGCAGGTATACGGACGCACTGTCATCTGGCAAAATAAGTCGATCGGCGGTGGACGGGACGTGTTGCGTTACAAGATCCTATCCGATGAAGACCTTTATCCGGGCGGGTTGCCGGAGGGCGTGGAACCCTATACGGATGCGACAACGCCCGCCGCGACGACGGTAGCGGAAACGACGATCCAGACGCCTGAGGAAACCACCGCTGCTGGGGAAACCACGGCTACGACGCCCACTACGACAACGCCCGCCGCGACAACAGCGCCCGAGACGACGGAGGCGGAGTAGCTATGGCAGCAGGCATGAGAACGCTGTTTATCTGCGGCCAATGCGGATATGAAAGCAAAAAATGGCTGGGTAAGTGCCCTAGCTGCAACGAATGGAATACCTTTTCCGAGGAGACCGTGCGGGAGAAGAAGGCTGCTCCTGCGGCAGCCTTTACCTATGAGGGGCAGCAGGCCGTTGCGCTGAACGAAGTTGCCCGGGAGGATTTCCCCCGGACCAGCACACAGATGGCCGAGTTGGACCGCGTGCTGGGCGGCGGTGTGGTAGCCGGTTCGCTGATCCTGATCGGCGGCGACCCGGGCATTGGCAAGTCGACGTTGCTGCTGCAGGCGGCCGATCATCTGGCGCGGCAGGGGAGCGGCGTGCTCTATGTATCCGGCGAGGAATCGGTGCGGCAGGTAGCCATGCGGGCCGGCCGGCTTTCCGTACGGTCAGACCGGCTCTATCTGCAGGCACAGACCAATTTGGATCACGTGCTGGAGCAGATTAAGCGGCTTAAGCCCGATTTTGTGGTGGTAGATTCCATCCAGACGATGTACCGAGACGATGTCAGCTCTGCGCCGGGCAGCGTAACGCAGGTGCGGGAATGTACCTCCCTTTTGATGCAGACGGCCAAATCCACAGGCTGCTCCATTTTCCTGGTGGGCCATGTTACCAAAGCGGGCGCCATTGCCGGGCCCCGGGTGCTGGAGCATATGGTGGATACCGTGCTATACTTTGAGGGGGACCAGGAGCATGTCTATCGGGTGCTGCGGGCGGTGAAGAACCGCTTTGGTTCTACCCAGGAGATCGGGCTGTTCGAGATGCGGGAGGAGGGCATGGTGGAGGTCACCAATCCCTCAGAGATGTTCCTGTCTTCAGGACGCCGGGAAGAACCGGGCAGTATCGTCACCTGCTCTATGGAGGGCAGCCGTCCTATGGTGGTGGAAATTCAGGGGTTGGTGGCGCGCAGTGCCTTTGGAAACCCCCGAAGGCAAACCGCTGGCATGGACTATAACCGGCTGGTACTGCTGCTGGCTGTGCTGGAAAAGCGGACAGGGATTCCGCTTTTCGACCAAGATGTCTACGTGAACGTAGCGGGCGGCCTTCGTCTGGTCGAGCCGGCGGCCGACCTAGCCGGCGCACTTACGGTAGCCTCTTCCTTCCGTGGGCGCGTATTGCCTGGCAAGACGGCCGTATTCGGAGAAGTCGGGCTGACGGGGGAAGTGCGCCCGGTGCGCTTTGCCGAAGCGCGGCTGGCTGAGCTTGTCCGAAACGGCTTTACCCGGGTGATTCTTCCTAAGCGTAATTTGAAGGGGCTGACAGTACCGCCGGGGCTTGATACGGTCGGTGTTTCGACGCTGGCTGAGGCGCTTGTGCAGCTTAAGGATATAGAAAACGTGGAATAGGTGGGCGCATGAAACTCAAAAAGCTCTTTGGCGTGCTATGGGTGCTGATCGGCCTGTCCCTGGGCGGCGCCTTGGCGGCCCTGATTCTCAATGCGCTGGTGCGGCTCTATGTAATACAGGGAGGCAGCGTGCCGGCGGGCGTGTTTGCGTCCTGCGTCCTGATCGGCATTGCGGTAGGCGGCGCAGTAGGCTATTTTACGATGAACCGGGCTTACGGGCGGCTGGAAAGCGCGATGCGGTGGCTGCAAAGCCGCCCGCTGGTGGATCTGACGGCTGGCGGTGCCGGCCTGATTGCCGGACTCATCGTGGCCTTTCTTCTGACCCAACTGGTGGCGATGATACGCTATGAATGGTTGGCCCTTTTAATTTCGGTGCTGGTTTATATCGTCCTAGGCTATATGGGCGTTACCTTGGGGCTGAACCATCGCGAAGGCTGGCGTGCGATCATCCCTACGTATTTTCGCGCCCGGCAGCAGTCGGATGAGGAGATGGAAGCGCCTTCGGTTTCGCCCAAGGTGCTGGATACTTCGGTGCTGATCGATGGACGCATCGAGCGTATCTTGGACACGGGGTTCCTTGAGGGGCAGCTGATAATCGCCGCCTTTGTGCTGACCGAGCTGCAGCATTTGGCGGACTCGGCCGACGAGCTGAAGCGAGGCAGAGGTAGGCGCGGCTTGGAGGTGGTGCGTCAGCTGCAGCGCCAGCTGGGCGATCGGGTGATGGTGTCCGAACTGGACAATGAGCGTATTGGCGAGGTGGATAATAAGCTGCTCTGGCTGACCCGCCAATTCCGAGGAAAGCTTGTCACCAACGACTATAATCTTAACAAGGTAGCGGCGGTGCAGAACGTACCGGTGCTCAATATCAACGACCTAGCCAACGCAGTAAAGTCTGCGGCTGTGCCAGGGGACCGTCTGATGGTCCGGCTGATGAAGGAGGGCAAGGAGGCAGACCAGGGAGTGGGCTACTTGCCTGACGGCACCATGGTGGTGGTGGACAACGGGCAAAGCCGGATTGGACAGCAGGTAGAGGCAGTGGTAACCTCCTCGCTGCAGACTTCGGCCGGACGGATGATATTCGCAAGAGCGGAGGATTAAACAAAGGGCCTGGAGGCAATGGCAGAGGAGCATAAAGAAGTATTGCGAAAATACTAACCTATGCCAAGTGAACGGGAAATATGAAACCTCTATGTGAATGG
>CAJFUN010000001.1 GCA_904420205.1 Candidatus Parachristensenella avicola | reverse complement strand
GACATACTAAGACCCCCTATTGTAGTTCTATTTTCCTACATTAGGGGGCCTTTTGTCTATTGTCCGTTTTTACTGGGGCCGTTCACTAGGAGGCCGTGCTTTTTTAGGCCTTTTATCGTGGATATAAGCTTGCAGCCACACCCCATGGATCCTCTTTAGGAAAACGTTGCCACGATACGGCGGCAGACCCCACCCATCTCCCGGAGAATTGCGGCAAGGGTTCCTCGGTAAGCCGGTTCCTCCAGCCTGTCATAGGGCGGCATGAATCCGCCCTGGTAATCCCATATGGATTGATTAAGCTCACGCAGCCGTTGAAAGAGCGGCAGCACCGCCTTCGCCTCCGGGACACCGTTCAACGCATCGGCAACTTTTCTCATATAGCCGGCGACCCCTTCGTCCGCTCCGATACCGATTGAGGTGCATAGCGCGCAATAGGCACAGCAGTGTTTATCCCAGCAATTGATTTGCGCTGTTTGGAGGTCCTGCCAATAGGCGTCACTTTGCAGCGCCGACGCCCATCGCTCAAAGGCCTGCTCCCCGAAAAAGTAGCCGTCCCTCGGGCGCATAGACAGCCGCTGCGGGATGGAGTACAGCACCTGCTGATAGATCCGGTTCAGGTCTGGTTTCCCGCCTTTTTCCCCCAGGAAAAAGAGCCCCTTTGTTGTTGCCAAGGCGGGGGCAGCATGGATCGCCGTATAGCCGTCTTCATCCACGCCCGGCCTGCCGCATGCGCTGGTTTTGGCAAGCCGCTCTGCCCCAGGGTATAGATTAATGAAAAGAAGCTGGTTTTCCGTATCGTATCCGCCGATCAAGCAGCCCTCCGGGAGCGGATCCAACCGATTACCGTTTGCCATTTCAACGCCGCCGCAGCCCCAGGCCAACACAGGAACCCCACGATCCACCGATCGGCGGATCTGCGCGAGGGCAGCGTCGGGCGCATCATGAATTTGTTGATTCGAGCAGTAAACACAACCATACCCAAACAGCGAATAGGCTCTTTTGACGGCTTCCGGCATAAAAAAGTAGTTGGTCGCTCCGCTGTCGCAAGGCTTGTCCTCCGAATACATATAGGTAAATAGGTCGCCGGTAACAGCGGAAACAGGGCGGAATCCATCCTCATATGATACGCCGACAGACTGCCCCACCGAATAGATGGCCGAATCCAGAAAAAAGTTTTCCCAATACTGAATCCTGCGGTACTGCTTGATCCGATTCGTAGCCATTTGATTTCCTCCAATGATTCCGCGTCCTATTCCAGATGATATTCGACGATCTCGCCGCATTGGGGATGATCCTTCCCCGTCGTCGCCTGGATCATCATCCCATGGCCGGCAACAATAACCTTGCCGTAAGACGCATAGCGTTTCAGTACGCGGATTACCCGTTCCCGTATAGCCGTCGCCTCTTCCCACGTCTGCGTCTCCGAAGCGTGCCGCCCGCAATTGCGTACATATTCTTCATATGCGCGTTCGGCCGTTTTGTCGTCTTCATATGTATAGCTTTGATTCGCTAACCATTCGTGAAGATCCGTCTCGATGACAAGGTCAAGGCCCAGCTGCTTCGATAGTATGGCCGCCGTCTGAACCGCCCTGGTATAGGGGGAAGACAGGATAAGATCGGCATCCGCCAGCCGCGCATCCTGAGCAGCCGCTTGAATCTGCGCCACGCCTTCTTGAGACAGCTTGGACAACTGGACGCCAAAGCCTTGGTAAATCTTCGTGTTGCGCTCCGAGTAGTCCGTTTTTCCATGCCTTACAAAGTAGAACATCTTCCTTCTCCTATCCGGCCGGATTCGCCTGCGGCTTGTTGGCTGAAGGGCCGGTTCTTTTTCCTCGCTATATTCCAGGAAGAATCTGCCTGCCGGAGCGCCCATGCCAGGGTTTTATCCGCATCCGAATGGTCCGCAGCCTCCCAATACTAGGAAAAATCAGCTGAATCATCCGGCTTTTGCCCAGCCTTCCTGCGGAGGGCTGCTCCATGGGTTCATCGCCTTTAGGCCGCCGCGAGGGCCGGATTAATCTTGCCGCCCTCTAAACGCCCGCCGGAATACCTTCGCCATAACGCTTGTTTTTGCGCTGCCGCGCAAGGAGGAGATGACCTTGCGCCGCCCTTTATGCCTGCCGCAAAAGCCGAAAATGCTGCATCTCAAGCCTTTTTCTGAGGTATGCTGCGCATTCTCTCGCATTCATCGCGCTGGTATCCGCCGCATGGGGTTCATAGCATCCCAGATCGGCCAGTGAACGCCATATACCGGCAATCGCGTCGCCGTTCATCGGGAACTGCGCCTGCTGCCTCCGCCGCAAGGCCCGCGTTAGGGTCGTGCGTTCGTCGGGGCGAAGCACCACATACCGCACATCGAAATCCGCTTCGGCCAATCGAATCCATGGCTCCAAAAACCAAGGGCCGATAACGCCATCCACGTAGGCCTCATAGCCGCCCTCGGCAAAGCGCTTTGCCGCCGCAGCTGCAGCCTCCACGACCGTCTCATTCTGGTCTGCGGATCCATCCAGCCAGGGCGGGATATACCCTTTCCGGATCGAATGGTATAAATCATCCGTATGCAGGTGCACCGCACTGCCCGAGGCTTCCTCTGCCAAGATGCGGGCAATCGTCGTTTTGCCGGCCCCGCATGGGCCTGAAATCAAGATGATCCGTCCTGCCATGCTTTTCTCCTGCCTTGCCGCTTATGTCTCAGCCCCGATTACGCCCTGAAAAGAAAAATCCGGAATATATTCCTCGCTGGCCGCAGCGCGCTCTTGCACGTATCCTTCCAGCTTCATTCCCTCCAGCGCCCGCGTTACACGCTGGTATTCCAGCGTGGTCAGCCGTCGGTTGATCTCGGGGTACTGGTCCGCTTCGCCAAAGGGCGTATACTGGAACATCACTGAAAGCAGGATCCGTCCCGTAAAATGCGCTTCCAGCCAATCCAGCAGCCGCAGGGAATCGTCGCTGTGACCAGGCAACACCAAATGACGCACCAATACGCCGCGCTGAAGCATTCCGTCGCCATCCAACTGTGGAGCACCGGTCTGGCGAACCATCTCTTCCAGCGCCTGGGCCGCATGTTCAAAATAGGCCGGCGCATGGCTGTAGCGCAGAGCCCAGCGGTCATCGAAATACTTAAAATCCGGCAAATAGACATCCACCTTGCCCGCCATAAGGCCAAGGCCTTCCAAGCTCTCGTAGCCGCTGGAATTGTATACCACCGGTACGCCCGGCCGGTAGCCGGTCAGCGTCTCAGCCAGGAATGCAGCAAAGTGGGTAGGGTTCACCAGATTGATATTGTGGGCTCCCTGTTCCACCAGCGCGTCCATCATCCGCCGCAGGGATTCAACTGATACGCGCTTTCCCTTGCCCTGATGGGAAAGCGCATAGTTTTGGCAAAAAACGCATTGCAGGCTACACCCGGAAAAGAACACGGTGCCCGATCCCTGCTTGCCTGAAATGCAAGGTTCTTCCCAAAAGTGCAACGCGGAGCGGGCCACCAAGGCATCCGCGCCCATGCCGCAATAGCCGGGTCCCTCATCCCGTCCTGGCAGTCGGGTTACGCCGCACCGGCGCGGACACAAGCGGCAGGCCTCGATTTTCGCCATTAGCCCTGCACCTGCCCGCGTACCTTTAAGGCGATGTCGGGCTTGTTGGTGATCACAGCCTCTACACCCAGACGGTACATCCAGGCCAGGTCCTGCTCGCCGTCCACCGTCCAGGGATGCACGGCAATGCCGGCCGCTTGGCTGTCAGGCACGACAGGCCGCTTCAGCGACGGATACCAGGGGTGCAACGCATTCACGCCAATGGATGCCGCATACTTCCAAGGTTCGTATTCGCCGTGACTGTAGAGGATACCAAGCGGCACGGAGGAATTGATCCGGCGCATATTGACCAACGTGTAATGGTCGAAGGAGGAATAGATAATCCGATCCTGCATCCCCATGGCCGATGCAAGGTCGTCCAACTTCTGTTCAATGCCCTCATAGATATTGGGCAGCGATTTGATTTCAATGTTAATAAAAAGGCCGGCCGGCTTTAGCAGCCGGTATACCTCTTCCAGGGTAGGCATTTTTGCACCCCGGTATTGGGGGAACCGCACGCCAAAATCCAACGCCTTGAGCTGGGAGCAGGTCATCTCGCAGATCATTCCGGTACCATCGGAGCAGCGATCCACCGTTTCGTCATGGCCCACCATCAGCTCTCCGTCGCGGCTGAGGTGTACATCCAGCTCCACGCCCTCCGCTTTCATATCCACCGCCAGCCGGAAAGCCTCCAGGGTATTCTCCGGCGCATAGGCGCTGGCCCCTCTATGGGCCCAAACTTTTGTCTTCATCGCATATCAACCTCCTTTTTTCTTGCTCTTCACGGGAGAATTATCGTATCTAGCGGCGCCGCAGGTTATCTCCCGCCCCGCCGCCAAAGTTTGCACGCATCTTCTGCGCCTGCCAAATCGGCCCTTGGCCATAGCTCGCTTGACCGCTTAAGGAGTTTCACTGCGCGCCTTGCAGATCGCGTGCTCCGGTAGAAAGCGTTTTGCGGCCTATCATACCGGCTCTGATGCTTCCTTTTTATCCTTCACGTGCCCCCAAGCCAGGTATAGGTCGCTGGTCAGCGACAGATTGGTTTCACCAGCCAACGCCTCCAACGCCTGCTGCCTCCGGTGTTGGGTAAAGGGGGCCATTGCCACAGCGGCAGGCAGATCTTCTTCCCGTACCTTTATGGTAGCTACGATTCGCTTAAGGCCCAGCGAGTGGCAATTCTTATGGAAAAACGCCAAGGCACGGCTTTCTTCCGCCAGTGGAATGCCCGCCGCCTGCCGCAGTTGCTCCAAGTGTCCCGATCCGGGAATCCATTTGACCAGTAGGCCCTCCGCCCCCAGCACCCGGCGGAATTCCCCATAATGGGCCGGGGACAGCAGGTTCACCACAGCCTGAGCCGCTCCATCCTGCAGCGGCAGCCTTGCCAGATCGCTTACCGTCCAAAGGATCTCGCCTCCCCAGGAAGCCGCCGCCATGCGTATGCCCGGCGCGGCAAGATCCAGTCCCAGAGCCGTTCGCCCCGGCAGCCGGTCGTGAAGGAAAGCCGTGGCCCATCCCTCGCCGCATCCAGCGTCCACCCATAGGCGTCCCGGCGGCACCGCTTTCTCCATAAGAGGCAGCGCTGCCTCCAGCGCAGGGGTAAAAAGCCCCAGGGCAAGCATGCGCCTGCGGGCCGCAAACAAGGATGCGTCATAAGGGGAAGCCTTGGAACTACCCGGCATCAGCTGCACCGAGCCCTGGCGCGACAGGTCAAAATGATGTCCCTGTCCGCAGGTTAGCCCTCCTGCGCCGCTGAGCAGCGCTGAACCGCATATGGGGCATTGGGCCGCTACCCCGCTCCATTTTTTCCATGCCATTTCGCTTTTCAAACTCATCCCGCGCCCCTCCTGCTATTCATTATAGAACAACTTATGCAAGAAAGAAAGAGGCATGCAAGCGCCCATTCATGTAGAAACCGCTTTCCTTTAGCGCAGTAATCTGCTATACTGTGAAACAGCTTTCTGTAAATTTCTTTCTTCTCTTTGGAAAAGGGCGGGCGCCCCGGCCCCGGCCCCGGCTGCATTGCCCGCGCCTGTTCCGCCAGATGTATCCAGGAGTACCGGCCCCCAAAAGCGCGGGCCCCTCCCCTGATTCACCTTATCGATGATCCCATTCCGAAAGGAGTCTTCTCATGCCCGCAATGGTATCGATGATCCTGTGTATGCTGCTTCAGGGCTGCTGCCTGGGCGGTAACTCCATCATCCAGAAAAAGTCTCAGCAGGGCCGCCTGCATACCTTGGCAGATTCGGCGGTATACACCACGATCCTTGCCTTTTTCCAGGCGCTCATATACCTATGCTTACCGCCTTACGGCCCTTTTCCCACCTCGCCGGCCTTTTATGGCTATACGGCGGTGTTCTCGGTGGGCTTTTTCGGGCAGCTAGCCCTCTATATGCTGGCATTTCGCCTGGGCCCGGCTTCCATGACAGGCACCATCCGGAATCTCAATATGCTGGTACCCATCACGCTGGGGCTCTTTCTTTGGGATGAAAAGCTGACCGCTGCCAAGATCGTCGGCCTGGCCATTTTTATCGTGGCCATGTTCCTTATGAACAAAGGCGGTTACAGTGTCGATGGCAAACCACAGAAGATCTCCTCCCGCTGGCTTATTGCTTCCATCAGCCTGCTCGTGGTGTGCGGCCTGTCCGGTTCCATCAGCAAGCAGGTCATGCTGCTGTATCCTGGCGTAGAGAAGACTTACCTTTTGATGTATAATCTGATCGTTATCTTGATCGGGATCCCAATCTGCATCCTATATCGGAAAAAGACATTGGAGCTGCTTCGGGACAGGCAATTTCTCCTTTTGGTATTCTTTACGGCCATTTTGATGGCCGCGTCTGATTTTATTTACGTCACCTTTGTCCCCAAATACGATTCCGCCTTCTTTATGCCGCTATCCAGCACCGTATCGATGATTTCGGTTATGATCTTCTCCCGTATTTTCCTGAAGGAAAAGATCGCAGGCCGCGCTCTCGTTGCCGCCGCGCTATGCATCATCGCGGTTGTGATTCTATCTTAGCCCGTCGGGCGCTCCGGTTCTGCATCCTTTTGCAGGGCCGTTTTCTTTTGCTGCGGATATGGTATAATAAACCACGCAAAATTGAAGGCACCGTCCAAAGGAATGAAAAAAATGCTTACAACCCATCGTATTGAACTATTTGTGGACAACTACATCGGCGTGCTGGATCGCATCCTGATCCTGGTGCGGCGTTCCGGTTGGAATGTCAAGGACTTGCACGTCTGCGAGGAGAAGGCGAACAACGGTACCCGTATCCAGTTTATCATCGAGGGAAAAGCCGATCTGACACTGCTGCGGGCTCAGCTGGCCCGGTTGGACTGCATTCAAACCCAGCAAATCGACTGTGCCCCCCAGGCGGAACGGGAACTAGCCATGGCCCGTTCCCTGGACCGGGAAGGGCTGGCCGCCGCTGTCCGGCCCTGGGGTGCCCGGCTTATTGCGTCCGGCCGGCAAGGCGATCTTTATGAGTTTACCGGCGATTCCGCCCAGGTCGATCAATTTCTAAAGGCTATAACCCAGGCTGTCCAGGCGCAGACGGCACGTTCCGGCCGCATCGAGCTCTAAAGGAGGCATTTTCTCGTGCAGGATTATCATATTCTCATCATTAATCCCGGCTCTACCACCACCAAAATTGCCGTGTATCGCAATGAGGAGCGGGTTTTCGAGCAGGTGCTGCGCCACAGTCGTGAAGAGTTGGATGCCTGTGGCAGCGTCATGGGGCAAAAGCCGCTGCGGGAGGCCATGGTGCGGCAGGCGCTGGACGATGCCCGATGCCAGGCCCCCTTCAGCATTGATGTAGTGGTAGGGCGCGGCGGCATGATTAAGCCGTTGGATTCCGGCGTATATGCCGTCAACGACCGCATGGTGCATGACCTTTCCACTGGAGAGGCCAGTCTGCATGCCTCCTCGCTGGGCGGATTGATCGCCCGTGATCTGGCCGATCAGATGGGGGTACAGGCCTTTACCGTGGACCCGATCGTGACCGACGAAATGACGCCCCAAGCCAAGCTCACCGGTATTCCCGGCATTGAACGGCGCAGTATCTTCCACGCGCTGAACGCCAAGGCTGTAGCCAAGCGGGTTTGCGCGCAAATGGGGCGTGACTACGAAAACAGCCGTCTGATTGTAGCCCATATGGGCGGCGGCATTACGGTTGGCGCTCATTTTTACGGCCGCGTAGTGGATGTGAACGACGCGCTGATGGGCGAAGGGCCCTTCACGCCTGAACGCAGCGGCGCGGTTCCTCTGATTCCGCTGATCGATATGTGCTATTCTGGCCAATATACCCACCAAGAGATGGTGGATCTTGTCACCAACGGCAGTGGAATGCAGGCTCTTTTGGGCACAAATGATCTGCGAAAGTGCGAACGCATGATTAAAAACGGCGATTCCTTCGCAGCTTTGGTGCTGGAGGCCATGGCCTACCAAGTCTCCAAGCAGATCGGTGCGATGGTCGCCGTGCTCTCCGGCCGGGTAGACGCCATCATCCTCACCGGTGGGTTGGCCCATAGCAACCGGTTTACCGGCTTCATCAAGCAAAATGTGGATCTCATCGCGCCTATCTACGTGGTGCCCGGCGAAAACGAGCTATTGGCCATGGCCCAGGGGGCGCTGGCCGTGCTTCAGGGGCGGCAGCCGCTGATGCAGTATGAAGAGTGACGCCTTGGCGGTCTGAGCATGCCCGCTAACGGACTCAAAGGGAATGCCGCGCAGAAAATCTGCGCGGCATTCCTTTTTTCAGAATTGGTTCGGGGATCCATCGGCTTCCCGATTCGGTTCCCAGACATAATCCACCGAAGCCCTTTGCTCCCGGATCGATTTGCATAGCGCGGATACCGCCAAATGCCTCGGATCCGACAGGTAGGCGGCAAGCGCCTGTTCATGATCGAAATCGGCAATCAGCACGGCGTCAAAATGATCGGCCTTCCCGGAGCTGTCGCGCTCCACCCGCATGGCCCGAATCATCTCCAGCTGATCGCCCAGGCCTCGAAGCCGCTCCAGGAATTCTTCGGCTTCCGCCTCACATCCGGGGCGGAATTTCCACATGACCACATGACGTATCATTTCTTCCTTTTCCTTTCTTATTTCGTCTGCGTTAACCGCAGCCGCAGGGCCCGCACGAGTTGGTGATCCACCTGGCCGCAGCGAAAGTATCGTTCAAAGGCCTGCCATAGCCGGTTAGCCTGTTCCTCCTTCACCGGAGGCAGCGCCCGGATCAGCAGCCAGGCCAGATGCGCTCCCTCGGGGCCCCATCGTTTTTCATCGTCTCTCAGCGCCAGCAGTGCCTCCAGCCTTGAGCACCGGGATGCCTGCTCTGCCGGGCATGAGCCGGGAACGGGCCAGCCGGCCAGCGTTTCCACCGCCGTGCGTAGCGCCGCTTCGCTCAGCCGGTAATTGATGAATCCGCCCTGAACCTTGGCTGTCCACTGGGGCGGGCAGGCCTCTTGCAGCGCTGGATCGCCGCCGGCAAAGAAGCCGGCATTGCTATAAAGATGGTATCCCGGCACCCGGCAAGGCGCCACCACGAATCCCTTGGGCCGCCGGCCCAGCGCCGCGATAAGCCTCGTCTCCACCGAAGCGCACAGCTGCTTATAAGGCTCCATGGCTGGGGGCAAATTCAAAGAGGATATCATGATTAGACGTAATCCGGCCATCATAGACAAGATCGTAGGCCAAGCGCAGCGATCCCCGTCCCCTTCTTTGATTCCACTCTACCCGGTGAGGGATCACCATCATCGATACCAGCCGCCCCGATTGAGTCAGCACCGGATGAAAACTGGGGCGCTTGCGGTCAAAAACCATGGTGGTGTGGTCGCTTCGCTCCATGGCCACCGTGCTCCGTTCCAGGCGGATGCTCGTCTTTACCGGAACGGCTTCCTCTCCCTCATATTGATAATAGCTAAGCGCACAATGGCCCCGCTCCACCGCAAGATGCCCCTCGGTATCCACGATCAGAGGGGGAACCTGGCCTGTTTCGCCCGGCGCGCCCTGCACTCTTACCCGCACATCGTATTCCATTAAACGAGCTCCTTTCGTTTCTGCCGCCCATTATACCGTGAATTCTCCGATGCTTCAACCGATCACCGGAGAAGTTTTTCTTTTCCCTTGACAACCCGCCCATCAAGCGTTATACTGTGCATATATTGTATATACAGTATAACGAGGTGCACCTTGGATATCCTAATTTCCAATACGTCAGGGAAGCCCATCTATGAACAGATCACCGCCCAGATCAAATCGCTCATTCTGCAGGGTGAGCTAACTGAGGGGCAGTCGCTTCCCTCCATGCGGCTTCTGGCCAAGGAGCTGCGTATCAGCGTCATCACCACCAAACGGGCCTACGAGGATCTGGAACGGGATGGATTTATCGTGAATGTCCCGGGAAAGGGCTGTTTTGTGGCCCGGCAGAATACCGAGCTTGTGCGGGAGGAGCATCTGCGCCTTGCCCAAGAGCACTTGGAGGCAGCCGTTTCGGTTGCCCGAAGCGGAGCCATCAGCCTGCAGGAGCTTACCGAGTTGCTCCAGCTCATCTATGAGGATCAATAAGCATGGAAAACTTAATTGAAATTGCCCATCTGTGTAAACAATACGGTGCCTTTTCACTGAAAGATGTCAATCTTACGCTGCCCGCGGGTTCCATCGTAGGGCTAATTGGAGAAAACGGCGCTGGCAAGACCACCACGCTTAAATCTTTACTGGGGCTGATTCGTCCTGATGAGGGGCAGATCAACCTAATGGGATTGGACGCCCAAAAGGAAGGCGTCCGGGCTCACCGGGAGATCGGCGTCGTCCTAGATGAATGCTGCTTTCATGAGCACCTGACCCCTGCCCATCTGGAACGTATCCTGTCGCCCTTGTTCCCAAGCTGGGATCCCGCGTATTATGCCGCCCTGCTTCGCCGATTTGCCCTTGACCCTACAAAATGCGTCAAGGCGCTGTCCCGCGGCATGAAAACCAAGCTTTCCCTGGCCTGTGCCATGGCGCACCATCCGCGCCTCCTCATTCTGGATGAGGCGACCAGTGGGTTGGATCCCGTGGTGCGCAGCGAAATGTTGGACCTGTTTTTAGAATTCATCCAGGATGATTCGCGGGGTATCCTCATGTCCACCCATATTACCACCGACCTGGAGCGAGTGGCCGACTATATTGTGCTGCTGCAACATGGGCAGGTACGCCTAGCCGGAGAAAAGGATCAAATGCTGGAGCGCTTTGCCGTAGCCCAGCTCCATCAGGGCGAGGAGGCTTCCATCCGATCGGCCGACCGCGGGCCGCTACGCCGCCATGGCTTCGGCGCTGAAATGCTTGTGGCGGACCGGCGCGCCTTTAGCCGCGCCTATCCCCACATCCCTTTAAACCGCGCAACGCTGGATGACATCATGGTATTCTACGGGAAGGGGGAAATGTAGCGCATGAAAGGTTTATTCATCAAGGATCTATTGACCATACGCCGGTATGGAAAAATTATGGTCGGCGCGGTAATCCTGATGCTGGCAGCCTCCTTTTTCCTAGAGGACTTCTCCTTTGTCAGCGCCATGGTCGTGGTCTTCGGGGCCACGCTCCCGATCACGGTCTTTTCTTATGATACGCTGGCTCACTGGGACGGATATAGTCTAACGCTGCCGGTCACACGCCGCCAGCTCGTGACCAGCAAATACCTTCTGGGCCTGACGCTGAGCGCCATTGGCAGCCTGCTCAGCGCGCTCATCAACCTGGTAGGCGAGGGAATGGACGAAAACCGGCTCTGGATCGTGCTGCCTCTGATCTTTCTGGCAGGCAGTATCCTTTATCTTTCCATCCTACTGCCTCTAGTCTATCAATTCGGTGCGGAAAAAAGCCGCCTTATGATCATATTGATCCTTATACTGCCCTTCAGCATCGCCGCTCTCTATGAAAAAAGCGGCGGAACGCTCTTTTCCTTCGCTCTGCCAGTGCCGCTTATCGCTGCCGTGCTTCCCCTTGCCCTGTTGGCTGTGCTGGCGCTATCCTGGTATATCAGCTGCAGGATCTATGAGCACAAAGAGTTCTAATCCTCTGGCCCTCCGCTCTGCGGCAGGGCCTTTTGCATAGAATTGGGGATTTTGCGGGTTGTGCCCTGTCCGTCTGTGTTGTACACTAAATAAGTATGCCCGAAGGAAAGGAACGCCCTCCCATATGAATTATATTGTTTTGGACCTGGAATGGAACCAGGCCGTCACCAAGGAAAAAGTCATACGGAAACCGTTTCCCCTGCATGGGGAGATCATACAAATCGGTGCAATTAAGCTGGACGCCCAGCTTCAGGAGCTGGAAACGCTAAAGTTGCTGGTCAAGCCCCGGTATTATGCCAAGATGAACAGCGCGGTCAAGCGATTAACGGGGATTCGCTCCCGTGATCTGGCCCAGGGGCTGGATTTCCCCACAGCGGTGGAACGCTTCCAGAATTGGTGCGGTTCTGACGTGTGCTTTCTCACCTGGGGAAACGACGATACCGCTATGCTGATGGATAACCTGAAGCTATATCAGCTGGACGTTACCTGGATCCCCGCCACATATAACCTGCAGCGGATCTTCAACGAGCAGATTACCCAACAGAAGCGCCAGTGGTCTCTGTCCGGCGCTATGGAGCGCCTAGAGATTCCCCAGCAAAACCGCGCCCACGATGCGCTGAACGACGCGCTCAATACAGCCGCAATCGTGCGCGCGCTGGACCTTGAACGCGGGATTCGCGAATATGGCTCCGACCTAATGGAAAAGCAAGACGGCAGCTGCTTGCGCAGCCAGCGCTACGGGGGCTATACCAGCCGCGGCGAAGCCCTGCAAGACGATCGCCTGCGCCTTGTCTCCTGCCCTGTTTGCGGTCAGATTATGGAGGGCAACGGTTGGCTCCCCCAGGGACGCAACCGGGAAATCGCCCTTTTCCGCTGCCCAGACCACGGAGAATTTATGGCTAAGCTGCGCATTAAACGTTTGTCTGATGGGAATTTTTCTGCAAAATCCATGCTTTTTGCCTTAGACTCCGAGGGGAAAGCCCGCTATATGGAGCGTTTCGCCCAGCGCCAGGCGATTCAGGCTGAGCTTTAGCATGATATATAAAACGGCTGCCGTACAGCGGGCAGCCGTTTTCCGTACACGCCTTCAAGGCGAATTTCGCAGGATCTTGTCCATCGGCCGGCCTTTGGCCAACTCATCCACCAGTTTATCCAAATACCGAATCTGCCGCATCAGCGGATCTTCAATCGATTCGACGCGCACGCCGCAGACCACGCCCGTAATCTTGCTGCTGTTGGGATTGATCCGGGGCGCTTGGCGAAAAAAGTCCCCATAGCTCACCGTACTGTCGGCCGCCTGCGCAATCTGCTCAACGCTATAGCCGGTCAGCCAGCTGATAACCTGATCCACCTCTTCCGGCGTTCGGCCCTTTTTTACCGCCTTGTTGACCAGCAGCGGATAGATCTGCGCAAACCGCATAGCATATACTTTTTCATAGGCCATCGCCTGTCCCCCCATCCGAGTCGTGCGTAATGCGGTGCGCCTGGATAAACCGAATAAAGCCGTCCCAATCATACCGGCTGAGGAAATGGCTGCCGCTACGCAGATGGTAACCCAGCCGTCCTTCCCGAAAAGCGTCGCCGCACTGGGGCATCCGGTCTGGATGCACCATGCCTCCGGCTGCCACGCAGGCCAGATACTCCTGCTCTGGGTCGGCCCAATCATCTTCCGCGGCGCTGGTTACATAGACGTACCGGGGCTCGATCGCCTTGAGCAGGAAATGCTGATCAAAGGGCATTGCCGCCTCCCGGCCCCGGTAAGCCTGATAATTGGGGCAGAACCAATGGGGAAAGTGTTTGCAGATATCTTCCACCCGCTCCCCATGTGTGCCCCGAGCCAGCGCCGCGCCTGAGCAGCCCGAATCATTGGACATGGCAAAGGTAAAGCGTTCGTCGCCGGCGGCCGCCAAGAGCGCCGTCTTACCCAGCCTGGAATGCCCCATCACCGCTAGGTTGTCCGTATCCAAACCTGGCAGCGTCATAAGATAATCCGCTATGCGGCTGGCCGCCCAGGCCCACAGCCCTAATTTGCCCCATCCGTCCTCCGGCTGCGGACCATCCCGCAGCAGGCGGGGCAGCGGGTCCTGAAATCCGTCGTCCCGATCGCAAGCAACCGTCTCATACCCTAGGCATGCCACCGCCAAGCCCCGATCCACCGCCTCTTCGGCAGGATAATAGCGGTTGGGCGACTCTGCCTGAAAGGAGAGCAGCACGACCGGCACCGGCCGTGGCTCAGATTTAGGTACCGTCCAACAGAAAGGGAAACTGGCGCTTCCACGCTCCGTCTCCACCCACAGGCGGATCTTTTTCTCTACCGTCTTACCGGCCCAAGCGTTCGGTTGGCATGCCTCCTCTTCGCCCCACACTCGGAGGGGAGGCGGCGGCGGAAACCCATATTCCTGTTCATACAGGATCCGCAGCATCTGCGTTCGCTCAAGCGGCGCCGGCAGCTCCAGCGCCTCAATCCGCTCCTTTAGCATGTATCCTCCTTTTCTTTGCCGGTGCACATGCCCCTCCGTGCGCACCGGCACGTCGCCCGGTTCGATTCGCTCCGGAAGGTATCAATCGTTCACATAAACGCGTACGGTTTTCCGAACGTAATCAAATGATCCTGGCCTCTCAGTTAAAGCTGAAAAGCATCTCCTTATCCTGAATGCCTCCGCAATCGCCAATAAAGGGCAAAGCCGGCAGGGTGAGAAGCCGATTTTGCTCCATGTGGGCGCACAGGCCCATGGGGATTTCTCGGCAGCGGTTATCGCAAATGCCACCGTCTTGGGATAGGAGACATCGTTTTCCCTTTTGGATACCGCTTGAAGGGGAATGGACAACCGATCGCTGCGGCAAGCTCCGTGAGCCATGCTTGGGCGCGATAAACGGCCTATTCCTTCCTGATTCAACCCATTGCCAGCTTCCGTTTCTCTTTTTGCCATACCGGTCGCTGTGCGGTGCTGACAACCGCCGTCCGCTTGAGCCGCTGCCAGCATTGCAACTTCCGGTTGAGCCTAGCAAGCTTCTGCTTTTTTCATGTTACACGGTGGACAGCTGAATGGCAAGCTTTTTTGCCGCTTCATCATCCTTGCCATTGATCCCAGCACAATATACAATAAAGCCGTTCATCTTGCATTCTTTGGAGGTATACCCATGAACATGTCGGTATTATATTTCTCGAAAACGGGCAACACCCAAAAAATGGCCGAGGTCATTGCCGCCGGAATGCGTTCCGTCGACGGCGCGGCGGCCAAGGCCTTTTCCATCCATGATTTGGATGAGATATGGGTGAAGGATAGCCGCTGCATTGTCGTTGGATCGCCGATTTACATGGCCGACGTTTGCGGTGAAATAAAAACATGGCTGGAGGGGCCCTCCCGCCAATACGGCATGGCCGGAAAAATCGGCGGAGCCTTTGCCACAGCCGACTATATCCATGGCGGCGGCGAACTTGGGGTTCGCACCATCCTCGACCATATGATGGTGCTGGGGATGCTCGCATTCTCGGGGGGCGGTTCAATGGGAAAACCCGTCATCCATCTTGGGCCCGTCGCGCTGAGCGATCATCTGGAGCATAGCCGCACCACCTTTGAGACCTATGGCCGGCGTATGGCGCAAAAGACGCTGGAGATTTTCGGTTAAATATCCTCTCCCATTGAACCCGAAAAAGGCAGCCGTGTGGCTGCCTTTTTCGGGTTTATTTTATAGCGCACACCGGCGCTGTCCCATTTAATTCCGGTTTACCGTTACGGTTGCTGTGTTATTCGTCAGGTCGGGGTCAAAGGTCAGCGACGATACCGATGCCCGGTTGGTAATCGCGCCCTGAATACAGGGATCGACGATACCGGCTACCAGCAGCATAATGGAGCGCCCCGCCTCCAGCGTGCCCAGAGCCAGGCTCCCCATCCAAGGTTGCCAGCTGCAGCCCATATCAAGGGAATAAATCGAGCAGCCCAGCTGCACCGGAAGCGCGTCGGTTATCAGTACGCTTTCCGCATCCTCCGGCCCATGGTTGGACACGATCATCCGGTATGCCAGATACTGGCAGGGAAGCGCAGGATCCGGGCAAGCCGTTTTTTGAATCGACAGATCCGCCCCGCCCTGCACCGGCGTTTCAATCGACGCTGTGTTGTTGGCCTCATTGGGATCCGGCAGGCTGCTAAAAACGGTGGCCGTATTGCGCAAAAAGCCGTCGTCTGTGGCCCCAACTTGCGCTCGGATCAATACGGCGGTGCTCCGTCCGGCGGCCAACCCGCCCAATGCATAGGGGTTGCGCCAGGGTTGCCAGGTCGCGCCGCCGTCCAGCGAAAGTTCCGCATCGAATAGCGTCGCGGGAAGTGTGTCATATAAGGCCGCATCCGTCACGTCGCCGGGTCCATAATTGGTCACAACTAGGGTGTAGGTCAGCGTTCCGCCCGGTACAGCTGTGTTGGGCATGGCGCTTTTGGCTATGGCAAGGTCGGCCGAGGGACCGTTGACGACGGGCGTTCGCACGGTCGAGGTATTGTTGCCCGGATCAGGGTCCGGGGTGTCGCTGCGAATCACCGCGGTATTTTCCAGCACATCGCCGGGCGCAGCCTGAACCCTCCCTCTGAGCAGAAGGGTTTCCTCGCCGCCCACAGGAAGCACGCCCAAATCATACGTGCCGGCCCAAGGCAGCCAGTTCGCGCCGCCGTCTCGCGAATACACTGCTCCGTCCAGCGCTGCGGGCAGCGCATCATCCACTTGCACGTTTTGCGCGTCAGCCGGGCCCGCATTGGCAAGCAGCAGCCGATAGGTTAGAATCCCGCCGGTCTCTACCGAATTGGGTGCGGCCGTCTTTTGGACGGATATATCAGCCAGAGCCGATATGGGCGTTACGATGGTATCTACGTTATTGGAAGGATCCGGATCGGGTGTCGGGCTGCTCACCGAGGCTGTATTAACGATAACCCCTCCCGCCGTCAGTCCTACGGTACCGCGCAGCGTTATGCTGTAGGCTGCCCCAGACGGCAGCCGATCCAGCGTATACAATCCGCTCCAAGGCCTCCAAGTCACGCCTCCATCCGCGAAAAAGCGCACGCCCGTAACGATCGAAGGAACGATATCCCGCACCGTAACCTGCTGGGCATCGGCCGGTCCCGCATTTACAACCCGCAGTGCGTAGCTGATCGTGCCGCCCGGCACAGCCACATCGGGTGTTGACTGCTTCACGATCGAAAGGTCGGCTGAGGGAAGGGTCGGCGTTGTGACGGTGCTCTGATTGTTGGCCGGATTAGGATCCGGCGTATCGCTGCTCACCATCGCCGTATTGACCAGCGCTTCCGTCACAAAAGAGGATACCTGCGCGCGCACCTGCAGCGAAAGGGCTGCCGCGGTCGGCAGGTCGCCTATGGCATATTCGCCCGCATAAGGCACCCAGTTGATCCCACCGTCCGTCGAAATCTCCGCTTTTTCCAATCCGTTAGGCAGCGCATCGGTTAGCATGACGCCTCTGGCGTCGGAGGGGCCTGCATTGGATACCAGCAACAGATACGTCAGCATCCCGCCCACCAGTGCTGGGCTAGGGCTCGCTGTTTTGACGATGGAAAGATCTGCTGATGGCCGGATGGGTGTTTGCGCCGAATCCGTGTTGTTTGCCAAATTCGGATCAGGGGTAATGCTGCTTGCCACCGCCGTATTAACCAGAAGGCCGGAGGCGGAGGCGCTGAGCATCCCGCGGATGACGATATCCCGACGCTCTCCGGCCTGCAGCAGGCCCACCTGATAAGGACTGCTCCAGGGGCGATAGGTAGCGCCGCCATCTGTGGAAAACTGCGGATTCAGCACGGATGCGGGCAATGCGTCGACCAGCGTTACATCGCGGGCGTCGGAAGGCCCGGCGTTGGCTACCGCCAGCGTATAGTGAAATGCCTGGCCCGGTACCGCCGTTTGAGCGCCGGCCGCCTTGGAGACCGATACGTCTGCCGACACAAGAATCTCGGTATCCGCCTGATCCGTATTATTTCCGGTATCCGGATCCGGCGTATCGCTGGTCACCGTGGCGCTATTTACAAGGATACCGCCGTCGGCCGAGGGATCCACAAGGCCGCGGATTACGATGCTCCGGCTCTCTCCGGCCGCCAGCGTCCCCATGGAATAAGGGGTTACCCAAGGGGCAAAATCCGTGTTTCCCTCCAAGGCGAATTGGGGATTCATCACCTGACTCGGGATAACATCGCTTACCACTGTGTTCTGCGCTGCGCTGGGGCCTGCGTTGGCAATGGTTATGGTATAGCTGATCGGGTTTCCCGCCTCTACGGCCCCAACGGCAGCTGTTTTTGTTAGGGAAAGGTCGGCCGATGCACCGATGGGAATCAGCCATGTATCTTCGTTGTTGGCAGGGTTAGGGTCGGGCGTATCGCTGCTTACCGCTGCCGTATTGGCGATGATGCCGGTGGCTTGCGCATCCACCGACGCCCGTAGCAGCACAGTCTGGGCGGCATCGTCGGCCAACGTGCCTAGGTTTACGCTGCCGGTCCACGCGGCCCATTGATTCCCTCCATCCAGAGAAAATTCGATGCCGCTCAAGACAGCGGGCGGCTGGTCGGTAAGAACCGTACCGATCGCAGGATTCGGGCCCGCGTTCGTGATCTCCAGCCGATAAGTCAGTTCCTGCCCGGGCATTACCGGGTTGGGGCCGCCGGTTTTCACCACCATCAGATCAGCCGCCGTATTGATGGGCGTAATTTCCGTATCCTGGTTATTGTTTGGATCGGGATCGGGCGTCGGGCTGCTGACTGAAGCCGTATTGACCAGCGTGCCCGTAGCCGCGGGATCCACCCGACCGCGCAGCCTCACCGTACGCGATGCCCCGGCAGTTAGCATCCCGAGGGAAACCGATCCGATCCACGGCTGATAGAAACCGCCGCCATCCAAGGCATATTCCACCGCGGAAAGCGAGGCCGGCAGGATATCGTTCAGTGTGACAAGCTGCGCGTCGCTGGGGCCAAAGTTTTGCACGAGGATATCATAGCTTATCTCGCCGCCCGCAGGCACGGGAACCGGGCCTCCTATTTTGGTTATAGCAAGATCGGCGCTGGGAACGACGTCTGTTTCATCCGTAGAAGTATTATTGGAGGGGTTTGGATCCGGCGTAGGGCTATCCACTGTTGCGGTGTTCGTCACTGTGCCGGTGGCGGAGGTAAGAACCCGAGCCCGAATCAGCACAAGCCGTGCTGCACCCGGCGCCAGGTCCCCCAGGAGATAATCGCCGGTCCAGGGCTGGAAAGTCGCACCGTTATCTAGGGAGAAAGCCGCATCCGCCAACTCGCCGGGAATGGTATCTGTCAGTTTCACATCCCTCGCCACAGATGGGCCGGCATTGGCCACCGTAGCGGCATACGTCAGCGGGTTCCCGGGCGTGACGGGTTTGGGGCTGCCCAGCTTGATGATGGATAAATCGGCCTGTTCGTCTATCGGCGTTGTTTCAGTATCAGTATTATTGGACAAATCGGGATCAGGCGTGCTCGACAATACGGACGCCGTATTCTCAATGACGCCTATGGATGCCGGATCGACTATACCGCGGATCAGGACTGTCCGAGTCTGTCCGTTCGCCAAATCTCCGATCGAATAGGGGCTTGCCCAAGGAGCCCAGGTCAAACCGCCGTCCAGAGAGAAGGTCGCGTCTAAAATGGAAGGCGGGAGTGTATCGCTGAGCATAATCTGTGCGGCTGGCGAAGGGCCCGCATTCGTTACCGTTATGGTATACGTGAGCAGGCCGCCCGGCGTGGCCATACCGGAGCCTGCCGTCTTGACCACCGCAATGTCCGCCATTGCGTCAACCAGCACCGCCGCCTCATTGGACAGCACGGAAAAGGTAGCTGGAATACCGCCCTCCACCGGCGTATAGGCGTAGGTCATCGCTGCAATATTGATCGCCGGGTTCGGCGAGGGCAGCGCGTTGATCCGCGCGTCAAAGGACACCGTAACCGTCTCGCCTCCGGCAACATCCGGCAGGCTAAATCCGGCGCCCGGATCAGCGGACGGGGCCGGCGCGCCGTCAATCAAGACGCTGCCCTGGACAAAGGCCAGTCCGTTGGGCGGCGTATCCTGGAAGGTGACGGCAGTGAGCGGGCTCGTACAAGTATTGGAAAGGGTCACGGTATAGCGAACGGTCTCCCCCACGCTTGCCGCCGTCCGATCCACGGTCTTGACGGGGATAAACTGTGGCACCTGGATTGCACGGAAGGAGATGTCATCGATGGCATAGTCGTTGCCCACCGACTCCGGCCCCTCGCTCAGAAATTCTACCGTCAGCTTGGTATTGGCGCCGGATTGGATCACGCTACCGATTTGTTTCCACTCCGGCACGTCCGTGTGGACGGGAATCAACTGCCCCAGCGTGGCGCTGTACAGAATCCCGCCGTTTTCATCCAGCACCCGTACGCCCAGTTCCGGATCCGGATAGCCCGTCGTCTTGAATAGGTTTAGGATCCAGGCGGTGAACAAATAATCGGTTTGGGGCTGCACGTTTACCTGGCTGCGGAAGAAAACGGCGCCGGGGTTAAAGCCGTTCACGATCATCATGCGTCCTGTCTCGTTGCCCTGGGTATGGTCTGCAATGCGCCACCATGCCCCGATCTCATTGCTTGCCGAATCGTTCATGATGTTTTGCACCGTATATTCCCCGCCCATCGGTGTATACGCCAAGGGATTGGGCAATACGTATGTAAAATCCGGCGTTACGCCGGGATAAGGCTCCACCGGAGCGCCCGTGTTTGCTGCCGTGCCTTGAACAAAACCGCCAAAGGTGCCGCCGTCAGCATCCGTTATCTCATTATTGCCTGAGATAATTGCACAGGGATCCAGGATTGTCTGGATGGGCGTATAGGTTACTGGACCATTGAGAAAATTTTGATAAGCTAAATCATTCCCAGCTACTGTAACCCATAGCGTATTGGGCGTTACCGCGTCCAGATGGTTGGCCGCAGGCGGCGGATTATCCACCGCGCCAATGGGGGGATTCGCGCCTTCAGGCACGTCGCCCGGCGCTGCTGTGGCGAAATCCGTCGGCGAAGGGAGCCCGCCGGAAGCGCCGTACGCTTCTACGATGCGGTATGGTCCGTCCGGGACATTATAGAAGGAATAGCTGCCGGCCGCATCCGTTAAGACGGTCAGCCGGTTGGTTGTATTGACATTCTGAAGGACAACCGGAATGTTGGCAATCCCCGAATCGCCGGAAGAGATCGCCGAGCTCCTGTTCCGGTTAAACACTACGCTGCCTGATATTGTTGCCATCGGTATGACGCACCTTTCTTCTCTCTTGCCGCCGGCGCTCATGATGGCCACCCGACTCCGGGGGAGCGCCGCGTCATCATTTACGCTGCTGGGCAGGCCTAGCCGGCCTTCCCATCCTTATCTGCCATCGCTATATGCTATGCAAGTGCGCCTTTGCCCGCTCCCCGCCAGTGAATCGGCATATCCAAATATCCGCTTTCCATTGTAAGCACCTGTCGCCTATAGAAAACTATAAAGGGAATAAGTCCGCTGTCATTCTGCGTTTACTGCTATCGGCGTCACTCGTAATCCGCGCTTTCCGACGCAGTCTGTCGCGGTTTGCCGCTCTCCCTCCCATGCATCGGCGCCAGCGCTCTTGGAACGCTTCCATCCAAAGGGCCGCTTGTCCATCGCCGCAAATCGTCCGCCGGGAAAAACATTGCATTTTCCGGCCATTCAAGGCAAATCCGCGCACCCAAAGCGCTTTTCTCCAGCAATCTTCCGCTTTCCGATAAACGCTTATCTGCGCGGCGCTTTTCATCGATTTTATCATCGAGCACCGGGCCGTCGTTACAATGGCCTGCATAGATTCCGATCAAAACCAGCCATCGCATTACAGCACGTTTTTCCAAAACAGAAAAAGATCCGAATGACACATTCGGATCTTCTGTGTTAGGACGTCACTCTGATAGCAGAATATGCATTTCTCACGGCTTTGCTTTGCGGTTACGCCTAGAGCGAAAGCCGTGAGAAAATGAGAATTTGCACCAATTTTTGTACTGGTCGGCGAGCGGCAATCGAATTAAACCAAGATTGCAACAGAAAAGGCTGCATTGCTGCGGCCTTTTCTGTTCGGGTTTCGTATTCAGTTCTTTTTCAGTTC